>JBEDUN010000110.1:0-27484 GCA_040414675.1 Nitrososphaeraceae archaeon | reverse complement strand
ATTAACTCTTCAGCATTGTATTTTGCCACACTTGCTTTAACTGATTCTTGTATTGTAGGTGCAATTACTCTATCTGCATAGTCTGGGCCCAACTGCTGGTAAATCTTATTTACATCAGCTGGATTCAGATGGTAATTCAATGCTATCACAGTTTCTACTTGTTGTAAATCGTTAGATGCAGCAGATGCATTAGCTTGGTATTTCAACGTACGAACCTCCATTGGTACTACTTGTTCCGCAAATGGTACTATCAAATGTACCCCTTCTCCAAGTACTCTATTCTCAACTGCGCCCAAGTATAGAACAACCCCTCGATGTCCTGCCTGTACTATAACTACGGATTCGGTTAATACTAAAATGACAACCAAAAATGTAACCAATGCTGCAATAATTACTATCTTATTAGTCCAAGTAGAGTAGCCTGACCCTACACGTTCAAGAGGCTCTCCTTCTGGCGTCTTATTACTTGATTTTTTGAAAGGATTTCTCATACATACTAACCTATTAGTTAATCCTGTAATACAAATGAAAGAGCCAGCTTCTAAGATGTATATACATTTCTCGATTTCTTGTTATCAAATATAACTAGGTTCGTTGTCATCATCGACAATAATCTTGAATATGTGATGGATGACTTAATCGTATATCTTTCCTTCTTTTGTAATGATATATGTATGATTAAGATAATGTCTTTTGCTAATACAGCAAGGGGAAAGAACAGGATTTACTGTCATATATATTATTTTAAGATCGCCATAATTAACTCTCGATTAACATTGTTAATCCAAAATAATATTTTCTGTTTTTCTTGTCAAGTGTTAGTTATCTCATATTGTAGTCAGTCACGGATTGTCTCACGAATAGCTATTTGAAGACCTACACTTGCCAAGATTATTTGATTTATCCTGTTATTTTCAAATTCAGAATGCGTTATCATACAGCCCTCCTAATGTAACCTTTTATTTCTATCCTAACTTCATTTGTTGTTCTTTTTGTCGCTCTCTTAATCGCTCTTCGTCTATAACCATGCCTAATATTTGTTTCATTGCTTCTACCTCCGCTAAGCTATTCCTGGATAATGTCACTCCTATCACTTGGGTTTGAATTAGTTATGGCCTAATTGGTAGGTTACTTCCATTGGTGTACAATATGTGTCCTAACATTTAGAAGGGTGTGCATATCAAACAAATAGTTCACGTTGTATTCTATTAAATGATAAGATCATATATAGATAATTGACTACAAGTTTGTTGTTCACTTTTACTACGAACTACGATCCTACTAATCATACAATTGTCTTCTCCTATCTCTCAATTCTGCTTGTATCCATAGTGCAACAAATACCGAAACATATGATAATATTGTTGACTAGTTGTTGGAATAGGTTAAGTCCTAGCACTTCAATAAAGTAATCATTTTCATCTTCATGATCTTTAATATCTCTTCTACAGTTAAGCATAGTTCCCCATCCACTATTGCAGTTATGATTTTATTTTGATGATGATGGAGTTTTGAGAACATGAATTTTTACTGCATTAGAGTTATTCTCAGTTAGTATTGATTTCATATCTTTTTCACCAATGGATTGTCCATCTACTGGGTTTAACTATCGTGCCGATTGTACTTGGTCTACTAAGTTCGATCCTGCAAGAAGAATTCCGCCTAATATGAGTAGTGACGTCGTTAATTTCGAGTTCTGAATCAATCCCAAATCATGGAAAGAATAACACTATTGAGGATATGCCAAGCAACATTCCAAGCTGTTTATCATTAGTGGTAAAAATCCATATCTATCTCTACCTAGTGCATCAAACGTATGTAGAGTAGCTACTAATAGTAGCCTAATTGCAGCAACTGCAAGTATCTTAGAAATCATTATCCTTATCTTGGCGATGGGAGGGATTAGTTGATGATACGCGGTATTTTTTATTATTCTACTACCTGGGAAATTCTGTTTAATGCCTCATCTATTTCTTTCTTGATATTCTTTATTATAGTTGCTATGTTATAAAGATATACGTCTCACAAAATATTGATTCTAGTTTTTTATCATCCATGGAGATGTATTCAATAAAATATTCCAGATACCTATTATAGGACCACTAATCATCGATACTTCTATTTAGTTTCTGGGATTAAGCATCGCAGTCTGGCAGCTCTTTGAATTTCTGAAGCCAATCTTAACATCCCTTTTTACAGTGTTGCCATTCTTACTAATGTTAGTGATTGTATTCAAACTAGGCCAGACATAGGGATCTTTATCAATATCTGCAAGAATGAACCACACTCGATCAATGCAAGTATGCATGGACTTCATGACTTGAATTAATGCCAACCATATCTGCTATTTTCTCTATCTATCGATCTATCTACCTACGATGTGATTGGTCCGAGGTGACTAACTATCTCAGAGCGAAAAACCGCCTGCTCTTGCTCCAGCTCCAAATTGTCCATGCAGATTATTCCACTGTTCAAATCCTCCAGCTCCAAATGGTCAGAACATTAGCGGTCCTTGTTGGTGATTGAAAGGATCTAGTGAAAGACCTTGTGAGGTATAGCACTTTACCGTTTCCACCATCTATAATTACCCTGTATCCAGTTTGCTTGTTAGGATCTACCACAAAATATGTATATGTCAAATATCCTTGTGTTACTCCAAGATGACCACCTAATATTGTGTCATTGGATATCTGCATTTGTTCAGTTTCAGAAGCTGCTGTGAATGATACTTTTGTGTTCTCTTTGAACATATTCTTTATATTTTCTACTACGTTTGCCTAACCATTGATTTTAGGAATTGTGCTTAACTGATTCAAGTATGCATTGTTATTATTACTACTACAATTGCTTCCTGCCAGTTGTTGGGCCCAGGTAGACGCTACAGGCTAGGCTATAAATATAGCTGACAATAAAATTCCAGCTCCCAATATAGCAGAAATTGTCAAGCCTTTTTTACTTGAGATTCCTTTTATATTCATCAGTTATATAAAACTCAGACCATAATACCTATTGTCTACCTATGATACGTAACATAGCTACCTGAAGTCTTGATTCTTCTATTTGCACAATGTTACAATATGCATTCATATTTAGATGATATCGTAGTATTGTAAATATTGTAATTAAGATCAAATATTGTCAATGATTATTCTACCTTCCAGTAGTATCATTTATTACTATCATCGTTATCATGGACTTAATTCATCTTGCAAATATATGCTCGTAACAATTCGATTTCAAGAGTCTAACTATGCATGTATCAACTGAATTAAATTGGTTCGTGAATATCGCGAGAATTTCACATAGGAAAGATATTCTCTTGAATCTTATGAATATAACGGGAATAATCAAACTAAACTCTTGACCTATTGGACCTATTGTGGTTTAAATATTGTAAAGCACAAAGACATCATTGACAATCTGTCTACTAAGGAAATGATGATTAGAACTGAAGAACCCTGGGGCAATAAAACGACAATCGAATACAAGCTTTCAAAGAAAGGCTACAATTTCTTAAAACAGATTCTATAATCACACGAATCACTGTTTCCAAGGACTGAGACTGAGAAGACCAAATGAAACTAATCGCGACATATTCATATTTATTCAGGATATATGTAACAAGGTTACTGTACTGTTTATAATACATTGAGTTGATAATACCATATTTAATCTCATCATGGCATATCCAAAGAAAAATGATGATTACAAAAATAATGATCAAGACAAAGAATCCAAAGAGAATCTATTTCAAATAATGGATGAAATCATAGATCAACTCAACGTTACAAAAAAGATATTCATTATAATGATAATCACTATTATGATTATTCCACCAGTAGCTTTTGCTGTTACATTTGCATTATTTGGACTACCATTTCCATTTGAGCATAGTGATAGATTACTACATGAAAGATTTGGTCCACAGCCGCAATTTGGTCACTATTTTGGCATAGTTCGATTTCTTCCGTTTCTGATCTCGCTGGTATGGTTAGGGATTGGAATAAGACAGTGGTTTGCGCTTTCAAAATGGACTAAAAGGTATAAGCACTATAAGGAATTACAGAGAGAAATAGACCAGAAATTGGACTATGATAATGTCAATGATAATGGAGATAAATGCAGGGAGAAATAAACAATTTGTTCGTTTATTGTTGAATGAACCAGTTCAACAAACAGTCTTAAACATGTTGGATGAATTTAGTCAATCCTATTGGTCAAGTCAGTTATGGAATTAAATAAAATTCTATTTAGAAATATCGTAGTCTAGGTCAGACACATAGAACATTAATTATACATTAGTATAGTAGTTAAAGCAGGTAGCAACAGTTAACACAATCCAGAACACCATTGTCCACTAACAATTCAACAGATGATTTCAATTTTTCTTTTAATTTTCAGATTGTTTTTTATTTTTAGATCTGCTTCCTAACATCTAAGAAATTTATACTTAAATTGCATTGCATTAGTTGTCCTATATCAAACTAACAACTGTTCCATCGAAAAATTATTACCTATCTCTGATAAGAATGATTCTGCTTATGCTTATTGAACAATAGAATAACAAGCACCAGTTTCGTCATTATTGTGCTTTTCATATTTTGGCGGACATGGCTTGTCTGGAAAGCAATGTTGATTTTCATTCATAGAGAATCCTGATGGACATTTACCAGTTATTTGGTCTGGTATGCATTTTTCTTGTTCTGGATGAAATAAGCAACTATCATCAGGGGTTGGATCTTGATTTACTTGAAATTGCTGTTGATCTTGACATGCTTGATCAGCCAGATTGCTGTCGCAAGAGTTTGATGATAGTGACAAAGATAGGTTGTGTGTTGTTCTATTGTTATCGACTCTATCTACAAAGATATTCTGAATACCAATACCACCAATATTGTCATTCACAACAACTGCGTTTTTATAATTAATACCAATATGTACCCATACATCGTCTGGATTTTCAATAGTGGAAACTTTTGGCACGCTTGCAATTGCATACGCATACAGGTTACCAGTCATATTTTCTATGATATTAAATGAGGATATCATAGTAGATGAAGTTAATGTAACAAATAGAAGTACAAGAGAGATGGTGTCGTTCTCCTTTATCACTTTCTAGCTTACACTTCAAAATTATTTAAGCAAATGGGTGTAAATAGTAAAGAAAGTTACCCTATTAGGATATAGATCTAACATTAGAATTGTCCAAATTTTATTGACTAATCTATTCTAACCTAATTTATCTAAAATCCAGCAGTTATTGAACACATATTAGATTGGGCTGTCAACAGTAAGAGTTGAGCTCTGGACAGGAATCCAACATGGTGAAAGAAATAAAGATTTTCTTTAAATGTGATGGAACTATCCAACATGAAATAATCGTCAATATTATAATATCCAATTTTTTATTTGGTTCAATATCAGTAATTTTTACATATTATGATTAATTTATACATTGGTATATGAAACATCTTGAACCATCCCAATTTGATAGCTTATTGTCCTCACACAAAAAGGCGCTCGTGATGTTCTACGCTGATTGGTGTCCTTACTGTCAAAAATTCAAACCAATGTTTGAATCAGTTGTAAAGCAAGAGGATAAAAAATCTACTCTGAATGGATACATAATGTACGGCTCTAAAGTGAATGATGATGATAATCCACTTTGGGACAGATTTTCAATAGATGCTGTTCCTACCATGATAGCATTCGACGACAGGGGCGAAATCATATCAAGAAGAGATGCTAAACGTGGAGTAGGTCTTAACAAATCCGATCTAGATTCCATATTAAAGGAAATCCAATAACTGACTTATATTGTCTAGATAAGCCAGATTCTGGCCTCGCCTCTGCTCCTATCTTATATATTGATCAATCAAGCTGATCGATAAATCTGATCAAATGAAAGGTATACTAGCTGTATGATCTTAGGACATTAATTTTATAAAAGAATTTGAAGGTACATAAAGATCTTCAAAAAGACGTGGATTAATAATTTTGGCTAATATCTCTAACCCAATGATCGTCCTTGGCCCTGGTTTGCTAAAATAGGCATTGGCGTTAACTACATAGACTTCATTGTTCTGTACAGCTTGTAGTGATTTCCAGCTATCAATATTGTCTAGTATTTTTACTTCGCTCAAGGTTCTATTCAAATCAAATCCACATGGCATAAGAACAATTTTATCAGGATCAAATTGTTCGATTTCATTCATAGACATGCGACGTGATGGCTTGCCTCGAGAGCTTATCCCATTTATTCCTCCTGCAATAGTCACCATTTGTGGGATCCAATGACCTGCAGTATAAAACGGATTGATCCACTCAATGCAGGTCACCCTAGTCTTACGATGATTTTTTCTGATATTATTCTCATCATTAGAGACTTTAGCTATATAATCAATTCTTTTTTGCAAAGATGCTACCATCTTGTGTCCTTCCTTTACCTTGTTTACCTTTTCTGAGATGCGCATTATGCTATATAAAATGTCGTCAAGGTCGTGTGGATCGAGAACTAGAATGTCTGGCGTATACCCTAAAATAGTTACGGCATGGTCTATTTCTTTAGCAGATGGCGCACAGACATCACAAATACCTTGGGCAATAATAATATCAGGTCTTGCTTTTCGTAGATTTTCATCATCTATTACATAAATATCTTGACCAGTTTTCATCATTTCTGCTATTTTATTGTCAATATCAATGCTTTGTAGCGTCGCAGCATCAAAAGAAGAATGGATTAGTCTAGGTTTTGTTTTAGCATCTTCAGGATAATTACATTCATGTGTTACACCTACTATTTGGTCTGCCAATTCAAGCTCATATAAGATTTCAGTTGAACTAGGCAGAAAGGAAGCCAGTCTTTTATTTTGCATTTCATCTTTATAATTCTGCAAATACTCGCTCAATTCCAAGACCCATTAACAATAAGCAGTGGGAGTTATTATAATATCGCATATTTTAAAGCATATTTCGTATCCATAACAGCCATCAAAATAAAATCGCATATCATCTAATTTATCAATATGCATGTTTCTTACGACTTGAAGACTTTTCCACGATGACAGTTATTTTAAGAGCTTCACTAGTTTGATACTTACATTAATTAACACAAGAAATACTACCCAGGCAGTCAATTCTGCTATTGTTATAGCTACATATGGTTGATAATTTAGGCTTAGTAACGAATAATCAATGTAGAGTTTTGTTACTATAAAAACTAATTCAGAAATACTAAATGTACCAAATAGTTTTATTATATCATTCTTTATATTCTTATAATTCCTCCTTTTTGTTACTGGGTCAATATATCTTGATTTATTATCCCTGTAAAAAAGAAATGAAAAGATAGGAATATAAACACAATATCCTACAATTAGTGTGATAACCGAATTTGATACGTTATTGTTATCTATTGTTTTATATATTTGGGTAGTCACTGCTCCACCTAGAAAGGACATCATTCCTGATATGAGTAAGTTTTTATTGAAGAGTATGACTCTTTTATATTTCACGAACAGACTAGATTTCAAATTGGAATGTGTATTGCAGTAACAGTCTATTCACTATATGTCTGATGTTTAATAATAAATCTAATTAAGACCGTAGTAATTCTTGTTAATTGACATGAAAAACAGTAGTAATTATGGCAAAGAAACTCCGGAAGCCTTTAGTTGGTTCATGACATAGTTGACCTGATTAGGTGTTATTCTACAGATTGTTGAATTTTTTGAATAGGACAACATTGCATTAATAAGTGAAGATATCATTTCTGAATCATAAAAAGTACTAGACTGTGATAGTAGTTCCGCAATTTCTCCAACATCCATACTATTAGTTATTTTTCCACTGGTAATTAACCCTCCAAACTTCTGAACAGATTCATATACTCCAATATTATATGCTATAAAAGCGACTTTTTCAGGAGGCATAATATCTATAGATTCCATATTCTTTAAACGATAATAGCATCGCATGGATAATAAACAATGTCCTTTTCTCTTCTGCGAGAATCCTTGAGGTAGCACGAATAGTCAATAAGTAATAAATTATTCTTGAAATTCGATATTTGATAAGAAAATGAGACTCAGTATATAGGACTTACAGGTTGTAGAGTAGAATTTAAACTCACGTAGTTTCCATCTCTGTAGACAACAAAAGAAATACTTTCCCCTACTCTTTTATGTTCCTGGATGTATGAAAGAAAACTTTCAATATCAGGAAGTTTATGACCATCCAATGAAGTTATAATATCACCTAGCTGTCTTTGACCATATTTATCTGTAATTGCAGAATTTATACCTGCTTTATCAGCAGTTCCTCCTCTCAATAACGAATTTACTACTACTCCTTTCAGATTGTCAGGAATATTTTGAAAGTGTTTTGCTAAATCCACGGTAAGTGTTGACCCAGTGATTCCGACATCTGGATGAATATATGTCCCATTTTGAATAAGCGATGGCACTATCTGTGTGATTGCATTAGATGGTATGGCTACACTTAGACCAGAAAACTCTCCTAAAGGAGCTGTGGTAGGATTTAGTCTGCCGTAAATTAATCCAATTACTTCGCCAGTCATATCAATTAAAGGACTTCCGGAATTACCAGGATTAACAGCAACATCTGTTTCAATCGTATCTGGAACTAAATAGCCGAGCGAAGAAAAAGATAGTAGAAAAGCGGTTTGACTCACGATACCTGACGTCATAGCTATTTTCGATGCAAAAGGGTAGCCGATGGTTGTAACGTAGTCGCCTATCTTAATCCTCGAAGAGTTTGCTAGTGTTACTGGCACAAGGTACTGATTAGCACTTTCACTACCGTTATTTACGAATAAATCAACAACACGGAGTAAAGCTATATCGGTATAGGGATCCCTGCCTATAACAGTGGCATTGTGTGTATCTCCATTCTTAAAAATAACAGCTACCTCCGTAGCCCCTCCTAAAACGTGATTAGCAGTAATTATATGACCAAACCTATCATAAACAAATCCTGCTGCTACTTCAGTTGTTGTGTTTTGTGACTGGAGAGTAGCAGTGATGGAAGGATTTATACTCACAACCTGAACTACAGATTTGCTCAGTTGGTTAAATAAAGGATAAAGAGACGCATCATTTCTGCTTGAAATGGGATTAGATGGTGATGTCTGGGGGCTATTCGCAAATGCCGGTAGATAAATATAGGAAAGTGATGACATAACAACGCTAATTTCAATCATAAAAATCACGATTGCTATATATTTCATTATTTGTATGATAGCTTACATAATGCACGTATTTATAAAAATTATATACAGCAAGTTGATCTAACAGCTCAACACAAGTCGAATTGTCCTCACATCAGTTCTATGCAAAGTTCTGTCCACTTGTGTCTAATAATTTGAATTCTTACTGCTTAATTAGGTAATTCTGATTTGGTTTTTAACTATACTCAAAAACAAAGCTATCAGTAATACAATTTCGAATGATCAAACCCGATGTACAGAATTTCCGTATTAAGAAATATATCTTGGGTATTCCACAATGTTGATTGATCTGAATTCTCTTAAGATCAGACAATTATTGGGATGAAATTTAAGTGAGTGACTCTTCATACCTAAAGAAATCCCTTGTGACACAAACCAATGTTATTAATTAATTCTCAATTCAAAATACCAAAGATTGGATGATTAAGTAAAAATAGACTTTGAACTTATATACAATAAAGTCCCTCCAGATTTTGACCATATTTTCATAATGCAATAATTACAGAGTATTGGGAGAATTCGATTAAAAATACATAATCAGTATTAACAAGCATATTATCTTGTATTTAGATAAGTTATAGCGATTCAAGTGAGAGATGCATTATATCAATATGATTCATGGGTCAAAAACTACAAACACAATTTAATTTAAATATCAAGAAAATAAGACACGTTGTTATGAAGATGATAGCAACCACAATAGCTGTAACTACATTTTCGTTAGCTATTTTGTTAGTTATAGTGGGAATAGGTGCAAAGTCAGAATCGCTTATTTTCCAATCTGCTAATGCACAAGTTTCAGTATTCCCGGGTACGCAACCAGAACAGCCGTCCACTGGACCAAGTGGTGGAACTGCAGGCGGACCTTCAAGCGGACCTTCAAGCGGACCGACTGGTGGAACAGGAGCACCCGGATTTAATGCAAAGACCATTTCCGAACAGAATAGCATACAAACTGATGCTGATGTTAAAAATTTGGTTATTTTAGTTCCGAATAAGAAGCTTGTGGATCAGGCATTTCTTCCTCTTGAAGCAACCGTAGTTCAAGGCACAAATGTTATCTGGGTTAACGGCGATCCAGCAGCAAATCATGGAGTTGTAGTTAAGGGCAATAGTGGCCAATCAGTGTTTTCAAATCAGACAATTCCATACAAAAATGGGACTCAATTTACTTTTGACACAATAGGAAAATACACGTTTTCAGATCCCACGTCTCCAGCTTCGACTACAGGAACAATTAATGTTGTGAGTCCACAAAATGCTCCAGACAATGGATCTACTAATTCAACAATGCCAACAGCAGGATTGTTTGTAGTTCCTGCAGGAGATAAGGCATATTTTGATAAACATTTCAGCACACTTGGATATCATGCAGCTGATAGCAATATCATAAAGCAGACTGGCACTAATCAAGGAAATGATATAGATCTATATGTATATATACAGAAATCAGGCAAATACGATACAATATTACATAGAACTGCAGTAAAGTTGGGTTTCTTGCAATCCAAAACAGGTTAAATTTGTAAGAACTTTATCTTTTTATTTCTGTTCTTTATCTTCAATTTATTTATCAATTCTGCTATTATTCGAAACTCTAGCATACGAGTTTAAAGCGGATTTTATAATGCTCTGACGCTTAGCAACTTTTGGCCATTGATATCAAATATCAAGACTATTTGGCAGTTTGAATTTCCGATAGAAATCATGTCTAGTTAATCAGTTTTATGATATTTGATAAAATTGATCTGTACATCATCATATTTTTAATTTGAATAAGACATGCAATTCAAACTACTCGGACTAATCGATGGATCATAATCAGTCTATTCATGTATTGACGCACCAGATTGTAGAAATCTTATATACTAAATCTTAATAAATCCACATAAATGTCATCATCTACTAATAGTGAAAATAGAACTTCAGAACTTCAAGAAATGAGATTGGTTTTTAGGGGACTCCAGACCCTTTATCAAACTTACCTCCCTAAAGTCGATCCTATTCTTATTCATGATTTATTAGTACGGGAACATGAGAAATCCGAACGTGCACCATTTTATATGGTTGAGATATTCACTAAACCTGAGACCGATTCCGAGGTCATGAAGGACAAAATATTTGAAAGAACAGGCATGGTTCCTGCAATTTATGACAAAGGGACTCATTATGTAACAAATCAGAGACTAACCTTAGAGGCCCTCAAAGAAATTAGTAATTCCGAATACGTAATAGAAGTCACAGGAGACTATACTGGTACTCTCACAGGTAGGGGAGCTTCGCATGAACACAGACACGAAGATGAAGAATAATACACATATATTTCATTTAAAATAGTTACCAGATTGGATATATTTCATCATGTTTGGATGAAATTCCCTTAATTATAGTTATTGGATTATCAATGACAAATCTTGCAGTAGCAATAGTAGCCCTTTCACTGTGACAGATTATGGACACTCCCTCCATTAACTTAACGCGGCGGCACTAGAATATTCAGAGCTTTCATTGAATTTTGTAATACATCTTTCACTTTCCATTTATCAAAAATCATATCATGTTTCGAAACGGTCCCGGGACAAGAGAGTTTTATGTTCGAGATATGATGTCAACGAAATTTTGATTTTGAGGATTGGTGATTCTTTTCTGGTTGACTTTAAACATACTCAATACAGTACAAGCAGAATCCGTATATATGTTAAAATAAAAAAATAACCCTATTTTCTAAGAAAAACATATACAAAAGAATATTTTCATAAGACATAAAAATGCAACCAAGTAGAAGAATTTAGCATGAAAGAAATTCAATTGATTCTGATAGGATTAATAGCGATGACTCTCTCAATGATATTTTTCTATCTCACAGATCTGGTACCGCAACGTATAGAGAATAGGGAGATGAGTATCATTATCTCTTTAGGTATTGGTCTATTGATATTATTAGTAGACAAAAGACAAGATGGTAATATTCACGAAATTATCCATACACAGCATAAAATGATTAACGAAATGCATAAAATGATAAGGGAGGAGATGAATTTTATTAAAGAGATGCAGAAGAAAAGGATCTGTAAGTGTTACTGATATCAGTTTCATTAGATCAGATTTCACTTTTCGTTCGTAAAGTCAAACATGTATCAAAAATACTAATCCTTTGATATATCTTCAGCAAGTTCCAAAATTGAAGTCTATATCAAAATATTATAAAAATAGGATAGCGGATACTACAGCAGAATACATAACTTATGAACAATTAGGAATGAATGAATGAGATAATGCATGTAGCGCTAGAATCAACTGACACATCTGACCCTCAACTTTGTCATTATCAGTACCATCTAGATTCAACTTTTTATATCCTACAAACACTCTCAACTTCAGATAACAATTTAATGATTAGATCATCTTCAAGTATTAACCCTTCAAGATCTTTGCAAGAACTAAGATTATTATGAGAATAGAATAATACGTAAATCGATATTTTCAAAGTCTTGAATTCTTGGTAGATTCTTGACCTTTTATATATAGCTTATTTCAAGATTCGAATTTTTGATGAAAATTGTATAACAATTCAATGTCCTAATTTACTAGGTCATGATAAAATATACAATTTTGTGATTCTTGAAATTATACACAATCGCTACATTGATCTACTAATTCGTACTAATTTTAGGAATCAGATTGTCAACATACCAATATTTTGAGCTTTTGTACAAGTTAACAGATAACAGTAATACATATGAGAAAAAGAAGACTCTTAAGATATTATGTATATGAACAAGTCATTGAAGAATAATGTTGCAATTGTGACCGGAGCAAGCAGCGGTATAGGTTACTCGACAGCATTAGCATTATCAAGAGCTGGATTAAGAGTAGCAGTTGGGGCTAGACGCATAGACAGGCTAAAAGAACTAGAAAGTCAAATTATAGACAGAAATAGTGACAGCGAAGTCTTTATTCAAAGGCTAGACGTTTCAAATAAATCAGATTGTAACTCATTCGTTGACGCTGTCATCAAGGAATGGGGGAAAGTAGATATCCTAGTTAATAACGCGGGACTAATGCCTCTAAGTTATTTCAAAAACGGCAAAGTAGATGAATGGGATCGGATGATAGACGTGAATATCAAAGGAGTCCTTTACTGTACATCCGCTGTAATCCCTTATATGTTAAATGAAAAATCAGGACATGTAGTCAATATATCGTCGGTTGCAGGCAGAATAGTATTTGCAGGCGGAAGCGTTTACTGTGCAACTAAACACGCAATTGCTGCGTTTAGTGAGGGTTTGAGAAAAGAATTAAGTCCGCAGTACAACATACGAGTAACATGCATTGAGCCAGGTGCTGTTGAAACAGAATTATTGCAATCAATAACTGATGAATCAATGTCAGGATTTATACAAGCTACAAAGAAAATGGAAACATTACAGTCAGAGGACATAGTAAACGCAGTATTATATGCAATACAAACTCCAAGTCATGTCAATGTCAATGAGATACTTATAAGGCCAACTGCGCAAGAAAGATAATCTAAAGTAACAATTTGTATTGACATCGATGTTAATTGATGAAATAATCGTAATTACTTTTCAAACAAGACATTGGTGTCTCCAGAAGCAGACTTCAACTGAATTTGTTTAAACATAAAGTGATAATTTGTCGATTCAGAATATATCAATCACAGGCGATATCAATAGTAACAGCATTATGATAGACAACATGATCGATAATAGCCTTTATAGAGTATAAAAACATACTATACATTAGTCATGAAAAGAAATGGTATGATATATTTAATGACTGTAACAACTCTAATAATAACTGTTCTTATCGCGAGTAATGCTGTTACTCATGTATATATTTTCGGGCATTTTGCTATGGTTCAATATGTATCAGCACAACCTACTATTGAAAAAGATCCTGCCCTAAAGGTGGAATCTGTAGTTAGTGGATTGTCTTCTCCTACTAGCATGACATTTTTAAATGACAACAATATTTTAGTTTTGGAAAAAGATGGAAATGTCAGGCTAGCATCAAATGGTCAACTACAACAGCAGCCAGTCTTACAGGTGCCTGTGGATATAAAGAGCGAACGAGGTTTGCTTGGAATTGCAGTAATGAATACAACCGGCAATAATAAAAAGGTGTTCCTTTATTATACAGAATCTAAAGGAGAAGATATTAGTAATAGAGTTTACCGCTATGATTGGAACGGTCAAACACTCGTTAATCCTAAGCTACTCCTCGATCTTCCTGCATTACCTGGACCTAATCATGACGCTGGCAAACTTACCTTAAGTAAGGATGGTTATCTATATGTCATAATTGGAGAATTGAGACACAATGGCAAGCTTCAAAACATCAAGGATGGGCCCGATCCTGACTATACAGGCGTCATATTTAGAATCAGTCCACTAGATGGCTCCCCAGCAAAAAACAATCCATTTGCAACTAATGAGATTGCGGCTATGCATAAGTATTATGCATACGGTATTCGAAATAGCTTTGGAATAGCTATTGATCCCGTCACAGGTAATCTTTGGGAGACTGAAAATGGTGAAAACACTTATGACGAAATTAATTTGGTGAAGCCTGGATTTAATAGCGGCTGGAAAATAGTTATGGGCCCTATGTCAAGAAATAATGGCATAACTACAAATGATTTGGTTAACTTTCCTGGATCTCGTTATACCGATCCCGTTTTTAGCTGGCTTGATCCTGTTGCAGTCACAGGAATAGAATTTTTGAAATCTTCCAAGTTAGGTCTCAGTTATAACAATAACATTTTTGTCGGGGACTATAATAATGGCAACTTGTACTTCTTTAAAGTTAATAAAGATAGAACCGGAATAGAACTTGATGCAAATCAAAAATCTGCAGGATTATCAGACTTGGTTGTAGATAACAAGAATGAATTAGATGCTGTAAAATTTGGAACAGGATTTGGCAGTATAACGGATATTGAGACAGGGCCTGATGGTTGGCTATATGTTCTCTCATTTGATAATGGAGCTATTTATAGGATAAGTCGTGGTTCTTAGCAACAATATATTTTTTCAAGCTATTACAATAATCTTCAGTCGAATCTTTAATAATTCAGTCTACAAAGTAAAAAACTTGCCATAATCACCAATAACATATCTCTAGTGATAGTTATATATTCTATGAGGCACGATTAAAGGACATGCGAATATTAATCTAGTTAACAAATATGATAATATCAAATATCAACACAGGTCATTTAAATCGAGGGCCGTATCTGCATTAGTAATATCAATTATTGGTGATCTTTTAGACTATTGCTGCTCCGATTTTTGATATGCCTATTGCCTGAGATATGTTTGATGTACTACTGACCAGTCTTCTCTTTAGAATCACAAGGAGTAAAGTTTCCACAGTCATAAATATGCTTGAATTGATCCCACTCATAGGAGATTTGATCCCTACATATACTCTATCCACAATCATCTGGATACTGAGAGATCGGAGTATAGCAGAAACGGAAAAGATAAACCAATTTACAGGATGATTATCAATATGATTAGCAGAAAATATGGATGAAACCATCTACGATTAATATCAAATTTCTTTTGTAATAACTACAACACGAGAAATCAAACTTGGGCTTTCGTAGTACAACTTTAATATTTGAATAATAATAAATCAAATTCCGTTATGAGATAAAGTTTAATGATTGTTATCTGATATGGGGATCCTATTTATGTATGTGATATCTAAGCCCCGCCATATCTTTTATGAAACCTAACATGTTTGACTCTTGGGCGCGAAACTTCGTGGTTTATAGCGTTAAAGTTCCAAAGTAGTATCAAAGCTGCTTTGTTTCGCCTGTGCGATTCGTACTTAATTATCGAAAGTAGATTCTATCGTTCCATAATTCTGATTCTGTGCATAGGCATAAAAGGAAGAATCAATCTTATGCCTAATCTATCTAATCCAAATCACAAGTTGTTGAGTGAATTTTAGGGAAATAACAATATCTGATAACTGGTAATAGACTAAGCTTAGAAATAATGAACGTTTCTAATCATTCATCAAAATCTTCAAATCATCTAGTAGCCTTTGAAATTTAATAGATACTGTTAAGTAATCTTTTAGTTTTCAGTAGGAAAATATCTGTAATGTGAATAAGACCAAGTCTATGGAGAGAAGGTACAGGGTGGGGATAACTGCCAAAACAATAAGAGCTGTTGAAAAATTAGGTCAATATGGTTTAGATTTAAAGCGGAGTACCGCCAAAAAGAAATCTGACGGTTCTGGGTTTAGTGTTTCTGGGATACTGTCTGATGAACAAATCAAAGAGTTAAGATCATCAAACTAAGTAGTACAAATTCATTCTGATCTGACTAAAGAATCCACGAAACGGCTACAAGAGGTTTCAAAAGTCAATAGGTTTGAAAATACGAATCAATTTGATGAAATCAAGGAGAAGGTTGACTTACCAACATACTTGAACACAGCAGAAATAGAAACTGTCTTGATTAAACTAAAGGGGCTTTTTCCTAATATCACTGAATTAATTCAACTTCCAAATCCGACGTATGAAGGCAGGCTATCAAATGCTATACGAGTACGTGCCGGTCTACCACTATCAAAATGCAAGTTAGATCGTGTTGGAGTAATGTTCATAGGAAGCATGCATGCAAGAGAATGGGGAGGATCGGATATTTGTATTAATTTTCTTGTTAAATTGCTAAGTTCTTACATAAACAATACGTCGCTTATCTACGGTGAAAATTCCTTCAGTTCAGAACAGATAAGGACCTTGCTTGAAAATGTCGATCTATTTGTATTTCCTGACGTTAATCCAGATGGTAAGGTATATTCACAGGCTCATGACGATACCACGCCATTATCCCTTGACGACCAAGACAAAATGTGGTGGAGAAAAAATCGCAATCCTGTTGAGGTCATTAATGGTGATGACCCAAACCATAGTACAGGCGTAGATGTGAATCGTAATTTCAATTTCTTATGGGGGAGCGGAATCGGAACTTTAAGTGAAGATCATAGTGGTAGAACCCATAGTCTGAATTATCCTGGTGTAGTGGCCTTCTCTGAACCTGAATCGAGTAACGTAAAATATCTATTTGATGAATATAAGAATATCAGATATTTTGTAGATATTCATAGCTGTGGTGAAATGATTCTCTACAACTGGGGAGATGATACTAATCGGAGTGACGATTCATCTAAGAACTTCCTCAATGACTAATACAAAAAGGTACGTGGTAAAACGCGAGGGAAATATGCCGATGATTATAAAGAATTCATAAAGAAAGATGATTTAAATGTTGCAAAACAGCTGGCAATCAGTATGAATGACGCACTAAAAAAAGTATTTGGTAGCAGCTATAAAGTACAACAATCTGCGGGGCTTTATACAACTTCGGGCACTTCAGATGATTACGCATATAGTCGTCATATTGCAATCAAAAACGCTCAAAAGATTTATGGGTTTACAATTGAGTTTCCCAGTGACGAATTGGGTTTTATTCCACCAATCTCTGAAATGCAGAAAATTATAAAGGAAATCTCGTCAGCAATGACAGAGTTTTGTATCTCAGCATATCAAAATGAAATAGGTTCGTCCAATTCTAAATCTGAGCTGTTAATAGAAGATACATAATATGATAAACACAATTCACTTTGATCATAGATGCAGAGTAATACGAATCGCGCGCCATCAAATTGTCCTCTAGATCTCCTACAATCTGCACAATAAATACACAAGACGACTTGAGAGTAGATCTATAGAGCCATGCTTTACTTTAGTTGATATACAGTTCAGCATATAGATATCATCTTGTCAATGTGTACTTACAATAGAGATCATCTAAATTGAACAGTTCTAAGAACAGACATCGAAACTCTTATGAATAATATGTGCATCCTACACGGACACGAATTCTATGTAAGGACAAAGTGGCTTCCTTCAATTAGCAAGGATCGCCCAACGACTGCAATTTCCTGTGGAAAATCTTGATCACTTGCCAGCCAGACTGCAAAAGAAGAAATTAGTATTTTTGGAGAAAAATTAAGAATTGAAAATATTCTGAAGAATAACACTCTAAAGTCTCTTGCCTCTACAGATAATTTTCCTATAACTAATGAACAAGATCTAGCAATAAAATTTGTAAAGGTATACAACAAGTTCATCAAATCTGAAATCTTGGCGTTTAATGGAACACCAGTTAAAATTAAAAAAGGGGAAAGAATTAACGCTAAAAAAATGATGGCTTTAAGGATTCTTAGAAAGTACAAACTTATTCAAGCTAAGGGAGAGGACTGAAATGTCGTCAAGTACATCGATTGCTGTTTATGTTAGTAACATACAAGGAGATGCAATAAATTTTGGAGTCGCTCTTAGTGTACAAAAATAAGGTAGATGGTTCATGGACTCTAATATCTGGTACTATACTAGGAGATGGCCTGTATATTCTACCAATGCAAGATAATTTAACACTACAAACCTGTGCAACGGGTTATCAATGTAACCAGCAAGATGTTGGCAGTTTTCCCTCTCAATACCCATATGATCCCAACAGCGATTATTTTGAAGCATTGCAGATTATTCTCGAAGATTTGATTGTAACAACAACTCCAGATGATGATGGTGGAACAACGACAACAAATGAAAAACCATTATCTACATGTTTTGTTGCTACCGCAGCTTATGAGACTCCCCTTGCACCTAACGTTCAGTTCCTACGCCTTCTGAGAGATAGAACTCTAAAGAAAACTCGTTCAGGCGAATTGCTTTTTGAGAAATTCTTTGAAAAATATAGTGCATTTGCTCCTAATATCGTTGAAATGATGATGAAAGACGAGCCGACCAAAGAGCTAGTCAAATTGGCATTTGTAAATCCAATTATTAATTACTTTAGAATAGTATCCCAAATGCCATACGAATCCACAGAACAATTGAAGGAACCGTGGAAATCTTTCTTCTTAGAAATGCAAAACGAATATGAGAAATGGGTTAAAGAGGTATTAAGTAGTGCAGGACTCGAATTAGACAGAAATCTTTGGTATGACTTTTCCGGTCTATCAGTAGAATCAATTATCGAAGAACTAACTACAGCGATCTTTTATCTATTCCGCAGCGAAAACTCCAGAGGTGAATATCTAGACAACTTGGAAAGGCTAAAGCAGATTCCACTACAGGTTAGCGAAAGCGGCAAGGTGGACATTACGAACAAACTTTCAGAAATGGGACTTTCGCGAATGAGCATCAAACGTATTACAGGTTAGGAAAACTCATTCTAACATTTTTCTTAGAATTGATATAGATTCAACTGGATAGTCATAGGTACAATCACCAACACTTTCTGCATTTCTCAATTTCTATCGATTTTATTGAAAGTAATCTATTCTAAGATATCGCCAAGGCATTATGGGACTTAGATTTCTGAAAACATATATAATTTATTACAAAACTTGCGCAATCTGGATATATAGTATGAGATAAAGAATCTAAGGGTTTTAAAATATTGGAAATGACGTTATAACCCGAATGCGAGATACCAGATTATAAGGTTCATCAAAAATACTGCGCCTTAGATATAGACTGAACGTCCCACCATTGTGACATAATTATGCATGTTTTCTATCATGAGGCGCGCCACGTTACATTCAGCTTTCATCTATATACAAAAGATAATCTTAAGTTGGTATCTAATTCATGTCCGGCAACGCTGCATTGTTGGAAATCTTATCGAATATAGCATCATCTAATAATGGTATGAAAAAAATATGTTAATAATCTTTTCCAATATTGCAGATCAGATGTATAGAAATGATGAGATATGTATTTTCCTAAAGATTCACTCACATGTCTATGGTGAGGCGCGCCAATTACTAAAGATGCCTAGGCAAATTGTTAACCGTGAAGATCTAGGCAAAATCATAGCTCGAACAAGTGGCGTTATCTCAATGATCAATGGCTTATGGTGTTAGATCGATGTCTAGTGACAACACGATCTACATCAGAAAATCCTGCATTGTCGGCATAATTATTCCTTCTCATGTTTCTTGTTTCTTTTTTCTTTTGTCAAAAAGCACTTTAGCATATGCTCCTACAAAGCCTCCTGCAAATAAACCAATGAACTGTCCATAGGTTCCCCAAAAATCTTTGAACTCTTCACCAATAGTCTTAGGTGCTATTACTGCTATTGTAAAGCTTACAGGCTTTGTTAGATAACCAACTGTTGGAAATTTTTTAGAAAGTTCAAACTTAGGGTCTACTGCTCCACGTGTTGCGTTAACAGATATTGGCTTTGTTACTGTAGCTATAGATGGCTCACGTATGGTTGCAATCAAAGGTATTGTGTAAATACCTAAAGGTGTTTGTTTAGGCACTGATATCTTAAATAAAGGTGGTTGGTTTCTTTGAATATCTACATGCAAATCACTTGAATTAAAGCCTGATGCTGTATCAGAATTGTAGCTATTGTTATTTTTGTCACTTGCTAGAGTTATATTAATAACGTCATTAGAAAAGCCCGTAGTTGATTTTATCCTAGCTGGAATTATCTCTTCTTGTCCCTGTCTTATCATTATATTGCTTGGAGATGTGGTTATTTCTAGACTTGGTGGAGGAATACTTACCCAGTTAGTAAATTGTCTAACTTCATTGGACTTGTATGATTCTGCGGTATAGAATAGTAGATTGTAGTTGCTAGGATAACCTATAAGGCCCAGGGCTAACATTAAATTAACAGCACCTCTCAAAGCGTTAGGGCCATCAGTAGCAGCAGAAGATTTTGTTAGATTTATTGATTTTAATTCTTCATAAACACCAGTTGATGATAGCTGATAAAGATACGCATTTAATTTACCTGAGGCACCTTGTATATAAACATCATAATCAGCTCCGTTGTATCCCGTCTTCGTATTGGAATCAGCATCAATGAGCATGCCATAACTAATCTTTCTGAATGGTTGATAAAAGGGATTAGCAGTAGAATTCTCAAAACCAGAAGCTAACCATATTGTTGCATTTAGAATTTTTCCATCGCTTATGTAATTAACTGCTAGCATATCTGTATAATTAGATCTGAGATGTGGATCACTGTTACCATAAGTCTGAATCCAATGACGATTTTCATTAATTAATTCTTGAAGACCAAAAGGAGGTGATAAAGCAATAGCCTCTTTATAAAATGTATAAAAAGGACTCAAGGTTAACAATAACAATATTAAAAATAAAAATACAGTGATAACGATAATTGAATTAATAAAGAAATATTCTTTAGATTGATATTCGTGTAACGTGTTCAATAAATGGTATTGTTTGCAGCAAATAAAAAACCTTTCAGTATCACGTCGTGCTCGCTATATTGAATTAGTAATCTTATATAGATATAATGTTTGGAGAACAGACATTGTGGTTTTAATGATAAACAGTTAATGTCTACGATACTAATTATCTAGTAAAAATAGATATTTGTCAGAATTTCGTGAGAAACTTGCAAAGATCTATACTGAAGGACAAAAGAAGTGACACTATGGTATTGATTGTATTAAAAATCTAAAAATCAATTTGACATACAGTAAACAAACGAATAATATTATATCTTGACCATTTTTTATCTGCTTTCTTTTCCTTTCTTTTCTTATTACCGATAAAGTGGCTGTCTAAGGAATCAGACTTGCTCATTCAAAAATGAAACTATCCGTGGTTCATCACATCCTGAGTGCCATTTGTGGGACCCAGTAGGGGTATTTGTATATACATTTAAAATATAACTTAAAAGTCCAATCAAAATAATGATTAGAGTTACATATGTTATTTCGATGTCAGTTGCCACCGCAGTATTGGTATTTAGTTTGTTGTATAGTGTTGGTCAAAATGGTTACTACTTGCATCAAGTGTCTGCAGCAAAAGGACAGGACGTTATCAGCACTACTAATAGAATTCAATTATTATCGGCAAAAGAGGTAAAAGATGGTGTTTATAATTGGATAAATGGAAGTAATGGAGCATCAAACCCAACATTAGATGTCTTGGTAAATACAAAGAATATCATAAAGATCCAGAATCCTACTGATACAAAACATGAATTAATTATAGATACTGGAGCTGATACACTACCATCAAGCGATGACATTGTTCCAAACGGTTCAGTTCAACTAGTTTTTAGCCCAAATATGACTGGCACATTCACTTATCATTGTGCATATCATCCATTTACTATGAAAGGCATTATTCATGTAGCTGGTTAGTCATTCCACTACTTAATTCCTGTTCTATTTTGAATTGAAATACCTAATAATTTGCAATTCTTGAAGGATAGACAAACTTGCATGACACAGGTTCTGCAGAGGTTATTTACGAAATTTACTACTAATCAGAACACGGTATAGGCCACGGGTTGTTTATTTCAGAGTCCATCTTATAGAAGATAATTATGGATCAATTAAGGCCGGGCAACACCTAACATGTACTTTCGTAGCGGCACCCTAGTTACCTTGTTAAGAGGTCTAGTAATCAAATGATTGGCAAGAGTAGCAGCCCGGATAAAATGGGCCATGGGCAAGTGAACAATTTTAACAGATAGTTAGACTAGATAGTTAGCCAACGCTTTCAGGGCTTGGCTTTGCTAACTTCTTGGCACACCAGGGACAGTATCGAAAGGGCTCCAAGCTGGCAATAGCACCTTGATAACCCCAAGCATAGATATACCAACAGGGCTCTTTCACTCCATTATAACTATCGTCCTCAGGTCTATAATACCGGAAATTTTGAGAGTTGACGGCTTTTTGAAACATGTTCCAATTACAATATTCAGGGTTCATAGTTGCCAGTTCTTCTATAGTGAAGAATCACCATTCTATTTAGAAGTAGTAGCATATTCATAACTGTCATAAAATACAAAAGACCGCTGCCAGTGTTCCTGGCTGGCAGACAGTCTATAATGAAGGTCTTTCGAAGTTCGGTTAAGTCAATTGAGCCCTTTTGGGTATAATAGACTGTGTCAAGAGGTATTTCTCAGTTGTAGTTGGCGATAAGGCATTGACATTTTTGTCAAGTTGTACTAAACATATAATGTTTCGAATGATTATTTTATGGTTAGATAATGTTGTTTGTTTGTTAGGCTGAAATTGGAGACCTATCGAACAAATAACCCTTGAATTGCTTTTGTTTCAGATTAGGCTTGACATTTCAACATTATAGATTAACAACTTATTTTGAGACAAAAGCAAAAAGTTGTTTGCTGGACTACTGAATCAAGCAAATGTAATAAAGACAATAATTCTTTATAAAGCGCGTCACATACGGCTTCATCTATATTTCTAAATGCTAAGTTAGAATCTATTTAATGTCAGATAACAGATAACAGTGGATTCTTGGAAATCTTATCGAATATAGCATCATCTAATAATGGTATGAAAATTTCAAATTAAAAAGGTTTTCTGGATTGAGAGATCAAATGTATAGATTAACACCTTAGCTTACAGAGATAATTATTGTTTATTTCTATAATGAGTCGTACTTAATTTGTAAATAATATCCGCAAAGTGAGGATTTATATTGTAAATAAGAAATTTATTATCTATTTGGTATGCAATTAAGAACCGATGGTTATCGCGTGCCGGTTGCAGCAAGCGTACCAGCACTTTTGTCTATTGCTATATGCCCGGCACTAAGAAAAAGAATAAAGATATTCGGATATCGGAAAATGGGATAATTAAAACTCAAGAAAAAGAGTTCGGACATTCTTGCTGCGAAAATCAAAAATATTAGGATTACCTGTTCATATCAATAATTCCTTGTTGACGACTGTAAGTGGTACTTCGCCACGTGACATCCTTTGGATATTTATTGAAATTATCCTGGTAATGGTCTCGATTGCTTCGGCAGTCCAGCCCGCAATGTGTGGCGTAAGAATGAAATTTTCAAGCGAAAGGATCTGGTCTTCTGGATCAGGAGGTTCTTTCCAGAAAACATCGAATGCGGCTCCTGCAATTCTTTGATAACTCAATGCAGTGAAGAGTGCATCCTTGTTTACTATATTTGCCCTTGCAACATTTATCAAATAGGCCGATTTTTTCATTATATTAAATTCCTTTTCTCCAATCATATCTCTGGTTTCTTCTGTCAATGGGGTATGGATTGAAACAAAATCTGCTCTGGCCAATACTTCTGAAAGACGATCTACACCGGCCAAGTCATCAACAAAGTATCTCTTGTTGTTACGCTGAGCATCTGTATAAGGGTGTTTAGTCACAGCTTCAACTCTCATGCCTAATCCTCGTGCGATTTTTGCAACCTCTATGCCAGTAACACCTAAACCAATAATTGCCAAAGTCTTTCCATGCAGTTCCATGCCGACAGTAGTTTTCGACCTCGTATGCAACAAACTCAATGCAGAAGATGAGTTTCTGGTCTTGACGGATACGTTTTTTGATAAAATGAAGATAAGAAAAAGGGTATGTTCTGCTACAGAGATTGCATTAGCAAGAGGAACATTTGCTACATAGATCCCTCTTGAAGAGCAATATTTTATATCAATATTATCTACTCCAATTCCTGATTGCTGCACAAGTTTTAAGTCAGGACAACTTTCGATCAATGATCTGTTTATTATATGGAAACCATTTACAACAATTTGTGCAGATGCTAGTTGTGGTGTCAAAGGCTTATCGACATCAACATATGTAATTTCAAGGTTATACTCCTTTAATTTTTCAGATAAAGATTGCCTAAATGTTAGGCCTGCAATATTCAATCGACCGGCTGTTAAAAGTCCTACTATATTCAATTTATAGTACTACAGTAATAGCCTCTTCTTATATTATATCATATGGTTTGTTCTCATATGAATTTATATGCCTAAATGCATAACTTTAGGTACGCTTTGCACAACTACGCACATTTGGGAAAAAATACACATAGAATTCAATATAATATATCACAATATTATTTACTATAACAAGAATATGATAAGAATCTACTATCGTAGATAGATACAAATACAGTAGATTTCTTCTAAAGTGATTTGTTATTATCGTTGATTGTGTTGATGACATTGGAATGGTAAAAAGCGACCACAGATAATTTTTGCGCTATTAGTAACGCTTGTAGATCGATTGTAGTACTCGTGGTATAGATGAACTGGTTAAGACCTGATTGAATATTTTACATTACTCTAACGGAAGAAAGAAGAATGTTATTGGTAATAACTATAGGATGAAAATACCTTCTCTATATGACTAAAGTCTAAATAAATTAATCGATAATCACGACAAAATGAATAAATCGTTTGGTATAATTGCTGTTACGGCCGCGACAATCTTGCTGCTTACAGCTACAGGTATGACGCAGGGTGTATTTGCTCATAGTAGCCATCACCATCATAGTCATCACCACAACCATCATCACCATCATGGTCATGGAAGCAACAACAACTCGCAATCACTAGCACAAGCGAACAACTGTGGAAATGGACCTGGAGCCTCACATGTCAATTGTCAGAATCTAGGGTCTCAGATTCAAGGAAGCGGTAATGCAGTTAACGTGATAGGACAACAAGGATAAGCGGTCAATTACTACTCTAATTCTTAATTTTTCAGATTATTATCCATCTTGTCGTGATTTCCAGACTTTGCAGACGTGACGGCTTATAAAGTATTGCTCCATACTTTGTCAAGGGGATTAGAGATTATTTCTTGTTAATTTGTTGTACTTCTATGGAATTAGTATCATTAATATCGTTGGCGTTGTCTATAGAGCAGCCACAGCCATCAAGGATGACTATTATTAATTACACATATCGGATTCTAAATTCGACGACTTTCCATAGCAAAGAAATGCAGATATTTATGATGTGCGTTCCTCATGATAGATATGCTTACAACTTCTGATCATTATACCTAAGTATCATTCTATACATTTGATCTCTCAAAAAAGAAAGCCTTTTAATGGATTGAGTTTCATACCATTATTAGAAGACGCTATTTCAGATATGGTCATACAGGATCAATGAGAAATCTGATTCTTGTCTATTTTGATATTCGAGTCATGCATATCAGTGTATATAGTTAAAAGCCCAATGTGATGGAGGCGCGCTCTAAAGAATTATTATCATTATTACATTTGCGCGGCTCACAAGTAGTCTGGCAGACTGTTATCTTTTATGAATATAACAGAAGGGCTTATCAAGCGTTATTGTATATGCTTCTTCAATCATTGAAACAAGCCTGAGATAGTCAGACAAAATGAAGGTAAAATTATTCCGAATATACTCTATTTAATACTAAATAAAATGAGATCGTAAAAAGATAGTCTATCTATTCTAGCCATTAGATAGATCCGGCGTCAAACGTAATTGCGGTTGCTGGATAGTTCAACTAGGTTAGGTCGGTCAATGTATATCCCTATTTGACAGGCCTTACCTAATCCAGCAACCGATTTGATTAAAATAAAATTGATAACACAATAACGAATACATGTAGAATCCAGAGTGAAGATCTAACCTGGATTTACTGGATTCTACATGGTCGTGATACACTTGTTTGGAATATATCTGGAATTATGGATAACACACTGCTTGTTATACCTTAGAGAACCTTGTTAAGTTTCGATAAAATACTACACCATGTCACCCCTTTTTGCAAAGCCATTTGTAACTGGCAAACAGTCCACTCCACTGCAATTGGCAAATCTGCATGGCCTCAAAGATGCTAGTTGTAGTGTGCCAGTGACTTATACTCTCTTAGCAGCAGCGGCAGGTTAAATAGGTCCCAACGTGCAAAAATCATAAGGTATTTTACATTTCCTAGAAATACTTCACTGACTCACCATATAATGGAAATTAAATACCATTATTACCTAGTAATCTCTAAATATTCTTTACCTCATTTTTAGTAGGTTTGGAAATTGTTACTACCATCCGGTACTGGAATAAGTAGCCGTTTAGATCTTGGGTGTAGAAGACATAAACGTAGTATTTCTCTCAACTTTACTGCTCCAGAATGGAGTATTGCTTGATATGCTGACAACATATAGTTATCACCTGATATTATAGTAATGGGATCGTCTGATACTCCTTATAATGCCAACGCTAGAGATCAAACCTCCAAATAGGTTTGTAAAAGATACCATCTATGCGATAATAACTCTTGCTAATACTTTTCGAGTAATGATTGTATCAAGTCCGTATCTACTCTATTAAAAGCCACTTGAGAATTTCTCTTCCGTTTCTCAAGCCGTTT
>JBEDUN010000109.1:0-5641 GCA_040414675.1 Nitrososphaeraceae archaeon | reverse complement strand
ATTAACTCTTCAGCATTGTATTTTGCCACACTTGCTTTAACTGATTCTTGTATTGTAGGTGCAATTACTCTATCTGCATAGTCTGGGCCCAACTGCTGGTAAATCTTATTTACATCAGCTGGATTCAAATGGTAATTCAATGCTATCACAGTTTCTACTTGTTGTAAATCGTTAGATGCAGCAGTTGCTTCAGCTTGATATTTCAACGTACGAACTTCTAGTTGTACTACTTGTTCAACAAACGGAATAATAAAATGTACCCCTTCTCCAAGTACTCTATTCTCAACTGCGCCCAAGTATAGAACAACCCCTCGATGTCCTGCCTGTACTATAACTACTGATTCTGACAAAAGGATAATGATTACAGCAAATGTAGATATAGCAGCCAATATTACTAGCTTGTTAGGTCTCCCTGTAGGCGATGGTTGTCTACGAAGCAATTGCGTAATCGTAAACCAGTTAGCAATACACTAATTTATTATATATGTCCAAAAGAGAACAGTGTACAAATAATAATATTAGTTTATTCTTTCTCAGTTTGATAAGATGTGTAATTGCATTAATTTAAATAGAATTATTCAAATTTCAAGCCCAAATCTAATAGAAGTTTGAGAAATTTAGACAATTGTCTCAGTTGATCCCACCTGATGTACATATTTCACATTAGCAGAATTTAGAAACCCGATGAAATACTCATGAAAACGAGAAGCATATGTTTCGTCATATTAATAAGCAAAACGTATTAAAATATAGTAATATTAATATAGTAAAAGATATTGAAAAAATCTTCCGTAAAAACGCTTTTAAGTGATCGTGCCCTATTGTATACTGATTTGAGGCGATTTAATCGCTGCTACTCCGTAGTAGTAGCAGAAGCTTAATTCTGATAGCAATATTTGGAGATAGCAAAAATGTGTGGAATAGCAGGTATTTTAAGCAAAAAGAATGAGAACGTTGTGCCATTGATTGAGTACATGCTTTCGAGTATGTCGAGTCGTGGTCCAGATGGAGCTGGAATCTGCGCTAATAAACACGTGATAAGGGCAGATTTACTCGAAGATTTGCGATTCGACAAGATTTCAGGCAAGAGTGCATTAGGGCATTTAAGACTTGCAATAGTAGGAGGAACGTGTGGACAACAGCCTTTTCGTAGCTGCAATGGAAGATTTATTGTTGAACATAATGGTGAAATCTATAATTATAAGAAAATTCGCAGTAATCTAGAAAAAGCACATTCGTTTGCCACTCAGTCAGATAGTGAAGTGATTGTTCACCTATTGGAGGAGTATTCCAAGAATAATAACGATCTTGTACACGCTATAAGAAAGACAGTATCGCGACTTGATGGTGTTTATGCAATTGTCATAAAAGACGAAGAAACAGGGAGTATTGCACTTGTTAGGGATATAATGGGTGTAAGGCAGATCTATTATGGTGAAAATGACAATATGGTTGCATTTGCTTCAGAGCGTAAGGCGTTATGGAAAGTGGGACTTAAGGAACCTACCCAACGAGTGCTGCCAGGCCAGGCAGTAATTATTTTACCAGATGGAGAGATACAGAAATTTGTAGTTGCCAATTCGCCGGTAATACCTACTAGAATCGTTTATAAAACTTTGTCACAAGCCATAAGCAAGTATCAACAAGCACTTGACGCATCGATGAGAAAAAGAACCCAAGATTTTAGCAAAGTGGGAATAATTTTTTCGGGCGGAATTGATAGTGTGATCATCGCGTGGCTTGCCAAGAAAATGGTCCCCGAGGTTATTTGTTATACTGGTGGGGTTAGCGGTTCAAATGACATTGCGTTTGCAAGACATGTTGCAAAGAGATTAGGTCTAAAATTGAGAGTCAATGAACTTACTCCTGATGAAGTCGAGCAGTTGCTGCCTGAAGTCATCGATACAATAGAAAATAATAATGCAGGACAAGTAGAGGTTGCGATTCCAGTATACGCGGCAGTGAAACTTGCACATGAAGATGGAATTAATGTTATGTTTAGCGGACAAGGAGCAGATGAGCTTTTTGGAGGCTATCCTTGGTATGCCAAGGTTGTTGAAACTGAGGGATACCAAAAATTACGTCATCATATGGATCAGGATTTACTTCTACTATACAGTGAAACTCTGGAAAGAGAGGACAAGATCACTATGGCACATAGCATCGAGATGCGAGAACCTTTCTTGGATATCAACCTAATTAAGCTTTCGATGCAAATAGATTTGAAGCTAAATGTAAAAGGCGGGTCAGATACATTAGGCAAACATGTACATCGAAAACTTGCTCAAAAATTGGGCATCCCCAAGAATATTGCGTATCGCATAAAGGAGGCAGCGCAGCACGGTTCTGGAATGCATGAAATTTTTGACTCAATTGCTAAAAAGCACGGATTTGACGAATTTACTGTATCTAGGAGCTATCTCGAAGTTCTAAAACATCGTGAAAAAATAGGTAGCTCACAGAGATATGGTTATCTATTCGAAAATGAAAAAATGTGGATTGCAGAGCCACATGTTCAAATGTATCTTGATAGCCTTTCCAAAGCATTACCTACATTGGAACAGAATATACTCACAAAAGTAAAGAGTAAAAAGTGAAAGTGAGAGAAGAAAAATGTGAAAGTAAAAGTTTCTGAATTCACATTTTTCACATTTAGTTTTATTTTTATTATTCTCATAAGATAAGATCTATCAAAATTGCAAAACGAGAGATATTAATCTTAGTCATTTCTAAATCCCATTCTTGAGAATGGTTGATGATTGACAATCGTCGATACCAAAAACCATCCAAATAGATTTCCCACATTTAGCGCGACCTGTAAATAACATATCTAAACACGTTTGAAACAATCGTAGAATCATATTTATCTGCAGGAAGAAATTGATCTTATTTGCCTAGCAATAAGAATAGCAGAGATTATTAATGCTGGTATGCATATTAATATGAACACAGTTTGGTAATATGCAAGTATAGAAATTGCTGCTCCTGACCAGAATCCCAGAAGAAGGGCAAACAAGCTGCCTGCACAGGTAGGGCATCCAATAAATAAACCACTAGTCAATCCTACACTTCCAAGCAGAGAAGAAAGCGTCTTAGTATTACTAAACCTTTTCGTAAGTTTTAATGCATAAACATTTAAAGAAATATTAAAACCAACCAACGTCGATACAACAACTGCTAGGACTATGTTAATAGGTATTAATAGGAATAAAAAATGATCAGTCAAATAGATAGAAAGCATCGGCACATAGCCGATTATGTTGCAGCATGGAGTAACGCTAATGGAAGGAATATGTACACCTTGCTGAGCAAACGATACATCATTTCTATATATTAGAATTTGAGAAAGGAATGCGAAAATCATACCATAGCCAATTGCGGACACTATCATTATTTTCCAATAGTAATTATCTGAAAATACCGATGTAATATAAAATGTTAATGTACTAGTATCCAAAGTTCTTTTTTGTTCAGCTTTAAAAATCTTGTATAAGCCATAGCCAGCAGATATCATTAGCATGCAGGTCATAAGTAGTACAACATTCGCAATATTCTTAAGATTTGGATTTATCATTACGTATTGCCCTGCTGCAGGAGCACTGAGTTTAGCATAGATTACAAAAATTAAAACAAGTGATATTGTGCTTATCAGTGCAATTCTTAATCCACGATTACGCTGATCCCTCCAATCTTCAAATTTCATTTCGGACAATAAAATTTTCTACTCATTATATAAAGAGGTTATCCAAATAACATTCTCAGTCTTGCTAGTGCTGTGCTCATCATTAATATGAAAACCCTGGCATCAGGTTTACTTCAACAATCTGTCCTTTTCTCATATTTGTTACATGCTGTGGTACAATGATATAACCATTACATTTGGTAAGCAAGGTCATACTCTCAGTCTCCCCAGTTAATGGTCTAGCTACAAACTTGTTACGTGCTCTAATTTTGACTAATTTTACGTATACGATTTTTGTAAAATAGGGAAATTTTCTACGAGCATTCCAATTATCGATCATTGTAGCATAAATCGTTAACTCGCTTCTTTTTTCAGACCGTCCAGACATTAGTCTCAGTAAGGGATAGGCGAAAACGATGAACGCATTAATGGCCCCTTGAATAGGACCAGGAAGAATAATAATCGGTTTACCGTCAAGAGTTGCCAATCCGGTCACCCTTCCACGATCTAGTTTCGTTCTGAGTGCAATTATATCGCTAACATATCTTGATTTGATTGCTTCCTTTACCAAATCGTACTTGCCTACAGACGATCCGCCAATCGTCAAGATTAAATCAGATCTAGAGATTGCACTTTTGATTTTATTCAGTATTACAGGCAGATTATCAGGAGTTACACCTAAATCGAGAGATATACCTCCAATTTCCTCTACTAACCAAGATATTATGTGACTATGTATATTCGGGATTTTATCAGATCTGGTTGTTAAGTTGTCTGATAGCTCATTACCAGTGGGTATTATCGCAACTATTGGTTTCTTGAATACTGGTACTTGAAATATCCGCATAAATGCTAAAAGTCCAATATCCTGTGCCCTCAAAACTGTTCCCTTTAGTAATACTCTCTCTCCTTTTCTGATATCCTTGGATGCAGGAAAAACAAATGAACCATTCTGTATTGATGATTGAATTTCTATCTTTTCATAATTGCTTTCTCTAACAATTTTTGCATTTTCTATCGGTATGACTGTATCAGATCCTTTAGGCAAAGACATCCCTGTGGAAATCCTGTAAGCATGATTTTTTGGCAAGACAAAATTTAGGAGGTCTTTTGTTGATGCTTGGATGTCACAAATTCTTAAGGTTACTGGATTTGAACTTGATGTTTTTTTGATATCATTGTATCTAACAGCAAAGCCATCCATATGAGAACTATTATACTGAGGAACTCCATATTTTGAAACCATATCTTCAGCCAAAACTCGTTTGTATGCCTTCAATATATGGACAGATTCCGAAGATGGGATAACGGTAGATCGTTCTTTGAGTTTGTTAAATGCTGACTTTACGGAATCGTATGAAATTTCTTTTATATGCATATGAACTAGAGGATCAGAAGAAGAGGATTAATACGTTAGGTCTAATTTACATCACATATTATCATGATTTTATTTATTTATTGTTTTAGGTTTAGAATATAATTGATTTTGTAAGAAATAGAGAATAAATTTTCTAATGGGTTATGTACTAATTGGGCAGTTTATCAATACAAGATCATCACAGACTCGTCCATAAATTCGATCGATTAACTTTCAATGATAATAGCAATTGTTATCAAGACAGTGTCAAGATCGTGTAACCAAACGGCAGTGGCTATAACTAGGTGGTAGATGGTTTGAGAAATCACAGATGGAAAGATTGAAACGACTCGAGCAATTATGCACCTTTGGCTAAACACACTACAAAAGATGAATCGAAACAGACTTTTGATTGCGAATTTTCAATAAATTAGAGAGGATCACAGGGTACCAATTACTTATAACCGCTCGAAGGTTCTAATGTACTAACTCGTATGCTACAAGTTTATTATCCTGCATAAGGGGTATTATAATCGTACTTTGACTTGGTATAGTTCCTAGGTCAGCACTGCCTTTTGTGTGTAAATCTATCAACGTACTAA
>JBEDUN010000108.1:0-8543 GCA_040414675.1 Nitrososphaeraceae archaeon | reverse complement strand
ATTACGTATGGACTATCATCTGCGAAAATATGGAGTGCGTGGTGGAATAGGAGGACTATCCAAGTCATTATTTACGACTACTCATGACAGTAATGGCTACTCAGGTCCAGAAGAATATGGTTACAGTCCGCTCAAGTTCTATTGTATGAAGTGTGGTAATGAACATAAAGAAAGAGCATGCCCTAGATGTGGCTCGACCGCAGTGACGATAACATAGATCTCATCAATTCAGAATTGAGCCATCTTTAACACCTAATACTTCCAATGAATTACAATAAATATTTACCTTGATATTTTCTTTACTAACTCTTGGCATTTTCCATAACCATTTTTACATCCTTATGTGTTGTTGTAACATCTGCTAGTGGTTCTCTTTCTGATGAAATCGTCGGCGTTCTTCTAAAAACCTCCACCTTGAAATGAGGGATTTTACATTAGATCCTTACCTTATCTCATTTTTCTTTAATTTTCAAGGCGGGACCTCGATTTCAGCCTCACCTAGAAGTAAGAATCTCACCTTCTGGAACCGAGCCTTTGCTCTCGCTATTATCTGGCAGCTACTGCATTGACATTCTGGGACCGCAACGCAAATTCCTGTTGGCACTTCTCGGTAATCCACTAGTACTATCTTTGATTAGCTCGTTTACCGTCTCGTGTGCTGACTGTAAATCTTCTGTTAGTTGAGAACACTCTTGCTCAAAGCGAAGTCTACTGAATAAAAGACATGACCTTATGATTCCGAGTTGTGTTATGCTTTATGGTGATAATATACTAGTCACTCACTCCACCCTTTCAACGTCTATTGGCAGAATACGGCATATTTTCAAGTGTCGCACCATATCTTTTGTTCCTACCAATCTAAAACAGAGTTTACAAACAAAGTAATCCTCACTATCTGCTGGGGATTGTATACCCGTACCTAACTTACTAATAGTTCTCATACTATTTGCTTCACTCCATGCTTTACTACGAATCAGTATCTGATAGGTTTTCCGCTTTCAGTGTCGTGCTTTGTTGTTCGTTGCATTGCAAGATATCATAATCAGTTACAGGTGTAAGCGGTATCTGACTTCGTCAGTCCCATGTCTTCGGGGTCGCAAGTGTAGCCTGGGTTATCATGTGCTAATAAATGGTCATATCATGGCATTGAAAGTATTACCGGCAAGTTCATTATCACCCTCGACATCCATAAATGCGAATTCAATATCAAAAGCGACACCCCCAAAATCTGGGTCTGCCGGTAGTGGTTGATTGACCAAGAGGCTATTTATTAGGTTTCATTGTGGGCTAAAAACTACTTTGAAAATGGAAGGCGACCCACCAACTGAAAAGTATAATAAAATACCAATTAATTTTGAATCCGAATAATTGTTCTGCTATAGTTTCAAGAAATGGCGGACTATCAAGAGATCCGATATTACAGGACTGAAGACGATAGGTTCACTGTTCTGAAAAGTGGGGGGAAATATATCGAGTTATCCAATTTAATTGGTATCTATAAATTGGATAACCCTGATAAGGATATTATTACTATGTGGAGATACGTACAGATATAATTACTATGTAGAGATACGTATATAAACACAAAATATGAACCACTCTCAATGAGACCGTGGTTTACTCAAAATGGCTAATCCCGTAATATATCTTGTACCACACACGCATTACGACGCAATATGGGTATTTAATAAAGAAGATTATTACTATATTAACGTAGAATTTATTTTAAAACAAGCCGTGCAGCTAATGAAGACAACAGATTACAAATTCCTGATTGAACAAACCTTTCTTTTGGAACATATCGAAAATAATTATCCAGAACTCTTTGCTGACATAATGACTCTAGCAAGAAAAAACAAAATTGAGGTGGCCGGAGGTCAATACCTATTATCAGATGTGATGCTGCCTAATGGAGAGGTGTTGATAAAGGAGATAATGGAGGGGAAAAAATATGTCAAAGAAAAGCTGCATCAAGATGTTCTCGTTGCATGGGGAGCTGATGAATTTGGATTTAATGCACAATGGCCACAGATTCTGTTGGGTTGTGGATACAAGTATTTTGCATTTAGGCGAGGTCTTGATAAGCCCAAACCATCGGAATTTCTGTGGGAGGGGTTAGACGGATCCCGTATAATCTGTCATTGGATGCCCTTAGGATACAGAGCCGGCCTAGATCTAACAAGCTTGGATAACTCTTATAATGAACTAAAAAGGTTTGCAGCGTCTAATCAGATTTTAATGCCTTCTGGCAGCGGAGTGATGGGACCACAACCAGAAACGCCGGACGTGGTGAAAAGATGGAATAAAGATGACCATCAGGATAGTGCAAGAATTGTCATCGCTACACCAATAGAATTTTTCAAATCTTTAGAAAAAGAAAAGATTGATTTCCAGGTAAGGAAAGGTGAAATGTATTCAGGAAGACTGTCCGAAGTATTCCCAGATAGTACGTCATCAAGAATGTGGATTAAGCAGCGCACAAAAAAATTTGAAAACTCTCTACTCACATTAGAAAGACTGGATACTATTTGTAATTTGGAAGGATGCGCTAGTACTATAGCTAGTACTATAACTACAAATCAGCTCAAGAAATATTGGAAAAAGATTCTCTTTGTAGCCATGCACGATGCCCTTCCAGGCACAGGAATTGACGAAGTATATGACGAAATTAAAGATATATTTGATGATGCAGATTATACATTAAGCAAAACCATAATGGGTTGTGTTAGTGAGCTTGCTAAAAGAGTAAATGGCAAGCCAGATTTGATAGTATTTAATCCACTGTCATGGGAGGTCAGGAATTGGTGTGAGTGTGATTTAGAATTTGATGAAGGCGTAGTCAAAGGGATTGTAGGCTTGAAGTTGATCTATGAAAATGGGACAGAAAATGAAAAAATAATCGACATAGAAGTTTTGGAACATTCTCTTCATCCCGATGGAAGTTTTAAGACAATAAAAATTGGCTTTATTCCTACAGTACCTGCTTTGGGATTCTCTATTTATAAGATAATCAAAGATGGGAATTGGTCGATGAGCGATTCTACTACTATTTATTCTTCAAACGAGATAGGTTTCAAGCAGAAGATTGCTGATGGCTTTGAAGTACAAGTAAATCCTGATAACGGGATTGTATCTGTAACTAAGAACGATTTAACGTATTTTAAGGGAAATGAACTAAATGTAGAAGAAGAATTAGGTGATTTATACTATCATAGAGAAAATATAGGATTACTTAAATCTGAATCTGGAAAAGGAGTTAAGTACGGTGCCTTTAAGGCAGATGATTTCAGAGCATTAAAACGCAAGTTAAGATCCCACATCACGTTGGAAAGTGATTATTATGCATTACGGTGGCCGTACAGATTGACAGATAAATTAAAGCCAATATTGTTTAGACATAAATATATAGAAATAAAAAAAGAAATAATTATATACAATGATTTGTCGCGTATAGATTTTATAACTCATATACATGACCGGCACCCTCACTCTCGAATAAGAGTTAGGTTCGAAACACCAATAACTTCTAAAAGCTATTGGTCAGGAACACAGTTTGGTGCTATTAGAAGAAAAACAAATCAATTTTATTCATACAAAAAGAATATGAAAATGAGTGAAAAACCAACAGGAGTTTTTCCTGCACTTGAATGGATTGATTATTCAGACAATAATCATGGAGTAAGCATATTAAATCAAGGGATTCCATCACATGAAATCAGAGATCATTCAATTTATTTGACATTGTTACGAAGTGTGGTATTACTCTCCTCAGATGGTATAATGGGGCCCTGCGTACCCACTCCTGATGCAGCAGAAGTAAAACCGTACACATTCCGATATTCTGTGTTACCACATGATGGTGATTGGAGAAAGGCTGCAAGCTATCGATATGGAATGGAGATTAATATGCCATTAGTTTCAATACAAATCACAAAGACGACCGAAACTAGTGAATATAATAAGAACAGGTATTGTGATAAGTTCTCTTTTTTGGAAATTAGTCCTAAAAATATTCTTATTAGCGCACTTAGGATGAGTGAGGATAACAAGTCTGTTATAGTTAGGTTTTTTGAAACAGAAGGAAAAAGAACTGTTGCATATCTAAAATTTGGAAAGATTATAATATCAGCCACAGTTACTGACTTGCTCGAAAATGAAATTAAAAAACTTGAACAAAATAATAATGATACCTTACAAATAGAAGTCGAACCATTTAGGGTAATCACATTAAAGCTGGAATTCTAGTACTTCTTCTTTTCCTTTTTTGGCTTCAGCGATAACATAGCCATCTGGATCTACTACAATACTGCCACCGATACTCATCAAGCCATTTTGGATGCCTACAGCATCGGACTTGGCAACGTATATCTTATTTTCCAATGCTCTAACAATGGGAAGTGATTTATTCTTTCGCTCTTTTTTTACTGCTTCTTCCTTATTGTAATAATGCGATGATAAATAGAATAAGATTTTAACATGTCTGTATTTCATTGCTAGCAGCGGATAGTTTTGATCCCTACATATAAGGACTCCACACATGATTCCCTTTATATTAAATTCCAGCGTCGTCTTTCCTGTAGCGAAATATTTCTTATCGTATTCTGTCAAGTTATTCTTATAGTATATTAATAAAGAGGTATGCGGCCGAATGATTAAAGCACAATTGTATATTCTACTATCTGAATACCATGATGAACCAACCACAAGAGATATGTTATATAAGTTTGATGCCTGCTTCAATTTTTCGATTCCATCTTTTATCTGTTCCCATTTCATTTTATGATGGTTAACTATGTATCCAGATAGGGCACATTCAGGAAAACATAAAAGGTCCAATTTACTCCTGTGTGCGTAGCGAATACGGTGTAGAATCTTTAATACGTTCTTGTTTACTTCTGAGCTTAATCGCATTTGAATGATTCCTATTCGCATATCATTGATGTCTGTTAATAATTTGAAAAACCTATCTAAAAACCTAACACAGGCACAAACTATAGTGTCTTAGGATCCTCTCTATAAAATAGTTCTGACAGAAAATAATGCAAAGAAACAAACAGAATGTTAGTATGTCTATGTATAACGATCGATTTTATATCATAGATTTACTTTTTCAGGTCAAGACTTCACTCTTTTATAAAAAACCCTCTTTGTTAATTCCGCAGCTATTATGTAGAGAAGTACTATTACAGCAATTGTAGCAAGATACGTGGCATTGAGCATCGTAAAGCCAAATATTTGTGAAAATGGAACAAATGGAATAATAATTACAATAGCGATAATAAGAAGGGTGGCAAATAACAAATATCTACTTGGCTTGCTTTTAAAAATTGGCTTTCTTGTTCTTATAACGAGTACTACTATGGATGCAGAAATGACCGATTCCGTAAACCATGCAGTTCTAAATTGATTAATAGTAGAATGTAACACGAATAGAAGTACAGCAAAAGTAGCATAGTCAAATATCGTACTCAATAATCCAAATACAATCATAAATTTTCTTATGAATTTAATATCCCAATGTCTAGGCTTTTCGACACTTTCTCGATCCACATTATCTGTAGATATTGTCATCTCTGGCAAATCAGTAAGTAGATTCATTAGCAAAACTTGTTTTGGCAACAATGGAAGAAACGGCAAAAATAATGATGCACCTGCCATACTAAACATATTTCCAAAATTTGCACTAGTTGCCATGAAGATATACTTTAAAGTATTAGCAAAGGTCCTTCTGCCTTCTTGTACTCCTTTTGCCAATACTCCCAAATCTTTTTCAAGTAATACAAAATCAGCTGCTTCTTTCACAACATCTGCAGCAGAGTCAACTGAAATACCAGCATCAGCAGCGTGAAGCGCTGATGCATCATTAATTCCATCTCCCATATATCCTACAACGTTTTTTCCAGAATGTCTTAGTGCTAAGATGATTTGTTCTTTCTGATTTGGCTCTATTTCCGCATATACATCTATGTCAAGAGTTTGCCTAATGAGTGCGTCTTTACTCATATGATGCAGATCTGAGCCTGTAATTAATCGGGGATTTTGAAGACCTATCTCACGTGCAACATATGCGGCCACGTTTCTGTTGTCACCGCTAATTATCTTGAGCGAAATACCCATTTTTTTCAAATTATGTATAGATTCTATTACGTCCTCTTTTATTGGATCAATAAAAATGAGAAATCCTAAGAAAGTCATATTGATCTCATCATCCTTTGTTATTGAAGATGGTAAGACAATATTGTTGTTATTATTACAATTGCCTTGTTTGTTATGCACAATGTCACGATAACAGACTCCTAAAAGTCTAAAACCTCTGTTACTAAGCTCAGTGTATTTATCTAGAATTAGCTGTTTAACTTTACTTAAGTCAACTACTTTGTGTCCGTTTTCTGTCTCGGCATAGGAACATATTTCAAGTATATTATTAAGCGCTCCCTTAGATACAATGAATGAACTGCTGCTATCAATAGTTGTTGTTGTTGTTGTTGTTGTTACTGTTGCTTCACTGTCTAAATAGGCGATTTGGATACTTAGTCTCTTTCGAATAAAATCATATGGTATTTCATCCAATTTACAATAATGTGACACCGCCTCCTTGTCGATTTGCTGATCGAAACAGAAAGTCTTGATAGCCTTATCTATAGGATTGGTAAAGCCTGTCTCATATAATGCGTTTAGATAAGAGTAAAGAAGAACTTTCTTGCTATCATTGCCAAATAAATCTATTGCACTTTGAAGTTTTACTTCACCGACTGTTAAAGTTCCAGTTTTATCAGAACATAATATATTCATACTTCCAAGATTCTCTATAGATGCTAGTCGCTTTACTATTACTTTATGTTTAATCATGCGCTTTGCTCCGTGAGCCAAGTTTACGCTTATGATTGCAGGTAGCAATTGCGGAGTTAATCCGATTGCTAATGCTAATGAGAATAGGAATGATTCTAGCACTGGACGGCCAAAATAAACATTGATAACAAGGATTGAAATGACAAGTATAAGAGTTATTTCCATCAAAAAGTAACCAAATCTTCTAACACCTCTTTCAAATTCTGTTTCTGGCATCTTGCGTCTTAACCTATCTGATATTTTACCTAGCTCCGTAGTCGATCCAGTTTTTAACACCAAAGCTCTTGCAATACCACTTACAACAAAAGTACTAGCAAAAAGACAGTTTGACCTATCTCGTATTGGCGTTTCCTCTGGTAATGTGCAGACTGATTTTTCTACCGGGTAACTTTCACCAGTTAATGTTGCCTCATTAACAAAAAGATCTTTTGAAGTTATGAGTATACAATCTGCAGGAATATTGTCCCCGGACTTTAGCGTAATGATGTCCCCTGGGACTATATCTTCAACTGGTATTACACAGTCCTTTCCGTCACGCAGTACATTCGATCTTAATTGCACAAGTGCCAATAATTTCGTAACCGCATCAGAGGCTCCCTTTTCCTGCCAGAATCCTAATATGCCACTCATGACTACAATTATTAATATTATTAAAGCATCTTCTATCTGACCTAAGAAATATGATATTATAGATGTAAAAATAAATATGATTATTATTGGACTCTTGAATTGGGATGCTAATAATGATATTAGGTTCGTTTTCGTTTTAGACCCGAGTAAATTTTTACCATATTTTGATAACCTGTCACTCGCTTCTTTAGAAGTTAATCCGTTTTCTTGGTATTTTTGAGGATCTAGATCTAGATCTATGCTACATCTTTTCAGACACTCGCCTATGGGTTTGCTCCAATAAGGATCATCTATTTGTAGCAAGGTTTCAGTCAAATTTTGACTAAATCTCCTAGCATTATTCATTTTAAATGTAATAATAATTTATATACAATCGTTTTCATTGATGAGACTATAATATTGAATTGTTTGAAGAAAAAGTCTGGACAAAAATTCTTGTAGCAATAGATGGCTCAGAACAATCAATGAAAGCAGGCCGATTATGCAATATTACTAGCGGATAAGTATAATTCCAAATTAATAGCTATGTAAGTAATAGATTTATCACAGCTTAGACTTAGAGGGGGGGCCTCCAGTCCAGAAAAAGACCTTGTAAAATTATGACCTCTGACGCAGAAGGGAAACAATAACGTAGAATATAAAGTATAACAGATTAAACAATATCTTTGGTTCAGTGCAGAATATATAGCAAAAATAATATCCGTATTCATGCCGACGACAATTCTACTTTCATCGTCTACTTTCATCGTCTTAATTCTGCTGATTATAGGAGCTAAAAAATATATAATTTACATGCTGCACTGCAAGATTGTGTATTCCAAGCCTTTTTTGATTATTATCCAGATTCATATGGTAGAAGAGAAATAACATGAAAATTATAGGGAATGACAATGGTGACTATGATGGCAGGAAAGATCACAGCCACTGGAAATGGTTTTTTATCTTTATTGCCATAGGTATTGTAATTTCTCTTACTGTTCCATTTCCAATCTCGTTTGCAGTCTATATACTTATGTTCTTTTTAATTAATGCATTACGTATGGACTATCATCTGCGAAAATATG
>JBEDUN010000107.1:0-22889 GCA_040414675.1 Nitrososphaeraceae archaeon | reverse complement strand
TCTATTTTACATATTAACTAGGACAATAAATATTCCCTCAATAGGAATACAAGATGATATAGGCGCGACAGACATATTCACAAAGGTTATGCAAGCAGCAATAGTTGCTTTATCTGCATACATAGTTGTATCATTAAGAAGGAGAAAATCGCAGCAGCCATACCAGTATTAGAAGATGAGGCAAAAGACAACTACTAACAGTAAAGAAAAATCAAGAAATGCCACGAAATGAAAATGATTTATTGGTAAACCCACTCTTTTTAGTGTGGATGTGCTGAAACAGTGAATCTCCCTTCCAACGACAAGTATTTTGAACAAATGCTCGACGAGGAAGAATCTAGAAGTCATAAGAAAATGAATCAACATGCCAGACTAACGATAATTCGAAATGCAAAGTTACATGCTGAGATAGTAAATAATAAAATAATAAAGCAGTTTCCAAATATGCCTAGCCAATGGATTGCTGCTGCACACTATATTTTATTGTCAACCATATCTTCATATTTACAGGCTGCAGACCAACATCGACTGGAAAGAGATATGACTCTTTCGGAGGCAAAAGATATGATTAGGCATTCGATACAATCTCAAACTGCCAAAATAATGGCAGAAATTGACGCTTATCCGGACATTACAAATGTCAAGAATTGGTACCAAAGTTATGACCGACTTCGGAAACTTTTCGACGACGAATCTAACAAGTGTTGACGTGGGGTAAGAATACTGGTAAAGGTAGACATGGCTACATGTTTGTAGCATAAAATATCATTGTAATCTACCATTTTTTCAAATTCATTATAATTGCAATAGTCTGGATTATGGAAGAAAAGATGCTCTCCATTCATAAAAATGAATTGGTAATTGTTGTACTTACAGACATAGGTGACATTATAGCTTACAAAGATGGGCTACACTTCTGTTGGGAAGTGTATCCATATAGAAATCAATAGAAGGTTTAATCTATCTATGCAAGTAAAACAGGTAATAAAGATAATGAGATTCGCTAGCCTCTATCAATTGTATCATATGCAGAATGATAGAATGAGTTTCCTGCAGTTGATCATTATGTATTATATAAAAAATCAGAATGTTGAAAATAAAATAATATTCACTTTGTCATATTAGTGCCGCCACTTGTCATATTTTCCGATGACATATTCTTAATCATCATTGTTGCTTGATCTCTTTGCTGCTTCGTCATAGCCCATAAAGGAGTGGTCAGGCTTATTGCCATAGTTGAGGCCAAAACTATGATCAGTGCAACAAATATGATTGCAGCGAGGGTTGTTCTAGTTGCCATTGGCTAATGGATATTAGAGCCTTTTATAAAAATATTTGACTATAGATGTTGTGGTTGACGGATAAAATATGATTGTTTTTGCCACACTATCTTCTTAGCGCTCCTAGTGGGAATAGACGTGATGCCTTCCAAGCAGGATATACTCCTGCTGTTGCCAAGCTTAATGAAAGGGAATACAACCACATATTCAAAAGATCATTCGAAAGGAAGATAAGAGCAAGATGAGCGGCTCCACCTCTGGATTCCTATTTGATAAAGATTTCCCTTCACGAATCGGAGATAATTCAAAGCATCTTGTACTTTTTTCGGGCAAATGTTGCGGAGGATATTCGATATATCTATATGCAATTTAGATATGAGAGAAGGATCTATGTACCCATCTTTTCCTTTCGGCAAATATTGCTAGGCCTCTTTAACGATCCATAAACGTCAAAACTCAGTAAATATTCCTTCAACATTGATATAGTTGATAGCATTTTCTAACAACTCGGAAATTATACTGCCCTTACCTTTACCCTTTGATAGAAATGTCCAATTCCACAATGGTAGAACACTAAATAGAGCAGCTACGTCTTATAATGATATATTGGATGTTTTCAAACTAGCATCGAAGTTTTATAATTTTGAACATAGCAGTGAGCTAGAATAAAGTCTGAGATTGATTCTGAATTTACAAAATCTTATTTTCTATCCAGATATAATCAAGATATACTTATAAAAGACTACAAATCCCAGTAAATTATGAAGAGAAACTCATTTTTTAATACGTTATATTGCACGCGCTGCATCTGTTGGATATATTAAATTCAGGAAATACATTAAAGGGGTTCGAGCAACAAGACATATGCGCAAATTGAATCGTCATGACTACATTATTGAGGAATTTTGCAGATAAAGGTGAATGACACATGAGCAAGTGTTATTATCCCTCTAGCAACTCTATCCTATAGGGAATATGAAATAAACATACGGTTTGCTCACCGTCAGTCTAGATAGTTTCTTCGCACTAAGGACAATACTTAAATGGCTCAAACGACGCTATGACACCTTGATATCCTCAAGCATTCTTTAAATTAATTGGTATATTATTACACTAGTCTGATTTCAACTATTGATACTGTTTTGTTTACCCGGGTTAATTATAAGTACTTTAACAGACAGGACACAAAAGACGACTATACCAACAGATGTTACAAGAACGTCAAGTCCAAATCCCATTTTATTATATTATTATCGTTTAGCTCTAGTATTACAAATCTAGCCTTATAGATCACGTAGCTCATATAGTTACTGCAAATTTCTATGATATTGATTTATGCTAATCCTTTGGTTCATTCAGTCAGTATCGAAAATGTTATAGTCAATTTTCCTCATGATCTTGATGAATTATCTGATTGTTCTCTGTGTGTATCATTCAAAGGATTATGAAGTGCATTAATTAAGAATCAAAAGTATTATTGTTTGATTGTCATGGCCGATTAATCTTGGTTATGGACTGCATAAATAGTAGTGCAGTGCACTATCTGGCAAAGTACACCAAACGGATTTGTAGTAATTTGCACCAATTGTAATGTGATAATATGAAAAGTCAGACTACAGTGATATGACAATCACTTGGCAATTCTTATATTCTAGACAAACTAGATTGCCAGATAATCAATCTTATGACATTAGGATTGGAGAATAAAGCTATTGCAGATGAATTAAGAATACCATTGAGTTGCATACAAAGAAGAGTTAGACATCTACTAAGGTCTGGATACGTTAGCCACATATTCCAACTCAACTACAAAAAATTGGGATTAAAGAAAGGTCTACTTCATATATATTTGCGTACTGGTGATATGATGAAAGTAGCCGAAGATCTACTGTCAATCGATGGTATAATGTCTGCTGGAATTCATGTCGGTAACTCTGATATAGTTGCAGAATTTGTATATGAAGATACTGAACAGTTAGTGGATCTGATATCGCATGTTAAAGAGATGGCTGAAGTAGATAGTGTTTTGTGGTCTGAAGAAGTTTATCTGCTTACAGGAAAGGGGGAAAGCAGATCGTCAGTCTTGAAGAGATTAATCAATAGGAAGGTATCATAACAGTAGAATATATTGTAGAAAGGTAGAAAATAAAAGAAAATATTTTTAAACAGTAAGCATTCGCATAAACACCAACCCCTAACAACTACATAATTGGAGTAACTAACTGATACTGGCGTTACAAGGAGTACCGGAAGGAAATCTTCGATGCGACATAGTAATTTATTATACCACGTCGCAGCGACGAGACTTGATTGTAAATATATAAGATATACAACGTATGTCCATATCTGACTATTTTATTAGTTGGATAATTCGATTCAAAACTGCATTTTACCTATGTAAACATTTACTATGTAACGAACATTTTTGAGCTCATATTTTCGTGCTGCATTTGATGAATATCTATCTCAGGAGCAAATTGCCAGAAACCTGTCAATGGTCTGTCAATATTGTTATCTACAGTTCTAACAATTATGTGCTTTAGTTCATGGATTATCCTCTGTCCCTGAATGTGATCCAGTATACCTAATCTTAGTGCGGCTCCAGCCATACTTACAGTAAAACTATAAAGCATCATAACACCGGCATTGAATTTTGGTATGCCTAGTCTATGGCTAGCTACTGCTAATGCCACGGGATAAACCCCAGAACTTTTACCCTCCTTGATGGATTCGTGATATCTTTCAAGTAATCTACTATTGTCAGTAGTATCATTTTCTAGAAAAGATCGCAAACATTTTATCAGTTGTGTGCCCGATCTGGCTGTTGCATTTCTTACCTCTTCAATAAGTCTCATTGCAAAAACAGTTTGATCAATATTTACTATTTTTTGTAAATCAGAAGTCTGTGCGGCCACATACGAAACTCCTAACGCTGAACAATCCAAAGGGCCTGTTTGATTTTCCAGGTAATTTTTTATGAGAATAAGTAGTTGATCGGCATTCTTTAATTTCTTGCTATAAAAGAACGATTCTAACCCGTTTGACATAGTATACATTCCTGTTGGAAAGAAAGAATCTGATAGTTGTAGTAAGCTTACCAGATTTAAGTACTGTCCATCAATAATTTTTTCCTTACGAGATTCTCGTTCTGAGTGAATTGAGTTGTCGACCTTGTTAGCTGAAAACAACTTATATACACCAATAACTAATCAAACTCTGCTCATCTAAGATATATCGTTATCGCAGATAGGTAGTGCTATAAGTTATATTACATAAAGACAAAACTTGGATTGACTGTCGCTTTATTTTCTATGAAATCCTTATCAAACTAGCTGCATAAGCCCACGTCTGGGGGTCATTATTGCTAGGATATTGTCTCCATTGATGTGTACCAACGTAGCTCCAATCGCATATGCTTTTGTCTTCGTATGGATTCCAAGTTCTCCCACACATTTTGCATGCCACTAAGCCTGTTGTTCTTCGCCTCATGTTAATTGTCTCCCTTTGACCTCCTTTCGTTCCATTTCTGTCACAGTCCAATTGACCGCTTGGACTGTAAAATATAAGTTGGTGGTTTACACTGCAGTGCAATGCCGTGTCATTAGTGTGTATAGTGGAACTTGTTAAAGCTATTATGCATAGGTCGCGTAATTTGCTTAGTTGAAGTAGTGATAGATCTTCTTGGTGAATGGATAACAGATCCTGAAGCTTCCCATTGCTGACGGAATTTACTATCAATCAGTTTAGAGGATAAACCATTATCCTCCATTTCGTCTTCATACGACTATGCAATGTGTTGCAAAGCAAACATAGTCCAAATATAACTTCTATTAATAAAGCAGGATTTAAGGACATGGATTCAAAGGAACTTACAATTCTGAATAAAGAATGCGAGTTGATAATCGGATTGGATAGGAGTATCAAGTTTGTGGGTATCATAGATCGAAATGCAAAATTACTCATAGGAAAGAGTAGGGATAATAATAGTAATAATAGCCCATCAAACAGGATCATAGGTAAGACAGCTGAAACTAATACTAGTATTATCGAGGACTCTTATTGTACTACCAGGCCAAGAACCCACAATCAATTTGGAAGCAATCTAGAGTACAATAGCTTGCATCTTTTCTACTCAGATCTCCTGTTACTAATCAAGAAGTCTAGTGTTTCATCATATGACAGTGGAAACAATAGTATTGATCCATCTATCTCCAGAAGCATCGGAGAAAATAGGAAAGAGTCTTATTTCTATGTGTCAGGGTGTAGCAAAGATAATGTTGATTTGGTTGTTACACCTCTAGATCTTAACTTGCACAGATTTCTTTGTATATATTTTGAGCCGCCTTACAAAATTAGAAGTCATATTAACGATATAGAAGAAAGGTTTGAGCACTTGCTCAACAAAATCAAAACCAACGCCAATCATGCACTATTACGAATAGATCGTCTGCACAATTGAGTTATGACATATTTTAATTAATGCGCGGAAAGTACGTAAAATATTGATCTACAATGCTGAATGCGATCAAATGCCAAGAATCAAAGTACATCCAAATTATGAAGCCACTCGTATACCAAACTCGTACTATCTAGGAAACAATATCAGAAACCTTGTAATTCTTGTCACATATTAGCACAACGAATTTGAATAAATGGATTTCCAATTGGCTCCCCTTATAAATATGGATGATAGTTAAATGAATAGGTATATCTCTAGTAAATGGACAAATATCCATCAATAGTAATTAGAATGATTCTAGTACAAAGTTATGGCAGTTATACCACTAAATCTAATAAAATAAGGAGTGATTAGATATTTAGCCCTACGAAACATCATCATAACCGTCATGAAAGTGCCACTATTGTATTGTCAGCCTTGATTATATCCCTTGTAACGAGTATATTGTTGTCATATATAGGATCTCAAATAAATGAAAGCTCTGCTAAATCATGTGCTAGCGAAAATATAGGTAGTGTTGCTACATATTCATGTGGATCACAAGGACCCGGCTATCTTTTTTTATCATCGTCAGGTAACGATGTTAAAACAATAACTACCGGAAATAGTTTAACTACACATGCAAAACCAAATTCTAATTCTGGAGGTAATAGCATGGGTCAAAATAGTGAATCTCCATTTATTCTACCTTTTCCATAAATATTTGAAGTATTTGTGAAGTTAAACTCTCGTTCGATATAGCCACAAAATATAGCCAAACATAATTCTATCTACAGGAATTTCATTTCGTACATTAGATAATTTCGATTAATGTGGTCTTGTTGTAGTAGTTAGATCCCCTACCTTTTCTTATTTTCTTTAATTCCCATGGGAATAAAGTAGGACATCCAAATTTAAATAATCTAGATGGTATATAATTGAAATTCTTTGTTTATAAAGTACGAATATTTAAGTTTGAAAATTTGACTTCAAGAGAAATCAGAAGATGCAGCCTGTTTCAATTCAATTTTTACCAGATTTGGAGAGCATCACTAAAATGCGTCTGGTAATTACGATATGAATCAGGCTGCAACCTTGGTATGTAGGGAATAGTGCTGCAAGTTAAATTAGTATTTGAATCTAATGACTGCAAAGCAGTACAAAGCAGCCGTTCATGCAATAATAATCCTAAGTTCGCACTGTGGAAGTAGGATCAAGAATATAAAAATATAGGCAGACCAGAGTAAGTAATTCGATATTATCGCTATAGCTAAAGCTGCAATCAGCACTATCACCACTTTCCAATCACAAAGGATTGTACTCTAATTGAACAATAGCCTAAAAGTAAATCATACTGATGGTGTATGAAAATAAATGTGAAAATGCAATACTGTCATAATTAGTATGTTTAATTTTAATACTACTTATCCTTGTTGAGTATAAAGCTTGAGAATTTCAATAGTCTTGCCAACTTCAACTTTATTAAATTTTCAACAACTCTTTATTACATAGTCAAACCTGAAAAGTATTCCCTCAGGAGAAATATAGCATGCAGTGTATTATAAACAACAGAGCAATGAGATGAACAATATCATTATAGTTTTAATTTGTTATTTGATTAATTATTTTAATCAACATTTCATTTTGAATTGGTTTTTGAATAAATTGATTTTCCTCTAAATTACCTAAAACTTCTTTAAATGCTTTATAGCTAAATTTACTGGCTGTTAGAAAACATACTTTAACTTTTTGATCTATCTTTTTGATTTCTTTATATAATTCTACACCGTTCATTTTTTTCATTTTGATATCAAGAATCACAAGATCGTATGAATCCTTTCTAAAATTCTCCAATGCCAGAAGGGGATCATCAAACGTGTCAACTTCAAATCTGTCGCCTTCCAAAACATTTGCTAATGTTAGACAAATATCAGCCTCATCATCTACAATCAAGATTTTCTTCATTTTAAGTATAGTTAATCAGTTCCAAAGTCGAATAACTACCGAGTATCCTTGATGAATTTTCTATAAAAAGTCTAGGATTCTTGTGAGGTACAGTGCAATCATATTATTGCAGTTTCTGATGAATCTCTATTTTGCAAGTGATATTAGAACAGTATTTTTTGAGTATTATTGTCTAAAAGTCCTTCCTTCTGCTCCGAGCAGGATAGCACCTACACAGAAATATAACAAAATAGGCAATTACCTAATAAACTCAACATGCAGTGATCTAATCGTATTGCATTTTGAACTGATATAGTTATCATCATTATCATCATTATCATCATTATCACAACTTAGTCCAAATGTAAATCTGGCCTTTAGCGAATCTCCCTTTTCAAAAGATATGAGTGCATTAACAACTTTCAGATGGGAGCAATTGCTACAGGTATTTTTGTTCTCATGATTATGACTATCGTCTATAGTGTACCTATTTTTTATATTTGATATACTCTCGATTATAATATGATATTGCAGCTCATCATTGGCCATGATCACAATTCTTAAAAAAGACTCAATAGTCTGTCTGCCGCTTATCCCTTCTATTAACTTGCTAAATGGTTCATAAATTATTGCATCAGGAGAAAACAGCTTCATTAGGCTTTCGACGTCTTTATTTTTGATGAGTTTAAAGTATTCAAACACTATATCCTTATCATTATCGTATAGCAGCTTTCTGTCCTTCCTTATGATACTACTACTAGTCTTCAAAATTACTACTATATTATAGGTTGTACTAATTAACTGGTAAGAATGCAGTGCGGTTCACTTTTTGTTGTTTATCCTATGTTATTGTGTACAAATGAAATCCTTATTTTAGCTGGCCAAATTTCAAGGAATGCAGTTGGATATAGAAAGATCATTTTGATCAAGAACCATAATGATATATTGTTAGTGTCTGTTTGCATTGCATTGCAGTGAAGTCTTAGATTACAAATACTGGCCTATAGCCAGTAATTCATCATGGGCAGCAATATTGCTTTCGAATCCACATCCGTATCCAATATTATGATTACAAATGTAAAAACAGTAAAGAAAACTCAGAGTATCCAGGAAGTTTGTACAATTATGAGTGAAAATAAGATTGGGAGTGTTGTTGTTATTTTAAATAGTATTAACTCTGATATTAAAGACAACATACCAATAGGTATTGCTACTAAAGGGGATGTTGTACGCGCCATATCAGGACATGCTAAACTATCTTCAATAGACACATCTGTGCAGGAAATAATGAGCAGTCCTTTAATCACGATAAATTCAAATAGCTCAATAAGAAATGCCATAGAAACTATGCAGCAAGAAGATATTCGTAGACTTCCTATTGTTGATAATGGAACAAAGATTTTGGGTATAATCACAAATAATGACATATTTAGAACAATACTAAAGAATCAGGTCTTTGTCTCTTCTTTTGTAAACGATCAAGCATTGGTAGACTACAACCCATCACCATACGGCAAGCTTACAGATTGTTGGCTTAGAAGTGATATATATTCAGATCGTCATGATGATGAATTTCTTATGACAGGTAAGTATTGTACAGACTATAAAAGTGATAGGTTTCTATGAGCCCTTCGGATCTGGCAAGTATTCCAATCATAGATGCAGCAGCACATATTTTTAGACGACCGTGTCTATTCGTCAACCCAACAGATAAACTGTTACAAATAGCTACATTTCTTGCTATAGGTCCTCAGATCTATGCAGATGGACTTGTAGTAATCGACGATAAAAAGAAGCCTATAGGTAGAATTGACAGCAAACATATCATCTCTAATATTATGGGTATAGGATATCCAGAGTGGCTAGAGTTAACTGCATTACAGATAATGGATGATTATACTGGAAGTCTAGATAAGAATTCACCTTTAAGAAAAGTATTAGAGATTTTCGACAAAACAAAATTTGCTTTTGTTCCTATAATAGCAAATAATAGTAGTGACAAAATTGGTAGTACTCCAAATTCGACAGCAGAACCAGTGGAGTGTCAGGAGGTAGTAATTGCGTCAATTTCCATAAGAGATATTCTACCAATAATAGCAAGAATGAATATTGATAGACCAATAAAAGATCTATCTTGCCCGTTAATATCAGTAGACAAAAATAGTAGTATTAGATATGCAATAGACCTTATGATCAAATATGGTATACGAAATATTGGTATCAGTGAGGATAATGATAATGAGGATAACGGCAGTAGAAAAACTAAACTACTTCGCATTATAAATGATAGAAAAATACTAGAATTTCTATTAAGTCATAATGGACGAAGTATTATGCATACAAATGGTATTGATGGTTTAGCAGATATTGACATAATCATTCATTTGGATATGCTATCTATAAAGAAGGTAAAATGTGCTACTACGACAAGCAAGGCAGCAGAACTTTTAATGGATGTTCGCAATCCTAGTTTGATTTTAGAGGGTAAAGAATATGGTAGTGTTGAGGATTATTCTATAGTAACTCCCTGGGATATACTTATGAAAACAGTGATATTAGATCATATTCTTTCTAGATAAGTATTGAACCTAAGAATATGACAGTGAATTATATAATTGGGTATGTTCTATTGTATGTAATTAAAAATAATACATATACCAGTATGCTTAGTTTATCAGTTGTTACAAATCAAGACAATCTTACCTTCGACTGAGCCGCCACCGGCCAGTAGTTCATGAGCCTTTGCAGCCTCATTCAGAGGCATTTTCGCTGATCTAAACAAGGCCGGCGACAACCTTCTCTAATTATGCATGCAGTAGTCGCTAAAGCAGAATTCTAATCGTCGAATGTGGTTCAATCCAGTGAGCAATTCAGTCACGATGAGTTAGAACTCAACGACGTTCTTCACTATACCAGAACATCTGTTTCGACAATAAAATCATTATCTTATTTGACGAAATGAGTAAATTAATAGATAAAGTCGAGGTAATAGTTAAGAATGATGTGTGAGTCTAAGATGACAAGTACCCAACATTCAACGGTATGTATACGGTCCTGATAATAACCTTGGGTTTCGTGAACTTCTTTTGTGTTGTGTATATCTGCAAGAGGATATCGAAATTAAGGACCTGGGCGAATTGATGAATTGCACTACATTGCTCATAATGACACTGTACACGAAAAAGATTTGTGTTACCTATTTGTGGTAAGTGGCCTGGATTAGGATTGGAGCACGAATAATATGACTACCAATAGTATACAGGAAATACAATCATGTTCTAACACGGGCGATTATATTCTACAAAACACTGGATACAGTCTGAAGAATATATGTCAATATTGTCATACCTATTGTACCAAAACAGAATTCAATTTACATATGTCGTTGTGTCACCAAGTTTCAATAACGGTAATCGAACATGACCCAGCACTCGTCTACTCACCATTTTTCAGAGATGGCAAGTTTGAGCGAGATAAGTTATAAATCGTTGGTAATTGTTGTGTGATATTAACAACTTGACGTCAGTATTATCTGGATTAAACATAGCCCAACTTAGAATCATTCGCTCATGCCTTTTATTCTCAAAGCCGCACTTTCAGGAAGAATGCCCAGAATTATTCAAAGATTTAGTAAGCGCGCTTGGGGCGATCGATGGAATGATTCAGGAATATAGAGATAAGGTAGGTCGCCATGATCCATGAATAATATTCAAAAACAGGAATATATAGGATATAAAACATATGCGCAGAAAGAATTAGTGCAGAAGACAGAGAAGATAAAGAAAGAACTTCGGAATACGTTACTTGATGGTGATTATTATTCACAATCACCTTGTTTGATTTGTATAATCTGGTATCCAAGTAGTATAATAGCCGTCGAACATAAGCAAGTTGGAATCCCAAATGACAAGAGGCTCAAATTTTATGGTAGATACTCGCAGGTTAGACGAATACAAAAAGAAAACAGCTTCAAAATGGTGAAATCCAAAATATGAATAAGTCGCTACGAAATGGTTTAATTTACATGACGATAAGGGCAGCAACTATCATTATAACAGACATAGTCCTTAAACATATTAGGAAAAGCGATAAACAATGATGTTCAGAAATAGAAGACTCAGATACGCAAGTAATTTCGAAGTTGTTAGTGTGGCTATGACAGTGGTTGTTATTGTACTTGCTGCAATAATTATACCAGCAGCTGCATCGACATTTGTCTATGCTCAGAATAAAAATAATACACATCCAATTAATTACAGTAATACCACATTACCACCAATAAAAGGACTGAATGCAAATACTATTATCGATGCCATAAATGACAAAATTAGATCAATCTATGATGGCTATAACATGACCGGGAAACTTGGCAAATAGGAAGATAGGGATATAATAAGCGGATCATCTCAAATCTAATCCTGATCATTTATCAATTTCATTCTAATTTGATGATATCACTATTATTCATTTATGATAAAAAAATTGTGTAAAGTAACTAGAGATGGCTTTAATTATATTTCATAACAGATGTACATTGGGGCTATGTTGTTGGGCTGCGGCCGCTGTATTATTGTCGAGTATGATAAATACTATTGTCAGTAGTTTGCTCATTGAAATAGACTTTTCTATAAATCCTGCTATATAAATGCGAGAGACCGTTTGCAAGATATTTATTCTATTGTAATCAAATGTACTAGTGAGGAGAATTTTTAAATTACGATTTTGGCCTATACTTGTTCATAATTCGCAATACTTCTTCATCACTTACCTGGCTGAAATCTTCATAGAACGCCGCGACGGCGCCAAATGGTTCTGGTGTTTCCAGGACTACGACTTGATTTATTCCTTCTTCTGCTTCTAGCTTTTGAATGGCATCTTTAGGCGCAACGGGAATTGCTACGATCAAAGTTTCTGGTTTTTGATCTCTTATCCACTTTACTGCAGCTAAAATAGATGCACCTGTAGCGACACCATCGTCAACCAATATTATAGTCTTGCCTCCTAGATTGTATTTTTGTGAATGTCTGAACAATGAGAGGCGACGTTGAATTTCCTTCATCTGAATTGCTATATTTTTATTAATGTAATCGTTAGAAATTTGCAAAATGCGTATTATGTTGGAGTTTGCAATGAAACTACCATCGTGCATTACTGCGCCTATTGCAAGCTCTGGATTATGCGGAGCACCTATCTTTCTTGAAACAATTATGTCTAAACCTATTTCAAGAATTGAAGCTAAAACGTCACCAGTAACTATACCACCTCTAGGTATAGCAAGGATCTCAGTATTAGATCTATTGAATCTATCCTCATCTTCTTTCTTCTTCAGAAGCAATCTTAATTTTTCTGCTAATTTTCGGCCGGCATCCTCTCTATTCTCGAACATGCTACATCACGCCTTTAGATGGATTGACGCGTCTGTAATGAATACCTACCTGCCTCTAGGCAAATGCATCCAAAAGACAGACTACTATTACCGCGCTTGTTTACCTAGCTCTTCAACTTCTGTAAACCCAGACATTGCCATTAATGTAGGATGAGCCTGATTTTTCTCGTACGTTCTACTAGGGCATTTTATGCTGTAGGCAACCAACCACCTAAACCAGTGATGGACTAATCAAATATTGTTTCCTTCATCATTACCACTGCTACCCATCATCAGTATCAAAAATTATTCTTTCCTTCCCTAATATTCTAAATCAAACTTAATGTCAGACTAACTGAATCATATAGGCCTATTACATCACCAGAGGGCTTTTTAAGACTACTGCTAGGCTTTTATCATAGAACCGCTTTTGGTGGAAAGTGTATAGAAGACCCCAGTAAGATTCGTGCAGGAATTTTTAAACTCTAGCCGGCAGAAGGGACTATGCCATCAACAATAGATTCAAAAGGAGGATTAATGAATTCGTAGGCCGGCATGACTTTACGCGAGTCATACCAGACAACAACAAACAAATAGACGATCGCAGAGCATTACACTGTAGACCCACTGCTTATACGGTTTCATACGGTATTATACTATGAGGGGGAGGGGTAAGAAGTAGACAAAATGTCAAAGGTTACGATATTACTAGAAACAAAGACAAGGGACGAGCTCAAGACTCTAGGTAGGAAGGGTCAGACATACGACCAACTAATACTTGAACTGATAAGTGAACACCATCATCAGCACCACCATCAGCTAAAACAAATGGAGAAGGTGGGTTTGGTATGTCTGTAGTAAACAAGATTTTGACTATTGGAGGAGCAGCGATAACGACGGTAGGTGTATCACTGGGAGCAGCAGAGGGTAGCCCTGGCCTTTTAGCTATAGGTCTAGGATGCCTGCTGTTTGTTCTAGGCATCTTCAAGGACATTAAGAGCGAACTACAAATCCCAGTTTTAGTGGGTTGGTGGAAGCGTTCTGTTCCAGTAGAAGGAGGAGAGTGAAAAAGCCTTGATAGACGACAACCTAGCAGCGACAGCAGTGGACACAACTACAAGGATTCTAATCCTGCAAGTGTCGGCGATACTTACAGCACTGTTTGTTGCACTAACAACTGTACTAGTCGAGCGCCTGAAGATAAGCAAGGCCCTAGATAAGATCCTAGCTAAAGTATACCATATCATATGAAGGTACTCAAGAGGTAATGTGATAATAATAATATATGACTATATGCCCGGGCAGACTTAACATCCACGTCTTTGCTGATATTTATAGCAGTAATATGGTATAGGATTTAGCACAGCATCATGACCCTTGCCTAAACCGACTAGTATGAATTCGATATGAACCACAGTACCACCAATATCTCCGTCTAGTAGTGGGAGTGGGAGTTGATTGACTGGGGAGTATAAAAATTACTACTCAAATGAGAAGCACAATAAACACAATAAGAATAGATAGACATATGCAACTACACCCTTTTGTACAAGAAGAAGATGATTAATACGATAGATTTTTCACATCATTTCCTTATATTTTAATGGCATTGTGTTAGTAGCAAGGAATTTCATTCTGATAGCTAGGAGTAAACATGCAATTGTCATCACTAGTCCAAGCGCAAAAAGAATGTTAAATGTGACCGGATGAAGATTCACTTTAGATGTGATCTAAAGCAACCTTCTAGATTTTAAAAAGAATAAAACTAACTTTAAGAATATGCTGATACTACTGAGGTATTGTTATTAATCTATATGATCTTCATTACTATGTATCTTTTCTGCTCTACTATTTCGCACTCATTCTAAGGACATCTACTTGACCGCTATGCAGCCAATCTCTCAGCTCTTCATGAGTTGGCTTTGCATCATGCTTGCCAGCCAGATGGAGATTTAAAAGGACATAATTAATCTGGTTTAACAATGGTTTGTTTGCTTCATCTCCTTTACGTGACTTGTATCTAAGATCTTCTGGAACAGTCCTCCACCAATCGTTAAAGCTCAACATATTATCATAGAAATTGCACACTATTAGATATATATCTTCCATAGATTTTGGCGGCTCTGTTAACTTAAGGTAATCCGTATAGCTAGGCATGTTCTAGTCTAGTCTATGAATAGAACCGGAACACACCGAGCTGTAGTTAGTTATGGGCTTGTACCTTTATCACAATTTGTCGACAATTACAATAGCGGAGAGGCGTGTAGCAGAACTTGATTGAGGCCTCATAGAGGATAGGTAGGTAGGTATTTCTGATAAAGTAGCAGGTTTATCAGATTATTTGACAAAAATTATCTGAGGTTGGTTTTGCTGTTCTGTTGGAGAATCGATCACATGGATCAATTTTTTGGTAATTAGTAGTTTGTTTCGTAAACAAAGGATACGGTCCAGAACATTTCTTTATTTCTTCGTAGTCAAATTAATAAATTAGTTATTTGACTCGAGTTTTTTTATTGATGTCTTCTATGGTCTCCAGTCCGTGTGCCTTAACCCGATCGCCCATGTTAGGGAGGTTAATAACATCAGTTATCGCATTTATCGCCTGCTTCCCGTATGCTGCAAGGGCATCTATTGCACGTATTTGAATTGTTGGATCGTTAGAACAATAGGCCAGATGTTTTATCCTTATGATGCGTTCTTCGTGTTCTGATATATTTCCTAATCTGGACATCACTTTCATTATTAGTGGTGACACTTATTTTAACATTTTATGGTGAATATTATGAATTATGTCAATCTGACTTGACATTCTGAGATAAATGATATTTATTTTTACTTATTTTGTCGATTTTACTTAACTATTTTAGACAGATCGACAAAAAGTACAACAAACAATTAAAGTACGTATATCCATTCATAACCTTATTCACACCTGGCTATTCTCACATATTACCCAAATTCAACCAATTGAAAAATAATTTCGATGACATAAATTTGGTTATTCATGATCCCACGAATATTCCATTAAAAGTAGTGCCACATGTAAAAAAATGGAAGATAATCACCATTAGAAAAGCAGTACAGCATTACCTTGAGAACAAATTCGGCCTTCAGTCACTTTTTCTATATCATCCGTTTTACCCTTATCCTGTCACTAAACAGGATATTACAAGATCTTCCACCATTTCTATATCTAGAATAGCGTTTGAAAAGAATATAGAAATCATATTAAGAGCTAACAAGTTTTTGAATAACGACCAAGCTATAAAGATATACGGGGCACGGAGGCGACGGCACTACATTCCGCGAAGACAAAATCCTGATTTTTATAGGCACTACTACGGTCAATTTGAAAAATCATTTCATAAGTTATCCGAAATACTGTCTAGGGCGAAGTTTGTTGTAGACTTATCAGTACTTAAAAATGACGGCGGGGGAACTCAATATACCTTCCTTGAAGCAGTTCACAATGGATGTGCAGTAATTGTGCATCGTAAGTGGCTTGAGAACATAGATCCTAAATATTCCGATCTTAGAGAAGGCCATAACTGTTTTGCTGTAGGGAACGAAAAAGAACTAGCTGAATTAATAAAGAGCGACCCTGACACAACTAAAATTGTTAATAAGGCAAAAAAGCTAATGAGAAGGCATATAGAGGTTGACTGGTCGAATCTATTCCATAATATCGATTGATTGATTGTTATTAAAGTTGCTGCCTGTTAAGACACAAATCCAGTTCAAGTTCAAAGTGTCAACCGCAGGACTGTATATTAGTGGAGGAGGCGATCCAAAATTGATTTCATGAAGTTTCGTTCTTATCCTTCCTCATCAGTTGTATTTAGAAGTGGATTACGTACATTAGTGTATTGCATACCACCGAACCCCGACCTATGAAAATCTAATATTATGTGACAATCTGATACTTCACATTAACGATGTAGCAAGAAGATAGCATAATAGTCCATATGTAGTTATGTTCTATACCATCAGATTAATTTATCGATGTTTGATATTGTGTATAATGAGAAATCCCTAAAAGAGACCGGTCACTGCATAATAGTAAGAATCCAGTTTTAGCACGACATCGTCACGCATAGTGTGAGATCATTAGTTATTATTGTATCATTGTACGACTAATTGTCCTACCATTGTCGGGAGATGATATTTACAATAATACTGGAATACTCCCGTGTGGTCTGCATGAAAGACGATGGTTGCGTTCTGTCCTTGTGGTACGTTTGTGTCGATGTTATAAGGTGCGGCTATCGTAAAGGTATGCGGCTCAGTTATCTCGGTGTTAAAGAAATGTATTGTAACAGTATCGCCTTTGTTGACTGTGATGGTTGAGGGAGTGAATAAGTCGGTCGGTATTCCTAGCATTGTCTCGTTAGCGTCAGGCACGTGTGAATTGAACAAGTAAAAGACCTTGTTGGTTGCTGCTGTCGATGGTGGTTGCTGCTGTGCAAAAGCAGAAACAGGCAATGCTCCTAGTATTGTGCAAACGACAGCTACTACTAAGCCAGACGTAACTAATTTGTTCATTTGATACTATACCAATTTACAACTTTAAATGAATATCTTATGATACTTACCTGAACAAATGGTCGACGACGCAATATATTTCCTGTTCAACAAATACAACGTCAAGCGCCACTAGATGCATACAGTTTAAATCGCGTAATACTTGCTCTTTGAACCTATAGAGTAGCAACTCGGGAAAATAAGCCTTCTAATCTTTTGGATAATGAAACAAACGTGCTATAGACTAAGGAACTGGAGGTGGAGGGAGACTACTACTGCACCGGCTGTGATAAATCAAGATCAACATCAATGTCAGCATTACCATTCAAGGCATTTTTCTTCTTTCTACAGTTCAAATATACACAAGTACCAATCATAGAAGCTGCAACTCCTATCGCTAATCCAATCGATAATTTACTCAACAAGAGTAAGTGACTGGATTAGTATATTAACATGTATAAACTGACATTTATTTTCACCACAAAGAGTTAATAGTACTAATTGCACAAGTTAGTTAGTAGCATTATTTCTTCTCCGTAATCGTTGTCGTTGCTGTTGTCGTTGCATTTTGCGATTTCATATGGTTATTTGCACCTAACCTTAACCGCCTCTCCAATAAAAACACACTTTCGACAAAATTTTTGTCATTTAATACAGTCGAGTTAATTTCCTGTCTTGATTCTGAGATTCAAAACATTCTCTTGTCCTTATTACACCGCAGAATTTGCATTTGTATTTCTGCTGCTCTACTGTTATTATCATTCCACTCTTTCTGTGTCTGTGGCAATATTACGACATAACCTTATATGTTCTAACATTTGGTCTGTTTTTACTACCGAACGGCATAACCTACAGAGAAAATAGTCTTGCTGGTCAGTCGGCGAGTGAATTCCAGTCTTACTAATCATAGTCATGCTGTTTGCTCCCTCCATACTTTATCGGGCTTTGGTATCAGATACATTTTTCGTGTACTCAGCCGCGCTCTGTTGTTCCCTGTCTTTCAAGATAACATCAGTGGCTACAAATGGTTCTTACCCCAGACTATTAATTAAATCGAGCAGTCCTTTAGTTGTTAGATAGTGATTAACAATACCGGCTACAGCCGTATGCTATCCCTATAACTAATACCAAGCCCAAGGCTAATTGCTATTACCACGAATGCGATTCATTTCTGAATCTAGAATACCAACTACTAATCCTTATAGGGTTTGATTCTCACGGACCATCAATCGAATGGGCCAGGAAGCAAGCAGAAAAAGAAGGCTTACAGAACATAACTTTTGAAGTTGCAAAGTCGACAGATTATCCCGGCGATGATTATGATCTGGTTGCGTTCTTTGATTGTTTTCATGATCTGGGAGATCCAGGCGTGGCAGCAAGACATGCATTACAAACATTGAAGAAAAAGAAAGGCAGATTGATGTTAGTTGAGCCTTTTGCCAACGATAAAGTAGAGGACAATTTAAATCCGCTCGGAAGGGCATGCATAAATTTGAAAAAATAGTATAATCTTATTCATATATCACTATTATTTTAACAATAATCAGACTGCTATACCATATTGGTACTGACTTCTATCAACGCTCGAACAATATCAGTTTTAGTTACAATGCCATCTAAATCAGTAATACTAGAAGCTACTGGCATACCACTGATCCTTTTGCGATACATAATCTGCGCAGCCTCAGCTATATCCGTGCTTTTATTTATAATCTGAGGCACTTTCATTACATCCCTTGCCAACATAATATATCCTATGCCTGACAAATCCCTAGATTCTATACCTTGACCTTCAACAAAAGATGTTATTGGCATAAGATCCCTGGATGTTATTATACCAACTATTTCTTTTCCTCTAGTAACAATCACTCTAGAAATCTTATTTTTAATCATCAACAAAATTGCGGTATGTAGTGAATGTGATGGTGAAACAGTAAATACATCCTTGGTCATGAACTCACTAACAAGTGATATGTTTTTGTAATGCTCAGCGTACAATTTTACAAGATCGCTTTTTGTCAGAATATTTAAGGTAGTGCCATTCATAACAACAAGTGAACTAATATTATTTTCGATCATCATCGTTGCGCATTTATTAATAGTAGTATCCATTTCTACAGTAAGTATTGGAGTCCTCATTGTTCTAGAAATGGCAATAGTATCGAGTGGCTCATGTGAGTTCTTGAATAAAAAGCCAGCAATTGCTTTTTCTGTGACCATGCCAACAGGATTATTGTTTGCAGCGACTATGACCCTGCTTATATTGTATCTAATCATTAAATCCCGGGCGTCGCTCAAATTGCTTGTTGGTTCAACTGTAATGGCCTTGTTAGAAGCAGTCTTTGCAGTAAAGTTCATTTCCTTGTGCTCTCATTGTTACCCATATATTATCATAACGACTGGTATTACATTATAATAACAACAAATTGTATTCTATGACGATATCTCATCGACCCAGTAATACTCTAAATCACACATCTATCTTGCCCTTAATGCATTTAATATAACACACACATCTAATATTTCTTGAAGCAATGCACCAATTGTTGGAGGAATTAATCCAAAGCTTGCAATAACCATTAGGATAAAACTAATTCCTAATCCAAAGTAAATACTCTGTTTTGCTATTTGTATTGTTCTCTGACCTATTTCTAATATATCAGCAACTTTTGTAACATCATCTACTAGCAACACCATATCAGCGGCCTCAGCTGATATTGCCGTTCCTTTAGCTCCCATGGCAACGCCAACTGTAGCAGCTGCCAATGCAGGAGCATCGTTAATCCCATCTCCAACCATGACAATATTTTTATACTGTTCTTTCAATTTCTTTACTGCCAATACCTTCTGTTCTGGCAAAAGGTTAAATTCAAAACTAGTGACAGCTGCTTGCTTGGCAATAACCTCTGCATTGTCAAAGCTATCTCCTGTAAGCATAACTATTTCTTTTACTCCAAGCTTTCGAAGACGTTGCATCATCACATTTGCTCCTAACCTCATCTTATCACCAAGTACTATCGCCCCTGCGAGACTACTATTAATACTTAATAATGCTATCATTTTCCCTTTGGCTCGTTTTTTTTATAGTGTTTAGTAGTAATTCTTTATCGTATTCTAATTCTGATTGTTGTTTTTGCTGTTGTTGTTGTTGCTGAAGTTGATATTTCTTACTATCATTATCATTATCATTATCTTCAAAAAGACTTTGTGAACCAACTATAATGTGTTCATCATTAATATCACCTTCTACCCCAGCTCCTGCTATTTCATGGAAATTCCTTGGAGTAGACAATAGACTATTACCAAGCTTTTCTTTTGCTTTTTGGACAATTACACGAGCTGCTGGATGAGTAGACATTTGTTCTATAGCGGCAGCTTTGAGTAATAGATCATCAGAATAATTGCTATTGTCGCTAGCAATTATAGCATTGCTATTGTTGTTGTTATTAATACTATTGTTATCGTCGTCTTCTTTTTGTCTTATTTTGCCATCTTTTGTTAATACAACAATGTCTTCTATAAAGGGAGATCCGTAAGTAATAGTGCCTGTTTTATCAAATACAACTGCTTGTGATTTACCTATCTGTTCAATCGCAGCTCCAGTCTTTATTATTATTCCTATCTTTGCACATCTGTTTATTCCACTCATGATAGCTACAGGAGTTGCAAATATGAGTGAACACGGAGTAGCAACAACAAGGACAGATAAAATGGTCTGTGGATTTTGTGTTACTAACCAACCAATTCCGCTTATTGCTAGTGTTACAGGAGTAAACCATAATGCATATCTATCTGCAAGCCTTTGTATTGGAGCTTTCTCTTCCTGGGCTTTTCGCACTAGCTGAACTATTTTGGCATACTGGCTGTCTTCGCTTAATTTACTAGCTTGAATTTCAAAAGCATTTCCTCCTGAATTGATAGTGCCACTAAAGACTTGATCACTAATACCTTTGTTTTTAAGTAATGGTTCTCCTGTAAGTGCGGATTCGTCAATTTGTGCTTGTCCTGTGATTATCGTTCCATCGGCAGGAATAAGATCGCCTGGCCGTACTACAAGTAAATCACCGATTCGAATATCAGTTACTTTTATTTCTTCTAATCCTTGATCGCCAATACAGTTACGATCGCCATTAGTATTGTTGTTCTTATTTAATTCCCTCATTTTTCTATATGCAATACGTGGAGATCTTGCCATTAATTCATCTAGTGAAGATGAAGCTCTTCTAAATGCATAATCTTCTAGTGCTTTTCCGCCAGTCTGCATTATGACAATCACCACTCCCGGTAATGCTTCATTTGTTAAGATAGCTGCAATAATAGCAAGCATTGCTACTATATCAGAAGCAAAATGGCGATGGATCATCCCCTTAACAGTATCCCACACAACAGGAATACCTCCAATAATTAATGTCAAAAACCAAATCCGATGCCCAACAACAGATTGATTTAATACAGAAAATATGGCACCTATAAGCAATCCCAAAACTGCGAAAATTGGTATAGGATATCTTCTTGCAAATAGTACAGTTTTGCTCACTTTTAGAAGGGGTAATTGTAAATCGATAATGTATTGGTAATAATACTACTATCGATATAACTTTTATCTCGAATTACGAATTTAGTTTTCAGAGTTATGTTTTTTATTTGAGCTCAAGGGTGATGCTCTAAATTGCACAGCGTGTCAGTAATATATTTGTAATAATACTATACATAGTACCGATATACGAATGGATCTACAAGATTGTAATCATAAGATATAGAGATCGATTCGTTATACCATACAAAGAATTTAACAGATCTATCTTGATATATTAGGATAGGAATTGTAGAGTTTAACATAACTTCCTATCAGCATAAGAAAGCTACCTAAACAAAGAAATGACATGCAGAAGGTGTGCAAAATAGGGGTACAAGAGTGATTACGTATACTCTACTATTTTAGTAGAAAGATATGATGTGATCACAATTTCTTGGATTAAATGCTAAGATTAGTCAAGAGCAAACGGTGACAACTGGTAATCTGAAAGTATATCGGTATTTGAATAATACCCTTACTGACAAGAATATGCTGCACTGCAAGAATGTGTATTCCGACCATTTATTCGTTATTACTGCCAATTCATATGTAAGAAGAGAATAAATATGAATACTATAAGGAATGATAATAGTAACCATGATAATATTAGACCAGATCATAGTTACTTGAAATGGTTCTTTATCTTTATTGCCATAGGTATTGTAATTTCTCTTACTGTTCCATTTCCAATCTCGTTTGCAGTCTATATACTTATGTTCTTTTTAATTAATGCATTACGTATGGACTATCATCTGCGAAAATATG
>JBEDUN010000106.1:0-25634 GCA_040414675.1 Nitrososphaeraceae archaeon | reverse complement strand
AAGCGCTCGTAGAAAAATCGTTTGCTGGCTTTTACAACCGTATTTTTTATCCTGAACTTAGCTTACTTCGAGTCTGGATAATATATAAGATAAAAAAAGCATTGCAGACTCCGCTTAGAACAAATTTATGGATGGTAGTGAGAAATCTCCATATTATGTCATCTATAACCAAAAGTTTACAAGTCAGCTCTGCAGGGGAAGGCAACCTAGTTAACTTAACAGAACAGCCCAAGCAATGAAAAACCTTAAATATCATTTATCAACTTTTATGAGGCAAGATAGGGTAGGTTAGATAATGGTATCCAAATCAAACTTTAATATTTGGCTAATGGTGCTAATAATATCCCCACTCGTTGTACTTCTACTCAGCCTAACGGTAGGTCATGCTTTTGCCCAGCAATCTTCTACAAGTTATTTAGACAGAAGAGTGGAAATTTGGGCACTATTTTATAGAGGTATGGTAGCTGCTTTTGTTGTGGGAGCACTGGTACAAGGAAGTATAATTTATGTCGCCTGGAGGTTTAGAGAATCTAATAAGAAAAACAAACCTCCTACATCAGTGGAGGGCGCTCATCATTAGATGAGTCATGCGCTTTATGAATGGATATATGTGGGAACCGTAATCGCTTTGTTAACATGGATTGGTGCTGATGCATGGAACGTCGAGCATCAGCTTGAGGCTGTTCCCCCAAATGCCCAGATAATCAAAGTGACAGGACAGCAGTGGTTCTGGACTTTTGAGCATGCAGATGGTACAAAAGAAATTGGAGAGCTGCATGTAAAGCAAGGAATTCCATATAGATTCGAGATAGTTTCTAAAGACGTAATTCACAGTTTCAATATTCCAGACTTTACTGTACTGATGGATGCAGTTCCTGGTAGAGTGAATACTATGTGGAATTTGTTTGACGTTCCTGGCCAATATTTGATACAATGTAGAGAGTATTGTGGCTTGTTACATTACAATATGCGCGCGAAGTTATTTGTTGAACCGGCTAATTCCACTAGTTTGATACCAGGTCAGGGTCAGCCGGCATCTCCTGCGGCAACCCCTTCAGCTGGGGCAGGTACGACAGGCGGCGCGTCAGCTACACGGGTTAGCGGCCCAGTAGGTGCGACGCTTAATATAGATCAAGGTGCATCTATACAAGGAAACCCTGCCTTTAGTCCCAATCCGATAAGCGTCAAACATGGCAGTGTCGTTCTAGTCCAAAATAAAGACTCGGTACCTCATACTGTTACAAATGGTAAGGGACCTGATGATCCAAACTCTGGAAAGCTATTTGATACAAGTATTATTAATGCTGGTTCTTCAGCCAAAGTCGATACTTCTAAATTGACATCTGGACAACAATATCCATTTCACTGTACTGTACATCCTTATATGACTGGAACATTAAAAGCGACCTAATCTAGAGGTTGTGAAATCGACGAATTTGAGCATGAATGCTATTCATTTGTTACCAAAGCAAAGTTGAAATGAATATATCTTGATACTGAAATATTTGAAGTTAGAAACCAAAATGCTTTTATTGATATCCTTTTAATATACAGCAAATAGGTGGATTGTTGAGTTGGTATTAGAAATAAAAAAACCCCGGCCTATGTGGGAGATTTTGTTCTCGACTCATCATACAGACATAGGCTTACTTTACATAATAACATCAATAGCTTTCCTGATGATGGGTGGAGCCTTGGCTCTTGCTATACGTGCAGAACTCTGGCTACCTGGCGCACAAATATTCCCTAACGCTAGTGACTTTGAAAGATTTTTTACGGTACATGGTACAAATATGCTTTTACTTTGGGTTATTCCATTTGGAGCAGGAGTAGGTAATTATCTTATTCCAATAATGGTGCGATACAAAGACATGGCATGGCCTAAGCTAAACGCTGTCGCTTATTGGATGATTCCAGTTGCTGCAGCTTTAATTTGGCTAGGCTTTTCTGATACTGGATGGACAGCATATGCACCATATTCAATCATTCGAGCCCCAGGACCTGCTGCCGATATGTGGATCTTTGGGATGAAGATACTCGGAATCTCGTCAATTCTAGGATCAATAAATTTTGTTGTCACTATCCTCAAAATGAAACATCCTGATCTTCCTCTTATGAAGGTGTCATTGTTCGTTTGGGCAACGTTAGTCACCTCGTTTATGATAATTGTCTCTATGCCGACCGTGGCAGCTGCACTTATAATGATGTATACTGATAGGCTTGGAATATCTGGTTTCTTCAACCCAGCTATGGGCGGAGATCCAATAGCATATCAACACTTATTCTGGTTTACCTTCCATCCAGAGGTGTACATCTTCTTGATTCCTGCTGTAGGTATGCTTTATGAGATGATACCTAAATTCTCAAGAAAGCCGATCTTTAGCTACCAGTCAGGAGTAGTGGCGTTCGTTCTGCTTGGTACTATAGGATTTGCATCCTGGGCTCATCACATGTTTGCTACCGGCATGAGCTTCACCGAAAAGACTGTCTTTATGGTGGGAACACTAGCTGCAGTCCCAGCTTCATCTATGCACGTCTTTAACTGGATTGCTACGATGTGGGGCGGAAGGATCAAGTTCGCTGCACCAATGCTGTTTGGAGTAGGAGGCATCATGCTGTTTTTTGCTTCGGGAGCAGGCGGTGTAGTAAATACTGCCATGCCACTTGATTTTATCACTCATGACAGCTACTTCGTTGTTGGACACTTCCATTTACTACTGATGGGAACTGTATCCTTGACCTTTACAGGGTTTATTTACTACCTGTTCCCGCTCATTACTGGTAGAATGTACAATGAAAAGTGGGCAAAGATACATTTCATATTGGCCTTTGTTGGCATAATATTGGTCTTCACAGTACAACATTTATTGGGACTTTATGGAATGCCCAGAAGAGTATTTGACTATGTTCCACTCCCGCAGTACATAATAATGAACCAGCTTGCTACAATTGGAGCTTGGATTGTAGGACCATCTTACATAATCATGATAGTCAATTTGGTGAAAAGCGCAGCTAGTGGTAAACATGCAGACATGAAGGATCCATTTATGGTTGGTGAAGAGTACTATGACTACAGAAGACGAGAACCACATCATTAGAACTAGCGGTAAACGGATGGGACAGGGTCTCATCATAATAGTCGTAGTTATGGCTGTCGGTGCTGCAATTGCCGTTCCCAATTGGCACAATATGGCAAAAAACCCTCCTGCAGCTTCTATGGTCCAACAGAAACCAGGAGATCTAGAGGGTACTGGAACGGTTACTTCGATAAATAACCCATTGCTTACTAATGCTCCACAGCAGCCAAAGGCACCGGCTGCTGCTCCAGTTGCTGGAGCTACTGTTATTACAATTTTGCAAGGCGCTTCAGTCCAAGGTAGTCCTAACTTTAGTCCGTCAGATACCAAGGTACCAATAGATGCCAAGATCGTATGGCAGAACAAAGACAGCGTACCACATACTGCAACTTCAGGTAAAGGTCCATCTGACTCGACATCTGGAAAAATCTTTGACACGAAGATCATTAATAACGGAGAAGATTCACCAGCCCAAACTCTTAAAGGAGTAAAAGTTGGCGACGTTGTACCATATTATTGCCAAATTCATCCATATATGACGGCTCATCTCACGGTAACCGCAGCTTCAGGAAAAGCCGGAGCAGTCTCAGGCTCGCCAGGAAACGTATCTGGAGTTGCCAAACCAGTTGGCGCAACTTTGACTGTGGAACAAGGTGCATCTATACAAGGAAACCCTGCCTTCAGTCCCAATCCGATAAGCGTCAAACATGGCAGTGTCGTTGTAGTCCAAAATAAAGACTCGGTACCTCATACTGTTACAAATGGTAAGGGACCTGATGATCCAAACTCTGGAAAGCTATTTGATACAAGCATTATTAATGCCGGTTCTTCAGCCAAAGTCGATACTTCTAAATTGACATCTGGACAACAATATCCATTTCACTGTACTGTACATCCTTATATGACTGGAACATTAAAAGCGACCTAATCTAGGGGCTGAAAACCTCTGCTTGTCAAGATACTTTCTTTAGCCAGTATAATTTCATTATTCGTCCTGATGTTTATTGGCGGGTACGTGAGCGCATCTGGTGTTGGCTTGACATGCCCTAAGTGGCCACTATGTCCGAAGGGATTAATTCCAATGAAGGAATTCATAATTGAGTATTTTCACAGAACAATCGCAATTACTACGTCCTTGCTCATAATTTTCACAATGGTATCTATCTTAAAAAATCGTAAAAGGATCCCCCGATATGTCCAAGCTTCATCGGTAATCGCTGTGTGTTTGGCAGTAGTCCAGATAAGTCTAGGTGGTATTGTGATAGTTGAGAAGCTGCATGCTTTACTAGTAACCATTCATCTTGGGGTTGGGCTTGCACTTTTTTCTATGACCGTGATGCCAGTACTTTACGCCTGGGGCATATTCAAGCCAAATACTGCCAAAGACTCTTTGTTACTCCATACCGATAACATTTCTAAACATGAAGAGAGATATGGAAGTCAAGAAAGCAACGAAATTCCTTGAGATCATAACCTTAAAACTGCGATAAAACCAAAATAGTGTGAGTGAAAAACTGACACTCTTAAATCTAAATCATCGTAGCCCTAATCCCCCAATCTCCGCAAAATATATACTCTTGTCTAATAATCCATTTGTCTATGTGGAAAGTTCTGACGCCTCGCAAGATTGTTTTTGGCGAAAATGCAGCTCAGCAATTTGAATATCCAAATAAATCATTAATTATAACCACCACAACTCCAGACATTTACAACAAGTGGATCGATTACATGGGTATCAAGAACTACGAAATCTATGACAAGGTTATGCCTGATCCATCGATCGAAATTATACAAAAAATACAGAAGGAGTATGAAGGAAAGGATGTTTCAGCATATATTGGTCTGGGGGGAGGCAGTTCAATGGATGTTTGCAAATATCTGGGCAAATTAACCTCCATTCCAAAAATTCTGATACCTACAACGTTCGGGACGGGTGCTGAGATGACCACATATGCAGTAGTCAGCTTTGACCATAAAAAGAAGTTACTTCAAGACGAATCATTCTTGGCAGACGCAGCCATAGTCGATCCTTATTTTCTGCCTGGGACTCCCTACCCTATTATGAGAAATTCGGCTTGTGACGCAGCAGCTCAAGCATCTGAGGCCTACGACAGTAAAATTAGTAATCCGTTCACTAAATTGTTTTGTAAAGAAGCATTTGATGTCCTTGAAGATGCAATTATTAACGAGAAGCATGATCTTTTACCTTACGGAGCTATGCTTTCTGGAATTGGGTTCGGTAATGCTTCTACCACATTAGGACATGCATTGTCCTATGTCTTTTCTAATGAGGGTACACCACATGGTTACGCTCTTTCAGCATGCACCACAGTAGCTCACAAATTCAACAAATCGATTTACTACGAGCGATTCAAAAGGATATGTCAGAAGCTGCAATTTGACCCTCTAAAGTTAAAGTTAGGACTTGAAGACGCTGCAGAGGTAATAATGCCAGATAAAGGTCATCTTGACAACAATCCTATAACTGTTACTAAAGAAGATATTGTTAAATGCCTAGATCAAATCACTAATACAAACCCACTTTCTTGATGGGATAGACTCCTTGTGTTATGTTCACGACTCTTAACCCGCGATGCTCTAATCTTGATTTAATATTGAATTCTTGAGATGGTCTTTATAGCACGAATTCTACAGATATCTGGAATTTGTCTCATTATGTGCTACTGTTTAGAAAGTAAACTCCGAATCCTTAATCGAGGTTTTTCTAATTATTATGAATTCTAGGGCAATGATTGGGTCAAGGCATAATCTAAAAAAGATTTGTAGGGCTCGACATTAAGTAAATAGTTTTTTGCAATTCTTGTCGAAACAGATATTATATTTTGGCGATAAATATGCATCTGGCGGAGCAAATCTTTCAGGAAGTACTGCCTACATAATAAAAGTATAATATCTACTGCCTATTTTCAGTCTGAGTCTCAAAAAGCTTAATAACAAATTCCTCGACAGCTGTTTAATTATATGAGAATAGGTATTATAGGCGGTACTGGTGGGATGGGTGAAGGCTTTTCGCTTAGATGGTGTCTAAGTCACAATATCATTGTGGGATCAAGAGATGCTGCTAGAGCTTCGGAATCAGCTAGGAATTATTCGAATATTGCGAATACCAAATATGGTAACAAATTCCAAGGTTCGATAGTCGGGGATGACAATATTTCGTTGTCAAGTCGGTCAGATGTACTGTTGCTTTCAATTCCTTATGATACGATAGTAGAAACATGTGGCAAACTAAAACAGGTGATTAATGATAAATGTATCGTAGTGTCACCAATTGTACCAATGACTAGAACTGATGCTGGATTCATCTATATTCCATTAGAACGAAATTCAAAGTCTGCAGCTGAGCTTGTTGCAGACAATCTTCCACCTAGAAACAGGATCCTTTCAGCTTTCCACACTATCTCTGAGATGAAATTAAAGAAAATTGATATGAGTCTAGATGCGGATACGTTTATCTGCGGTGACGACAATACTAATGTAACAATAATTAGCAACCTAGTTTCAGAAATTATGGGTTTGAGACCAATCAATCTAGGCCCCTTGTCAATGAGTTACCAAGCCGAAATTCTAACACCTATGTTATTAAATGCAGCTCGAAAAAACAAATTGAAGAATCCTGGTTTGAAACTGGTGGAGTAACAGTGAGATTCAGTCGAAGGGAGGGAGAAATACGTCAACGCAAGAACTGGATGACTGCAATGGGCGTGCTATTTTTACTCATGGCAGGCGTTATAGCACTTAGGAATCTATATTTCATTACCACAAATATATCACTTGAATCGGCTTTAGAGCGATATACAAATTCGCAACTTACTAATGAAAAGTTTGTGATAGCGATGATAGTGGGTGGATCCGTATTAATTTGGTGGGGATACTTTAAAAAGAAAGAAGATTATGGTCCACCAGATGAACATGAAAAACGTAGATTTAATTACTGATTGTCAAAGTTCTATTTAATTCCATCGACCTAATTGCTAAAGCTTTGTCGGCTTAACTTAACAGGGCCTAATTGCTATGTATATGTAGTTAGTAATGTCCCAAATGGGTAATTAATACCTATAAACTAATTTGGATAAGATCGAAACCTGTAAAATATAAGCACGAATGTCATCAAAAAAGTTGAGCAGTCTAATCCTTCTAAACAATAATTGTTCTATTGCTAACCATAGAATTTATACAGGGATATTCCATAACGGATACCATAGAGAAATATTATTTTCAAAAGGTATCTCTTTTGACAATACCGCCATAATTTTAAGCTCGTATTCAGAATTTCTTTCCTGTTTTGCTACAGGTACAAATGGATAAAAATTCCTGCGCTTGTGATTGTAGATTAAATATGCTATGTTCTTGACAGTACTATAATTAGTTTGAAACTGAAACACTGAAGCGAGTAAAAACTGTAGATAGCCTGAATCTTCGACGGTATCACGAACAGCTGTCAAAGCTGCTAATTCATCTTCCATAGTTTTAGCATTTAGAATAATCCAAAAATAGCCATACGAATCAGTCAGTGTGTCATAAGTTATCTTGAACTCGTCAATACTATGATTAAGAAAATTCGTTATATCATTTGTTAAAGCATTAAATTGCATTCCGCTCATACTTTTAAAACTTATCCCACATCTTCCTGTGCTGTGTAAGTCTAATGTTGTCTCCAGAGTAATGCGTCCTCCAGAAAGAGAAAATATGATGTCGGACTCTTCTTCGTGTTTAGTAATTTTCTTTTTTATCCATGAAAAATCCAACATATTCACCTAAGATTCGGATATCTTTCCAACTGAGATTCAATAGAAAATGTTCTATTATCCTTTCTACTATTGGCTCTCCATAATATACGGAAAATTCGAATTAAATAGCCTGAATAATACATGTGAATGTATTTCAGTCAATATCAATATAATCTATGGGAAAAGTAGTATTTGCCTTAATTCATGGTTGACAATATGAGCGCTAATGCTCAGTTACAAGTCCTGGGCTGTTTATAAACACAAGGAAATTTTATCAAATTATAGAATGAAAAGCTTTCTGAGAATATTTTTTCAGCAAAGGCACAGGATAAGACATTGTTACGAGGATAAACAGAGGAAACGATATATAAACCTGATACTAAGTAAACAGGCAATTGAATCGAATAACGATCTTTGCAATTATTTTTATATTTTCTTTTCTAGGATCTAATTTGTCTTCTATCTACGCGATAGCTGCCAATAAGCCAGTTATGATAGATTCTTTACAGGCAAATTCGAGCAAAGTGGGCAAAAACGAATTGCAACTCGATAATCACTATATTGTTACTATGAAGGGAAATGCGAGTTCTCTAGAAATCGGACATGTGACTTCTCTAGTAAAGGAAAAAGGTGGTCAAGTCCTTCAGGTTTATGAGCACGCAATCAAAGGATTCTCCATGTCTTTACCAGCAATATCTGCTAATAACACTATTGCAGCAATTAAAGCTAATCCAGGAGTCATAAGTGTAGAGAGGGATGCAGAAGTGAATATCGCCAAAAATTAGCCGTCCTTATCATTTCTCATGTAATGGCCAAGTTGTTTAGATGTTATCGTAGATATCTTTAGTTTCCGTAGCTCGCCGTCATAGCGGATTGCTAATAGTTATAGGTTTGCAGTGTAATACCTTGAATCACTGTTCTTTAGTTTTGCTAGATTGCCGTGACCTACCTACAAAATTAGCATTTTTTTCGTGTAAATGTCTGTCTACTCGTCTATTCGATTGTAACTGCATCTTTAACGGAGTCACTCTTATTGTCGATTGACTGTGCTATTGATTGTCATTCGTGAGGACCAAAGCCAAGTCAACTAATTAGCATATTGAATTTTATATCCTTCCTTTTAGAATTAGACACTCACTTCTGCAAAACTTCATATTATCATCGGGCTGTATCTGATGTTTGAAAGATGGAAATTCTAAAGGACAAAATACTTGCAAAATACCTTTATGAAAGATACGCCAATAATCCAAGGGACTGGAAATTCATTATCTCGAAGTCAGCCTTTGATGATGGATTCTTTGATGCTACTGTTTCAAATCGAGATGAGGTTTGGCAACTCAAAATCGATTCAATTTACAAGCCTATGCCAACGGTGCTTGGAACTAAGGTAGATATTGATTCCGTTAAATTCGATAAGCGCTTAGGATATTCAACCATTCCTTTTGGCTACAGAACTTTTGATCCACCAGTTATTATGAACCTATTAGATAAATTAAGTCAAGATCATCACTCAACTAACGATAGTATTACGAATCGCAACGCCATGAATTCCATACTTAGCTCTCTGGACACAGTTAAGCCTGAAACGGGAAAGAACTATGTCTATGGTCCTTTAGTTTTTACGGATAGTAATCCTGCAGGAATTGATGCAGCTCAAAAGCAAATCTCTAAGAACCTGGGACTACAATTGCGAGATAACTTGCGAGCAAAGTATTCTGGTTACGGATGAATTATTATTGCCTAGTTTTCAAGAGCCTTCGAGAATTGTAGAATGAAAAATAGATCAACTTGAAGGATTCGAAATTAAATCTCATGTATTCAATACACCTCTTTTAATCTGGTTACAATGATCTATTTTTTTGCCTCTGGTTCTGTTTTCGAACTTCGAATGCAACGGTCATAAGCCCTATTCCAAAAGATAGTGGTATAAATCCCAGAAACATCAACAAATTAGTATATGGCTGCTGTCCCAAATGCCAGCTTCTAAGGACTATTAAGTGAAAGAGCAGAATTATTAAGGGAACATTTATGCCTACTGCGATGATGGCAATACGGATGGGAGACACAACGTTTAATTAATCGGTACGTCTTGCATATATTTCTTGTACTGCTTCATCTCAAAATTCGATTTTATTACTTGTATTTAGTCATTGTTCAGATATGGCATAGTCAGTCAGCTTTTTTCAAATAACTAACCTCAACAAGCTATATATGGCAAGTTATTATATTTGGATACCGGATTTCTAAAGCATATTTTGGCTGCTTTGCTGAAGTTTGGACTTCTCAATATTTCCAATGAATCAGAGATGCATTCTTGCTGAAAACACATTTAATAGATAAGGCATCAGGAAATGCTATGAATGCGGATAAGTTCGACCTTAGTGGCCAAAAGAAGATAGAAAATGAAAATGAACTTATTTCAGATGGCTCTATTATTCAATTTAACGATGAAGCCCATGCCAATAAAAATCGAAGAGAATCTGGAAGCCTACTATTAACTAGCGCATATCAGAGTTGGTTGGAACTATTAAAATCGCCAACAATTGGTCCTTTCCATGCATATGCTCAGGGTTTCTTCTTTGCTTTAGAAGATGTTCTAAAAATTGCTGAAAAGGGTACGAAATTACAGGGCGACATAAACGAGTTTTTAATACAAACAAATAAGGCTAGTTTAGATGCAATTAATCTGGTCTACAAAAAATCGCCAAATAACCAATACGAAACCAAAGAAGACTTTGAAGAACTTAGAAAGATAGTGATTGATGCATTTGAAGAATGTTTTACTCGGCTATTTGAATCTAAAGAATTTGCAGAACTCTGGAATAGACTTTTCATCAACCAATCTGAGCTGCTCAAGTTAATACAAGATTCCTTCGTGGAAAGAAATCTCAAAATGTTAAACCTTCCCACTAGAGACGAGTTCGATTCCGTTTTGAAGGATGTTCATGATCTTAAGCGAATAATTCATGATCTGAAGAATGCCGTCCGGCCCACTGGTGTTACTCACTCCCCTTAAAATTTAAAAACCAGTGAATACTAATCACATGGCAATAGATAATAATAACTGATCATATTAATTTAGAGTACTTTTAAGGCGACATCTTTCGAAATATTGAGAATGAGGTCTTGTGCGATTCTATTATAATTGCTCTAGTGTAAGAAATATCCAAACATAAAGGACAATTGTGTCATCCGTGTGAAACGTATTGGATCAATCGCTCATTATGATGATTTATAGCTTTTATACTATACTGCTATATATAATGCAATGCCATCAAATATAGATGATAATATGAGTAGTAAATCTGCTTCTTTGGATCCGGAGGCATCTGTAGATCCCGATACTCAAAGGACGATAGAATCAATAAAAAATGTTGCTAAAAATATTAGAGACACCTCTGCACGAATTAGAGACACAGTAAGAATTCTACGTCAGAGTGGTGCTATTGATGAATTGACTCAAGCAGTACACGAGGCAACCATTGCGGCTAGAGAAATAACTAGAGAAGTCAATTTTGCGACCAAGGAATTGAAAGACAATGGTGTTATAGTCAAGACAGCGGGTGCAATAGAAGATACGACTAATGCTGCTCGAGAGACTATCGATGTGGTAAGAGATGTTGCGAGGCAAGCAACTGACTCTGCTCCAAATACAGTTGAGACCCTAAAGGAGGCTGCATCAAAAATTAAATCAAAGAATCGACCATAGCCCAAGTTTAGGTCCGAGTTCTTGGATTCGAAACATTGTGAAATGCTTTCGGTTATCTTTTTTTAGCCTTTCCGATAGCAAACCGATCAAAAATTTTATTTCATCTACTTCAATTGGAGCCAGGATAATAACTGATCCAAAATGTTAATTCGAATATGATCCGCAATTCAAATCTAGTTGAGGGACGTTTTTTCGGCTTCTCTTTCCCAAGTATGTCTTGTCATTCCTTGTTCATGATTATTCCCTAACATCGACTAACAAACAATCAGTTTAGGGTCTCTTAACCAAATTTTATGTTGTGAGTTTCATAAATACCTAAAAAAATCATAAATCGATTTTTGTTGCATTTCCTAATCACGATACAGTTTCAGATCGTTATTGTAGTATGGCCTTCTCAAATGCTCGTTAGTTGATTTTGATGTGTTGTTAACGGCAGGACTGGAATCCGACAGATCTGTTTTTTTATAACGAAGTTGTATGCAAATAACCTGAGTAAATAGTCTGTCTTATTTAGTCAACGTGTATGTCGATCTTCCTAGGAATAAAATAAAAACCTGCTTTTCTCATTTAATTTTATTTAACTTGTCTACAATTAATGAAAGAACAATTTGTGGATCTGCCCTGCCTTTGGTCAGCTTCAGAACCTTTCCCAGTAGAAAATTTACAACGCTAGGATTGGTGCTAGCATCAATGACAGCAGCTCTTTCTGAATTGAACGTATCTTCTATGGCCTTTGAAAGAATCTTTTCATCAATTATCTTTGAGGAGTCTGACTGATTGACTAACTGAGATGGCATTTCGCCTGTCCTCATAATTCGATTCATGATCGATTTTGCGGTGTGCCTGCTAATCAAGCTCTCATCCACGAGTTTTGCCAAATCAGCAATATGCCTAGGTCCAATCTTAAGATCAGTTAGCGAGCTATCATCCGTCTTAGAAACCACTACGTAGCTCATAACATCGGTGACCAACCAGTTTGCGATTGCTTTCGGGGAAAAGTATATCTGAACTGCTGATTCAAAAAAGTCCGCCATCTCTTTGTTATTTATTAGAACCTGTGATACGTGGTCTGATAACTGATATTCTTCTACAAATCTAATCCTTCTCCTGTCAGGCAATTCAGGCATCGCATGTTGAATTGAATTTAGATAGCTTTTGTCAAGGAGAACTATGGGTATGTCTGGTTCAAGAAAATATTTATAATCTTGTTCTTCTTCTTTGGCCCGAGATTGTTTGGTTACCTTTCGTTCATTATCCCAATGTCGGGTTTCGGATTTTATCTCAATGTTGCGAGATGAAAGCGATTCTTGTCTTGTAATTTCGAAATTTAATGCCTTCTCTACTTCGCGGAATGATCCAACATTTTTAATTTCAACTCTCTTCCCGTTATCAATAGATATATTTGCGTCACATCGAACAGAGCCCTCAAGTTTTGTATTGCAGACTCCTAAATGTTCTAGAATCGATGTAAGCTTGTTAAGAAATGCCCTTACTGTAGCCGCATCTTTAAAATCGGGCTCGGTGACAATTTCTACTAGCGCAGTTCCGGCACGATTATAGTCAACAAGCGTATAGAAACTCGTTTCCATATCGCCGCTTTCGTAAACAAGTCGACCTGGATCTTCCTCCAACTGAATCCTACGAATTCGTGCATATTCTTTTCCAAATTCCAGCTGACCATTGGAGCCAACACTACCTATGCCACCAGAGTCATATTGAGTAATCTGATAGTTTTTAGGCAAATCCGGATAGAAATAATTCTTTCGGTAGAATCCCATTTCTGATGGTATATTACAATTTAAAGCAAGAGCGATCATACAGGAATAATCTATTGCCTTATTGTTTAATAGGGGCATTGTACCAGGCTGGCCTGTGCAAATCGGACAAACGTTTCTATTTGGGAGATCGTTTCTATAGTCTCCTCTACATTTGCAAAACAATTTAGATTTTAGTCCAGTTAGCTGACAATGTATTTCAATACCTATCTTTACATTTTCAGTCATATGAAATCAGGTCTCCTGTATATACCAGCTAATTTTTCATAAGCTTTCGATACACCAAGAAGTAATTGGTCTTGCATTTCGTCGGCCATAAGTTGTATTCCAATAGGGAGTTTGTCACTAAATCCAGCTGGGATTGATATTGCAGGTGTTCCAACTAGATTAGCAATGACTGTATTTGCATCGATAAGATATCTCTTCATTGGGTCGTCTATGCCCTCGCCTACCTTAAATGGAAGCACTGGCATAGTTGGTGAAATCAAAACGTCAACATACTTGAATAGCCTCTTGACTTCTTGCCTGAGAATAGATCTGATTTTTTGTGCTTTAAGATAATATTTTGAGTAGTATCCTGAAAGTAACACATGGGATCCTACCATTATTCTTTTTTTTACCTCATCCCCAAAATTATTTCTAATTTTTGAAAAATAAGAGTTCCATTCGTAGCCTTCCGGTTGGCAATCGAATCCATATCTCAAGTTATCGTATCTTGCTAAGTTACTGCTCGCTTCAGCCATTGCAATTGTATAGTATGAAGCTAGGGAGTAATCAATCGACTTTAAGGAAATCTCTTCCCATTTGAAGCCAATAGAGGAGAGCAGGTCCATCGATGAATAGACACGCCGAGAAATCACAGGGTCCGATCCTTCGATCAATTCTTTCACTAACCCAAATCGAACAGGATTTTCAAAGTCAGAAGCATAACTAAATTCGTACTTTTTTTGAAAACGAGTAGTATTGTCATTTTCATCATGTCCTGAAATTGCGTTCATCATCATTACTATATCAGAGACTGTTCTTGCAATAGGACCTATTTGTTCTAAACTATTAGAATATGATATTAAACCAAATCTGCTAACTGATCCATAAGTAGGTTTGAAACCTACCACGGAACAGAAACTTGCCGGACATCTAATGGAACCACCAGTATCTGACCCTAGAGAAGCAGTGCATTCTGATGCAGCAACACTAGCAGCGCTCCCTCCTGACGATCCTCCGACTACATAATCTGGATTCCAAGGATTATGGGTAGGCCCAAAGCTTCCAAATTCTGTCGTTGAGCCCATTGCAAACTCATCTAAATTTAGTTTTCCAATAATAATAGCGTCATGCTCTTTAAGACGTCTTATTACTGTCGCATCATAAGGTGGCATGTATTCGTGTAGCAGTTTTGAAGCACATGTTGTTCGAATATCTTTAGTGCATATGTTGTCCTTGACCCCTACGGCAACACCTGCTAGAGGCCCTATAGTCTCCCGGCGTTTTATTTTCGTATCTAACTCTCTGGCAGTTTCTAAGGCTTCTTCATTTACTGTGATAAACGCATTTATTTTCTTATCAATTGCATTTATTCGCTCTAGGAGTTGAAAAACATAGTCTTCGACCGTGAAATCTCCATTTCTAACCCCAGACGAAATTTGCACTGCACTAAGCGACCACAGTTTGTTCATATTACCTCATCTTAGGGGCTTTGACATATCCGTCCTTTACATACTTAGTTGTCTTCGATAAATCTGTTCCTGTTTCAAGTACTTCATCATTTCTGAATTCTGAAACGCTCTTTTTATAATATCTCGGTTCAATATCTGATAAAGTTATACTATCTAGTCTGTCCAAATATTCAATTATTTTTTCAATCTCCTTATGATATTTCTCTAATTCGTCATTACTCAGATCTAGTCTAGAGAGCCATGCGAGATGTTTTACGTGTTCTCTTGATACCATATTCCATCTACGCTTATCTCAATATCAAGGAGCCAACCTGTCAATGTCTCGTGGATAGAAAGATGCATCTCTTATATTATCCACGCCAGTGATAGCCATTAGAAACCTCTCCAGGCCTACTCCGAATCCCGCGTGCGGGGGTACTCCATAGTCAAACACCTTTAAATGGTACTCAAATTTTTGAATATTTAAACCCTGCTTTCGCATTCTCTCAATCAATTCTGACTTTCTGTTTATTCTAGTACTTCCAGAGGATATTTCCAAGGTCTTATACATCAGGTCAAATGATTCAGATTTGACTTCAGATTTAGAATCAGGTTTGACATAAAACGGTTTAACAGATGCAGGCCAGTCAGTGATAAAATAGAAGCCGTCTAGATCGATATGTGAAGCACTTAATTTTAATGCCTGTGGAGATAGATCATCACCGTATCTGACATTCTCACCATTTTCGTGGAGGGTTTGAAGAATCTGATCATAAGAATATCTCGGGAGAGGATTATTAATATCAGGTAGCTGTATCTGTGAATAGCTTAACTCATTCTTGTTTAAACTTCTGACTGAATCAAAAACATGAATAAGCAGAATTTCCAGTAATCGCATTGCATCATTATAATCAGCAAATGCCATCTCAGTATCTATTGAAATGGCCTCTGAGAGATGTCGATTCGTACGCGACGGCTCGGCTCTAAAAATTGGACCTATCTCGAAAACGTTCTCAAATGACATAGTGAGCTGCTCTTTATACAACTGAGGACTTTGGGCAAGAAATGCTTCTCTATCATAGTAGAATATAGGAAAAAGAGCTGCTCCACCCTCAGTTGAAGTTGCTATCATCTTCGGGGTATTGACCTCCGTGAAACCTTCTTTACTAAGGAATTCCCTAGTGGAATTTAAAATAGTGTGTCGAATGTGAAAAATGGTCTGTAAAGTGTTGCGTCGAAGATCCAATGCTCTGAGATCCAATCGTGTATCCAAGCCTATTGAATTCCTCTTTCCCTGAATCAAAAACGGAGCTGCAATTTTTGCATGAGAAAAAACTGCTAGCTCAATAGGTACAATTTCAGCTCCAGATGGCGACTTTTGTTGAAGCTTGACTTTTCCTTTTATCGCTATAGAAGAATGCTCCTTAAGAGACTGTATTTGTTCTAAGACTGGATCAGGACATTCTCCTTTCTTAGCAACAACCTGAGTCGAGCCTTTTCTATCCTTAATTTGTATGAAACGCAAATTGCCATGATCACGTACACTTGATACCCATCCCATAACTACTACTATATCATTCTCCGAACAGTATCGAATATCTGACGAAAAGTGGGTTCGTCGCCATTGACCCAACTCAACCTCTTCAATTGTTTCATTCACTTCATTCCGCATCGATAGTATCCGAATCATGTATTATTGCTGGTAATTTAACTTTTCATTATGCAAAAAATATAATTAAGCACCTATTTTCAATAATCTTTCATACATGTAAATAATTCATTTAAACGATCTCGTAATTACAGAATTAATATTCGTCAGCAATAATTTCAAAATATATTTTAAAATTATCTTAAATCAACTTGTGAGATCTGAATTAGATTCTAATGCTTATTCCGCCTTCGTGCAAAAAGGACTTTACTTTATTCACAGGATATTTATCGTAATGAAATATTGAAGCAGCCAATGCCGCATCTGCATCAGTTTCTTTGAATAATCTAAGTATGTGTTCTGGTTTACCACACCCTCCAGAGGCGATAACGGGTATACGAACTGCATCAGATATTAAGTTTGTCAAATCCAGACGATACCCGTCTTCTGTTCCGTCTGCATCCACACTTGTTAGGAGAATTTCACCAGCTCCTAAACTCTCTACCTTTTTTGCCCATTGGATTGCATCAATTCCAGTCCCCTTTTTGCCTCCATAAATCATGACTTCGTAGTTGTTGTCAATATTTTCAGTGGCATGTATAGATTTTTGATTCAACTTTTCTGCTGCCAGTATTGGTGATTTTAATTTCGCGTCTATTGCCACGACAACGCACTGTCTTCCGAAGATCTCCATTAGTTCTGTTACTAGTTTTGGATTGTTAACTGCAGCGGTGTTGATCGATACCTTGTCAGCGCCACTCCTCAAAATCTGTCTGGCATCTTCGAGATTCCTTATCCCTCCACCTACCGTAAATGGTATATTTACAACGTTAGCCACATTAGTAACTACCTCCCTCATAGTATGCCTTCCTTCCTGTGATGCAGTTATGTCCAAAAATACTAACTCATCAGCACCTTGTTCTGTATATTTTTCAGCTAACTTGACTGGGTCTCCTGCCTTTTTTATATCCGAAAAGTGAACCCCTTTGACTACGATACCATTATCCACATCCAGGCAGGGAATTATTCTTTTTGAAAGAGGCATCTTTATGCTAATGCCTTTGCCTGAGCAACATTAAATCTTTCCTCATATATGGCACGGCCGAGTATGATTGAGGAGCAGCCTGTGTTTCTAATTTTTATAATATCTAAGATTGATGATATTCCTCCACTAGCGATAATATTAGTACCATTAATTTTAGAAGCAGTAGAAAGACTTTCTACATCTGGTCCTGTCATTGTGCCATCCCGATCAATGCTCGTTAGGAGAAACTCATTCAGTCCCATACTCATAAACATATTGATACCTTGTATAATATCAATACCTACTGACTCCCTCCATCCATCCACCATGATCATCCCATTTAATTGATCGATGGAGATTACGATCTTAGACGAGAGCGACTTGGCAATACGCTTCAGTGAATTAGGTTCTTTAAAAGCCATTGTTCCTATTACCACTTTAGAGACACCCATCTCTAACATAAGCTTTATGGCATCTGCCGATCTTATGCCTCCGCCAATTTGGATGGGAATGTGTAGGGAATTAATCACTTTTGAAATTAAGGTCGTATTGTTAGTACCGGTTCGTAATGCGGAATCTAGATCTACGATGTGCAGTAGATCTGCACCTTGATCTTCCCATTTCTTTGCTACCTTGACGGGATCATTACTGTAAATAATTCTCTGTTCTAATTTGCCTTTAATGAGCCTGACAACATTGCCCCCTAGGAGATCGATAGACGGAACTATTTTCATGCTCTCTCACGGCATACTCCTAAGAAATTCTTCAATATAATAGCTCCTGTCTTTCCAGATTTTTCTGGATGAAATTGTGTGCCAAATAAATTATTTATTTCAATTGCAGCGGGTATTGTGATTCCGTATTCAGAATTTGCGATAACGACACTCTCGTTAGTTGGTGAAATCCGGTATGAATGTACAAAGTAAACCCAGGAGTTGTTTGGAATACCCTTTAAAAGATTTTCTCCATTCTTTTCTAATTTTAATGTGTTCCAGCCCATATGTGGTATTTTTGTAAGTTTTCTATTAAGCATAATCACCTCGCCATCCAATATGGATAGCCCATTGAGTTTTCCCTCTTCGCTCTTATTAAACAGCATTTCCATGCCGAGGCATATACCTAGTATCGGTGTCTTGTCCTCCACTGCTTTTATGAATAACTCTCTGTCTTGGCCAATTGAAGTAATTGCGGGGTCAAAGTTACCGACTCCGGGTAGAACTAGACCGTCATAATCTACAATATTTTTCAAGTTGTCTACAATGGATACTTTTGTACCAGGATTTCTCTCAAGAGCTGCTTTCAGGCTGTATAGATTTCCTGCACCATAATCAAATATCGCTATTCGAAGCACACTCACATTTCCCCTTTTGTGCTTGGAACCCCAGTCGACTTGGAATCTATAGTGACTGCCATACGCAAGGCAACCGCAAAAGCCTTTAGGGCAGCTTCTATCTTATGGTGATCGTTATCACCGTATTCGACTATTATATGAGTGCAAGCGTTCAAATTCTGTAATAGTGATCTTACAAAATGTTCTAGATCTTCCTTTTGTATTCCTTCAGTCGTGATATTACTTAGTTTCAAGTCAACTTTATGGAATTGACGCCTCACAAGATCAATACTTACAAAGGCTAGAGACTCATCCATTGGAACTGAGGCATATCCAAAACGCCTAATATTTTTACGCTCTAGAAGAGCTTTGTCAATGGCCTGAGAAAGAGCAATGGCCGCGTCTTCAACAACGTGATGAACAATGTGATCGTTGGATTGCGCTGCCAACTCAACGTTTAACATGCTGTGTTTAGCAAAAGTAGTGATCAAGTGATCGAGGAAATATAACTCAGTCTTCACGGTAGATAGGCCATTTCCATCAATGTCTATGTTGACAGTAATCGATGTTTCTTTTGTGTTTCGCGCCAAATGCGCGCTCCTACGGTATGAAGGAGATATATCAGCCAATCGAATCAAACCCCGTATTTGTATTATTTAATATATTCGGTAATTGATTTACAGATTTAATTAATGCATCTGCTCCATTCATTATAAGATGGTGAACGGTTTTTAACGGGTCAAGGCTATATTCATAAGCCCCGATGAATGTCATCTTTAGATTATATGCTTCCGCGGCTTTCTTAGCCATTAATAAATCCTCCATCGAGTCTCCTACATATATGGTGCTTCTAGTGGATAACATCCTTGTAGCTCTGCGTAAAGCGTAAGGATTTGGTTTGGCACGTTTTCTTGATTCATCATCCAAAAAAACGCAAGCATTTGAACATATGAAGTTGTACAATGGTTCTAATGAATATTCCGCTGCCAACCTACTTCGACCGGATACGATAGCAATCTTACCATCGAATATTTTCGATAGCTTTTTCATCGTTTCCTTTTTTATTATCATTCTATCATTGTCGATTAGGGGATCTCCAAAGTGGTATCTCGGCTGTATTTCATGCTGCTTCATGAAGAGTTGAGGACCATAGAAAATTTCATCAAAAACTGTTGTCAGCAAGCTCTTTCCGACTGGTCCAGGATAACTCAGCAGGTTTTTGTATTTTCTTACATGATGTGTTGAAAATCTTGATATTAGGAACTCTTCTACAAATCGAATCCCTAAACCATTCAAATTTTGTGTCATATGGGAAACGATTGAGCGAGCAGAGTTCACGTTGCTATGGTTGCTAGTAAGGACCGTGAGAAGAATTGCATAGCAAGTATCAACATCGTTATTGAATCCTCCAGTTTGTCGCAGCTCGGCTATTATCTTATCAGTTACGAAATTGTTGAAGCATTGTTGAGGGTTAATCTTGTTAAGAAGGAATGTTACCGTTTTTTTTATCGCTAGATTATACGAACGTCTTACATCTATCAATACGCCATCGACATCAAATATTATCGATTCTGGTAGCAAATTGATCACAGGACCGAATTGACTAATCCTCTAAAGGCAAGTATATATCTCACAATCAAAAAAATGCTGCTCGAACAGATTCTAAAAATATATTGTTCATTTCCGAAGTACCGATAGTGACCCTCATGCAGCCTTCATAGCTTTCCATATCTCCAAACATCTTAACTTGTATATTCCGTCTGGCTAACTGCTGCTTGATCTTGTTGTAACTGCCGAAAGATTCAAAGAATATAAAATTTGCATCAGACTTGTAAACATTTAGACCTTCGATTTCAATTAGTTCTTCGTAAACTCTATTCCTCTCCATTTTTATTGTTTCGACCGTATCTAAGATATATCTTCCATTTGATAACATAAGACTAGCTACCTTTATTGAGAAGCTATTAAGTGGATATGGTGACTGAATAATGGATCGAAAAGTTTCTGCAATCTCTTCATTTGTGATCATATAGCCAACTCTAGCGCCAGCGAGTCCAAATGCCTTAGAAAGTGTGCGAAGGACAACTAGATTATTGTATTTGAGCACTTGTGATGCTAGAGAATATCTTGCGAACTCAACATATGCCTCATCTAGAAGCACCAGTTTATCTTTTAAAGACTCTATAATGTCTAATACTAGATTGGAATCGAATTGGTTGCCTGTAGGATTATTCGGGGAACAAATATAGACTAAATCCGATTCATTTGCTGCATGTATAAAATCTGTTCTACTTAGGGAATTATCGCGCTTATCAAGTGGTATAGCTTTGATTTTTACATTATGCAAATCACACCTGTTCATAAAATAGGAGAATGTGGGGACGAATATCGTCGCTCTCTTACCTCTAGCTATTGTAGACATCAACGCCTCGATTATTTGATCCGACCCATTACCAACACCAATGTATTTCTTGTCCAAGCCTAGAAAAATACCTACTTTTTCATAAATCTCTTCAAGCTGTTCTATGGGATATTCACGAAAATCGACTCTTACGAGTGCCTGTGACGTGATGCTATCTAGGAAGCTCTTATCAACGGCTAAATTCTCATTGGCATCAAGTTTTAATGCGCCTGTTGTAGACTCGGGCTTAATGTAAGCTTGTAGACTCGAAATTTCTTCTAATCTCTTTGAGAACCAACTCATTTACTAATTCTTTCCTTTACTGCTTCGTAGTGATTTGGTAACCCTTCTGCGGCAGTAATTTCCTTTAAAAGTGGTGCTATACTCTCTAAACCCTTTCGAGATACCTCTACCTTATTTGTAATTCTTATAAAGTCCAAAACTGAAAGAGAGCCTCTCGACTTTCCAAATCCAGAAGTTGGAAGGACGTGGTTTGAGCCAAGTAGATAATCGCTAGCTGATGATGGGGAATATTTTCCTAACAAAATCAAACCGGCGGATGTAATCTTGTTTGCAAATCGGCTTGAATTCTTACTTATTATTTGAAGGTGCTCTGGGGCAATCTCATTAATGAATACCGCAGCAGAGCTTTCATCATCGCACAATGCGATAAAACCGCTATCTTCAATACTTTTCCTTACTATTTCAGATCTTGCGAGCGAGTTTTGATCATCAAGTAGTATAGAAGTAAGTTGTGATTTGACCTCGTTTGCCAGTGCTTCGGATGTTGTAACCAGACCACAAAAAGTGTCTATACTGTGCTCTGCCTGCGAGATAAGGTCTCGAGCGATATACATTGGATATGTGTTGTTATCAGAATAAACTACAAGTTCAGTTGGACCAGCAATCATATCGATTGATACATGACTCGAAGCAGCCATCTTCGCATGAGTAACAAATTTACCGCCTGGGCCTACAATCTTGTCAACTTTCTTGATAGTGTTTGTTCCAAATGCAAGAGCAGCTATCCCCTGTACGCCACCCACTCGATAAAGCTCGTCTACATGGCAAATATCAGCAGCCACAACAGTCAATGGATCTACATCACCATTTTCCATGGGAGGCGATATCGCTACAATTCTTTGAACACCTGCAATTCTAGCAGGAACTGCACACATTACAAGCGTACTTGGATATCTTGCGTTTCCCCCGGGTATATAGCAACCTACACTTGCAAGGGGCTGAATTATTTTCTGCAACCTGATCCCATCGTTGCGGGTCTCTATAGTATTGCCTTTGAAAACTTTGAGGAGAAGTTTTTCGGTTTTGACTATTCGTTTCTTCATTAGTTGTAATGACTGAACTTGCTTACTGCTTACATTTCGATAAGCACGCCTGATATCTTCCTTTGTAACTCTAAGCGAATTAAGATCAATTTTGTCAAATTTTTTAGTGTAACTATATAGAGAATCATCACCATATGCAATTACGTCATCAAATATGGAGTTAATCGTTTTATTAACATCATCGGAAGTAGACAACATACTTCCACGCAACTTCTGAACATCGGAGACAGGGTCTTTAATTCTAATTGTCTTGATCATAAGAATCAAGATTTATTTGATCTAGAGGCAGAATCTGTCTAGGCTCTATAACGACTAGACCTTGAGCCAGCTCCCTTAGGTTAGGTACGATTTTAATGAACTCACTTTTTTCAATAATCGTGTTAACACTATACCAGCCATCTTCACTCAGCTTGCTTATTGTAGGTTTTTTTAGAGCAGGTAGATGCTCCAGCAGGCCCTTAATATTGTCCTCTCTAACATTTACAAAAATATGCAATTTCTTTCTTGCTTCGACCACACCCTTCAGCAAAGCACACATATCTGCGATTTTCTCTCTTTTGTGAGCAATTTTAAGTGAGTCTTTATTGGCGACTAATACAGCTGTAGACTCCATGTATGTATCGATAATTTTTAAATTGTTACGTCCTAAGGTCGTACCAGTTTCTGTTATATCGAAGATTGCATCCACGTCTTCTGGGGGTTTAGCCTCAGTAGCACCAAAAGAAAGAAATATTTCTACTTGTTTATTTTGTCCAACTCTTAGCCATGGAGTTATTATCATTGGATCAGAATTACCAAAGTGCTGCTGATAAAGTGGATTTGATTTTAGATATGCCGATGTAGTAGTAAGATATTCTGAAGATATTTTAAGTGTCTTTTTCTCAGCAATAAAGTAGCTAATTAGTTCAGACAGATTCTTAGCTTCGAAACTTTCGGGAATAGCAAGTACTTGCTTCACTCTTCCATATTCAAGGTCAAGTAGTATCTTGACGTCTGCTTTCGCTTCATTTATCCAATCTTTACCGGTGATTCCAACATCGTAAAATCCTTCTTGCACATATGTGGGTATTTCTTGAGGTCTTAGGATTTTTACCTCTATTTCAGGATCGCTCAGACGTAGTCTATACGTTCTGCCTCTGCCTGAAATTGATTGCCAGGCCTGTTCTAATATCTTGTACGTCGCTTCCTCTATGCTACCTTTTGGGACGGCGAACTTTATTGTTGCCATTTTTGTAAGATAAATATGTAGAATTAGTGAAGCAATGTATATATTTACTCATTCAATACTTAGTGAATAAGTTACCAACTGTATAATGGACTATTCATGATCGGTCATAGATAGCATGATTTCCTTTGCTCTTGAGACCCTTACGTTTCCTTCATGGATCATTCTTCTTGCAATGATATCGACCAAATTGCCTTGGGCACCTGCGGATATGGCAATGTTCTTAGCATGTAATTTCATATGGCCTTTCTGAATTCCTACAGTTGCTAAAGCGAGTATAGCAGAAAGATTCTGAGCCAGGCCTACTGCTGAAATTACCATTGCAAGATTCGAGCTGGATTTTACTCCTAGTATTTTTAGTCCTATCATGACAAGAGGGTTAACATTTGTGACTCCTCCAACAATGCCTACCGCTATAGGTAGTTCTAATTCACCTAGCAAATCACCATCATTGGTCTTCTTCCATGTTGTAATGGAACGATAAGTTCCGTCCCTTGACGCATAAGCATGAGCCGCAGCTTCTATTGCCCTAAAATCCTGACCAGTTGCCATGGCCACCGCATCTATCCCATTCATTATACCTTTGTTATTGGTAACTGCACGATATACATCTGAATAAGCAAAACTGTATGAATACAGAATACGGTCAACAATCCGTTCACCTCCAAGATCCTCTTTGCGAAATATGGCATCACACTTAACAAGCCGTCTTGTCGCATAATTGGAAAGTACCTTAACAATAGCTTCACCATCCGTTATTCGTTCCAATTCCGAGGAAATAGCCTCGCACATTGTGTTTATTGCATTTGCACCCATCGCGTCCTTTGTGTCGACTATGATTTCCACAATAAGCATCTTGCCTGCACCACTTGAGACTTCGTCATCTATCCATTTCACATTTATGTCAGTCGCTTTTACAGTTTTACTAGATTTATTCGCGATTGAGATCAGTTTTAGCTTATTTGAAATGACTTTTAGTCCTGCCTCAGGGAATGCAACTGAGACGAGCTGCACTTGACCTATCATCATAGACTCATTCGTACTTGCTCTAAATCCACCTGAACTTCTCGCAATTTTAGCTGCTTTACTACACGCGGCTATAATGGAAGGTTCTTCTGTGGCCATAGGTAAAATGTAATCCTTACCGTTAATTAGAAAGCCAGTTGCTACTCCAAGTGGTAATGGCATTATCCCTATTGCGTTTTCGATCATCCCATTAATCATCTCAAAATTAATACCAGAGCAGGGATCAGCCAGTAATTTTGTCTCAGACTGAGAAAGGTTTGCAAAGGTCTTAAGGTATGCTAAACGTTCATCTTTGTCCATATGATAAAATTTCTTTTTCTGTGCCAAATTTGATTAGACGACAAATAGATCGGTATATGCAGTCATAATAATGATCTGAAACATCCTGGAGGCCATTTCTAATTGCCACCCAGGTTCAATTTGATTCGAACATTAGGCCAAATCCACTAACGAAGTGCAATTCAGAAATACCTCTGCGTCTTTTATCATTGGTTAAAGAATAAATAATAAACCTTTTTATGAGATTGATTCGTAGCTTTATATAGATATGTCACTACTTTGAAGCAACAAAAGCGTTTTATTAGATACCAAGTACCTACGTTCTATCTAAGTATCATATGCGAATAGTAATGAAATTTGGTGGATCTGCGATCGACTCTGTCGAGAA
>JBEDUN010000105.1:0-18034 GCA_040414675.1 Nitrososphaeraceae archaeon | reverse complement strand
TGGTTTAAAAAACGCATATCCTGTGTATTCAGTCATTAGTAAATATCCTAATGAAGACTATTACCAGAATTTACAGATTGATAATAAGAGAACTCCGCAAGAAGAACTGGGGATAGGTAAGCAATTAGTTAAACTGCAAGAGAAGGGAGAAGAAATATCAGGTAAAGAAAAACAACTAGTTGGGTATAAAGATGTACAAGCAAAACTACTACAACAACAAGTTCCTGAAAAGGCTATAAAACTCAATATCCTAATAGTAGAAGACGAACCAGATTCTATATTTACCTATAAGATTATACTGGAACAGGAAGGCTACAATGTGGACACTTTCACTGATCCATATGCTGCATTGAAGCGTTTTGCTGAAATAGAGTCATCGTACTACAGTCTAGTTCTCTTGGATATACGAATGCCTCGACTTAATGGATTACAATTATACTATAGGATTAAAGCCATAAATCACATTATCAAAATAATATTTGTTACTGCCCTAGATGTAGCAGATGAATTGTTGAGTATATTGCCCGACATTAAGTCAGATTGCATTATTAAAAAGCCTGTAGACAATACTCAGATCATACGTGCTGTGAGACGTGTCATCAATTAGTTAAATAACTTGTCCAAAAAATCAAACACGTTAGTGATTTTCATTTTATATTACATGAATGATTCTTCGCCAGTCAAATATGTAATCTGTTCTAATAAAACTTAACGATCCTGTTATTATCTATATGTTTCATATTGAGAACTAGAATAGCAAGTTATTGAATATATGTTACGTCACTGACCGGAAAAGTATATTAATTTCTAACATCTTTGTTAACGATATGAGAGGAAGATGGGCTTCAGCAGCATTAGGAGCAGGCATAGCAAGAAGTCGTGCATCAGCTGCGATGAATCAACAAGAACAAGCATTCAATGCTCAACAAGAACAGGCACAACGACAGATAGAAGCACAACAAAGACAGATAGAAGCACTTCAACAGCAGCAGCGTGGTCAACAGTCACATCATCAACAAGCATCTGGTGGTGGTCAGGAAGATATAACAAGCAAGTTGCAGAAATTAGCAGATTTGCATCAAAAGGGATTATTAACTGACGACGAGTTTAGTAAAATGAAAATGAACTTGCTTGCTCAGATGTAGCACATATGCCGATAGACTTAATTTAGGACCATAGTCCCAAAATTAGGAACTCACTTTTATTAATTGGATTCGCTAAATCTTGGAGCCATTGTTTGCAATGGGTGAATTCAATTAAATTAATTCAAGTGTGTAGTTATATTTGGATGCAATTTTTTAGTTTTACGGTATCAGATAATGCTGCCAGAGTTATATTATAGCATATAACAGTACCATGTACTATGTACATCCAGTACAGATATTACAAGTTTATTGAATTTTAGAAATAGATGCGTTTTTTGCTTTTAGTAAACCAGTGTAGTAATCAGCAGCTATCGCGACTGCAGAGTTGTAGCTTTTTGCATATTCCTTTGATGCTTCAATCGCTCGAATCAGATACTGATTCTGTATGTTTAACCACTTTATTGCATTTGTAGTATATTCATTTGATTTCTCTATCATATTTTCCATGCGTGCCTTTGATATATTCGGGATCGAATATTGTGTAATAGGATTCGAGTGATATTCTTTATGAACTGACATAGCTGCCTTAACGGCAGCTTTGACTGATTCTAAATACTGTTGCTGCAGATCTAAAATCGCCTTTACATGCTGTTGATGAGCCTTGGCATATTCATCTGATAGTCTTGTGTAATTTTCACTAAGTACATCATGTATCTCACTCATTGAAGGATCTTCAGTGTCTTTCTGTCGGCTACTCATACATTCGATATATAACAGATGTACTATAAAAGATGTCGTGCCAGACTTGACCGTCTTTCTGTGTGAGCAAAGATAACAGAATGGTGGCTATTACGATCAACTAATTAGTTATTGTAGAGCAGACATTTGCAATTATTTCATTGGCTACAATGATAAAATATTTCTACATCGTTTCGTTAATGTTACTCAAATTATTTATCTATCTTAGTAAAGACTATGTGAATTATGGTAGAAACTCTGTACGTAACCATAGGAATCTTGGGATTTGTTATGGTGTTAGTCGTGTGGATTTTGATCTTGCCCTCAATCTTGAAATAGTGAACAAAGGTAATCATACTTTTTAATAAATACCGATCATTTAGTTAAATGCAGGAGTCTGTTACACTATAGAGAATAAGTAGTTATATGATCTCGTTCAAGATTTAGGAGCGCAGAGCATGATTGAATTAAGGAATGAGATTGCGTTACCATACTGTTGAACATTAAGAAGCATAAAGCATAACTGCAATGATGAGGAATTAATCACATATTGTCAAAATTATGAATCATAATCTTATGCAAAGTCTCAGAACAAATACCGAGAAAGATGTGTTGTAAAATCTCTTGAAGTGCATCCAAGCTTGAATTTTGTAGTACAAGTTTCGGCGTGCAAGTAGTTTACACCATTATTATTTCTACACTTTTACGAGAGAAGTATTTTAAAATATGCATACTCAGAATAATTTATTGTACTAGCTGTTTATTTGTCAGCCGTTACTACATTTTCAGCCACACGTAATAAGTCTGTACTCTAACGATATACTCATGGCCAGAATATTATGTCAAAATCATATGAATATCGATGCTACTAATTGACTAAAAAATGAGGGGGAATATCAGCAGTTTGCTCATGCATTACATCCCATATCTTCAAGGATGGAAGATCTAATGGTGATTGTTTCCACCGTCACCGCTATTTCCGTTATCACCATCAAGACGATCTTTAATCTTTTGTGCTACCTTACCATGAATACCGCCAAGTGCGATGTGTTTGTCTAACGCTTCATTTAGTCGGTCCTTGAACTTGTTATGCGACTGATGTGGGGGTGGATTATTAGGTGGAGGTGGATTATTAGGTGGAGTCGATTCAGGTGTAGGCTCCTCTTGTTTTAATGCCGATATCAAGTTCTGAATCTGTGGCACTACTTCCTTGTCTGCTGCTTCTTGACCGAATACAGCTATCACTTTTGCCTGTAGTTTATTAAGTTCTGCAATTGCTGCTTCCAATTGATTCGATTTCAGTAGATGAGATATGTGGGCAGTACTAAACATCCCTGTTGGCTTGTGCATCATTGTGTCTGGATGCGACACAACGAGTCTCTGGATAGCATTATCTATTCCTTCGAGGAGTATTAATCTGGATTGTTCTACCTCTGTTTCGTTCTCTTCGTTTGGTGTTTCTAACGCAGGTTTAGCAACCAATGCTTGCTGTGGTGAAACAACATAAGTAATTGCGTTCCAGTCATTGAAGCCAGTCAAAGTTGCACCTGTTTGCGATATGAAACAGTTTCTGTCGAGTCCATTATCAATTTCTGAGCGTACACCTCTATCAACAGAGTCTCCATCACCGTTCCAGTCAATAGGAACTCCTGTCCTAGTGAAATATGGCCCTTTCATCGGTGCGACCGGTCCAAATATAGTTGTCAATCCTGCTGGCTCAGATTGTCCTAATCCATCTGGTTCATTCAGACTCGATTTGTTTAGCGAATTAAGTGCTGTCCGCGAAAAATCTAGAGGTCTGTTTGCAACAAGGCTAGGAAATTGAAAGAGATAATTCATCACGCTTAGGTAGTTGGGTTTACAATTTATGTCCTCGTTTCCACCGTGTCTAAGACCAAGATTATGACCAAGCTCATGCATAAACGTTGATGCTTGCTCTGGACCACTTCCTATAGGATGACCTGTAACTGGATCTGGTGCCCAGCCTTGTTTGCCCAAGGTCACTAAAAAGTTCATGCCAAGTAATTGTGCTACTCCGGATGATCCAGAGAATCGTCCTGGCTGATCATGTGCGAATACGCCATAGTGGAAAGCCATTGCTTTTGCAGCAAGTAAGGATACATGGTTAGGATCAGCTCTTTCTGCAGCTGTTCCAAACCATGTGGGTTTAATATTTTGTGCAAGATCATCTAAGGTAGTAGTATCCTGATGCGTTATATTTTCACCAAGTTGTGCAGTTAGGGTTATTCCTATTGTACCATCGGGATTAGATACTGGTGCTAGTCGGAATGCGCGGCTAACATTTTCTATAACACTAGCCCGACCAAAAACAGTCGTCCCACCTATAGGCCGGTGACCATTCATATAATCTAGTTCTACATATAGATTCTTATGTTCAGGATTTGCATTTGGTAGTATATAGAAAAGCTGTTGACCATTAGTGCCAGTATAAGGTATCCCATTTGTTTCCCAACTGTTCTTGAGACCGTCTCCATCATCATCTCCATCTGGATTAACCTGTGCATTTACAGGGCCGATCAGAAAGGATGAAGACATAGTCGCCGATCCTACTATCAGTATTGCTTGTGCGATAGCTAATAACGTATTTTGCTTTGACTTATTTGATTTGATATCAATCATAGCAACGTAGAAATGACACAAAAAATCAGTTATTTATATTTGCCAATAAACTACTGTATGGAAAATCTGAACCTTGATCACAGAGATAGAGGACATTAAAAAGATCTCATCACTCTAATACAATAATTAACAGTAATCCTTGGCTTATAATATTTAGATTGAGATTCTATATATAACATGTTCTTGAAAAATATTTGGAGATTGTTAACTGATAGTTTCAGCTCAAGTGGTTAATAACTAGTCATCAATACAGGTCAGGTTAAAATTAGGCTATAATAGGCTGCATCATGATTTAACTTCATTTATCAATTAATTCATTCAGTACATTACTTCTTCCCCATGCTAAGTTCTGCTGAATGCCAAAAAGTATCGTTCTGAAAATACTCAATTCTAGTCTTGGTAACAAAGTTCGCACTCAGTCTAAATCCAAGCGATCTCCAATTGTATTCAAATTCATGTTAGCATACAACAACTAATCGCGAGCAAAGAGTAACGCATAGTATGTAATTTTAATTGGCTAGTGGCTAGCTGGCATATTTAGTCACTTCTATCAAGTACGCCATTAAAAGAGTAGTTATAATTATACAGCGAATAGCGGCTCGATCGCATAATGATTTATCAGGTGATAAGTTGTTAAAGAGGTAGCTTTTTCTTGACCGATTCCACCTTTTCTTCCAATGTATGTGGAGAATCAATTCTTTCATCTAATCGTATTGAAGTTATGATTCTTTTAATTCCCTTATTCTTTACGGCTCTATGAGCTAGCTCAACTGCCTTAAAAATATTTGATAAATTCTCTGATTCTATCAGTGTCCCCATTGGAGTAAGAATAGTTTTTAGACCATCTACTTTAGAGATTGCATCAAATGCTACTGCAATTTCCTTACTCATACTAGTTTCCTCTTCCTCCTTCCCGTCTGCTGTGGTAGGGCCACGTGAACCAATGGGCATTAGGCTAACCTCGGCATGTACCAATACCTTATGTACATTTTCCTTGTTAGTAAATTCCATATCGTAATATGATGTGATTCCAGCCCTATTAAGCATTAATTCATGAGACATATTGGTTATGACACTTGCTTCTTGGCTTAGTACAGTTACCAAACTGTTAGACGAATTATAGTCCAGAAACTCTAATCAATTAGCAATGTGATATCGTGGTTTCTATCTATCTAAACGCACAATATCTTAAATAATGTAAATATGGGCCGGCAATCTAGCTAATCATACATGAAAGCTATTAGATATCTAATTCAAACCTTATACAAATCAAAGCAGTGACACACATAAATATTGTCATCAATTTCATCCATGTGATTTCAAGTCATAGCACACATCTATACGAATTCATGGGTTTAATCATGAAGTGAAGTCCTATATTAGGAAGGAGTAGATGATTGTGCCATAACAAAAACAAGATCAGCTCGGTTAATATTCTATGCCTCATCATGGGAATGCACAAAAATAAACAAGAGTCTTACACCAGAGTAGAAATATATCTAATTGCAAATAGCCAGTAATCTATGATTGAAATAGAGCAAATACTTAAATCAAATGAAAAATATTCAAATGACTTCAAGTATGGAACACTATCAAGTTCGCCTACAAGAAAACTAGCAGTATTGGCCTGTATGGATACTAGAATTATCGTGGAAAATGTGCTTGGATTGAATATCGGAGAAGCACATATTATCAGAAATGCAGGCGGTATAGCAACTGATGACGCTATACGTTCTCTTATTATTTCACACGAGCTTCTAGGAACGAAAGAATTTATAGTTCTAAATCACACAGAATGTGGATTACTCAAACTCACGGACAAAGAATTTCAGAAGAAATTGACTGAAAAATACAAAACCGATGCGGGTACGATAAAGTTCCACTTCTTTCCAAACCTGGAACAGAATGTTAGAGAACAGGTAAATAAAATAAAATCGACACCTTTTCTTTCCCCGGAAATTTCTGTTACTGGATTCGTATACGATGTCAGAACTGGTAAGGTAATTAGAGTATCAGATTAGAAGATACCAATTAACGCCAGTGGTGGCCTATAGCATCATTTTCCGTAAATGCATACACAATTTTTATTTATTTTTGTAGACGAGATAGTTCATAGCTAGTTACAATATTACATTAGTTGCTTTTGAGATAATTGTAGCAAATATTATAACCTAATTAACTAATCTGTCATTATTGTTTGAGAAAAGTTGGTAGATAGACTACATTTAGGGCTTTGCATAATCCAAACTAATATAGGAATCTGGATAAAATTTATACTACAACATAAACGTAATCGTAGATGTAAACCTAAACACGATCAACAATTATGTAGCATATTAGCGCTAGTTTAGGAACAGCTTATGCGCTCTTTCTTTAGTAACATGCAGCTTATGAACTTCATCTCCAGTTAACAAAAAAATCTGATCATGTAATTGGAATAGTTCCAGGATATTCTTTATGCCCGAGTTTAGTAGTGTAGCAGTTTTGTACGTACAATATGTTAAGCCAGGCAATCTATCATTATTATATGATTCTTCAAGAGTCAACGCCTGCTTTAATGAGGCTCAAGCCACATCATTTATTAAAAAATCTAAGCAACATACTTGCTTGTTATTAGAGTGTTTAGCCAAATTTTCGATTACCTTTTCACAATATTTTATTGCGTTATTTTGACTTTGGATATTCCCTCTTGGTTGACTACCCTGCTGCCGGTTTTGCTTTTGCTTTTGTCTTTGCCTTTGTAGGACCAAATATTGTTCGTCACTATCTTGTCTGTTTGTTAGGCTTTCAGCTTCGTTGTTTGCTTCGGCATTAACGTCACTATTCTTGTAAAAATATGGCGTTATCGTTCCATCATACCATTTAAGTTTAGACAAAAGTGCGGATGAGGGACTACCCGGCGGACCACAAAAGCACCTAATCAAGTCACTTTCTTTGGCAAGCCTATCGATAGATTTTAGTAATCCCATCATAGAGTCGTCATCTGAATAGATAATTAGATGATGTTTTTTTGTGACCTGAGATTGTTGATATTTAAGCCACAGGTCTACTGCATCTTTTACTATCGAATTTATAGAAACGCCTCTCTGATTGGCCATTTCTCCTAACTGTGAATGAATATTATCATCAAAGCCGCTGACTATTAGGTTATGTGCCACAGTAAAACATAAGAAGATTTCGTATTTATAGATATCGATATCATGATATCGTACTAGTTTGAAATTAATGTGATCATATTATCAGAGCATATCTCATACAATATGATTTACTGTAAATAAAAGAGTGGAGAAAGTATCAGTGGAAGTCTAAGTCGGAAAAAAAAGACTTGAAATGTGCGAATTGATGCATTAAAGATGAATTAGCACTTGAGAGATTCCAAATATAGGAAGAGAGAATAATAAGATATAGCGAAGGAGGAAGTTGGTTGACAATAGATCAAATATTCACCTAGGTATGAATTCGGATCCCATCTATTTCTGGTCCCAATACGCTCAAAAAAGCCTCAAAAAAGACATAGCTACTTTTTAATAAGCGCAATGATGAATGATTTGACAAGTTAAGTTAAACATAATTGTGAATATTAAATGGTTAAAATTGCACATATTTCAGATACCCATCTTGGAAAACGTCCTAAACGTGTAAGAAGAGGCATAATCAATAGTGAAACAAGACCTCTGGAAGACGATTTTTATTTAGCATGGATGGAATTTGTAAACCAGATTACTAATAGTGACCGAAAGCCAGACATCATAGTACATTGTGGCGACTTTTTTGATACCCCATCTGGTAATGACTCTAGTCCTCCTCCTGAGTATGCCAGAATGACTGCGGCCAGATCCTTCAAGCAGATTCATGATGCAAATATACCGATTGTCATAATAGATGGTAACCATGGTCATTACATGGAATATAACAGTTCGACACTTAGTGAATATGCGTACCTTTTTGACAATATCCACTTATTTACGCACTATGATGTTAGACAAGCACTAATAGAAAAAAAACCATTGTTCTGCGATTTTCCTGAAATCAATTTAAGAATTTTAGCTCATCCTGTGGTACCTGCCCGATCCTTAAATACTCTAGAATTATATTCTCAATACGAAAAATGGATATCAATCCAAAATAATAGCCGGATACAAAAGATGAAAAATGTTCTCATTGCTCATGGGATGATCTCAAATCATACCTTACATCCTAACGTATTAAACGGAAACTATGATTACATTGCTCTGGGAGACGATCATAGAGTCCACAGGGTAACAGACAATGCATGGTATTCTGGCTCGAGCCAAATGTGCACCTTTAGTGAATGGAACGATGACAAAGGCTATTTAATTGCAGACATCAATGAAAATACCGACAGTGTAAATATCACATTCAATAAGATACTATCGAATAGAAAAATAGTTAATACAACTGTCAAAATCTTCCCTGAAGATACTTCTTCTATGGTCATTTCGAAGGTGAAAAGCATGTTAGATTCGCATAATCTTAATGAACGTTATGACTATAGTAGTGCTGCCAGAGTAAGAATAGTTTTGGAAGGCACTAAAACGTATGGTTCATCCTTTAACATGGGTGAGATTGAATCATATCTTAATAGGTTGACCCTGGATTCCAACGAATACAATATCGTCGAATTTATCTTAGATCATCCTGATAGCCAAGAACAGTTACCCCTAAATGAATTGGAAACTATGGATAGCATTGAATATTTAATAGATAATGCAGAGTTAGAGTTCCAAGACTACATAAAATCAGTTAGGGATATCCAACTTAAAAGAGAGAATCTTGATCCTAGTCTTCTTGCTAAAATTTTTGTACAGACACTAAAGGGTCACGAGAATAATGAAACTGCTTAGTGTGGAAATACAGAATTTTAAGCCTTTCAGAGAGATCATTCTCCCGGACCGGGATACGTTTGGCGATGGTCTATTCCTTATTTATGGCAAAAACTCTATGGGAAAGAGTAGTCTTATCGAGGCTATCCTATGGGGACTTTTTGGAGAACAGTTGTTTGACGCACGAAAACGAGGCCTCTTGTTAAAAATCGGCCAGAATGAATGCAAAGTGCAAATTACCTTTGAGCTTGGAGAATCAATTTTTCTTGTTGTCAGAAAATTAAACATTCTTAAAAGATCTGGACCTCCAGCTAGCAAACCTCAGAGTTTTGTATCTGATGCAACATTATTAAAAAAGGATAAAGATGGCTTTTCTGTAGTAGTAAGTGATCCACGTAAAGTAAATGCAGAGATAGAGGGAATGCTCGGCATGACTTCGGATATAATAGAGAAAACAGTCTATGTGAGACAGAAAGATGTGGACAGGCTTTCTAGGGCAGATAGTGTGGAGTTAAGAAGCCTAATTTCGACGTTTTTTGATCTGGATGAATTTGATCGTATCAAGGACAATCTTCAAGACAAATCAGCAAGGTTGCAGGGTTCTATCTCAGGTTTGAAAGAAAGTGTAGCTGCTATGAATATTCTGAATAAAGACTTGAATGAAAAAGAACACGAATTGAAGATTTGTAGCAGCAAGATCTGGGAAAGAGAACGAGAACTAAAGGAAATGAACACTCAGCTCTATAATATCCCCTCTGAAGAGGATTTGACAAGAATAAGAGATGTCGAAAGTGAGATCGACGAGGTACGTAGATACATTGTATCAATTAATTCAAGGATATCTGACATAACAAAGCTGATACAAACCAGAGATTCTAAATTAGATAGATTAAAAACATTAATTTATGAATTAAATACCAAAAAAGATAAAACTCGAAATGAGCTGGATCGTCTACCTGCATTACAAGTCTTACACAAAATATCTGAACTAGAAGTACAGATTTATAACACTGAAGCTGGAATTCGAAAAACTATTACAAAATCTGATCAAATCTCCGGACTTGAGCCTTTTGAGCGACCTGAATTAATCTTTGACAACTATGAACGCACAAGAAAAGACAGGTTTGAAATAGAATCTGCCATAAAAGATATCTCTAAAAAAATAGAAAAGATTAGAGAACAATTATCATATAACGAAGCACTATCCAATCTTAAAGTTAAAAGCATTACACATGTCGAGAGAAATGATAGTTGTCCTGTCTGTAGTAAGCCAGTTGAAGATAAAGAAAGGCTGATTTCCGCTATAAGAATGGAAATAGAACACACGAAACTTAATACCAAATCAATAAATCAGGAATTGGCACGAGAATTAAACGATCATCACAAGTTAGAACAAGCAGCTATCAATAGCAACAAAGCTGAAAACATTCTAAACTCGTTGTTGCCTTTTGTAGATAATCTAATTCAGAACCGAAAAGAACTCGTATCAATCTTATCACCATTTTCTTCAAAGTCTATCAACGAATTTCTAAAATTTTTTAGGTTTGATTTTATCAAAGAAATGGTTTCATCCAGATCTATATTAGAATCAAATCTACCAGAATATGATCGACAAGTCGAATCCATTGAGGCAGAAATTAGTAATGAAAAAGAACAATATGCACAATACGAGATTCAATTATCTGAAGAAGAAAATAAGAAGAATCAGGCCACCTCTAATCTAAAAAATTTGGAAGATGAGCTAAGTGACATCTATCGCGATTTGTCTATGGAGTCTATTGAACAATTGACCTCCAAGAATCATAGTGAGAGTATTGAGAAATTGATCACAAAGCGAAAAGTACTTGAACATTCTATCTTAGATTTAAAAGAAGATGTAATTGAACCACTGAAAGAATTATCTGCTAATCTAGAAAGAGACATTGCTGCTAAAAAGACGATGCTAGGTCAGCTTAAAACTAAAGAAGTAGAGATAAGCCAGAAGGAAAATGAAATTCGTCATGTCAAATATCTTAGAGGGGAGATCGATGGATTTATTTCGCACTATGTAGTCGAAGGTAAATTGGTAGAAATATTAAAAAAAGCTACGAATTTCTATCTAATACCATTTACTGATGCAAGATATACCATTGCTAATATCTATTCTGTAACTAGAAGAGTAAAGGATCGAGAATCTCATGGTTTGGAAATATCTCTATTCGATGCTAGAGACAACCATATAAAATCTAGAGAACAGCTTAGTGGAGGAGATGAAACTGCATTAGGTTTAGCATTGAGAATTGCAATCTCCAAGTTAATGGGTAAAATAAGACCATTTAGGGATTCGGAAAGACAACTTCCACTATTAAACTTGATTATAATGGATGAACCCATGGCTAGCCTAGACTCATCTAGGCGACTGGCGATATTGAATAATTTAAAACAGGACAAGAGCTTTAAACAAATATTTCTAATTTCGCATACTGATAATATCATCGGAGAATGTAATTCGATATTTCTCGACGAGGCTATAGCAGGTCAAAGGCGTCTCACATACAAACCATTACAAACGTAGCGCATGATGAATGCTGGAATCAAGACATGTTCTCACTTTTGGTAAGTAACTATCCTTTCAATTCAATTTAAGGTTGTCTGACTGATAGTCTTAAAGAAATATATATTGACTTTTATGATGGGGTTCATTTTGTAAATTCTAGCTACAATAAATATACCGCAAAGGGTTCATCGTTGTTTGCACGAAAAGGTAATAAAATATGAGGTGGTAGTTTTTAGGAAAAATAATATTAATTAATTAACTATACTATACATAAATAACATATTGCATAAATACCAAACACTTATGACAACTAGCCTCAGGAATCGGATTTTGGTAACAGGTGCCTCAGGAAGCATCGGCAGCCAACTAGCAAAGCAACTCTCAATTTCTAGGGCAAGTTTCCGTATGGGCGTTCATTCGAAGGACAGTAAAAATATGTTATCAGAAATTAAAGGGGGAGACTTTGTTGAAATGGATTATAGCAAACCAGACACTATAAGTCGAGCCTGTAATGATGTAGATAGTGTGTTTCTTCTTATTTCAGGTCCTAGAGCTTTGGAGTATGTTTCTACTTTTTTAAGCGAGGCAAAGCAGTCTGAAGTAAAGAGCATCATAAAGCTATCTCATTTTCGGGCAGACTCTTCACCTGGAGTTACAATTACACGATTACACAGACAAGTAGAAAAAGTAATCGAAGAGTCAGGAATAAGTTATACGTTCTTGAGACCAAATTCATTTATGCAGAATTTTGTTAATTTCTATTCTCCATCAATTAAAAGTATAAATGCTTTCTATGTACCCGGAGGAGATGCAAAGGTCAGTTTTGTTGATATCCGGGACATTGCGTCAGTAGCAGCCAATATCCTCATCAACAGGATCAATAATGACGACATGACTCATATTAATAGATCTTACGACATCACAGGTCCGGATGCAATTTCTTATTACCAGGCTGCTGGTATCCTATCCGATACAATAAATAAGAAAATTAGATATGTAAATAGTACAGACGACGAAGCTCGACAAGGGATGAGACAAGTTGCTATGGACGAATGGTTCATAAAAATTGCATTAGAGCTCTACGATAGTTATAGGAGAGGCTATGCATCAAAAATATCCGCTGCAGTTGAATTGATCACAGGGACTAAACCTAAAACATTTGTTGAGTTTGCCAAGGATTATGCCAGCTTTTTCAGCTAGAACAGATAGCCAAATTAGCAGAGTAGAATCCTGAATTGGATGATGTCATTATGGACTTGCTTAATTCTAGTTGGAATGCATCAAATTTACATGTCTATTTGAATCCAAGCGATTGTAGGATTTAGCCAAAGTACATGAAGCTTCGGTATGCAATTGTCTAATATTTTCTCATATTCCTCAATGGGCATGAGACTTTGACTGATCGTAAAATAACTTTTAAAATCAGGCATATAACAAATACATGTATTAGATAGACTTTGTTAAATTGATGTTAAAAATTGACACAGAAATACATTTATAATAAAATGAGGAAGGATTTTTAAGAAAAATGTCAAGAATAAAGAAAGGCGTAGAAAAAGTCGGACATGAAGTAAAGGCAGGCAGTGAATATGCAGGACATGAAGTAAAGGCAGGCAGTGAATATGCAGGACATGAAGTAAAGGCAGGTGCAAAGTCTGTTTTTGACAAATTGAAGAAGCCATTTCAGAGATCAGAAAAATAGTAACATGATAGTTCAAGTTCTTCAGGTCAAATTCCTGAGAATTACCAGATATACATAATGATATCCCGTTCCTATGCACTTGGCACCTACTGCTCAAAGTTATCATCAGACTTGTCAGGATTGGTGCCTAGCTTGAGGTATAATTCTTAGATCTACATCAGATCTGCTCGACTGAAAACTACGGTCTTTAAATACTGCTACTTAGAATGCTCGAAAATGAGGCTATTTCGACTCGGGAAGAATTTGAAAGTATTTGCTAAGGTTAACAGGATCTATTGATAGTTCTAATGGGCCGATAGCAACATACCAATATGCTAACACACAAATATATTTTAAATAAAGATTAATCAATGCTATTTATTCTATGCACTTGCAAGAAATTGATAAAGTGTCAATAACTATATTGATAGACAATTACACCGACATTCTGTTGCCAAACACTCCTCATGCATTGAGAATGCCAATGATCAAGAAAGAAAGGTTTCTACACGCCCCTGTGGCTGAACATGGATTTTCAGCACTTATCAAGGTTTACTACAAAATTAAAAAAGATAACATCAATAATAAAAATGAAACCCAAGAGTATGAAAATAGTAGTAACACATTCCTTTTTGATGCTGGGGTGTCTGAAGATGGAATTATCACAAATTCTGGCAATCTCGGTGTTATGCTAGAAGAGATTGAAGCAATTGTACTTAGTCATGGTCACTTCGATCATTTTACTGGTATTCTGAAGGTTCTAGACCATATTTCAAAACCAATTGATATCATTACACACCCAGATGCATTTCTTAGAAGATGGCTGTTTTATCCTGATGGCAGTAAAGTCAAGATGCCGGTATTAGTAGAGCAAGAATTAGTTAATAAAAGAGCAATAATTCATAAGAACAAAATTCCAAATTTCCTTCCTTTGAGAAATTCTGATCGGAATTCTAAAAATCAAATAGATGAATTTCCTCTTTTAGTTACCGGTCAGATTCCAAGGAAGACTAGTTTCGAGATGGGTTTTCCATTTCAATATATTGAAGATCCTGATGAGACAAACCTTTCACATGATCCACTTGTTAAAGACGACCAGGCTATAGTGGTCAACATAAGAAATAAAGGTCTAGTTATAATTAGCGGATGTAGTCATGCAGGGATCATAAATACAATAAATTATGCAAAGAAGCTGACTGGCAACAGTAGGATTTATGCAATAATTGGTGGATTTCATCTTGCAGGTGGAAAAATCTACGAAGATGCAATAAATTCCACAATAGTTGAGATTCAAAAAGCAGATCCGAAATGGATAGTTCCTTGTCATTGCACTGGTTGGAAAGCCGTAAATCGCATAATCAATTCAATGCCTGAGAAATTTATTCAAACAAGTGTAGGTACGGTATTCGAGTTCTAGAAATACTTGAGCATATTTAACCAGTTATAATCCTGAATATCAGCAACGTTATTGCCTCGTCCTGTTTCTCTCCAGTATTGGCCAATTATGCTAACATAGTCTGAGAACAATAGAAATTTAATCATAGTAACGATATTAACTTGTAGCTATAAATGGTTAAATCGTATCATTTGTATTTATATTTCGATATCAATCCTGAATTACGCCGATGTTGTGGGCGCTGCGTGGGGGGCGGTCCGAAATAAGCCACATATTTAATGTGGATACTTTTGAGGATTCATTGATCTAAATACAACAATAACATCTGCCAAATGCACTAGTCCTATCCCATCATCTCTGCATCATTTAATCGTATCTCAGACAATTAGTATCCGTGTTATGGTGTCGTTGTTGTTGTCATTTAGTCATAATTAGAACATCTACATATCTACTTCATAGCCAATCAGACATAACAGGATCGTATATTTTCTTTCGTGTGTCTTCCAGACTGTTTCTTTCCTTAACCAATCCCTGCTGCTTTAACTCATCGATTGCATTCTGAATAGTTCTTCGCGGTAGATGAGTTAGAGCAATAAGTTCGCTCTGCTCAATAGGATGTTTTGTTTTTATTATATAATATATGAATTTGGGAGCAGGTCCACCCTCAGGTTCTTTACGATTGTAGGAAATATCATATGACGACTTTGACAAAAAGCCTCTGCGTTGTGCCTCAACCTCAGCAATATTATCTATACTTACGGCTGCCAAATTCACGCGTTGACCGAATTCTGCAATCATGGCTGACTGTTGATGTTCAAGCGGGGTTTCAAAGATAAAATCACTAGGGGGATACCGTGCAGTTAAAGCTTCAATGAAACTCCATTTGATAAGGCCTTTCTCATCATAAATGCCAACGTTGATACCTTCATTTGCTTCAAGTATCACCTTAGGCTTAGTCTTGTAATTATTAGAACTGGGATCGAGACTTTTTATTCCATTGGGTAACTTCATTAATTCATCTAACTTTTCAAGAGTTCTATTCACACCTAGTTGATGTCGAGGATCTTTCCTACCGATTATCCAGTGGTATTCAAGGCCCTTTGAGAGAATCACGTCCTTAATTTTTTCTCTCTGTTCCGTGTCTAAATCGATATTATTTTCTCCAATTTCTATTATATCAAATCCATTCTTGGCTGCTTCCGTAGCAAATCTGTCAAGAGAATTCTCGATAATGGCATACTCTGCAATAGTACTCCCTGTTGAAACGCGAACGTCATAGTCATGATAAAATTTTATTCTCTTTTGTAAAAGAGTTTCAGGCATTAGCAATGGGAGAATGCCATACATCCTTACGACATCTATCATAGGAGAGAGAATTTCAAAATTATCAGAGTAGGTCCCATGCAGCTTGTCAATTACATATGTCAAACCCTCTTTCCTAGGTTTTTTGTCATCGACTCTGCCTTTAACTAAATCGTCAAGCATTTGAATTCGAGGAGATGTACCTAGCGGAATCGATTATGAATTTAATATACCATGAATTGAGTGATCGTCTGGCACAGTTCATTACTATTATTGCACAATCCATATCGATGTCTGGAGATATATAATCATGTCTGAATTTGACCTTCAGTCTTGGATCATATTTGAACTTTCATACACGAATCATTTGAATTTGATATCCGAATAGTTGAAATAGTAATAAAAATTTAAAAGTAATAAGATATATGCTGTCTTTTAAACTCTAGAATTACTCCAGTCTTTGAATAGTTAAAAGTGTAATCTTCATGAGGTGTGAGTGGCATCAGATCTAGACTTTCACTGAGACAAAGCGGGCATGATCCAAACTTATCGGCCAAGTCAAAGTCGATTCTGCTTGATTTACTATGGATGTAAGAAGCACACCAATGACAGGATCTGCACAATAGAAAGTAATGTAGAACGTGACAGACATCGCTTTTAATCCTATCATCATGACCTATCAAATCACTTGTTGCTTCCGAATTTGCATGTGTGTGGATAGACGTGTTGTCGGCTATCTGTGATTGCTTTCTTGTTACGAGATATGAGATCATCTATTGTTAAAGTAAGGAAAGGTAAATATAATTAGATCTAAATACGCAAAATAAAAATAAATGTGTATCTGGAGATAGTTTCTCCAGTATTGTTAAGTATACATTGCATAGAGAATAGTCATAACAAGAATGTTCGATTATGGATTCAAAGCCTGAAGAAAATCTGGAGTCATTTCAAAACCATATTGAAGTCTATTTGCAAATCATTATCAATTACACTTTCATCATTAATTACATTTTTTAGACTTGAATCTAGGAAATTCGACTGTATTACAATGATATCATTTTTTATTAGAGGATTATCACAATCCATAAAATGCGTAGGGTATTAGCACTATACTCATATATGTCATATATGAGTGAGATTTAACAAAGTTTAGTATAGAGTTAGTATACCTTATCGCACGTTAGGAATCAAAATCGAATAGGAGATTACACTGATAGAAAGCCGCTGCACTCTGATGTTTGAGGTAAGATTTGACGGACCAGAAAAATGAGCCAGAAATAGAAATGTCGATTTGTAACTTCTCTTGTAATCCTTACAGAAGTGGCCGACTACTGTATCTTGTCTAGTTTAGTATTCAGGTTAGGACGATAAATGAGATATGGATTTGATAGTCCTTGAAATGCTTCAATTTTAGCATCACCACTATTCTTTTTTACAGTAAAGTTGATTGACTATCCACATATTTGACCTCTCATTTGACTAGCCATCTCACCATGCAGACCACCAACCGCTACATGTCGATTAATTGCTTGATTGCATGCATCTGAAAATGGATTAGAATTTGCAGAATTGCCAGTGCCAAATTCATCGCCATTATTGCTATAAGAGTGAACAGCTCTGGCAAATTCTGCGTTACTTTGATCGTTAAGGGAGGGATATTGGTTAGTATCTACGCTATTATCTGGTTGTACTCCTATTACGTTTACTGCATTACCATCTCCTTGTATTTGATTAGACAAGTTTTGACAATTAATGTCAGATGCTCCCTTGCCATTTCCACAAACATTGGCCTGTGCAGCAGATTGGCTTTGA
>JBEDUN010000104.1:0-12219 GCA_040414675.1 Nitrososphaeraceae archaeon | reverse complement strand
ACCCGCCGCAAGAATTCGGATTTACTACCAATGCTATTTTTGTACTTGTCTGTTCTTGCCTGCTCATGGACGTATCTTAGGCGATATTCTACTCATTGAATATATTAATTGAATGATTGATTGTATCAATAGAATATGCTCGGATATACCGTATTTTATGATGTATGTTAAATCATTAAACGTTTGCCAGTTAATCTGATTTGCTTATATTGTTAAATGATAAGGACAAATCTTCTCTGATAAATTCAGCTAACTACAAACTATAGTTTTCCTTTCTTTCTTTCTTTGTTTTCCACATATTCATTGAGTGAATTTAACTTGAGGTTATACATGTCTTCAAAAAACTCCATCATCACTAATGCTCCCTTACTATCAATTGAATAAAATCTGTTCTTTCCTTCCTTCTTTTCAGTTATCAAATTTGCCTCTTTTAATATGCGTAAATGACACGATAGAGCTGATAAAGTAAAGTTAAAGTGCTCAGCTATTTGAGTAGGAGTCATAACCCTGTTCTTTAACAGTAGCAAAATTCCTCTTCTGTTGTCATCTGACAGTGCTTTCCACTGTGAACCCACAATATGATTATATAGTTAAATAAATATTTAAACGTTTAAATAATTGTTATTATTATAGTATAGGTAATGTCATCATCAAAAGAGAAGCAACAACAAGCACAGAAAATAGAAATAAAGAAACATATAGTAATTGATGCTTCACCAGAAGTTGTTTTCAAAGCTATTACTGATCCAAAGGAGCTAACAAACTGGTTTCCAGACCAAGCTATTTTGGAAGCTAAGGTAGGTGGAAAAATGAAATTCAGTTTTAATAAAGGCAAAGAGGACGAACACGAAGATTGTTCTAGGGCAGAAGGAATCATTATTGATTTTATTCCAAACACGAAAATATCGTATACGTGGGAAAAGCATGATACCCCTGACTTTCCAAGAACAGTTGTAACATGGGAACTAGAAGAAATCGAGAATGGTAGAACTAGAGTAAACCTATTGCATACAGGATTTGAATCAGGTAAATTGTTCAAGCAGCATGATGAAGGATGGTCCTATTTCATAGACCGACTAGGAAAATACTGTGAAAAGAAGAAATAAGGCATCTTACCCCCTCTTTATTTTCATAACAGAAATAATTTAATTTAATTACAACTAAGTTACTTGAGAATACTGACTTATATGAAAGACGTGACAGAACTCAATAACAACACAATCATCGGCGCACATAAGGATTCTGAACATACCCACACTCTTTCCTCATATTTTGAGGGTCAAAAAGTTTACTTGTCCTTGTTCTCCTTATTAGCCTCATACTCTAATTTGCAACTCTTATTCAACTTACTGCTTATAGGATACAGGGCCCATACCAAAAGGACTATAGAAACAATTCGTAAAGATGTCGGATAATTAGATAGAAAGGTTGATGCAGTTACTCCTATTCCTCCTAGGGTAGAAACAAGAAGAAAACCCATTGAGGAACAACTCGCACATGTGCTTGAGAGCACACTTAGAGCCGAGCCTGAAAAAAATGATTTAGTATTTATCTTTAAATCTCTTGAATGTCTTAACACATATACATTCATACTTACAACTATGCCCAAAAGGATTGCAGTTATACTGGAGAGAATAAATCCTATCGCCGCGTCATCTGGTAGGTAAAATACAAAGATGGGAGTAAAAAAGAGTAGCTGGTCAAAAACGCTGAATATAATCCAGAATATTATGGATATTACTGCTGCGATGGCAACATAATACCAATTTGAAAAGACAGTCTTTATTGAAGCTAAAATAATATGGTAAAGTCGCGAGACCGATAAATTCGGAAATGAAGATGTTATTTTGTTATTTCTTTTCAATTCACTTGTTCATTTATGCATTAATTATTATTCATTTAATTTCTTATCAATTGCTACTTGAAATGAAGGGAATGGGTATGCTCCCAGTAACGTTTCTTTACTTGAACCGTCTTTCTTTTCTATTACGAAACTAGGTGTCCCCTGGAACCCTGAAGATATCGCAAGAGCATAATCCTTATCTACAAATGATTTGTATTTACCGCTATCAAGACATGAATTAAATTTTTGAGTATTTAAACCAGAGATTTGTGAAGCAAACCTTTTCATATTGTTTGCACTTGCCCAGCCAGAATTTTCATCTCCTTGATTTTTATAAAGAGTAGAATAAGAATTCCAATATTTACCTTGGTCATTAGCACACTGGGCTGCAATGGCAGCAGTTAGTGAATCTGGACCATGGGTAACAAAATTTTTGAAAATCATATTTGCTTTACCTGTCTGAATATAAGTTGCATTGATTTGTGGTTCAGTTTCTTTAGCAAACCTGTCACAAAATTTACATTGAAAGTCGCCAAACTCAACTATCGTAATTGGTGCTGCTGGATTTCCTTGCAACGGAGAGCCTGATTGAATTAAGCTTTGTGGTAGTAAATTGATTGTAATCTCTTTTTCTGGTTGTTTAATAATTTGCTTGCTTTCTTCTGGAGTAATAGGAGAAAAACTGTTTTGGACATTGCTATTATCGGCCCCCTCATGTGCTCTTTCTTCAGCAGTTTCTGCGGCCTTTGCTACAGGAATTATTTTGTCAAGAGGATGAGAAGATGATGACTGTACATGGGCAACTAAAGATAGCAAGATTATCGTCAGTGAGACATTCAAAAATGCTATTTTATTTTTCATATACAGATAGTAATGGATGGATAGAATTATAATAACACTATAATAACTCAGTTATAACCAGTTGTAACTGAGTTATATGCCACTTTATATATCAAAAAATGCCATATGTTCTTCACATATTTCATATTATGAGAAAGACAGATAAATCTAGCGACTATGACTTGTCATCATCTACGATCCTGACTACTAGATTTGGCTATGAATCCACCAGACTAATTCATTTAGCTCAAAAGAATCTTTACATTGTTATAGGATTGATTGCGGCTCTTGTAGTACTTTCAGTATTAAATATATTTGGAGCCTTAGAATATTTTTCTAATTCAAGTGAGCAAATAGACAAAATAGTTGATGTTATTCTGTTGTTGGTCTTGATTGTAGTTTTGGCTCCATTAGTTCTACTTTTACTAAGGTCAAGAAGCGTACTTGACAGATGGACGGATATGTTTGAACGAAATACGATAATGACTGCTTTGAATATTGCCATGACAACAAGGACTAAAGAGGAAACTATACTTGGCTTGTCAAAATCAATTCAGGAGATTGGCCAACCATTGCAGGAATATATTGATTCAAATAAAACAAGCTTGAGAGAATTTTTTAATGTATCTATACACGATAAAAATGACTTGATATTTGATGTATTATTAGATTCAGCTCACGTATTAAATGATGGAAGTAGTGCAAGTAACGATCTTAAGAGATTTCTAAATGAATATGGAGTCATTGTAGCCAAAATTGTTGATGGCGATATAAATAGAACAGTAGTAGAGTCATTTGCAAGCTCACTCGTAAAATATAATTTGATTACAAATCATTCAATTGGCATAGGACTGGTAATAGGAGATACTATAACAGATGATGCCCGAGAGTATGCAAGTAAAATTTCATTTCATAGAAAGAGAGGAATATCTTATCTTATTCTCATAATTAAGCCATCACCTTCTTCTGCACCTCCACCAGCACAACAAGCATCAATCATTTAGGTTATTCTAATTATTTACAATATTGTCATCATAATAACGTTATTACTACTGCTGTTATTGTTGTTCTTTTTTAGAGATTCATTATCGATTGTTCTATGGTGTGTGTCTATAGCAGTAACGATATTTGAGTTTCTTGCAAACTCTAGGAAATCCTTGATCCATTTCTCATAAGTACCAATGCCATTCTGAGTTATATTATAGAATGTGAGATTAGAAGAGATATTTATTGATGCTATGTATCCATTCTTCTCAAGCGAATCTATCATGAGGTTCACTCTGTCTGGTCGCTGTCTCCTAATGCCAGGAGTATTTGTCATGATATTATATTTACTTACTGGAATCTTCTGTGTATTTGTATAAAGATATTCGAGGATTGAAAGCATGGTATATTCTGATGAGAATCTGTTTTTCTTGTTCTTCTTTTGCCGCTCATCTCCTTTTCCTCACCTCGAATACATATTTTCTTACTCCTGTTTTTGAATCAAGTTAAACTTTGAGTATATATAAGCAAATTTAGCTATCTAATGGATCTTTTATGATCATTAATGAAAATTAACACGTTCATAAGCCAAATAGCGAGGACCATAAAAAATAATCGCTGCACCTGATAACACAACTAACGACCCAATGGCTTCAAACCTATCTGGTTTCTTTTTGTCTATCAAAACTCCCCAGACAACAGAAAATACTACGAAGATTCCACCGTAAGCTGCATAGACTCTGCCAAAGTTCGATGGTTGCAGCATTGGAAGAATACCATAAATAAACAGGATCACTCCACCAACTAAACCAAGAAACACAGTCTTCCTTTTTCTTATCCAAGACCAAATAAGATAGCCTCCACCTATTTCTGCAATCGCAGCAGCAAAGAAAAGCAGCAGAGAAACTGTAATTAATATTACTTCGGATTGACCCAGATTGATTTTTCACCACCAATTTTTCTAGGCATGTAAAATATTACTACTACTCCAATAATTGCAATGGAAGAGCCTACAATATCAGTAAAATCTGGAACAATCTTTTCAAACAACCATCCCCACACTAGTGCCATCACAATAAGGATTCCACCATAGGCTGCATAGACGCGGTGGAAATGTGATGGTTGGAAAGTGGGAATTATGCCATATGCAAACAGAACAAACCCTCCAATAACTCCTAAACTCCAGCTCATATCCTCTCTTAGCTATAACCACACTAGATATCCGCCACCAATTTCACATAAACCAGCAAGAAAAAATAAGGATAAAGTAGTTAAGATGTGCTTTATTTTATTATTATTCAATTCTGATAAAGATCACAAATCCAGGCATTATAATAATGTGATGGTGTATATGGTCCACGAGGATACCCATGCCTTGAAACTGGACAAAAGATAGGTAGAATGATAATCCATCTTTGTATGATTATTTATACAGTAACATATATCCGAGATAGATGCTTGCAGATCAAAATTTCTACATTGAACAATAATGCTATATGTAGATGTACATAAACACCTCGAGCATTTGATTTTCATTAGCATTTTTGATTATTGCTACTGATGATTTTTGAAATAGAAACTTCGTGATACTATTTTAGGAAGGCCATTTTTCATCCATTGTGATAAGCATTCCTTTGGTTGACTAACTTCAGAATTCAATTTATCACTAGATAGGTCAATCAGGTTATAGTCACTTTTAGCTTGAATATCATGTCCTTCGTACAATGTCTTTATATCCTTCTAATCCATCTGTGAACTCTCACCTACCATATCGCACGGTACAGGCATCTTGAATTACTTCTTGCAGATACAGTTTCATGTCGTCTTCACTCAAAGATGATTGAATTCCAGTTTCTTGAGTCATAATTTCCTAAGTCTTTTTAGGACTGCCACAACCCTCTTCTGAACTTCTTGCTCCATTTGGGCTATGCCGATACTGTCGAGCAATTTTGGTTCTTGTAGTGCAACATGTCAATTACAGCTCCTTACTATTATGCATGATATGAAATTAATCTAGAAATAATTTGTGGATATTTTCCTTACTTATATGTAATTTGTATACGAGCCCAGCTTTGATAATAAATATTTGTTCATGTGAATCAAATAGCTCTAACATCTCTGCTACGGAATTATCGAAAAAAATATTTGCCCTACAAGCACAAAACACAATACCTTCTAACTTGTTTTCATCATACGCTTTATCAATTTTGATTGCTTCCTTCATAGATGTAGTGGTAGCTATATCATTCATAAGAAAGTCGATACAATACACTTCTTTATTTCCAGAATTCTTTGAAATATTTTGTACTACACTACTACAGTACTTCATATAATCCCTTTGTGGATTTTTGTATTGCATTTTTGTTCCATCAAACCAGTTTAGCTTTTCTAATAGATCCATAATTGAATAATCTGATGATCGGACAAAACATCTGAACCAGTCACCCTTCTTTGTCATCTCATCCATGGATTCTAATATGGATTTCATAGATTCGTCGTTATCATAAATAAGAAAATAATGACGCTTTGGTATTTCTTTTTGTTGTTTTAGCCATTTATCTACAGCATCCTTTACAATGGAGTTTATGGACACACCTTTTTGTCTTGACAAATCTCCCAATTGAGAATGAACGTCATCATCAAAGCCACGAATTATAAAATCATGTACCATTATAAGTATAATATCCATACTACAATATAAGTGCTATCACGATATCTATGCTAGATAAATAGGGATATCACGATATCTATATTAGCTACATTTATATTGGTGATATCGTGATATCACGTATGTGGAAATACCTGAAATGATCGGATGGATTTCATTGGGCTTCGCCCCAACATATATAGCACTTGAAATAGGAAGTCACAAATTGGCAAGAAGCGTATCTGCAATAACTAGTGTTAAATCAGAGAGGGTGACAAAATAGAATGCCCAAGTTTCTTGATGCCCATAGTTTGAAAGGCGTTGATGAGGAGACTTTGAGAAAAGTACACAACTCTCCTAAAGATGAGTTTGGTGTAACGCACGATAACTTGGCATACAATGAAGAACAGGACAGGCTCTTTTGCCTCTTGGATGCTCCAAATATTGAGGCAGTAGTAAGACATCATGAAAAAGCTGGTTTCAAGTGTGAGTGGATTGCGGAAGTAAAAACAACTAAAGCGGAGTAAACCCATACTTTTTCTTCTTTAATCCATGGATAACCTTCATGCCCTCCACATGCTGCTACGGCATAGATCGTTTCTGTCTGAATCAATGATTTAGTCTAACAATAGATCCAATATTTGTTATGTGGATCGGACTCACGATCCAAATACAAACCATTGTAAACTGTTCAGAAAAATAGAATAGAGAAAGAGTTCGTCCTGTTTATATCATAATTATCCAATTCTAAACTGGTGCATGTGGTGATGCATTTCGGTGGTGAGGATAGGGTCGACACTTATCTTCACCACTGCTCTAGTCCTGCTTATCTGCTATTCAGTCATATGATGAGACATAGATAAGACGCAGGCTCTCAGAAACCAACACTTTCCGGTAATAGGATAAGACAAACCAAAGAAATGCAAATCCATTAGTATCACCTTATCTCACACCGTACAACTAACAATAAAAGGAACCAGTCATTCCCTCTGTTCAAAGTTCTCCAACATATAGAAATCACTACGTTTAGTATGTCATGATTGCCTAAAGAAAAGCGAAAAGGAACAGACTTAACGGTTAAGGATATGATATACAAGGCAATTCAGAAGAAGCAAAAAGCAGTATACCCAGAAAAGTTCAACATGCGGATTGTTGAGGACAATTTAGCAGAGGTAGAAGCCATGCAGCAAATATACGCAATGATTTTGGACGAAGAAAATCGAAGAAAGAGACATCTGACCAACAAATGAAGTTAAGTGAGGATAATCTGGCCGGTTAATGGAGCCTTTCCAACCAACAGGATAATTGCAAGTACCTAGTACGCTGCTGCAGTGCAAGACAGTAAAACGGCAGCACTGATATAGTAAAATAGTTCTCAAAATTTCGAGATTGAAGAATATGAACTCCAAAAGTTGTATCTAGAATATGAATTCAAAATTACAATTTTGCGTCGTGTGAAACAGGTCAAATGTCAAAAACATTTTCCATAGGACAAGACTCCTAAAGTTGTTCTATTAAAATTATATGACTTGTTTAGTATATTTAACCAACCTTAGAAAGATATTAAAAATGGCAGTATACAAGCATCCTAACTGACATAAGGCCTGTTATCAATAGAAATTCAGAACTATGAATGGTAACATACCTAGATGTATTGGATGCTTCTCAATAGTAGCTATACTGTTAACGCTGTTAGTGAGTATATCTGATCCAATGCAAGTTAGTAAGGCAGAACAATTGAATTGCAGTAACGGTGCAACCTGTGTAGTTAATCTTTCTGGAGGAGGATCAGGAGTACAAGGATCACAAGGACCTCCTGGACCACCAGGTCCATGTAGCGGATTATTCTGTCAAGGACCAATGGGAGTAGCAGGCAGGACCACAAGGACCTAACAACACCGTAAGCAAAAGACAAACATCCATCTTCTCTTTTTTGAAAATAACACGGTTTTGATTCAGCTGTATACGTTACTATACGTTACTAAATCAAATTTCTATGCGCGCATAGCCGCGCTTTGATTGCAATAAAATTCAACTGCATATACATGCTTGCACTTGGCATTGTGGCACGCATAATCTGGACAGGAACAAATCCAGTCTTATTTGGTTGCAGTAACGGTATAAATGTTGTCACCAGACATCGATCTAGCACCATAATGTGAGTCATCAATCATCGTTATGGCGTCATTGTTTGGGCTATATTTGATAATATTTATAACCTGCCATCACTCATATCATATTATAACTTTATGTGCGGGATGATTAATCCTGATGTGTCAAAAGTCTAATGTTATTTGATGTGGTAAACATATTTGGTGTTAACAGACCATAAATATTGATTCGCGTGTACTAAGGAGAGTCAGCAATATTAAGTTGGGCCGACAGAAGTAAGCATTAACTTATGTATTCTGTATATTGCTGATCATGCATATCATAAATAAAGTATTGAACAGCAACAATAGACTGGATAGCCACGTATGATGAGAAGAAGATCACCTGTCTTATCACCATGCTCTCCCAATAAGATTCTACAAGTTAACAACAATCCTCAATTTTAACTGTTAGTGCTGAGGAGATGATATCAATATTTGTTTTCTTAGAGTCTATGAGTTAACTTTGGAAAAGGAGAAACATGTCGCCCATCTCATCCTCTATGCCTTCGTTAGTTGGGGTCTAATCATAGTTTCTGATTTGAAGGGAGTGAATAAGAACAGTGAATGATAGGAATGAAGCAACGGTAGACACAATGAACGCTAACCGCGATGCGTTGATAATCGGGGGAAGTCTTGCAGGATTATTCGCAGCTCGTGTATTGTCCGACTCGTTTAATACTGTCACAATTCTAGATCACGACATCTTTCCTTTGACACCAGACCATCGCAAAGGGGTTCCGCAATCGTATCATGCGCACGGATTGCTTCCTACTGCGTTTCCCATCATTGAACAGCTCTTTCCTGGTATTATCAATGACCTGTGTAAAGATGGTGCTGACGTTGTCTCTGACATAATTCCACTTGCCATTGTATCTCCCAAAGGATTACTACCGTTGCCAAAAATGCGGGAAGCTTCCATCAGTTTCAGTCGTCCTCTGCTAGAGTGGCATGTGCGAAATCGTGTCTCAAAACTTCCAAATATCCATATCATCACTAATATCGAGGTAACAAGACTACTGGCTACACATGACCGGACCTGCGTTACTGGAGTTCAGGTGCATGAGCGAGGAGAGCAGAGATCTAAAAGAAATACTATTACTAGGTTATATGCAAATCTGGTTGTTGATGCTAGTGGACGACATTCGAAGGCTCTCCAATGGCTAACAGACCTGGGATACGATGCTCCTCGTGTAGAGACGATTAACTCTAATCTCAGATACGCATCACGCTTTTATCTCAAGCCTGAACAGTTTCCGGCCAAATGGCAAAACATAATCATCAATGGACGTCCTCCAAACAACCGGGGTGGAGTCATGCTCTCAGTTGACCATGGACTCTGGCATGTGACACTAGGAGGTATGGCTGGAAAAGCGCCCCCGATAGACGAAGAAGGCTTTCTACAATGGGCACAAAAGCTCGCAGATCCATCTATTTATGAAGCCATACGTATAGCACAGCCATTAACACCTATTCGAGGTTATGGCACACTCGAGAATCACTTCCGCCATTTTGAGCTGATGCAGCGCTGGCCAACTGGCTTCATAGTCATCGGGGATGCTGTCTGCGCTTTCAATCCCATTTATGGACAAGGCATGACGGTGAGTGCCTTTGACTCAATGGTCCTCAAGCGTTGCCTGCAGGAGCAGCAAAATTCATCCGGAGTGAATTTCGAGCAGTATTTCCAGCAGCAACTTGCAGAAACTATAGCAACCCCTTGGCTTCTTGCGACCAGCGAAGACCTACGTTGGCCGACAGTTAGGTTGAGAGGAGCTAGTCCGAATCCTGGATCATACTTTTTGCGTCGTTATCTGGACCTAGTCCTATACGCCGCGATCGTAGAACCTAAAATTGCTCAGGAGTACTTTAGTCTCATAATACTAGCAACCCCTCTACGCTCTTTGATTAGTCTGCATATGGCCACACACATTCTGACAGTAGCATTCAAGAGAGCCATCAAGCGCCTTTTACGAGGTGAAGATTCCTGTGGCCAAGCTCTTTCTCAAGAGGAGCTCTCCATAATCCGCTCACTTCCTAGTAGCAATAACGACAAAACCAGACCATCAGTGTCATTCATAGAAAGAAAGATGTGAGAGATATGAAAAAGAAATAGATATATGCAAAATGCAAGCTCCTCAATCGTCCCCAGCGATATCGACAAATATGTAACACATCATTATGCCGACAATAATGGGGTACGCATACACCTTGTCACGATTGGCGAAGGATCGAAATCAATTGTCATGATCCATGGATTTCCAGATTTCTGGTATACCTGGCGTAATCAGATGACCGCTCTGATGTCCAATTACCAAATTGTTGCAATTGACTTACGCGGCTATAACCTAAGTGATAAACCACAAGGCGGCGAGTATTATCAAATGCGTCACTTGGTAAGCGATATCCAAGCTGTTATGCACTACCTTGAAAGGGATAAATCCATCATCGTGGGCCACGACTGGGGCGGAGCTATTGCTTGGTTTTTTGCAATGTATTTTCCGACAATGACCGAACGCCTGATCGTTCTCAATACTCCTCATCCTAGCGGTATAGTCCGTGAACTAGCACAAAATCCACAGCAGCAGAAGAACTCTGCTTACGCACGCGACTTTCAGCAAGAAGGAGCTCATAAACAACTCACTCCAGAATCGCTTAGTGCATGGGTACACAACCCGGTAGCCAGAGAACGCTACATTGAGGCTTTTCGGCGGTCAGACTTTGAGGCAATGTTGCATTATTACAAACAGAACTATCCACGTCAACCTTACCAGAATGCTTCTTTCTTAATCAACAAAGTACAAGCGCCTGTCCTCCAGATTCATGGATTGCAAGACCAATATTTGCTGCCAGGCGGCTTGAACAATACCTGGGATTGGCTAGAAAATAGCTGGAACTTACTCACAATCCCTCAGGCCGGCCATTTTGTCCAGCACGATGCAGCCGATCTCGTTAACCGTACTATTGTAAACTGGCTTACATCTTCATAATTAGTAACAACAGCAGTTGTCCGATACACTAAAAACTTACTTGTGATTGACTAAATTAAACACATTAGTTCATTTCTATTAATTGCCATTATCTATAGATATCATTTGTTCGGAGGAGTACCTTCTTTCTCTTTCTCACCTCATAATCAACCAATGTTATTGGCGCGGGCCATTTTGATATATGTAGATTGTTCTACTTTTTCTTCTATGAGTCATCTAAAAATGCGCAATAGAAATTGTATAGCAGATCTTTGTCCGTCCTATCTTATATGCTATTTTAATTAGTATACCAACTATTTATTATAGATATCATGAAGCTATGCGGTGTTGTCATGGTAACACCTATTATAATGAAAGGTATTAAGATAGTCGGACATTCTGTTAGTCCATTGTAGTAGATAGATAGCACTTTAGATAGTGATGTTGTACTACACGGTTGTCACGAATGTTCTAGTACATAAATGCATGGCGCGCATCTTATACTATTTATTCATGATATTATCATCTTAGAGCAGAAAAAGAGATTAACTGTCCCAGACTTGAGGGATATCATACCTGAATCAAATAAGAAATTCAGATATGCAATTAAAGATTAGTTGATATAAAATGAGATTTGACTTATATATCGCACTTGAATATAATTGGACTCCATAGATGAATCGGGCTTACTATATCATATTAGTTCTGTCCATATTGGCAATTATCGTCGCCGCATCAGTGTATCTAATTAATAGAAAATCTCCATCACCACAGCCCTTTTCAAATCAG
>JBEDUN010000103.1:0-4568 GCA_040414675.1 Nitrososphaeraceae archaeon | reverse complement strand
TTCTTAATGGCTCATAAAACGATTTGGAAAACAGATAGATCTGGATTATCTAACCTGGGAAGACTTCATCGAAGCTGCGGATAATGACTATGTTTGTCTCAGGTAGATGGCAATCTTTTGAATCACGAACGCAAAGAATGGTTTGCATTCCAGCCCCCTGTGCTGCATTGATTTCCTTCATAGTATCAGAGATAAATAGAACATTGCGAGGATTACAAGCCAATGATGCAGCAATTTTTCTGTAGCTCTCACTTTGTGTTTTTGCTCCGGCCCTTGTATCATAAAATCTGCTAATATATGCTGTTAGGTCTTCGGAAGCGACAGTACGAAAAAGGAGCTGCTGTGCCAGGATACTGCCAGAGGAATAGATACAGATTAGTCGCTTCTGCTTGGTCCAACGTTTGAAGGCTGGAGGGACATCCCGATAAACTATTCCGCGAATAACCCCCGCACTATACCCTGCTTCCCAGAGCTTTCCCTGGAGAGATTTAAGAGCAGTATGTTTTATATCCTTGGTAATTAGCCACTGAAAGTATGCAACTGCTGAACTTAGCTGCGATTCGTAATTATCATCTATCCAGCGTGGTAGCAGTATTTGCAATTTTTCATCTCTTTTGTGATTGTTATATTGTATGTGTAATTGCTCAACCAGTGATACGATCTCCTGATCTACAGAATGTTCATGTAGAAAGGATTCTATGTTAGCACTAGCATATGGAAACAACGTTTCATAGACAAAGTCGACTGGTGTAGTTGTGCCTTCTATGTCGAGTAGAATGACGTTTAGCTGATTATTTGATACTGTAGATCTCACATTCTATTTCGCTGCAGAATTTTTCTGTGGCGGAATGTACCATGCACCCCAACAGACAGGTTCGTAATTTCTATCAATTCCACTATGTGAATAGTGTGGAGTCCAACCAGACATATCTTGGAATAACCGTATTGCACGAATCCTTCTATCACCGCAAAGATCAAACCAATGTAGCGTACCTCGAGGTACTCGAATCAAGTCTCCTGCCTCCACTTCAATTGCAACAACTGAGCCCTTCTGCGAATGAATGTGGAATAATCCTCTCCCATTGACGATATACCTGACCTCGTCTTCATCATGTCGATGTTCAATACTGAACTTTGCTAGCATGGCATCAAGCCCAGGTGTATCATGGTTAACATCAATCACATCTGCAGTCACATATCCTCCTCGCTCCTTAAGCGTATCAATCTGTTTCGCGTAGACTTTAAGAATCTGTTCTGTAGATGCATCAGATGGAACGCCAGCAACTGGCTCCCAGTATTCATAATCAATACCAATTGTCTCGAGATAGTCTCGGACCTTATCATGTTCTCGCAGCGATCGATTTTCATCTGAGATCCGAACTATGGCCATAGCGATCTCCTCCTTCGATTACCAATAAAACGATGATCTGCACCGTTGTGGTGTGAATATTCTGCTGATTTAACCAGTACTTCCATAAGAAATTCCAATATTTCAATATGGCGCTTGGCTTGATACACGTTTGGACCCCAAGTATAAAGTCCATGTCCACGCAGAAGAAAACCATGAATGCCTGAAGAATCTTGCAAGGTTGTACACACCCTTTGGGATAGCTCGATCATATCTGTAGAGTTCTCTATAATTGGTAGCCATTCGCGGTGTTGGTATGTTTGAACACCTTCGAGTCCTTTCAACATTTCATAACCCTCAAGCGTTATACCACCATTGGAAGCATGAGTATTGGAAAGTACTGTACTCCATACTGAATGCGTATGTAAAACTGCTGCTGCATTCATACAACGAACAATAGCTATGTGCAGCAATGCCTCAGCTGAGGGACATCCGTCGCCTTTGACAATATTGTTATTATCATCAATTTCCAGAAATTGTATAGGTGTCAGGCTACTCTTGTCTAGTCCAGTGGATGATATAACTAAACGCAATGGGTCCAGAGAAGTTACAGCACTAAAATTTCCACTGGTGCCCAAAGCCCAACCGTGCAAATAGAAGTTTCTACCTACTTTAGCTAAATCAGCTGCGAGTTTAGAGAAATTAGCATTATCTGACGCAGCAGCGTGTTGTATAGTCTTTTGATACAGGCATTCCGTGCCTCCGTTCTTGTCGTTCATAGCGATCACATCTCTGGAGGTATTATTCATACCCCAATGTTCTACACTCCGTATCATATATGTGATCTCGTTTAGGATAGAGTATTCGGAATTTTATGCTGCCGTATCAATCGTTCACATAATGGGTTCTTGTACATATAATTATACATACATACATAGAGACCTGTTTGATTGATATGTTGTGCTCGATTATTTTTCTTACTTTTCTTATTTGCTGCTTATTGTGCATCGTGTTTTATTTTAATAGCTTGGAAGTTGTTAATGGCAGTTCCAAAAAAAATGGTTTAGACGAGCATTTTGATAAGGTATTCTTAAATAAAGGAATAATCAGTGCTTCATTTTGGAAGTATTATTTTGAGATATGGTGTAGGCCCACTTTCAACTTAAAAGTTATAAAAGACATGGTTACCAGAACATCAATAGCTAAATAACTAGACGCCTTATAATTATCACATTTTAACCTTTACTAACCCTACGTTATTGTCATTATCACTATTGAAGCCTAATTCATAAAAAATAAGATAGAATGAAAATTTTAACTTATTGCCAACTTCCGATATTCCACTGTTGCCACATTTCTGCAAGTTTTCCATTTGCTGAAATCCTAAATAGATCAAAACCAGTAAATGTTATTGGTTTGTCGCTCGAAGCTACACCTAGAAAGTCTCTTTTTGGTGTACCCGTAACTGTCCATCGAATTAAAACTTTGTCATCTTTGGAAATTGCCTCATGGTGCGTAAAACGACGATCAGGCAGACAATCTACTACTCCTGAAGCGAATCTCTTTATGCTTTCTTGACCCTTGGTCAACTCCGTAGGAAGAACAGGATTATGCAGTACAAAGTCTGGAGTGAGGATTTCATCTGCTATAGATAATTTTCCTTCTTGAAATATTTCCATATGAAATCTGTGAGCAAGGACTTCATTTTTTTGTTCATTGTACGCCATTGATGCTTTTGAAGACATATTTGACATTCCTAAATTCCCTTAGTAAGTCATAGTTTAAGAAAACAGCTCAGTAATTCGTGATATGAATAAAAGAACTTATGTACTTGTAAGCTAACCTGTGAATATTACTAGGGTCTGAATCAAGCGGGAACCATTACCTATGATTATCGTTTACTTTCGCGTTTCGCCTTTCGTGTATATTGAACAGTACATTCGTCGAACATATTGTAGACTGAATGTTATTTATTTAAAATTTTTAAATACGACTATTCCCCATATCAAAAAAATGTTATTTGATATAAAGAATGGATTACATTATACTTTTCCCGAAAAACAGTTAGCTGTAATCATTCTTGCCTTAACTATAACATGAGTAATTCCGTAAACAACTGTTGCACTAATTGTTCTTCTCTAGGTTACATATCCTTTCAAAAAATCCAGATTGACGATTACAGTTGCCTTCAAAAGGCAAAATGTCAAGCGTGTAAATTCGAATGGGTTGAGTTTTGGTATGTGATAGAATCAAGACACTTTTTATATCATCAGCAGCGCTTATCTATGACTTCAAAGAAAAATAAACAAAAATTAAGACCGGCACATGCTGAAACGAAAATGAGTGAGTGCTAACCAATTTCAAGATAAGAAGAGGATGATTCGAGATCACTAAATATTTAGATAATCAGAAGGTTATCAAACACAATTGATGTTATTTAAGATTCTGATTAGTTATTAAGAGTAAAATGTATATCAAGTTGTATTACAAAGATAGTGATCTTTTTAAATGGTCTTTACATACAAGCGATTACTCATTTCATCATATCCTAGATCTTTCATAGTAATTACTTTGAATCCATTATCGTACAAGTATTTCATCTCTGCTCTAAATAGGTCAATGTTTGTACTTGATCTTGCCATATTGTTATCTATATTATGATATGCAATTAGTGGGATTGCGTTTATCACACCATCTGGGTTACTATTATATTCAGATTGGCTATTTACCACTTCCACAAAATTATTGAATATAGTTGTGCTATTGTGATCCAATTTCGCATCCTTGGCATTATGATTCCATTCTCTAATGGAATATCTATTTGCATCAGTAATGCTACCGTCATCAAAAAATGTTCTACAATCCGTCTGATGTCTTGGACTAGTAACCAACGAGACTAATTCTCCGCTTCCTATCCTCTGTGGATTTGGTTGGTCTTCATATCCAGTACAATTTAATCGCATCAAGTTCGAAAAACCATTAATCGCCATGTCATAATATTTTGCAACTGTATTTATTACCGTAGAATTTGATACTGCATTTCCATGTCGAACTGCAAAAGTTGTAATGGCTGCAGGATCGATTCCATGTGCCGATAAGCATTCCTTTGGTTGACTAACTTCAGAATCCAATTTAACACGAGATAGGTCGATCAGGTTATCATCACTTTTAGCTTGAATATCGTGTCCCTCGTTGTACAACGTCTTGATGTCATTCCAAT
>JBEDUN010000102.1:0-34178 GCA_040414675.1 Nitrososphaeraceae archaeon | reverse complement strand
TTCTATAAGGTAAAATAACTGCTGATTGACGATTTCCGACTTCATTTGGCTCAGGCTTAATCTGAGGATTTGGACCCGAAGCAATTATTCCTTGATGTACAACCGATGTTTCATTGGATGTAGCAGTCTCCATATGGGTAGCAAACGCTTGATGATTATTGTAGATACTAGGATTATTGAAAAAATTTGTTATTCCTATTAACACTCCTCCGAATGTAGTGCCTATGACTAATAGCACTAATACAGTCTTTATGTACATTATTATTATCGCTGCTGTTAGTACATCATACTATAAGAAGACATCATTTGCAAAAGAAATGCTAATAATAACATTAAAGAACAGCATATACCTACTCCCACTGCCCTACAGTACTATTACCATTTAGAAATCGCTATCTGATTATAGATATCATCATTATTGCCCAAAACTAAAGAAAAACGAGAAGGAACAACAACAGACTTAACGGTCAAGTGAGGTCAAGGATATGATATGCAAAGAAATTCAAAAGAAGAAAAAACAGTGCAGAATCCAGGATGCTTTGTCTGCGATAACTAGAATTATAACGATGAGAATGATAATGAGATCAGTGATGACAATGAATACTGGATAAAGAGTTGTGGAAATTCTAGATATAATCATGTACAGAATGGTAATTACGAAGGTGGCACATGGGACTACTGTGGTAAAGAATCTGATGGAATGATGCGTACTATGATGGATTCATCGATGTGATGTGTGTATGCAGACATTTCAAAAAACGTTTGTGCGTCAATAACAAATACTGATTAGACAAAACATATTGTCGCATATAACCTCCTATTCTATTCGCATCAATTATTTCTAGACTTTAAGGTTTGTTATTACTGACTAGGAATAGTTGATTGTGCCCATAGGTTCTCAAAAATAGAGGCAGAAGATAGAACTGTCGACTCACTGTTAGAGTAGGTTGTTAAACCTAAATCAATGTCATCTTCATCATCTTCCTTCTCCTCAATCACTATTGATAATTCCCTGTCCGTGACTATTGTTGTAAGACTAGTATTGATGGACTTGTTGAGAAAACGTAACTCTGCATTAGGATATTCACTTAACCATTCCACGTCTCTTCTATTCATCTGTTCATCCGTTCCAATCAGTATCCGAACTTCAACATCTTTTTCTGCCTTTTTTCTTACAATATCAACCATTCCAAGTTTTTCATATTTTTTGAGTGTTCCTGCGCGGGAAAATATCAACAATATTTCATCAGTGGCAGATGACAAGACTTTTGTAATTAGTGAAGTGGTCTCTTCTGAGTGTTGGATTGTTTCGATAAACTCTCTTTTCAGATTTTCTTCAATTTCTTTAATTCTCTGTTTAGCAGGAATTGCCTTTTTCCATAACATAGCAAAAAGGTATTCTTGTTGTTCCACAAATGCACGCACAGTACTTGATATAAGTAAAGGCGGTGGGGAGGATGCCCTTAGTTTTGCACTTGCTCTATAATAGATTCCATCCAACACCCCAAAATTCCCCTTAACTTCATCCAAATGACGAACCTTACTAAAATTCATTAGTTCTTTACAATAGTTTACATTCTCTTTTATAATCTCAGTGATGTACCTTATTCTTACTCCTCTCTCTTTCATCTCATAATGTGCTCTTGTGATTGGATGGCCAGGTATCACATCCATGGATGGGCCGGTTGAATCAAGACAATTGTTCAGTGTTGATCTAGCAACTGAAAATAATTTCAAAGTGGAATCAATGATGTTTTCGTCACCATAGATAACTTCTGTCTTCTCCTCAACGTATGGCAATGACGAAGAAGAAGAGGAGTAATCCAAAGTTTTGTCTGAAAAATGAAAAACGTAGTTGTATTTAAGGTTAATGTTAAATTTGTAATACCAATCTAGGCATTCACGTGAAATCCTTATTTTAAAAATGTTAACTATGAATCGGATACTTGCATGCGGAAAATGATTACGGTTTACCATAATTTGATGGTGCAATCATAATCGTCAATGAAATGTATCAAGAATTATGATACCGAGTAAGGTCATCATCAGATATAGAAAAACGACACAACGTAGTAAAGAATACGATCACAGTATCGGCCTGGGCTCCAAAGATGGCAGATGGAAGTGTTGTGCTTGCACAGATTATTTATGCCGCGTTATTACAAACACATCTATGGAATTTCGATATCCTAGGAACTTCAAGAGAATAGCAAAGAGGAATACCAGTTTGCTACCTCTAGCAACTGAGCATCCAAGATGTAAACTCACGTTACTAATTAAGATGGAAGAGGGCATAATGAGAATGGTTTGGTACAAAGTTATCTAGGCAGAATTTGCAAATACCGTTTCATATCCGATATTAATTCTGAGCATTCAGAGAAATCCAATACATGCGATAAAAAGAAAAAGAAAAAGGTTGGCGTTATCGAACTTGCTGTACTCTAATTAGTCAACCTAGTGTGCATAATTATCCTCCCATATTGCAGGAGCGCTTGCAGTTTCATTAGTGCCTTTCCACTGTACATTAAGTGTTCCTTTACCACCTAACCTTATGTATTCAGGATTTCCGTAAATTGTAGCATTGGTATTAACAATTGGACTTACTGCACTAATAGGCTTGGGATCAGTAAGAGTTAGAGTGGCTGAATCTGAACCGTTTTTCCATTGCAAAGTCAGCACCTTCGGATATGTATGTCCTCCAAGCAAGGTTATGTTTCCTCCTGATGCATGCGCAGTTAGATCTTTCATACTTTCAACCAAGACCTTACTTTGTCCATTTCCTTTGGCCATGTAGAAGCCTGAGCTTGGTTGATTGCCAAATGGTGATGAAGCAGTCAGTTGGAAGATATCTACTGTGTAGTTACCATAATGACCAGATGACCAGTACCAGCCGTTATAGACCTGATTCCAGTTTATCGTTCCCCATTGTTTGTCATGATATCCTATTCCATGTACTGGATGAGCCTTGCCTCCATAAGTCAAGACACCACTAACTAAGGCATAAGGCATCGGATCCACTGCGGCACTGAATCGTGTAAGCGATGGGTCGAAAAACCACATACCATTGCCGCCATATCTTGTGGGAGGGGCAGCACTCTTGAAAACTAGGTCAGCTCCTACACCATTCTTTGTTGTAGGAAAGTGTAATCCAATGGTATTCAGATTGCCACGTAACCAGCTGTTACCTAGCGTTACATTAGCTGTATTGCCTGCGGCTTTGAATTGGTCAATGCTTGCACGAACTTCACCCTGTGTCGCGGTCCAGTTGGGAGTCGTAATTGATATAGTTGCATAGGGCTGAAGTGGTCCATTATTGTCCATCCAAGGCTTACCAAGAAAGGAATCTGAGTATTTGAACCATCTGTAAGAAATGCTTGCAAGTACCACCATTCAAATGTGCCTGGCATTGGGTTTGTTCGCATACAGTCTTCCCAGGGCTGCATGGTAGGTGCCAGTCCTTCAAATATCCTGTATTTCTGCGTGTCACCTGTGATTACATGATTTGTCCCAGTTGTTGTAGTTGAAGTTGTAGTTGTTGAATTTGTTGCTTTGTTGCATGATTCAGAAAAATCGTTATAAGGTGGCGACTTTAGCAATTCTCAAGAATAGACCATAATGAATCCCTCTCTTTTGATCAATGGGTTTCAAATTTGGTTGACTAATATCAGATTCATGCAACAAAGCAGAATTTGTTGTTGCTGCGTTTGCAATTGTGGAATAAAAAGGAATGCGGAGTACTCCTCCTGACAATAGTATTACTACCACTAAAATTCTTGTAAGAAAGAATGCTATCTACAAAGTGATATTTGAGAGACCATATCTTTAGATAAGAATAACCAATTACAAATGCTTTTCTATATTTATTGAGGTTTAAAACTGGTCCTTTATTAGAGGTATGGTGCTTTAGTTCTGTCCTATTCCACTAGAAAATGGACTATAGAACTAAAATCAGACTCTTTAAATAAAATTATTCAAAGGTGGTTTAATGTCGACCAGGGATAATTGTGCATTCAGACTTCACACTAATGGAGAGTAAACGTGGTTTTACAAAATCTGCGAACACGATTGAATCAATTTTCAATTTTTCATAGTATTTTTGGAATGCAATTTTAAAGTCTTATTTTGGGTACTGCCTTCTTGTCTCAAGATTTCAATGCATACAGAAAAATTCTCTAATCTTACATCAAAGAGAGTAATTATCCATACTATGAATTAAATCAAGACGGGCTTTCAACAGAGATTGAATGTCACACATCAAATGACAAACAACCAATCTAGAACAAACCATTACAGCTGGATGATTGACTATATGGACCGTTTGAAACTATATGCCTAAACTGCAATCATTATAGGTGTAAGCCGCGGCATGGGTAGCACCACTGCTGTCAATCTTGCTAGACATGGCGTCTACATCGTCTTCACTTATTATTCAAATCAGATGGAGACGGAATCCCTCATCCGCGAAATCGAAGGAATGGGGAAGAAAAAGCAGCTGCATTTCGCCTCGACACAGGCGATTTGCGAGCATTCGACGATTTCGCATTTTCACCGTTGTCATGAGTTACTTATCAAAAAACTTGTACTCGGCAAGTATGGAACGTTGGAAATACACATAGTTCTTTCCGAACATTTGGAAAGGAAGATGCTATTTGAGTAAAGATTGGAAATCACTTAGTTATCTGCCCTACTAAGGTAATTCATAAATACCGTATCAGCTTAATCCAACTCGTGCCATCAGTAGTACAGCGAAAGAACTAAGCTGGAATAGGCGATATAGATAAAAAATACTTTCATTAACGGAATTAACGCCTTTAATTCACTCTCTACTTCCAGCGGAGAAATTGGTGGAAATTATGGCACGTTAGTGGCTATTCATCGCCACCCACATAAGTTTCATATTGCGGATGGACCTGTCGGGATACAAAGGTTTTTGACTTGGCATAAAGTTTACCTATCAGTCTTAGAATATTGGGTAAGTAGCATCCCGAATTATCAGAATTTTTACATACCATATTGGGATTAGACTGTAGACCGCGACATTCCAAACTGGTTGCAAAACTTTAAACCCCGTGTCAATATACCAAATACAGAATCAATCCCTCCCACACCCTCTTCTGTGGAACCCGCTGATGTTAGTAGAACTCCTCCTTTCCCCGGACAAGATCGAGAATTTTCATTCCTACAGAAAATAAAATCAAAGATTGTTTAAGGAAGCCAATATATACAGAATTTACTATGACTCTAGAAGGTCTTCATGCTGATGTACATGCATGGGTTGGTGGAACCATGCGTGATTTACTTACCTCACCCGCCGATCCGCTGTTTTGGCTGCATCACGCTAACATAGATAGGATCTATACTAGTTGGCGGAAACAGCATGCTGATAACTCCCGATACCATTCCCACACTTTCAGGATCGGATCTAAACATGGATCCCTGGGCAGGTACAGAGCCGGAGTATAGGCACTGGGACTGGGTCTCATATGACAAATTGATCACCGTATAATCCAATTATGCTTTACAGATTGGGACAATATTCTTTGAACTAGAACACAGAAGACTTAGACTTCATTCTGATATAGTCAATCAGGAATTTACTCTTTAGGAAGTATATCGTCGTTGATTCGGTGGAATGCAAGACAAATTGGACTCAATTATTCCACCTATTAAACTAATAAGGACAGTAAAAAAATACTCCCTATTGTAATACTGCTCTAAGCACAAGAAGGTGAAAAATGCAAAAAATGTCAGGATTTGCTGACGCTTGTGTTTGTGTTTGGAGGAATTCGGTTATGTATCGTTAACATTGTCTTATGATATGGGCACATCTCACCGAATTCAGTCATTGCCTCGTTATCGTCATGTATTACTGTGTTTTCACAGTCTGGCCAAGAGCAGGTTTTCCACATTTTTTACTCTTTCCCTAAATTCTTTTACGATTAAAGTCATAAGTCTTTGGAATTCTACTTCCATTATTTCCACATCATCCATATTTTATTCACCTGGCTATTACATATTTCCTTTATACATCTAGGGCAAATTATAGGTGGAATGGCTATGTAGTACCCATCACCAATATTACAAGATTGGTTAATCTATGCATGTTGTAGGTTATACATCTGAATGATAAGTCCCTGTTCTGTGTTCTAGTTAATCTAGACATCAGGTGCTCTCCAAATAGTCTCTTTATGACTGACAGTTATCTATTGCAATAATTCGTCGTAGGACATTATCTTTTTATTCTCTATTTGATTAAAGTCTTCTGTTGTAACCATAACAGCATTTATGCGTGGCTCGCATAAAATAAAAAAAATATTTCTTTTTCTAGTGGATATATACAATTAAAAGATTTACACCTCGACCTAATCGAATTACGAAGTTATGCTAATAACAAGGACATCAGCGAATATAGCCCTTCTTAAAACTTGATAATGCTTCATACATTAGAGTATATAATAAGGTCTTCACATCATATTTACTTTGGTTTTAAAGTGTTATCGTATCCGCTCCTGGGAGCGGATCTTTCTTCTCGTTGCCACACGTTTGCATCGGAAGAACAGGCTTTGAAGTTGGAAGCAATTTTTTAGTCGACTGCGAGGATATTGAACCTGAAATAAATACTTCCAGTATTCTGGTAATACTCAGTTGCTCCAACTCTTTTATCATTCTATTAAAGAATTGTTCTGCTACGTCTAATAGAATCTTCGAGTAAGCAACGTCATTGGAATTGGAATTTTCGTATTTACAGTAGAACTGATTATTCGTAGATAATCCATAATCGGAATGGTTAATCATACCAAATTCCTCTGATCGTGTATCTGTTGATGTTATTCCAGCTGCAGCTGATAAATTATAGTAAAGGATATTAAATATTACAGGATCTTTTCGATATGATTCTATAATCGATTGAAAGGCTAGTAACAATACATGCCTGTGATTCATTAATCTTTGTTCAATTATTTGTTTGACTAATTCTTTAATCCTTTGAAGACGTTCGTTGTTATTTTGAAACTGTCTAACAACAGATTGAAGTTTTTCTTTTAGCAACCGCAATTTATCTAGCTCCATGCATTCTTTCTTACATGATGAACGATATTGATTTAATATCTTTGATTCTTCTAATATGTCGCTGCTTAATTGTTGAAAGGTTCTAGCTGCTTTCAAATTCTTAGCCGTTAAAGACTCTTCCTCTCTTTTCAGATCTTGGCATTTTTGCTCGACCGATAGAAGATTGTTATTGGTCATTACAAGAAGTCTAATCACGTGTTCTACGGTCAGACCGGCAGCCTTCATCTGTCTATGTAAAACTACCAGAGGTGAAATGTTGCCATTATTCTCTTTATAAATTCGGCTAAGACTATCCAACTGACTTAACTTCCAGTACTCTAAATTAAATTGAGTTGCTTCTGGTTCTCTTATGTTTAGGATAATAGCAACCTCTATTGGAGTCTTTCCTTCAGAAAATAGCCTGTAGGCTTGCGCTGGTATGGATAGAGAGGAACGTCCTGGATCCACCTTATTCAGAATGACTTTGATATCACGTGGTGATTTTCTTACTATTTGTTGTATTTCTCTGAAGGTTTTCTTTTGGTTATAATATAGATCTATAATAAGGTCTTCTGTTTCCTGTCGGTTTAACGGCTTCATAATCGTATATAATTAATTCTATCAATTTGAGGTTTAAAACAATGTTATCAGGTTGTTTCCATTTGACACCTACATACTTCCAAGAGCTGTTATTTGATTTCAGTTGTTTACTACTGTTATCATTACAAAACTTAATAACCTCAATAGTGGGCATCAAACTTACTTATTCTATAGTTTTTCTTAATTGCAATAAAATGTGTATCACAATTAAAACTCAATAACATTATCATTATCAAACCGCTCCTGGGAGCGGATCACATTTTGTAATTCCGATAGATATTCTAATACCTAAGACTAGAGTTCATTTTTGTATTCCTGTTAAATTATCAAGAAATAAACTGGGTAGATGAAGGCCAGTCATTCCAAATTCAAACATATTAGAATCGAACCGCTTTTAGCATCGAAAGAATTATTATCAAATTTTTCCAAATTACAGCACAAATTTGGATATAGAATATATAGTTTTTGAAGATGAAGGAGATGTCTTTACCAAATATAAACAACCTTGAAAAGGCTCTGAAGTGATCTGTAGAATTCTTGGTAAAGAAACTGTCTATTTAATAATATTAACAAGTAGGGCTCTATAGAAATCATTTCATACAGTCAAAGCTTTGTAAGATTATTATACCAATAATCTATTGAAAGAATCAAGGTACGTTAGACTTGCAGATACTATGTTCCGTGTTTTAAAGCATGCACGGATTGCTCTATTTTCTAATAGGAAAAGTAATCACATATTTACAATATGGCAGCACATAGTTCTGATTACAATCCGACATTACGAAGGTAAGAGTTATAGAATGTTGTTTGTGGATTGGTTATTCGAGGCGTATCACCTAAGGTCATTTCTAGGATTATCGCGCATCACTCATTTTACTACATTGCAAAAGTTTACAGACAGAATCAACGATTCATTGCTTGAAAAGATAAGTTCCTCATTCATTGTAATAAGCGGGTACTAAACATATCTTTGCAGGAATAGATTCGACTGGATTCAAGTCAACACATTCATCGCAATACTATAAGGAAAGAGCTAAATTAAGAAGAAAATGGATAAAGCTATCCATTGGAGCAGATGTATTATTACAAATTATATGTACAATTAAGATAAGACGAGCTCCTACAAGGCATGATAATATAGATTTCAGGCTAATCACAACGAAAACATCAGATATTCTTCCCTTATCTGTAGTTACAGCTGATAAAGGATATGATAGTGAAGATAATCATCAGTTGGTAAGAGATGGCTTGCATGCATTCAGTATAATCCCAGCTCGCTTTGAACATGTACCGATATGGAGAACATATGGTAAGTATAGAAAACAGATGAAACGTGGTTATTCCAGATTGCTTTACAATCAACGAAACAAAGATGAAACCATAGTCTCAGTCATAAAGAGACTATTTGGAGAGCACCTGATGTCTAGATTAACTAGAACACAGAACAGGGACTTATCATTCAGATGTATAACCTACAACATGCATAGATTAACCAATCTTGTAATATTTGTGATGGGTACTACATAGCCACAAGTAGACATATTGGAAAACCTATGTCCTTCGATTGTAGTGTTAGTGCTATAGTATCATGTGAGGAGGAGAAGTAAAGGTTAAACAAATAAAGATGTAGTTGGGTTTGCGTACCAACCCATAGATTAATTAAACTATGATCAAAGGAGCTAGTGATAATACTTTGGATAAATCCATATCACAACAAGAAGCATGGGAGATTATCAAACCTGTTTGTAGGGAACTATATGATCTAGCAAATTCAGGAAACATACAATTTGTATCAGGAATTTATAATGAGAATAATGGAATATACAAAATTAATTTAAAATGCGGTCGCTTACACTTCGCATCAAGAGGCTTTAAAGATAGCATTGGAGATATAGAGTACGAAGCAGGAAATATTAGAATTGGTCTGAGAGCAAATGGTATTCCTGCAAATCTGTTTATCGAACTGATTTAACATTAATAGACGACGATGATATCTTGGCAGTTTGGTGAGGACTTGGAGGTCTTTGAGACGCTAAATATGAATGGCAAAAGCCTTTGGGACAAAGACAAATCCAGATTTATGACCAAAAGTACTGTTCTGAACTCTACAACAAATGATGCACTCTAAATATACATCATCAATTCTACAAGGTCTCAGTCAACTTATTAGCTGTTATAATAGCTGGTCGAAAAATAATGTTCTACTTCTCAACATTACTGGTCTTATCGTCATATTGGTTATTGGTTACGTTAATTGATTTATCTGTATGTTAGTAGACTTATAGTGAATAATTACGTATTAGCAACTCCTTATGTCCTGAGCGTTTAGTCGCCTTTGAATTGATACTTCGCAACGCATGTATTTCGACAATACCACTAGAATAACCAGAATATAGTTCTTTTACAAGTGCAGCATCCGAATTACTTAGGAGAACCTTGCATCCCTGTTTGTCAAGTTTTTTAAAGATATTTGCAAGTTCTTCTTGATCCTTGTCTTTGAAACCATTATTAGTGTATCCGGTAAAGCTAGAAGTCCTACTGGTAGGGCTATATGGAGGGTCCAGGTAAATAAAATCACCTTCTCCCATTTTATTATATAATAATTCTTTATAATCTCGAACACTTATGTTAGCTTCAGACTGACGCAGGGAATAGCTTACATTCCTTATATTGTTACTATTGCAAATTGTAGGGTTCTTATATCTACCCATAGGAACATTAAACTTTCCTTGACTATTTACCCTATAAAGTCCATTATAACATGTTCTGTTTAGTGTGATGAATTTTGCAGCTCTTTTAACATAATCATTACGAAATGAATATTCTGCACTGTCTCGCAATTGATAATAGAATAGGGGATTTTGTCGATACTCTTTTTCATAGATTTTTAAAACTTCAATTAGATCTTCAACTCTGGACTTTACAATTTTATAAGTATTAATTAGCTCGGCATTAATATCCGATAAATGAGCCTCAAATCTAATACCGCTGCTATTGAGCCAAAAAAATAACGCACCGCCGCCAAGAAAGGGTTCATAGTATCGTCTAAATGAGCTGGGTATGAACGCATTTATTTTAGACAATAAATGTGTCTTTCCTCCAGCCCATTTCACAAAAGGATAAGCACTTGGTGATTGGACGTCATGAACTATTTGATAAAGTAACTGTGATTCGATATCGTTAGGGCTCAACTATTATTAATAATCGTGACACACACTCTTATGTAATTATCTGATTTGGTTACAGAAATATTTTACTAAGAACTTGTCTTAGATCACTTTTGCTAACTACTAAACTTTAGCATTATAAACCCTATACCAAGGAATCTTCATTTGCCTAACTAGATTATAAGTATCTTCTAGGTCCAAAATCATTGTAACCTAAGGTAATCACTCTGTTCAATTAATAGTAAGTAGATTGAACACGAATACATTTTAAAAGTCTGATATACAAGTTTGTTTTGTACTAGGAGACACAACTTCGGTTTGAGATACTTTAAAATCAGTCCGTCTCACTTCTGACAAATCTTACATTTTCTGAAAGTGTTAGCAGTTCCAAGACCAAGGCTAGTATAATGATTGTTTGCTGCTACAATTGCTAAGTTAGTCGATCCAGTTATTTAGCTATGTAAATGAGATCCGACATAAATCCTATCCGCTACTAAAGCGGACCATCTATCCTATGGAAATATGGTTTGATAATGGAATAAATGTACATTGTACTGCTTAGCAACTAACGATCTAATTTCTATATTTTCTTAACCAACTAATTTACCATTTGGATAAAGCTTTTTAACCAGTGCATCTATTGCTTTTTAGTTGGGATATTCCTGATGTTCTACTCTAATAATTTTTCTGCCATAATTCATTCTTTTTGTGTAAATCCGATATAGATCTGACATACCTTCCTCAAATGTGACCTCGAGTTCTTTACATACATATTCGCTGATACTGTCGACCCCAAAATGCCACATCTTTACAATCCACTCTCTATATCTAGGTCCATTGTGTGAGCCATCATCTTCATATTTTAAATTTGTTATCATATTAATCAAATTTAGCTCTGTCCTAATCAAAGCCTCGTAAAGTTGAATCATATCTTCTAATTCAACAACTATTGGTCTGAATGAACATGAGACTGCAACACTTACGGTATCTGTATGATGGATAGTTACTATCACATCAAGATAATCAAAGAATATCTTGGCTGGTAAGATAATGTCTTTATTGTATGGATTAATTCTAGTAGGATATATGCTAGATACAACGTTCCATATACCAGCGGCATTAAAGACCAATCTAATGTTATGAAGTGCTTGTTTTTCTGTAGGACAGTTCTTAAGCCATTGATAAATTGGGGTTTGTTTTAGCAGCGAATCGTCAATGACTGTATTGACTGTATTGACTGTATTGACCCCCATATGGTCAGATGTCATCCTATCAGATTTATTAAATTCCTTTCCTGGTATGGTATAGAATGCAATTCCAGAATTGTAGGCAAGCTTGATTAAATTTTTTCTTTTAAATTCCATAAATTTATTTCTGATCGTACCTGGTCTCATTTCGTATGTTTGACCATTCGCCTCAAAATGTAAGAAGTCTTTGTATGAGAACGGTCTGCCATCAATTATAGCTAACTCAGCCATCCTAACTTTCATTGCATGAAATAGCTTGTAATTCATTTTGAGCAGTTTGTTGATAGCGGGACACTAGACTAGGTAACTGTCACTGTCATCGTAGGTGTCATTATAACGAGCTTTTCAAACATGGATATCATATCTCTTGTTTGATCCCTATATCAGAACTATTCACGGCTTGAGGATTAGGTCTTAACTCTGCAGGCTTCCTTCAGGATTTGTACTGCTTTTCAGGAATTTATTGATGTTTCCTATAGCTATCTTGTAGGTTTCCTTGTTTATTTCTATACCGATGAACATTCTATATAGTTTGAGTGCGGATATTCCATTTGTACCTACACCCATCACAGGGTCAAATACAACATGATTTTCAACTGTCTCTCGCAACATGATTTTTTCAGATTCTGGAGAGCTTTGTTGCCAATCATGTAATTCTTTATCAGGAGTTTCAGACTCTATGAGATCCTCAATTAGCTCTCCAGTATCTGCCCTTTTTGGTCCTTTGTAATACCAGAGCATGTTTTTGTTTTCTAACAATACCCTTTTCATAGTCTCTAGAGAATGGACCCTGTAGCTTGACATGTAAAGTGCAATTTTCTATTAATCCCGCATCGCGATCTAAGTACTCTACAAACTCTCGGCACAAACAATCTCCATAGAAACAAATAATGCTCCCTCCTGGTTTTAGTGTCCTTTTTGCTAGTAATGCTAATTCCTTGCATAATCCTCGATATTCTTCACTCTAAGGCGGATCTGTAAGTATTAAGTCAACTGAATTATCAGCTATTTCTGCTGATGCAGTTATAAAGTCATCGAGAATTAGTCTAAATTTATTTGATTGCAAATGAGGCTCGAAATTCTGAGCCTCTTTTATTAGCTCCTCTCTTTTTTCTTTGCGTCTTATTATGTTATATTCTTTATTGACCGAAGAATTACCCAATTTAGGAGATAAACCAGCACTTTTGGCAGCTTCTTCGGCAACATCACCGACTCGCTCAAATGAGCGAGTCGGAGACTGGCAATTACTATTACTATTACTGTTATTTTGAAATTGTTTTAGATTAGCTAATCTATTTTTATTTGCTATTTCCTTTAGTATTTTTTCAGTCTTTAATGCTAGCTCATATTTCGAATAGTCATCCAGATTTCTTCTTTTGCTGGCCGACTCACAAATAAACAATTTTTCATATAGTTTATCATTAAACGATAATACTAGAACCGGAACTTCCTTTATTTTAGTCTCACTGCAGCCTTTTAGTCTATGATGACCATCTAATAAGACATTGTTATTATTTACCACAATAGGTAAAAACAATCCATGGTGTTGTTTTATGGACTATGTTAATACCTGAAAATCTTTTTCAGACATTTGAGGTGCCATTTGTTTGTACTCGGGGTCAATCTTTATGCTATCAATTGATAGGGTAGTGAAGATACTATTTGATGGCAGAGGTTGTGTTGAAGATAATGTAGAGAGCCCGGTTTACATCTGAACCATTATTGAATTCAGACTCTTGACTATTATTAGAAAAATCTGTATCCTTATGGGATACATCATTCATTGTAATATCATCATTAGATGATTTGCTTTGATCTAATTCCATTTCTGTATCCCCCTAAGCCTTTTCTATAATGATCTTATTTTCTTCCTGTCGAACTTTTACGAAATCGCCTTTTCTGATTCCTAGATTATTAGCATATTGCTTCGGAAGAATAAGGCTAAAGGATTGTTCTCCTACAAGACCTTGAATCCTACGATATAGATTTGGCGAACTATTTGAGTTTTCTATTTCGTTTAAATCATTTGTACTTCTCATAATCTGCAGAATTCATGATCTATATAAGCAAATGGATGGTAAAATTATGCAATAGTTTACCCCCCTTTTGAATTACGAGATGCAGAGTAAATATGAGGAATTTAGAAAAAGGTATAAAGAACTAAAGGAATTATCAACCTCTAAGAATAGCCGCAGAAAGCTAACTTTTAAGCAAAATAAGGTTCTTCAATTTACCGCAGACCGTGGTAGCACATCAACTTGTTTTGCAAGCCTTGATAACATTAGTTGCATTATTCCCAGTTTTCAAGTACTATTTGTTCAGGAATATAACTAAAACGCATCTATATAAGATAGTATTATATGCTACGTTATACTAGAATAGGATAGTATTTGACTGTCAATTAGTGATTGTGATGAGTGCAAATAGTAATAATAAAGACATATTACAGTTTTTGAATCAAAAATATGTTAATCTTGAGACATACAGAAGAAATGGACAGGCTGTATATACGCCTGTGTGGTTTGCCATGGATGCTGGAACAATATACATTAGAACCGATATGAATTCTGGCAAGGTAAAACGCATTAAGAACAATCCGAATATACGCGTAACTCCATCTGGCCCTAGAGGGCAGCTCAAAGGTAAATGGATTGAGTGTCAGATGAAAATGGCGGGTTCTTTAGAATCAGAACATGCAAATCAACTTCTTGACAAAAAATATGGCATACAAGGAAAAATAATTAGAATATTTAACAAAATTAGAAACACAAAACCTGTAGTGTTATTGATTCAAATACAAAAATAGATAGTATTAAATAGTTATATTGACTGACTGACTGACAGATAAATTGACTAAAATATGTTAGATTTTGAATTTTCACAAATCTGAATCCAGAGGACTTCATTAAGAATAGTTGTTGGATTACATAATAATCACTCTGACATAGAACATGGATCAAAATTGGCATAATTCTCCTACCTAAGAGATTATACTATCATTTCTTACATTGTAAGCCTTGTTTCAGAGCTGACAAATCCTGATACATTTTTGCAAGGTAGTCTATTCCTTGATGTTGTTCTTGTAATTTTATCCCTTCAATAGGACTTAGCGCCATTACTTTTCCATTAGGTATCTCAGCGGCTATTGCTTGGGCTGAGCGAGGATCGACCAAGTCTTCAGAATAAATTATATTTATACCAATCTTATTTGCTAGCTGAACTACCGCTACCAAACGTTGGGGAAGTATTTCTCCTTCTGGTGTTAAACCTTGTATACTATGTTGCTTTAGTCCGTATTCTTTTGCAAAATAGCTGAAAGCATTATGGAAAGATATAAAATCTCTTTTTGCACAATTAGGGCTAGATAGATTACCTCTAATTGCTGTATCCAAAGATCGGAGTTGTCCAATAAAGTTTTGGGCATTGTTTTTGTAATACATTGCGTTATTGGAATCTACCTTTATCAATCCATCAAGGATATTCTCAACTTGATGAATTGCAAGGATTGGATCTAACCAAATATGAGGATCTGTTATTGCATGAATTTCAGGATCCTTTGTAGAAAGTAAATTTAAACCCTTACTTGTATCAATTGCAAATTTTGGATTTATTTTGTTTATCCATGTTGCCTCCATTCCAGCTCCATTATATACCACAGCAGCAGCCGATTGAGTATTCTGAATTTGCTGAATAGTAGGATCAAAATCATGAGGTTCTGCATCCATAGGTATAAGCACGGATGCATCTACTTTTTCACCCCCAACTTTCTTTACAAATTCATAGATTGGAAAAAATGATGATACAACCTTTATTTTAGATGTGTTGTTATTAGCTCCAGAAGCAGCACCAACTGTATTATTATTATTGATAGTTGATAATGCAACTTCTGCATTCGATGCTAATGTTATAGCAAGTGTGACAGCAATTAACATGATACTAAACTTTTGCATAGAATAAATGATAGATAGTTATTAACAATATATAGTTTTGTTAATAACATTTGCATAAGTCTATATAATGAGTTTAATAAAGGATCGATAGAAGAGCCGCATAGGGTTGGGCTTTTTATTATATCTACAGATCATATAGAATGAAAATCCTCTTAAAATTAAGTCCAGTATTGCAATATCATATACATTAGTCTTAAATTTCGATAATGCTATGAGTGGATCAGTATAGCCATCTACTTTAAAACCAGCCATTTCAAAATATTCCTTTAACAGCAGAACAATATCAGGTTCGTCATCCACAAACAATACACAAATTTGTTCTAGTTTTCTTTGTGATAGATCGGTCTGATGTTTAGATAATCTATTTTTTGAATTTAGATTAACATTAGTTGGTTTGACATGAGTAGTGTCATCTGATACCATTTTAGAAGTATGAGTAGAGAACCGTAGTGCATCTCGATAATTCTTTAATCTCGATATTTCTTCTAATTTCTTGCGTAGCTCTTTTCTTCCTTTATCTGTTAAGCATACATATGTTTTGTTGTCCTTAACAAAAATTTTGACCTCTTCTACCTTCTCCAAATCCTCGTATATTTTTCTCGCCTGTTTTCCCCTATCATAGCTCATGCCTATGTATTCTGCAACTTTTCCTAGCCGATAATAGTTAAAGCATGTATGATCATCAATCTTGACAACGAAATTTTTGTAATTCCTCAGATAAGTGGCAAGCCAAAGTATGCACGCATATCGAGTAGGCTTAAATTCTACTATGAGATTAGATTTCTCATCATGTGGCTCCTTAAATACTTCCAAAATTTTGTCAAATAAGTCGTCATCACTCATCAGTCTTATCTATACTCCGCTTGTCAGTTTGCTGATAGAAGAAGAAATAGGAAATACATAAACACTTTCTTCTTGCAACGCTTTTGCAACGAAAATTCCACTTTAAACCTACTAATTTGAACACACTATCTTCAAGAAAGTCTTTACTAACATAACATCTATGCAAAAAAACTTCGCAAATCAATTAAGTGAACTAGAAATGACTTATGAAAGAACAGGAAATTCTTTTAAAGATAGAGGACATTTTCATGCACAAAGAAAAATTCAATCATTGATTATGTTTATAGTTCTGGTAGCAGCAACGTCCTTGGTTGTAATTACAACATGTTCACTATTGGTACATTCCGCCTTAGCAGAAGATACAACAACAAAACAATCATTACTCACATACGAAAATTCAACATATGGTGTTAGTATAAAATATCCTTTTAACTGGGGAGTACAATCAGGAATAAACACCCCGGACGACACAACCATCGATGTTGCAGACCTTTCACCGCCAATATCTTCAGATCCAAATGCGGTTGCTAATTTCGCGATATCAATTGAGAATTTGCAGCCTTCTGATACTAGAAGTCTAGATCTCGATCTACGCAATGCAATTAATGGATATAGATTCAACGCAACAAACTTTCATATTGACTTAGCCACAGTTACAGATACTCAACTTGCAGGTAGACCAGCTTATGTTCTAGTATTTTCGGACACATTCAAGGGCTATCCAATGAAAACTTTGGTGATGGGCACATTTGGTGATAAACATGGAGATGATAATGGCAGAGCTTATTATGTGCAATATACTGCTGAAGCATCAAGGTATGACCAGTTACTTCCTGTAGTACACCAAATGATCAACTCATTTGAATTAACCGACTCGGCTGAGAATATCATGCATGCCACAAACACAACTGAACAAGGGAGCTCGAGTTGAGGTTGTTTAGAAAAATGAACAAGTTAATAAAACTAAGGGGCGCAACTGAGGAGATGTTTGTGTAGTGAAGTCAATTCTAATCAGCTCGCTCGCCGTGCTAGTTATCGCAATGACCATACAAAGCGCGCAAGCAATGCCATTCGAAATGCACTATCACTACATCCCACTTGCAGGACGTACGATCAAGTATGAGTTCTTAAATTCGGACATACATTACGTATACTTCACAACACGCACAGTATTCCCAGGACATGGCACGCTTTTCGTAGAAGTCCCAAACGCGCAATTCCAACCCGGTGATAATGTTAAAGGATTTGCAATAGGACTTGGTACAAATTCATTTACGATATGCACCGACACCATGCAAATAGGAACTAATGGATTAGTGTTTGATTTTGATGTATACTAGCATTAGGAACGGTGTGCTAATGGTGGGAGGAGCTATTGCACTTGGTGTGCCTACACCAATCATTATCTTCGGGCTAAGAATACTTGCTGGAAAGACTGGTTGCGACAATATCGTGAACTGGAACTTGGTAAATCGTAATGATCTGACTACTTTACAGAATCTCCTTCTGAGTTCACGAATGGAGTTGGAATTAGAAATGGTATTTAGAAATAGCGATAGGTCTACCAAACTTGGTTTGCCAGGGGATATTGCAATATGAAGGTTCAGGCTACTCAAAGTCCGTCTGTAAATAAGACAAAGCGAAGGCTAAAAGTGCGCGCAGGCTACAAGAAATACAGTGACTATAGTAAGATATACTGCCTGGATTCTGAGAGATGTCTATTTGCAGTTCAGGCTCTTGGTAAAGATAGAATACGTTTTACAACAACGTATAATTATAGTGAAGTAATGCTGCTCAGCATTGACACAGCGTTGAATAATTTGAAAAATGCTGGCGGCAAAGTTCTCTTAGAGGAGATTGAGCCATAGATGAAAGTTATCATATTCATGGCAATGGTTACCATCCTGGTTTGTACCACATTGATATCCAATGCTTTTGCATATGTATCACCACAGAAATGCTATAATGATGGATATAATGCAGGTCAAGATTATGCAGCCTGTGACTACAACAATTGCGATCACAGTAATCACGGGTATGATACGGGCTGTCCAAATGATAAAAAGCACACCTACGAATTCTGCCAAGGATATTCCTCAGGTTATCAGAGTCAGTGGAATTCATTAGCTGATCAAACGTCTTCGCAGCAACAATCACAAGCCCAAGCTCAAGATGGATCTAACGTACATATAGACGGTAGTCACAATAATGTAATCATAGCCCCTAGACAGAACCAAGAGCAGTCATCATCAAGCAGCGAATCGGACTCTCAGCATTCTGATGATACTGAGAGTTATGGGTATAGATAAGAGTTAGAGGCTGTTGCATTTGAAACCAGGGATTGATACTGTATGAAGTCAGCTAGCCTGATGTATAGAATAGGTGAAATCATCTTAGACAAAAAGAAGAATAATATAGCACATACATTCGGAAAGTACCTGAACAAGTCTTCGTATAATAATACATATAGATTGACAAAATATATCGCACCAATACTTGTCATAGTTTTAATGGGCGCGCAACATGTGTATGCTACGCCGACGAGTGTTACTCAAGGCGGCGCATATAGCAAAGGATACAATGACGCTTCATGTGACGCGGTGTTATGTAATGGACATGGATACGATCCAAGGTGTCCTGTTGATCATAGTAGCGAATACTGCTCGAATTATAAAGATGGGTATGCTGTAGGATGGAACGCTTCAATGAATGCTAATGGTAATAGTCAGAGCGGATCAGATGTTGGTGGCACTACTGGTACACAATCGCAATCGCAAGTCTCGCATGCAGAAGCTGCAGGATTCTGGCTACCGTTCAATGTAAAACACGATATGTCGTTAAAGTACTTCCAAGTCGTCTTAAACCATGTCAGACCAGAGTTTAATTTAATCAGGGTTTGCGTAACAGACACTAACACAACGAGGGGAGTATGTCACTACATGAACACAACAGACCAAGAAGATATACCATTAGGAAATGATATAACTGCAAATGCTGGAATATTTGCGTTTCCTACTAGCGCGTTTTCGCAGGGCGATACAGTTCAGATATGTGTAAAGAGCATTCCGTTACACGAAGAGAAATGTGTATGGGATAACAAAGACATGCCACAAGACGAAATAACACGCTATAATGCAGACATGAGTACCTTCGAACAGCAAGGAAAGCTATCTGAGAAACCAGAGATCTTTGATCTTGCACCTTTAGCAGGAAGTGGGTTTGTATAGATTGATTTAGTAGCGCGCACATCATGATAGACATGCGATCAATTTTATCATTTCACTAAAGACGTCAATATATACATCTGATCTCCCAATCCAGAAAACCTTTTTAATATATCGTGTTCCACACCTTCATTTATAAGACGATATACACTTCCGATATGATTTCTAACAATCCACTGTTGTCTAACATTAATTAGGTGCTAACTTGATTTTATCTGTCGTATATCGATGAAGTTGAATGCAATGGTGCACGCTCTAAAGAATTGTTGTTATTATAATATTTGTTGGTGGTGCGCCTCATGATAGAATTGCACCTAATTTGAGTACCAAGACGTTACTCAACTGCAAGATTCTATAATTTAGTTAATACATAGTTCAAGTATGTATCTTCTAACTTGGGTGTTTCACCTTATCTCTAGATAATCACTTTCTACACCTAAGTGATTATCGCCTGTCCTACTGCAAAACAAACTTAGATGCGCGCACAATATTTTCTGGATACTTCTATTTAGCAGTAGAGTTAGAAGACGGTATAGGTGTGACATGCGCGGCTGCAGTAGGATGGTTTGTAAATCCTGAATGAGCTGCAAGCCATGAATAAAGATCTGCTAAAACATACTGCTGTATAGGTCCAGCTTCCGTGAACCACTTAGATGAAGGATAGAAATCATGTCCTAGATTTGGATATGTGATTAGCATGTGATCAGGATGGTTCAGATCTGTCAGTCGTTGTTGTAACAGAAATGCTTGCTGAACCGGTGTGTCCTTATCATTTTCTCCATTGAGCAGCAATATACTAGTAGAATTGGATACATTACCAATAATATTTAGATTAGGTGTGAGACTATAGTGTGATCTAATCCATACAGGACATCCTTCAATATTGTTACATTTGGACTGATTTAATGCAGAGATATTTTCATATAAATTTGCTAGTACTGGTTTAAGCTGTTTGTCAATATTTACGTAACCCGGTTTAGTGCTATTATTACTTCCAAACTTGTTCAAAAGATAGTTAGTAATAACTTTGGTGTCATTAGTATGTAAAAAGGTAAGCAAGACCGAAGAGGGTACAAACATATTGCTAAGCACAGGATCTTTTGCAATTTGCTGTATGGACATCAGCCCAGTGTGGTTTTTATCCAATACTTGTCTAGCATACGTTTCTGGTAGTGATATCATTTGATAGTGAAGTAGGTCTCGAAGGTTCTGGGCAGCAGTACCCATAAGTATGATGTTCTTTACTTTAGTTGGATTATCAATCGCAATTCTAGGCGCTATTACTGTGCCTTCACTATGTCCGATTAAACTTATTTTCTTAGGATCTACCTCAGGTTGAGTTGTAAGAACATTCAAAGCTTTCTCAGCATCACTTTTTAGATCATTGACCGTAGCATTTCCCCATACATTCTGGTTAATCGTAAAATTTGCACCTATTCCTCTCTTGTCATATCTCAGTACTGCAAAGCCTCTTTCTGACAGGTATTGAGCAATTTGCCAAAGGGGTGTTGGTGGTTTAGGCCCAGTCTTGTGAACAAATCCTAATGTCCCATTCTTATCGTTAGCACCAGATCCATGAATAAGTAAGACTCCGGGAAATGGTCCTTTTCCAATGGCAGGAAGTGTTAGTTGAGCTTTAGTCTTTACTCCATTACCTAGATCTATTACTAAATTTCTATATTTTATTGTAGGAATGTATTGTTGAGCTAGTGCTTGGTTCTGTAGGTTGAAGACACTAGTAAATAAACAAGATAATACAAGCATGCATATTAAAGATAATCCTAAAGACAGTGTCAGGCCTTTTTTTCTGCCCAATTTATGTTGCAGTAGCACGCAACTTGTATTTTAGGTTTCATAGGCTACTCTACCACAGTATGCGCTATAATCTTAGACCCCCTGGATGATGACAATGGAGTCTTGTTAACGCGCTTCATGATAGAATACACATTGACTTACACAGCAACTTCAATGTGCAAATAAATCACTGAAGGCAGAGTAGAAAAGACTATAACTACGATAGAAAAGCGAAGAATCTATCTGTATCTAACAATACTATTATTTATTTTTCGTAAACCAGAACCTAGACTTATCCTTTCGAACCGGCACTAGATAATATATAGGAATGGCCATAAACATTACAAGACTTACAATAATACTGACAAAAGATAAAGCCACTGCGATAAAATAAAAAATAGGACCTATAAGACTACTTCTGGATATTAACGTGATTAAAGTAGGATCAAGATCAGAATCAACTAGATGATGATCTTTAGTTGCATACCGCCATTGTACATAAGTCCAAAATGCAGCTATAGCTATATTTATTCCATAAATCTCTACTGAGATCTGCTGATCATAATACCTTCCAAGCAGAGCTGTTGAAAAAGGTATAAACGCTACAAACATTAGATAAAAGACTGTTATCCATACAAATACACGATCTGCTCGTTTGATATAGTGAAATAGGACATGGTGATAAATCCAAAAGAAACCTAATATTATAAAGCTCATTGCATAGCTCATGATTAGCGGCCACAATTCTAATAGTCGTTTTGGAAGCTCACCAGCAGCCACCTCTGACTGATTTAACTGTGGAACTGCTATCTCTAGCACCAACAGAGTCATAACTATAGCATATACTCCATCAGTAAGGACCTCTGTACGAGATTTGCTTATTTCATTTTCAATTTCTCTTGGCGATCTTAACTCACAAATTCAGAAAACCCTCGACATAACTATAAAGGATTCCATTTTTAGAAATAACTATAATCTGAAATGCAACAATTGATAAAATTTCATAGCCTGTGAATGCTAAAAAAACTAAAAGGCGCCTGCATAAGACAAGAGCAATAATCCCTTTGTAAGCCACCTAGCAAGCAGTCAGCAAAACCTCTTTGTAGAACATCAATGTCGCTGGGGATAACCAATAACCAATGGACTTTGAACCACTCGTTTGATAGAACCAGAACAAAACAGAAGGTTACCCCAGCGTTTTTGACTGCGTTATAATAGTCGGACTTTATGATTAAAAAGCGCTCAATCCATTCATTCATGGACTCGGAGATTCAGTACCCGCATGTTGACTAGTAAGAGATATCGCACTCTTCTATACTGATACTGAATCCAGTCCATATGTCCATTGTATTCATATCTGAAATACCTTTTGTCTGTCTGTTTGAATGTTCCAAGTCGTAAGCATTAAAAGGTAAAAAAATGCTTCAATAAATTCTTATAAACAGACCTTTGAGTCTATCTATCTATCTATCTACCTAGCAATCCGCAGGCTAACCTAGTTTTATTAACTGGTTATATTTTTGTTTATTTCCATAGATTGTGGTAATTGATACTGCAATTCCCTCTGCTCAGCAAATAACGGCAAATATTATTTGTATAACATTAAGTATAGCGAGCAATGTTGCATAGCAATGACTGACTAACCTAACTACGGACGTCATGGTAGCAATAGTATTCGCATTGGTCAGAACAATGGTCTTTGCGGTAGTCGCGCCCAATATATCGGTAGTCAACGCCTTCTCCGGCATCAGAGTCACACATCCTTCAATAGTACACCTACATGGCCTGATAGTAATAAAAGTCCACCCCGACCACCCTGTGGAAACACGTAACCAACAGAATAGATAACATTAATCTCCTCTCCTCTTTTGTTGAATGTACGCAGTGTCCGCTCCAGTAGGTTTTTTCTGCAGTGGATTAAAATGCTGCGCTTTGACGATAATATTCAACTGCATATACATGCTTGCACTTGGCATTGTGGCGCGCATAATCTGGACATGAACAAGTCCATTAAGACGTAGTTGCAATGACGGTATAAGTCTTTTCACCAGATGTCGATCTGACTATATAATTTGATTCATTGATCATTAAAATGGCGCCATTTGTTTTGGCTATCAGTTTGCATAGATCTTCACGGTTAACTAATTGTCTAGGCATCTTTAATTGTCACACGACTTCTTCAGGAAATTTTGGCTATGGAAATCTATCATTTATTCAACACGTTATACAAATATCGATTTTCTATCTTTAGATTATCGAGACTTATTGGAAGAAAGCCGCCCCTCATTGCAGAATTAATATTGTGTTTAATCAAGTAGTTAGGACTGAAATCTAATTGCCTTAAATTACGACATTTGTCAAGCCAATTTCTAATTATATTAGAAGCCTCATCTGCAGAACACTTTCTGACGTTAGTAAGGTAGGGTGCTAGAATGCGCCACATAACGTATTTCCTATAGTCCTCTAATGAAGTATTCAGTAGTTTTTCTATCCATCGGATTGTAGTTGAATTTGTGGTTTGTGGTCGCGCACTTCTAATATGCCTAGATTGCGAATTATCGATAAATGACACTGATGACCAGACTATCACAAATAATTATAGTGGTGGCCTGTCCCAACCTGGAGCTACATTAACTGGTTTTGCAACAGGGACGCCACAATTAAGAAGTAAAGTTTTTACAACAGTATTACTATTTGGTCCTCCTACGTGATATGGAATCTTAGCACTTGTAATCCTGGAGAGCTGGCTTACAAAACAGCTATCCTTGCCAGAGGCAACACTACCCTTCATTACAGTTACTGATGGAGCATCAAGGTCCCAATCTGGTCCACCATTAGCATAAACAGCATTATAGCCTTGTATTGTTCCATAATGTGGAAATGGACTAGATGGCCCACCACGATAGAGATAATTAATTCCGTTTTCGTCTGTGTATATTATAAACAAGTGATATATTGGTATAGGTTCACTAACCTTGACTGCTCTTACATCGATTTTAGGCAAGTTACATTTTCCATCTGGAGTTATATCGTCGTGCCGCGGACACACTGTCACATCTACGGAAGAAGGATCACTATCAATTTTTCCGTCATTTACAACTAGATTGTATGTTAGTTTAGTACCAAAGTCATCATCCGCTGGAGTTAATCCAATAGTTATTGTTGGATCGCACGCGTTGTCTGGAAGGGATGCTGGAGCGCTTAGATCAGGATTTGGTTTAGCTAGCGTCCAGGCATAGCTTAGTGGATCATTGTCTGGATCAGAACTAGAGCACCCGTCAAATTTAACTGACTGTTTGCCAGAGAGAATGTCATCCCTTGTAATTATCATGTTAGGACCCGCATCAGCTTTTGGCGGGCTATTGATCTTAATTGTTATAGTAGACAGAGGGCTATCTGAACAGGAAATGTATTTAGCCGGACAAAACACTATTTGAGCCTTCATACTCTCTACGTATGTACCAGAGGGGCCGGGCTTTTCCCATGCGAACGTTGCCGATGTGGGATTACCAGGTGGACTAGCATCAAATACAGATCCTGGAATATGCTGAACCTCAACACACTGTACTATAATATCTGGAGAATCAGCAAAACAGCTGATTTGAAGATTAATTGGTTCTCCAGGATTTGCATCAATAGTACATTCGAAATTATGAGGGAAATTATTGCACTGTGTTTGTTGTTGAATTGCTAATCCTTTTGAGCTTGATTTAACTGTAATACCAGCACTTGGCTCTTGTTCATCTGTTTGAATCGAGAGAGGCGGATTGGATTGTTCAGCCTTCCTATCTCCAGTTGAATTAAAGAGATTCTGCATAAGAGTTCTCTGTTCAAGTAACCTATTTTGAAGCCTACTATCAACATCCGATGAAATTGGATTAGTACGATTTGCATTAGTTAGAACCAGCGGTTTTTGATCTAACTGCTGTGCATTGGCACGTGTTACACTAGATAGATTTGTAATGAGCAAACCACTTAGTGATAACGATAATATCAAAACTACAACTAAAACTGGAATTCCTAGTAGTTTTTTCAATTAAATTCTGAATCAATGTTGAAGCAACTTATTTTATTTATATTTGGAAACAAATAGCAATAGTTAGATAAGAGGTATATTTTCGTAGTGAATTACAAATAGCCTTAGTCTGCCATTAAAATTAAGTTTCGTGCCTTGAGACAATGTTACAGAAGTTTTATTAGGAAAAGCATGAATTGAGAACAAAAGGAAAATGAAAAGCTTATGAGGGCTTTACGCAAGACCTTGATGAGATACTGTCCAAGTACTTCATCAACCTGTAATTACTTGAATGCTTCCCCGTAATCTTTGACAAATTGAGAGAAGGATATAGGTTTTCGTCCTGTAATCTGTTCAACTAAACCTGTTGTTTGTGAAGCATAACCGGCTCTAATACTACGAAATTGCTCTACCATGGCATCGCTAAGCCAATCTCCCATACCCATATCTTTCATTTGTTTGCGAGCGTCCTCTTCTGGTATATTAATATACGAAACTTTCATACCAATCTCCAAAGATATGATTTCTGCTGCTTGACCAAATGACAATGCCTCTTGACCAGTAATGTGAAATATTGCATTCTCATGTCGGATTCCATCTCTAGTCAGTTCCTGTACAGCTACAGCTGCTATATCTCTGGTATCGATAAAGCTAATGCTTTGATCCCCTGCTGGAAGGTAAAACGCATTCTGGGTTTTTATTGTGTGACCAAAGAAATTTAAAAAGTTCTGCATAAATGCGTTTGGACGTAGAATGGTGTACGGTATTCCTGATTCTTGTATAATTTTTTCTTCTTGTCTATGCAGTCTTCCAACTGTATTTTCATGTTCGAGATCTGCTGCCAGTAGTGAAGATAGCATCAGGATAAACTTGATATCACTTTTCCTTACTTCTCTTAAGATATTCGATGTAAATTCTACCATATCAAATTGAAATGGTGTAACTAGGAAGACACTGTCAACACCTTTTACTGCTTCTCTAATAGTTTCTGGTTTAGAGTAATCGATCTGCGTGTATTCGACATTACCAGAGTTTACTACCTTTTTTACATTTTCCCTTGAACGACCTCCTGCTCTAATGATGATGTTTCCAGTGCGATTCAAAAGCAGCTTTACTACTTCACTTCCGACGTTGCCGGTTGCCCCTGTAACCAAAATTGTCTCAGTCATATCTATAGTAGTAACTTGAAATTATTTATCGCTGGCGGGACTAATACTCCGAATAGTGGACGTTCAATTAGCTAAATCACCAACCTTCAGGCTGTTGAGACTTCATCTGATAATGAAATGTCATTTAACGGGGAACATGAATGTGCGCGCCATATGCAACTCAGTTCGAACTGTTGTAATGCTTCAATATAAATATGTGCAACCAAGCTTATTCTACAACAACCACTACACATCAGTTATAAGACTAGTACTTGACTAGTTGAAATACTCCATCTATGTCCTTGAATTAGTTGGCTAAAATGTCTTGCTTTGACTACGATAGTATTCAACTGCATATACATGCTTGCGCTTGGCATTGTGGCGCGCATAATCTGGATATGAACAAGTCCATCCAGTTATGGCTGCAGTAACGGTATAGGTATTGTCATCAGATTTCGATTTGAAGTTATAATTTGATTCATTGATCATCTAAATGGTGCCACTTGTTTGAGCTATCAGTTTACCTAGCTCTTCGCGGTTAACGTGTTGTCAAGGCATCTTTAGGCACCGCGCGCCTCATAATATACAGCATATATAATTATATTACCATCCTATGATATCAACCTACATTAGGTGATAATATTTATAACCTGCCATTTCTCATATCGTATTATAACTTTATGTGCGTGATGATTAATCCGGACGGGTTAAAAACCCGATGTAATTAACGTATTGGGTATTAGCTGCTACTGTAAATAGATATCAACCAGCAAGATCAATGCTGAATTCCAAGTCTAGAATTTAACTCCTTGCTTTAAGTGCTTTGCCTTAATGGAAGCTCCATTACTCATCCAGATTCATAAGTACCTAAATTATGTATAGAGTCTAGTTGCAAGTCTAATAAACCTCAGACGAAGATTCCTATATTTGGATATTATAGGCCTGAAGACGATAGGTTTAACGCGATAAAAAAAGGCCGGTTGTTAGTCTGGATCCGTTCAAGTATTGCCCTATCTTATTGCTCTTTTATGTTGCCGATTGCTATTACGTCAAGGGCTTTTGCTTCAGAAAATTCGGTAAACGATAGTAAACGTACATGCTATGCTCTCTCCACGATGTATTCTACCCTGAAATATTTGAAAAGGTTGCAATAAGGGTTTTTGAAAATCTCCAGCTTTGCATGGTAGTTGAGGAGACATAAGGTCGGTAGCTCTTACATCGACTATGTGTACTAATGGAGGGCTATTACGTGGAGGGAGTTGTAGCAAAACAAAACCGATAGTATCGGCCACGATATCATCAGGCCAAGGAAATTGGATATGATTTGTTTGTCCTCCTGGCACATCTGTATTGGCAACAAAATCCTGAGGTACTGCTAACTCGACATCTATGCGATACTCCACCTTCTTCAATCCTTGGCAGACTTTAAGATATTCCAGTTCTGGAGGGACTTGACAATCGATTACTGTCTTTATAGCCATTGATGCATCATCATCGCTTTGTCCAACTCCTCCTGATGATTTATTCATGCTGGGCTTAGACATCTGTAGGTTAGTCATTGAAATAGCGGTACCATCTCCCTGTGTCTGTGGGCTGTTTATCGCACAGTTTGAGTCGTTACTACAGTTATTGGTATTTGATTGGGTTTGAGTATTGCGGGCATATTTGGCATATGCGCCTGCTCCTCCAGACATAAACGGAATACCTGACATTAATACTAAACATATCGCGAATATTGAAAGCGAAACGTAGGCTGTTTTCATTATGTTGCTATAAATCTGTAAAAGAACTTATTTGAGGTTCTAGGAATTTACACACTAGATAAATCATGCATATCTTTTCGAAGATAACTGTCATACTTTCTACAAGTAGTATCGTTGACCGGTAAGCCCTCAGCTAATCGAGGATTTATAGACTGCATATAGAACAAAAATCGGACGCTTTAAATAAAATTCTTTGAGGATGGTCTATATCATTCTTCACGTGTGGTGACATCTAGAATGATAAAAGCAACCAGGACAAAGACTCAAATACTAACTAATGAGGTGTCCACCTCCATTAGATTTTAAAACTCAGCTTTAATGGCTTAACATAACTTGTCAGTGAACGACAGGCAGTAACCGTTCAAATAGGATTTAGTCGTAGTAAGATTGCCTTTCTGACCTGCTTGCCTTCAATATCATATCAGCAATATTGCTGCAGGAAAGTAAAGCGTCTGGGAATTCGAATGCCAGAACAAATTAAAACTAATTAGGTCTGGGGGACGTCCTCAGGCTTATTTTGCCTACTCTAAAATAGAGACTGTATTCCTCAACAGCAGCTACAACCCCAACAACTACTACCAATAATGATGATAGAAAGTCAACATCTACCTCCTCAGTAAGAGAACAGCAACAAGAACAGGCCTTAATTAATCAAAGGAACCTTGTTGAAAATAACGCATTATCATCCCATGATTAAATGAAATTGATTGCTAAAGTATCCAAGTGTAATTGCACCTTATAAAATGATTTAAACGAGACGTATAAGAAACAGGCGCGCGCCTCATGATAGAAATGAGTATTTTATCACCTTAGCCATACGGCAGCCTATACATTCGATCTCTTGATCCGGAAAACCTATTTAATGTATTGAGTTTCATACCATTATTAGAAGTTGCTATTTCAGATATGATTATACTGATTAATGAAAAATTTGATTTTTGTTTATTTGGATAAATCGAGTCGATCCTATCCGTGTATATAGTTAAAAGCTGAATGTGAGGGGGGCACGCTCCTATAAAGAATTATTGTCTTTATAACATTTATTTGGCTCACAAGTTTTCCAGTAAAACAACTTTCTGCCTTTATCTCTATAATGCGGAAAGTATTGGCCTAACCCAAACCAAAAACCAACATTCAAAAATTGCTTGTTTAATAGGTCTTTCCAATTTCAGCCTAACAAACAAACAAAATTATCTAACCATAAATAATCAGTTGAAACATTATATGTTTAGTACAAGTTGACAAAATGTCAGTATGCCTTATCGCTAACTACAACTGAGAAATATCTTTTGACATATTTTATTATACCCAAAAGGGCTCAATTGACTTAACCGAACTTCGAAAGACTCCATTCTAAGAAGTATCTGTTATGGATAAATCGATTCGAGCATGTTATTGAATAATATTATTTGATGATAACTGAACCGAGTAACATTGTTTCACTTTGTGAAATGATAGGTTTTTCTTCTAGACGTCTTAGTAAGAATGTTCAAAGGTCTAATATAAGAGAAGATGGCTAGTTCCATGATATTGGCAGACGCGTTGTTCATTAATCTAGTCGCATCCTAGATATCCAGGTTAGTTTAGAATTCTACTCTAACTTCTTGCTAATATTGTCTAATATTCTTGATATAGTAGATCCCCCAATTCTTCTTAGGTAGGAAAATAACCGCACCCATAACACATCTAAGACATAACAGTTCTATATTCTACTAGCAGTATAGTAGACATGAAAACAAGTACTGGAAACAGGTAGCTGCAATAAAAAAGAAGGATATTGAAGCCACATTATGTAGGGATATTGAAGGCATTAAGCAGTCAACTCCTTACTTCACCAGGTATCTCGCTTTGAAGTCCAGGGGTAACACGCAAAGCCTAGAAAACATGACCGATTGCTATGCGTTGGAGGTCAGGACCTTGTACGACCCCAAGCACGCCAATAAGGTTACACAATTCTTGGATTGAATGTACAGGTCTGCACCCGCATTGTTCATTGAAAGCTTTGAAGAATGAATCATATTGAATATTGGCTTGGAATATGAAGTTTCCATTTGATGAAAAGCAATCAATGCATGCGTTGAGCTCAGGGGGACCTCCTCCTAGACCTCCTCCAGGCTGTGTTCCTGTTCCCCTTTGTACCTCGATTGTCGGGTTCGCATTTTGGACAGTTGTCGGCGTTGATGCTTGTCCTGATCTTCCTTGTAGTGAAATTGTGCCACCACAATTACCGTTACTTATCATATTATCGTTAGTATTAGAATTTGAAACAGGATTAAGACAGGAATTGGTAATAGACGCTGCTTGACCAACACCGCCTGTATGTCTTTGAAACTTACTTGCAAATGCGTCTTCGGCTGTTATGATAGGTGTCGTAGATATAGCAGCAAGTAAAATTAATGGAACTATTAACGTCAAACTAGTTTGATTCATACCACGCGGTTTTCAACTATGGATTATATGGAATAGGTGGAACTGGAACCCTAGTTAGGTCTGAATTATCTTCTTAAAAATGTCTAGTTATCGTGTCCTCTTAAGCTTCTTTTTTGAACGATTGCTGCCTGCTGACCGGTCAAAGATATTACTAGTCGAAGGTATGACTGTTATCTCGTAGCAGATATATCTGATTTATCAAATGTCTTAATTCCACGAATCTCAGATAAGTCCATTCATATATTTCCTAGCAACAGAATGAAAGTAGTCTACATTTCGGTTCCAATATTCGCGATATGTTTAGTATTAATGTCAGGTATGCTGTTTATTTCTGGAGGCAGTACCTATGCCAAATTTGTTAGCACCAAAACCCAGTCACAAGCAAATACCAATAACTGTAGCAACGGTACAAACTGTGCCATAACTAGCCCACAGACTCAAGGAGATGGTACTGCCAGTTCACCTACTAATGTACAAATTTCCAGATTCAATAAAGAGAATCAGGATGGAGTAGGAGTAGAGCCAAATCCTATAACTGTACCTGTTACTTTTACGGTGAGGGATTGCGTCAGCGGCCCCACACCACTCCTAAGCTTAGCAAGACTCTGCCAAATTATTGCTCCTCCAGAGTATGCAACAAAATTATTTATTTTCTTACCACCACAAGGTTTTGATGTTTTTAATACTGTCATATTGCCTTGGGATGCTTCAATTCCGTCTGTTGGATTTTGTCCTCCTCCAAATGTAGGTTCAGACCCCCAAGTTGTACACTGTAATTTTTACCACCATTAATTCCATACGTACTATGTTGACATTATGTAGACATCAGTTTGCTCAATTGTGAATGGCAAGGTGACAGAAGACAGACTATTCAACTTAGTTGATGGGTAGATATCGGCGGCGACTATCTGATGCAAAATCCAATATTTAGTAGTTGTCGCCCCTTATCAACTAGGTCTAAAAAGAAATAGTTTTATCGAGTCCTTTTCTTACGTTCGTTTAACTCTCGCTGGTTACTGGTTACTGTAGTTTTTGAATGACTTATCGCTGGTGAATCTAGGGGTTTATTGATATTATTGGGACTGCGACTATGGTTATCGTCTTTTTATCGTCGACTGCCTTCTTTACGAGGTTATGTTTTTTCTGTTCGTAACTGACCATTATTTATTTACTAAGTATAGTACACACTGCCTTATAGCGTGGTAGAAAAAGAAAGAAGGCGTTTGCTAGCCTATTAGCCTATCTATTCTAAGGACAACGGCAGTTAGGAGTGCAGGGAAACTGACAGAAATGGTGTCCAATATGGTGCTTGAAATGGTGGAAGTGCTTGAAATGGAAGTGTGGGTGGTGATGGTGTCCGTGGTGGAAACACTTTGGACAGCTACCTGGTCCAGCATACGCTACTTGGCCAATAACTGACGCTAACATACCTGCTGTAATAGCGGCTATGGCTATTGCAATAATTATGGATTTACTCATAATTTATTCTATCTCTCAAATGCATATAGGATTATTGTATAAATTATCTATAAACGATAAACACAACATTGAACCGCTGCCACCTAGCCAGAAGTCCTGCTTATTTACTATTCAATCATACAATACTGATAGTAGGCGACTACTAATTCACAAGCAATTCACATTTCCGGTATAGGATAAGACATACCTCTGTTCCACTCATTAGTACCTTATCCTACTACCGTTTCTCCAGTGTTGATTAATAGCAGCTTATAGAACAAAAATCAGTCGCTTTAAATAAAATTCTTCAAAGGATATAATGTCGACCAATCAACACAAGGCTTTCTCAAATAATGGGTATCTTTAACCCCATTATTTGATTTTAGAAACGAAGGAGCGAACTATCAAACTATTCTATTACATAAATCATACCCTATCTTAGGCTCTCCCTCTCTAAATCGGTAGTCTGGACTTTAATCCTATAACTGACTAACATACAACATACCGAATTGCCAAAGTTAAAGCCAAAATCAAAGGAACTAACAGTAGCCGAAATTAAAAAAATGACTTACAAAGAAATTCAAAAGAAGAAAAAGTCGGTAGACCCAGAAAAGTTCAACACGCGAATTGTGGAAGATAGATTAGCAGAGGAAGAAGCCATGCAGCAAATATACGCAATGATTTTGGACGAAGAACTACGAAGAAAGAGAGACAATAATAACGGTCAGACGACTCTAAAACCCAGCGCAGGACAAGAGACTAAAATAAAATTATCTGAAAGTAAGAATACAACATAGGTAAGATCAACTTTATTTTACTTCTGCCCTGCCTATAGTCCCAAATGGATTGGCCGTGATATTTAGTCTGGGTTCCGGTGTCGCTTACTTATTTTTCCGCTCACAAGCTCCCAAATCATGTCTAGTTTTAAAGTCCTGTACCCTTGCTCCCATTCCTAAATATTCGAAGGCTTAGTTAATGGATTTGGATGGGTGGTTGATTGGTAGACGTTAGGTTTTATCCAGTTTTATTTTTCCATTGATGATTTATTTATTTAATTTCTTTTCATTAAAGCATTGGGGCGAATAGTATTAAATAACTAAAATGCGAATAATTCATTGAGGGGCCATGTTAAAGGATTTGATAAACCCTACAAACTTCAATATTCTAGTGGGCAAACTTGGTGATGTGTTGGTAAAGGCTCTTGATCAGCCTCTAGGATATGCTATTAATTGGGGGAGAATTTGGTCTTTGTGGCCTGTACATCTAGAAACTGCTTGCTGCAGTGTTGAATTTGGAGCGGCATCTGGACCAAGGTATGACGTCGAAAGATTCGGTATTATAGAGGCTTTCGGTTCATTGCGGCAGTGCGATTTGGTCGTAGTTCAGGGTACAGTTACTAGAAAAATGGCGCCAAGGCTTAGAATGGTTTATGATCAGATGCCTGACCCAAAGTACGTAATAGCTATGGGAGCATGCGCAATTACTGGGGGTT
>JBEDUN010000101.1:0-9031 GCA_040414675.1 Nitrososphaeraceae archaeon | reverse complement strand
TCAAAGGGCAAGACCTTTACTATCACAGAAGAGGCTGAGCCAATGGCTGAAACAAAGGATCTCGTTGCTGCATTAAAGGCAAGTTTACAACAATCTACAAAACATGATAAAAGAGGGCCAAAATAAGATGATAAATAAGTGAAATAGGATGGCAGGATGACTAAGAAGAAAGAAAAGTTGCCATCTCTCATAGCTCGCAGTGATTCTATTGTAGTAACCATACCGATTACTATACCGGTATTATCAATTATTGGTATACCATTAAATGCTTCTAATTCCAATCTTGCAGTAATTTCTACTGCCGTTACATTATCCTTTGCCGCTACGACATTTACAGACATTATGTCATCTGCTTTCATAAGCTAAGTTGCTAATATGGTTATTAACACTTGTATAGCAAGAATATGTATGTGTATGAAAGTATTATCAAAGTTATTGTCAAAGAATGTATTATGACAAAGTGACAATTGGGAAACACCATTGGAAATGCCGATAATAACTTGTCTCGACATATACCAACATACAATACAAACGCCATAAACTGTGCGTTGAAGAGAGCTAATGAAGACCGAGAGTTTCTAGACTCTGCACTAAAATTACACGATAATGAACAACTGTAGTTTCCAATTTTTAAAGAAGATATTTTAAACTACATATCAAATGTAAATAATGACATTGATGTAATATCCTTATTTCAGAGCTTGGACGGTTAATTAAATTCAAAGATATCTATCAAATACGAAAGGCACGTGAAGAAAATAATCCTACACAAAACCAAACATCAAATAAGTGATAGTACACGTATAAATATGATGTTAGAACACGCGATATAACAACTAACAGTAGTACAAAGAGAAGGAAGCCATAAATTTAAATGAAAGAAAAGATTATCAGGAAGTTACCCCAACTGCAATGTCGCAATACATTTGTAATTTGTGTGGCAAGTCATTTCAAACTAGAGATGATCTTTTACATCATCAAGAGTTTGAGAAAGGAAAAGCATAGACCGGGTATAACGTACATATTCAAAATTAGAATAGGAATGTAAAAAAGATCAATTTAAGATAATAATGATAATCTATTCTTTCCATTTCAATGTTGGGTAATACTTTTTAATAATTACCATTGTAATTCAACTGCAGCCAGATCTTGCTAGATAGTAAACTTATGTTTTCTGTTAATCTGTGTATGTAAAAAACAATATCGATCTTTTCAACTCTTAAATAATGTGTGACGGATTATGGGACGAAATTCGAGTGATACCCCACATAAATACTAGAGATCGAAAAGGACAAGTCCTAAAAATCATTTTCATAATCACTACTCTAAAAATATAGATTGTTGAAAGAACCAACTGCTGGCATAACGGGCTCAAAACTTTTGGTTAGATATGAAATAAAGATAGAACACGATTTTACGTTGGCATATTTGGATTATTTTATCCTCCTATTTGGGAGGATAATTTAGTATCAGGTTCTTAATCAGATTAATTATTGGAATCAATCTGGTACAATATTTGTTCGTCGATCTGAGTCATTATTATATAATTTTGCAATCAAAACATTAAGGGCTTTTATTATAACCATTTTAAGTTTAGTAATAGGGATTGTTTGTTCATTCTCTACATCAATATTTCTTGATATCTGACCAATCAATTTTACGAGATCACTATCTAACAATTCCTCTGTCGTCGAGTGACGGATATACAATATATTTAAAATAAACGCAATGAATGCAAGATTTTTACATTTTCCTTATCATTGATAATTGAATTATTCGATCCGTGTAGAAATTTGATGATCGGCTCTGAATTAGCTAAGGTATATAACACCTTTTGGTTTCGTACCTCCAAATGTTGCTTCTGTTTTTGCATTTCGTCGATTTGACCTCTTAATCTATTTGCCTGTTGAACTAATTCTTGTAAAACAGAGTTAATGCTGCCATATTTCTTCAAATCTTCTTTTAGAGATTGTTTGTTGATATCTTTATTGCTGGTACTGCTACTGCTATTGTCAGGAAATCCTTCAAATAAAATATCTGCAAGTTCAATAATATCTACCTCATTCAGTCCTTTCAAAAGAAGCTTTTGTAGGGACAATCCAACCAGAGGCTGAGCAAATGATGCTGTTCGTAAAATATTTAAACTAGCACTTGTAGTAGAAATCTCTGAACGAAGTCTATTTAACTTCAACTCAAAACCTAACTTCTCGTCGTAATCTTCTTCAATATCTTTAAAGAACTTTTGATGAGCCTGATCCTGAGGTATATCGTTTGCAAGAGCAATTTCATTAAAAGTGTTATACAGCTGTTTTAACTCTTTACGACCAAATCTCATTTTTTGCAGCTCATCGTATAATATTAGTCGTTGATTATAGTAATTCATATATTCTTCTAATATAAAGCGTTCTTGGTTGAGTTTATCACATTTCATTTTCAAATCTGGGATAGATGCTTGATAAATCAAGTATTCGTCTTTAGCTGAATTGAAATCTGAGAATACTTTTATAATATTCTTAGCATCATAACCTTTTTGACTTATTTCCTTTACTGTCCTAACAAATCTTGCAAGGTCAACCTTGATAGACAATCCATATTGTAAAAGTTCTTTTTTCAAGTCTGAATACAAGTTCAGTTCTACAGTAGTGATAATTTCATTGTGTAAGGCAGAGTTAAGATGATTCTCGCTCACTGATTTTTCCGCTTTTAATTTTTTGATCTGGTCTCTTAACCTTTCGATTTCTTGTTCTAATCCATTTTTCTCCTCTATCTGTTGCCTAATAAATTCTGAAATCTTAGAAAATGGGGTAGCTTTTGAAAACTCCATAAGATCTGCTAGATATGAACTAATTTTTTGTGGAGTAAGTCCTATGGCGTTGCAACCATCGTAGATGTCGTTCATAAATGATTCAAAGTTATCGATTGCTACTCCCAATCTATTCATCATCATTGTAACTCTAAATCCAATCGCACATTGAGCTGGGGCTATTCCTACTTTCTTTAACGTTACAGCCAGATCTCTCAATTCGTTTGCTGCATAAAGACCAATGGCACGTCTCCACTCCTCAACTAAATTTGTTACAGTTCCGGCGCTTATACCATTATTTTTAGCGATTTCGTCTCTTGATATCCCCTTTAACCATTCCTGTATCACCAGAGATTTGAAATTATCAGGAAGTTTTGCTGGCATAGCTCCCAATTAATCTCGCGTCTATTAAGGGCTTAGTCAAATGGGTCAAAAATTCCGTCAAATGCGTCAAATACGTCATATAAAAAATGAAGTCATATGGGAAGGACATAGTGAGTCGCAGCAACTAGCTGGTGCCATGATTGCTGGAGTCGCTGCGATTCCTGCAGCCGCAATATCAAGACATAGAGCCCATTCATTAGACAAAAATTTCTGGGATTTCATAAAAATACAATATCTGATATTGGAAGTGAAAAACAACATTGTCTCAAACCGTAGGAATAACCTGTTAAAAATTCTTCTAATATTATTTCATTTGCAAATACTAAGCGGCTGCGTACTAGTACAATATGTGGCTCAATATACGTGAGCAATCAGGACCTAAAATTCTTTTTGTAGCGATAATAAATACGCCATGTATTCATGCATATTTCTATATACTTATCTGGTTACTTATTCTTGTTGAGTAAATTATTGATTGGATTAACGATAGGAGTTGCAGCGTCTATGATTGGTACGTGCATATATTTGAATTGTAGAAAGAAGAAAAATGCCTTGAAGGATTCGGATGTTGACGTTGACCTTGATTTATCGCAGCCAGTCAATTAATGAGTAAGGTAAAATCATAAGTTATCCATAAAATTCGCCATAGTTATTCTCACGCACTGGTATTGCGTTTGTCACATTAACAGAAGCAATTCTGTCTTCCAATGATTTGATTTGTTCTATTTGTTTTGATTGTAATTTCTGCACTGTAAGTATCTGGCATATGATACCTGACATAGTGCAGCAGTAATAGTCTCTCTCCTCCTACGGCTTTACAGCATATAGAAATCACTACCTATAAAAAATCATAAGTCAAAGCCAAAATCAAAAGAACTTACAATGCAAAATCAAGAAAATGAAATGATTTACAAAAAATTGAAAATGAGCGGCAGCAAGTCAATCTAACCCATATTGGGTTTTGAGCTATACGAAAGCTAACTCAATGTGTCTAATATCTTAATTTCTGCTTCGGTAAACTCCTCATATTCGTCTTTGTACCATGAATTAACCTGCTCGTCTGTTATTGTGCCCTCGATATCATAATATGGACATTCAATCACGCATCCTTCAGCAGTACAACCAGGTTTAGAAGGTAATTCATGGGTATTACCATATCTTTGCCAAACACTGCAGTCATGGCTCATCCATTCCCGCTTTTTGTCTTTATAGCGTTCCTGTGGTGTCTTATCTAACCACGGTCGGATTAAGTATGTATAGATATATAGCATTTTACAGTATTTGATTGACAAATTGACATATTGCTCAGATGTTAGCCCCAACTTTGGAATACGACTATCGTGTTCGGCACCCTCTAGTAATTTCTTATGGTATGCGTCCCATTCAGCAATTATCTTCTCCTTGTCACGTGTATTACGATATTTATCTGAGATTAGCATTTCGTATCTATACGCCTTGGCACCTAGTTCCAAATTAAAGTCGTTTATCCTACGTTTATTCTGTTCTTCTGCGTCTGCGTCTGTTAAGTTGGAACTGGCAGCGCTATCCATATCGTTTCTAGCAGTCGTTTTAATAACCCTCTAGTCTTATATGTTGACAATATTCTTATGAAGATTATCGATCTCCCTACCTAGACTATGCACTTTCATGTATTTATCTCCTACATCACCCATATTTTCTCTACACGATTATTTAGTGCCTTGACAATATGTATAAGTGGGCTTTGCGTCAGGACGTCAAATACTGCTAGTTCACACCTGATAACTGTGTCTAGTGCCCTTAGCTGAAAAGTAAGTTTTGACTCGTTGTTATAACTGGCAAACTTTTATCACATCCAACAATACCAACTATTCAGTCATATTGATGGGTTCATCATTAGTTCTATTGAATCGGCAATTACTCCTAGACTTACGAGAGATGCTTTCATTCTTTCATGACCCATTGCGATATCATCAGATACGGAGATAGGCGTGAACTCTCTTGAAGTACGCCTTGTTTGACATAATGTGCTAATTTTCCAAGATGTATATCTCATGGTGTAGCCTCATTGCAAGTCGAGGATACTCCTATTAGTGGCCTGTCTAGATCGTCATATAGTCCCATTGCCTTGCATATTGCCCTATTGGAATCAATAGTTTTTCTGCTTTGAGTATCATACTATACACAAATCTTGTAATTTTGTGTTAATATTGGCTATAGGATATTATTGCAGCAAGATTTCTTTGGAAAGTGAGGCTAATAATAATAGCAATTCATCTGGGTGTATACATTTATTTGAAAGCGTATCTTTGTATTCATATAGGACAAAATGAAGCTGGGTTCCTATTGGTAACTATAGTTAATTGATTGAGAACCATAAAACGTAGATAAATTAAAATCTGTTGGACAAAAACATTAACGTAACATTATGCAAAAAAAAGGGAACAACAATAATGACAACAATATAATTAGAATTTCTACAACATCATTCTATGATTTGACCCACTTAATATATCCGGATATGCCGACATATCCAGGTGACCCACAACCACAATTTCAACCTCTTTTTACATTAGGAAAGGATAATGCCAATGTTACCCGTTTAATCATGGGTTCGCATACTGGTACTCATGTAGATGCACCAAAACACTTTATCTCTAATGGCGATGGTGTAGACAAAATACACTTAGATAAATTCATGGGCGAGGCTGTTATTCTTGATATGTCAATGAAAAGTATCGGTGAAGGAATTACAAATATTGACCTAGATATCTATTCAGAAAGAGTAACGGTGGGCGATATTATGCTACTTTACACTGGAGCAAGTGATCTCTGGAATAAGGATGAAAATATTAGGCAGAATTTCACATATCTAGAACCCTCTGCCGCAGAATGGATTGTCAATCATCAAATCAAATGTATTGGAATAGATACATTAAGTGTAGAAAAATATGGTTTTAAAGAAGGTTTGACACATAAAATGCTTTTATCCAATAAGATCGGCATTATAGAAGGTCTCAATGTAAACATAAAACAATGTTTAGGCAAGAGAATGTTTCTTGTTTGCTTGCCGTTATTTCTAAGAGATATTGAAGGATCGCCTGCTAGGGTTGTAGCCTTTGATATTCTATGATGTATATAAAATACTTCGATAAGTTATTCATTGTGTAGGATTATTAACTATATTGGTTACTATTTTAATGGATGATAATTAAAAGAAACTGGCGTGATGCGCATCCTACTATTGCCCACGAAAGTGGGCTTGATTGGAGATTGCTGTCATCAGCAATCAAAACAAGTGGAGATATAGAGGAGCCAGATATGGATCCAATGTGCAGATGTTTGAAAGCTATAACATATGTTTCGTTTGCCAAATTGCAGCCTCGTCTTTCATATGAACCTCATCATCATGAAGACCATGAAGAAGTATATTATATAATAAATGGTACAGGAAAGATTAAGATAGGAAACGAAGAGGCCAGGTTGAGAGATGGCGACATTATTTATATTCCAGAGAATATCACACATTCTATTATAAATGACGGAGAAGATATGATTGACTTTTTGGCGTTTGGCGGATATACTGGTAAAAAACAAGAAAACAAGCAATAATGATATGCCATTTTATAAAATTTTGTTACCTCCTACATTATCATTTTTTAATGTCCTTGGCATAGCACTTTGATAATCTAAATTCATTTATAACATATTTTTCATAATAAAGTGAAGTTAAATGCCAGACCGAAAAAATCTGGAATTAGGAATAATAGGTCTAGGTAAGATGGGTGGAAATATTGCCCTTCAGGCTCTCGATAAAAAAATTAGAGTAGCAGGTAAGGCCATAAGTAAAAGACCTGATTTGGAAGAAAAGGGAGTCAAAGTATTTACAGAATATGAATCTTTTATTTCTTATTTAAAGAAAAACCCCAAATTAATATATCTTTCACTTCCGGCAGGCCGTACCATAGACAAAGTATTAGAGGAGCTTTTGCCATTTCTGCAGGGAGGCGATGTAATAATGGATGGAGGTAATTCATTTTATTTGGATTCTATTGAGAGAGAAAAAAGAATATGGAATAAAAATGGAATCTACTTTCTTGATTGCGGTACAAGTGGAGGTTTAGATGGTGCCAGAAATGGTGCTTGCTTTATGGTAGGTGGAAGAGAAGAGGGAATCAAGATAGCAGAGCCAGTTCTAAAATCTCTTGCAGTCAATAAAGATGGTTATATGCATACTGGTCATCCAGGAAGTGGGCATTATGTAAAGCTAGTCCATAATGGAATAGAGTTTGGAATGCTGCAAGCAATAGGAGAAGGAGTTGAATTATTGTATAAAGGAGGAAATGGGTTTAATCTGGACCTAGCCAAGATTTTCAAAAACTGGTCAAATGGTTCTGTGATTAGGGGATGGCTAGTTGAATTAATGGAAAAGGGATTGGTAAGGCGAAATTTTGACGATGTCCAAAGTTATATTGAAGACACTGGCGAAGTCAACTGGCTAATCCAAGATGCTCTTAATAAAGAAATTCCAATTCCAGTAATCTCCCAATCTGTTATGGAGTTGTTTAAATCAAGGAATAAAGTGAGCGAAACTTACAAAGCTATAGCACTGATGAGGCACGGATTTGGAGGGCATCCTTTTGGAAAGGATGAATATATAGCGAAGGAAAGACAGACAAGTAGAATAAATAAAATATGACTTAATACAATATAATATGAAAACTGTCTGCTAAAGGCATGCAAGACAAACAAAAGTGTGGGACATGTAACTGTATAGATATGCAAATTACGTGGTAGAAATGAGAGCTATTTGCTGATAGTACATTGTAATGATATGACGCCACCATAGATTATGTCACCAAATTATAGAACACGTTCAAATATCTTTATGTAATAGATTATAATAAAACAAGATGACTATTTAGGATTAAAGAACTTTTTTGTCGCCACTGTTGCATTACCTAACAAATCTGAACTTTCATTTACAATAGTTTGTACGGATTTTGATCCAGCTATTTTCTGAGTTGCATTGTTTAAGAACTGTCCAGTACTAACTATTGCACCATGTATAGATTTTGATGCTTGTTCAGATTGTGCTGTTGTTGTTGAAGATGTCTTACCTGTGTGGTTTGCTGAAGTTGCGTTTATTTGAGCATGTGCTAGACTAAAAAATGACGGAGCTGTGATTGATAAAAATATCAGCATTACAAAAGTTATTGATATGATTACTATTTTTGTCACTATGTTAAGTTGACTAATACTAAATTATATGCTTTATGCCATACATAAGCTACACTATGGACTAAAGTACTCTATTAGAGAAATTGTTAGTTGGAGAGGCACACTTATTAAATAAGTATATAAAAATCGGACATTGTTTTTGGTTAACTGTATTAGAGGAGGAGGTTTCTAATACATGAATATACTTGCTAAGGATAAACATATCTTCAGATCATATAAGGTCACTACTATTCAATATACACATGAATCACGAGATGCGAAGAAGCTCCCTTTACGCTGAACTAACTCAGGATTATGCCTATCACTCTGGGTTAGAATAAAATATTATTTATTACCAATTAAGATGAGAAAGAAATCATAAAGTGAAGTAGTATTTTCAAAAAATTAAAGTGATTAAGAAAGAGTACAGTTATTCTATAGTCATCAATATAATGACTCAATTACATGAAACCAATCATATTAATCTGTTCATGACAATCAATTGAATGAATTTTATCGATACAATCAATCATTCAATTAATATATTCAATGAGTAGAATATCGCCTAAGATACGTCCATGAGCAGGCAAGAACAGACAAGTACAAAAATAGCATTGGTAGTAAATCCGAATTCTTGCGGCGGGT
>JBEDUN010000100.1:0-4359 GCA_040414675.1 Nitrososphaeraceae archaeon | reverse complement strand
CTTGTCATACTGAATTACTCTCGACACATTTATCTGTCTCGTTGTCCCGTAATTCTTGGATTTTCTGTATGCTATAGCTTCAAATGTGTGATCTCCATCTTCCAAACTGCCAATTGCAGCTAAAGAACCTACCAGGCCTTGACCATTTCCAAAAGTGAAGTATGGAATGCAATTTTCTTTAGCTATTTTTTCCGCCTTTTGTTTACTTAGAATATCAAACATTGCGATCCTACTAAATTCCTTGAGTGCTTCTGGGACTAACCCTCCATTTAAAAACATAATGCCAGGATTTGCACCCTCCTCTATGGCTGATTCCTCTTCGATGAGTTGTATTATATCTTCAATTATTTTTTTGTGGTTTCTTACCTTAACTCTTATACAGACAGCTGCATTACCCCGGGTCTTCAATGGGATATTGGGATTTAACCTTACCAATAACGGATAGTCGAGGAACTCTGTATCTGGATTGTTTAATAAGTACCGTGTAATTTTAAATGCAAGATGTGTTGTGCATCTTCCACATGTCGAATCAGTATCATCGAATCCGATATGGAGAATCTTATCATGGCTTATGGTGCAAACATCCGAAGTTGTCATTGTTGTAGTCTCCCTTTCTCCGTCAAATCAATAATCTAACTAGTATATTAAATGAGAAATGAAGAAGGTTATTAAACCATACGCTCTAGATAAACCGGATATTTTGTACATCGAACATCCAATATATTCATGCTTAGTTTGAACTCCTAATCTATTTTCTTTAAGAACTCTTCCTCCCACGTTAGGGTCAATACTGAAGGTGCTTGTCTTTTGGTATTTGTGCATTAGTTTCTAATTCTCAAATCCTATGTTGATTAGTAGTTTAAATGAACGACTTTCCATAGTTGATCGTTGATGTACAACCTCCACTATCATTAAAATTCTAGAATGATCTGTTATAAATCCGACAGAAATACATTTTGAGCCAGTCTAGACAATTGTAGATAGAATAGCTTAATTCTGCGATTAATCCTTCTGAAACACAGGATCAACTCGAAAATGAGCCACCCAACAATCCGCACAGTTAGGTCTTTATTCATGGTTTCACGAGATAATGACGATTTATTACCGTTCCTGAGCCGTGGGTCTTATTAATAGCTCATTGACATTAACATGACTTGGTGTTCGTATCGCATATAGGACCGCATTTGCCACGTCATCTGACTGTAGATTTTCCATATTCCTTGATGCTTGTATAAACCCTGCCATCGATTCATCTGTTATTGATTCAAGGAGTTCCGTTGAAACAGCTCCAGGTTCAATACATGTAACTCGGATGTTATGTTTTGGGCTTAATTCCTTTCTTAATCCTTCACTAAATGCAGTAATGGCATGTTTTGTCGCACAGTAGACACTACCTCCAGCAAATACTATTCTTCCTGCAACAGAAGAGATATTCACTATATGGCCTGAGTTTTTATTTAGCATGTACGGAATTACTGCAGCAGTGCAGTATAGAACTCCTTTGATATTCACATCAATCATCCGTTCCCACTCTTGCACTTTCCTATTTACGAAAAGACTTAGGGGCATTAGACCAGCATTGTTAATTAAAATATCGATTTTTTCCCATTTTCTAACTACCGCTTCAACAAATGAATCACAATCTGATTTGGTTGTAACATCAAGTTTTTGAATTAAAATTTCTCCATTGTCTTTGATAATCTGCCTTTCTAGCTCTCTTAGCCTATCTGTACGTCTTGCTCCAACTGCCACTCTTGCCCCAGCTTTTGACAGTGCTAATGAAGTAGCATACCCTATACCACTACTTGCTCCAGTGATTATTGCAACCTTATTTTCCAACATTTTAACAACATGAATATTAAACAACTCACTTAAGAATATAGAGCACAAATTTTGACACAATAGACACTCACAGAGATCCGATCACATCCAAGTGTTGGCCAAAGAAAAAATATAGTGAGTCATTCGGGATTATGGGTTAATTTGGTCCTTTACCAGCATGATATACTTATAAACAGAAATTATGTTGTAAGTTAGGCAGAAATGTCCTTAGCAAATCAAACCCAAAGTTTTGCTGCCAGAGGATCTGGAAATAAAGGTTCACGAATAAATATACTGAGCAATCGATGCAACTGCGCTAAAACTGCATATAGTATTCAAATTATGCATATTCCACAGCTGTAATATTCTATATACAAATACTGTTTTTACTATTTGATCCTATGGCTCCAAGAATAAAGTTCGTAATAGCTTCAGTGATAATTGGGGCTATAATTGCTACCTCTATTTTTTCCAATGCTTCAGATTCAGTTACAGAGAGTAGCAGCCACACCCCATCAGCGATTTTGAGAATCGGATATTTCCCAATCTTAAATCATGCCCAAGCCGTCATAGGATTAGCAAAAGGAGATTTTCAAAAGGCTGTGGGTAAGGAGATCGCAATTAAACCTGAAGTTTTTGGTTCGGGACCTCCGCTTATTGAAGCCTTATTTGCGAATCAGATTGACTTGGCTTATGTCGGTCCAAATCCTACTATCAATGGTTATGTCGTATCTGACGGAAAGGCACTAAAGATAATTTCTGGGGCATCAAGCGGAGGAACTGTCTTTGTAGTGAGAAACGATTCAGGAATTAAATCGATCAAAGACTTTGGGAACAAGAGGTTTGCCACACCACAAGTGGGGAATACTCAGGACGTGGCTCTCAGAAAGTACCTGCTTCAGAATGGGTACAAAACCAATGACGAAGGAGGTAACGTGGAGGTCATTTCCGCACAAATTTCAGACATATTCACATTGATGTTAACAAAACAAATCGATGGAGCATGGGTACCTGAACCATGGGGTACAAAACTTGTAAAAGAAGCGAATGGGAGAATATTCCTAGATGAGCGAGTATTGTGGCCACAAGGAAAGTATATTACGGCTAACATCATCGCTAGAACTGATTATCTTAGGGATAATCCCGAAACGGTAAAGAAATTTTTGGGCGCTCATATCGATGAGACAAATTGGATCAATTCCCACAAGTCTGAGGCAATGGATATTTTCAACGGACAGCTGAAGGCCCTTACTGGACATATTATAAAGTCCGATGAGTTAAAACAAGCGTGGTCAAGAATTGAATTTACATATGATCCTTTGAAGCCGACTCTTCTTAAATCAGCGAATGATTCCTTGAAAATAGGCTTTTTAAGAACACTACCAAACCTAACTGGAATATATGATCTAACACTCCTGAACACAGTGCTTGAACAAAAGCATCTTCAGCCTATAAAATAGATAGTCGTTTTAGTTCTTTGTTGAACTCCTCGAAGCTATCCTATCCTCAACTCGCATTTGAATAACTCGACATTAAGTGAGCATGTGAGTAAGAAAATCAAATAAATTGTAATTCCACTCGGAATGATTTCATAGATAGGATAAATTAAAACGAATCCCTATTCTGAATTGGGCTGATCAGACCGAGAGCTATCTAATTATCACTAAGCGCCACAAATATTATACAAGGTACAGAAGCGACATGGTCTTATCTTAAGACGGTTAGAATACATAAAATGAGATTCATTTTCCAAATTGTGTTAAATACGATCCTCAATTAACTGATTCTTGGTCCTTGTCGTTTTTCAATCTGCTTTGCAAGTTCAATGTCTCGTTCGGTTACAGCATCAACATCAAAGGATTTTAAGGAAAATTTGACAGTCCTCCAGTTAATTGTAATAATTGGGTGATGATTCACCTTCTCAGCAATGTTTGCAACATCGTTTACAAACTCAATAGCATTCATAAAACTTGGAAATTGAAACGATTTTATGATCTTTTCATCTTTTAATTCCCATCCACTACCTAATTCTTCAAGAGCTCTTTTTATTTCTTCAGACGACATATATCTGGTCATTATAGATTAGATTACGCATAAGATATTATATCGTTTTTCTTGATGCACACTACTATTGCATTCTCCTAGACGCATGCGGCGTCTTATGACTCTGGTTCGATATTGGTCGCTTCAGCGAAGACTCCTCTGACTCCACCGTCCTATTTCTTAAGACTACTTTTCAATTTCTTTATTTTTTATATTGAAGCAAGATACCTAGTTGAATAAAGAGAGAATAATGACTTCTGGTCCTAGAAAAATATTACAGTTCATTATTGAAAGAGGACAAGCAAGAAATAGAGGATGTAAAACAGATTCTTCCTATGCCGGAATACAAAATTAAGTGCTTAGTATACTTTGAGATGCCGTTGAAATTCCTTGGTACATATTCTTACAATTTATAACCTGTAGGCCGTTATAACCTGCAGTTAATTGGACATTCTAGTAGGAGAATTTGGAGCTTTTTATATATATTAATATCTA
>JBEDUN010000099.1:0-14848 GCA_040414675.1 Nitrososphaeraceae archaeon | reverse complement strand
TGTCAATAATGCTAATTGCGGCTCTTGCAGGAATCATGACGTTTGCGGCGATATCTAACTCTTCTGTATATGCTATCCACGGCAACAACAATGGCGGCCATGCTACAAGTGACAATAGCCAAGGCGTCAATGCTTGTGGAAATAGTGTTGACCCAGTCGGGGGCTGAATCCTTCATTTGGTAATCATTGTCAAAAAGAAGGCTAGATCGCTACTTGTTGGCATTAATTCCTAGTAGATAAATCTGTATTAGGCTACCCAAGCCAGTTCCGGCATTGCAAGGAAACCCTATCATTACAGGTGATTGCATGCTGCAAGCAGACAGGATAACTGGCACCATAACTGCAGGACAACACCTAACTTGTACTATCCGAATTTTAGCTATCTAGTTTTATTTGGTTGTGTTTTTGTTTACAAGGGTCAGAGTAAATGATATGCATGAAGGTCGTTATGTTAAAAGATTGCCTGCTATACTATGAGTCCTGATCAATGTAACTGTAACGAATTCGAAAAAAAGGAGTTTGTTTTATCCCACAGTATCAAAAAGGAGAAATTCAAGTAGAATAATAATAAATCTGGTAGCTAGAACGGTAGTAATTGCTCCAGATATGGCACTGGTATTATTAACGGTGCCCTACTTCATAGCAGTAATCGCAACTATTGTCTACACAAATTAGTTAATAAAAATCGGAAAAATAACGACAGCAGCAACAAGTTCAGACAGCGAATACCCCGACAACGACTACGATAAACACAATATCATAGACCTAATCGACAATGATCACGATAACGATAACGATAGCACTGGTAATAGTAAACAATAAATCCAGACTATTGTGACTGTAGTATACAATTACGACCGCCCTAACTCCTAATAGATAACTCAATCAGCCTACCCAAGCCAGATATACTGACAGTTCAAGCAAATAATATGAGTCGACATAACCAAACACAGATATTATTAATTCTATTAACTACGGTATTAGTAACAGGAATATTTTCAGCAAATATGCCAACAGGTGTATTTGCTGACTCCAGATTGCTAATACAATATACCAAACAAAATGCAAACTGTGATACGGTAGGTACTATCAGCACCGGCTCGGATTCATGTGGTCAAAGAGCAGCAAATAATGTTAACAATGGTGTATGAAGAACTGCTACAACACCAGGAGCTACAACTCTGTTTGTAAGTTTGGTCTGTAATAATAATAACCCAATATGTGCAAATCTTCCATTTGCCATAACTGTCACTGGTAATAACCCTCTTCCGTCGTCTTTCTCCATTACAGGTTCGGGTAGCCAATTGGTTACATTAGGTCCTGGCAATTTCAGAATTGAAATGAATTCGTCTTTTCCACCTGACTTTTCAGGCGATTGTGCTGAATTCTCTCCAGAAATCGCAACGGGGTATGATTAACGCAGGGCAACAACTGACATGTACTGTAACGATTACACCCTAGCCTTCTTTTGATCTTTCGAGTAACATAACTTATGGCTTGCTATACTCAATTATTGTGAATGTAACGAATTCGAAAAGGCCGTAGATTATAATGATTAGGTATTACCGACCAGAAGACGACCGTTTCAACGCAGTGAAAAATGCAGGTTGGTATATGTATTCTATGGGTTACGATCGGCCCATTGCAAGTTTGGAGCCGTTCAAATACTGTCCATGGTGTGCCAAGAAACTGACTAAACCAACCAACAACAGCTGAATAATTGTCCATACCACTTATATCGACCATAGTCCGTAGATTATATACGAATAATGCAGCCATATCACATGCTATTTAATAAGGCTGAAGAGGGAGGCTTTACAGGAAAGTGCTTGGAGTTACCTGGAGCCATTTCTGAGGGAGAAACCATGGAAGAACTTAGAGCAAATATGATAGAAGCAATCTTGTTAGTCCAAGAGTCTATCAAGGAAGAGGCAGAACTAAAACATGAGCAGATAACTGAAGTAATCGTCTAAAAGTAATTATTGGCTGACTAATTGAGTCTACGAAATCATAATTGGCGTGAGGTAGTTAGAGTTCTAAGTAGTCATGGTTTTGATATGGAAAGGCAGCGTGGTAGCCATATCCTACTAAGACATATAGACGGAAGAAGGATAACTGTACCAAAACACGACACACTAAAACAAGGTACGTTAAGTGCTATTCTTGACCAAGCTGATATTTCAAGAGAGCAGTTTCTTAGCGAATTGTAGCAAAGTAGTTTATTAGTTCCCGCATGAATCCAATGCCCCATTTCTATACTTTTACTAGAAAGATTGTTACCGTAAAAGGACTAAACCCTTGAACACAAAATTACTAGAAATATCGCTAGCAATATGACAGTATAGAAAACATTCCATTTATAAACGTCCATATAATACGTATATCTAAAAAGAAGAAAGCTGGCGTTATCGAACTTGTTGTACTCTAGTTAGTCAGTCTAGTGTGCATAATTGTCATCCCATATTGCTGGAGCGTTTGCAGTTTCATTAGTGTCTTTCCACTGTACTTTAAGTGTACCTTTACCATCCAACCTTATATATTCAGGATTTACGTAAATCATGGCATTGGTATTAATAACTGGGATGACCTGCCAGCACCCGGAATAAGCCACTTGTCAGTCACATTACTGTTGGCTAGAGGTGTATTCCATGTCTCCTTTAGCGAATCCGATTGTATTTTGACTATGACCGGTCCTGGTAACTCCAAACTACCAGCCCCACCGGAGACATACAACTCGTTAGGTCCTCTAGTCACTATATCGTCGGTGTGTGAATCAAATTTGACCTATTGAAGGGCCCATTGATTGCCTAACATAAATGATGAAGCGGAACATTGCCATATTTACTAGTGGGTTGACTGACCATGAGAGATTGAGTTGAATATCTCGATATTTATTACACCCGGGATACCCGAGATAATTTTGTATTCCGCTATAACTTCTTATTATCAATTGTATGTCATACATAAACATCTTAATTCTTCCTTAGATTAGAAAATAACCCGGGTATCCCGGGTGTTATACACTATCAGATTGAAAGAGAAGGACTTGCAATCTATTACCTATCGATATATATCAAACGATTCTACATGTGTGCATAAGTATAACAACCATATGAAATCAATACTGTACGATAACCATAATATGTCATGCTAACGAGGTCTAATCAACCAATTAACCAACCTACTAACCCTCAAACCAAACGCTTCCTTTGTCTTCCTTGCATAGTATGTTTCGTCGTTGCTTCAAGACAGCACGGTAAGGTGCTGGTATCCTATCTGGGACATTCTGCTGGTCAGTCAGTATTGCAGGCGTAATTGGTGGCATGGGTATTCCGTATCTCTTAATCTATTAGAAAAGAATTAGTAAGTTTCAAGACATGACCAGTTTCCTGACACGCTTGACTCTAATGCAGATAGACAAAAAAATAGCAGTCTCGGACGGATACGTTATTGATGCTCCTACGTGAACAGACGAATAAGTGGCTCAGTTTGTTACACGAATAGTTTCTGACATAAGAGCCATATCAAGAATTAGGAATGATATATTAGCTGACCAACGAATTATGCTTCAAGACTGATTCGTATTAGGAATATTTTACGTGAAAACAATCATGATACTGCTCAATTAGAGGCTGAATTTTACGCGTATGTTTTCAGAGCCTCACTCATTATAGTCTGACGGTATTGAAATAAAACTTTCTTATTAAAATGACAGCTGGGATGTTAACAAAGAAATTTGGAATTTTGTCATAACGAATACAATCATCATCTTCTTAACAGACAATTAATAAACTAGAAAATAACCGACTGAATCTCGAAGATATGTGGCTTTCTATCCAGGACTGACGTCATAGGGTCCAGACAGCCCAGTAGTTTGCCCTTGTCATCGCAGAGATGGACTCCTCGCCAATAGTTTCCAACCAGCGACTACCTATTTCTCTATGGTGACAACCATACATTTCCTAGGACATCGTGGGCCTTTACCCGCAATGCAGATCTGTATGATGAATCATTCCTCTCTTTCGATCAGTCGGCTTCGACGTTAGTAGTATTAAGACAAAACGACCTAATATGCTTTTATTGAGTTAGATTAAATATTAATAAATTATGAAAATAGCATAATAGTGATAATTGTTCATAATATAATTTATTTAAAATTAATAGTCAGAAATTTAGTTTTTTTTAGAATTATATTGATTATATGGATATAATTGAAGATTGAAGAAAATCTGATGAAATTTATATATTTGAGATGCATATCTCATACTGAGGAAGATATGTTTAATAGCCTTCTACCTGGGGCATATGTCGCGTTTGGAATCGGCCTACCTTTAGTAGCAGCATTTGTGGTCACTCACTTGACTGAACTCAAGGGAACATCTGAAAAAAATCCTCATAAAGATCATCATATGCATCTACTAAGATAGTCCTATTTTTTGAGGTCTCTAGATAGTACAATATCGCCAGGTGGCTGATCGTCTTTATCATTTGATCAGATTATTCCTTTATTCGGGTAATGGTCGTTTTCTACTACTAGAGTACTAATCATAGCTGCCTGTTTACTTTTCCAATATTCCAATCTACTTAATAAATTGCAATAGTAAGTATGTTCTTAATAGTAGGGATTGGAATGTGATACATATTATACATCGCAGTCCCACTTTGTGACTAATCGGCATTAGAAATTGAGATAAATTCAAAACCCTGGAAGGAATATGGAGTGTGGTTTTGGTAGACATACTGCACGAATTTCGATTTTAGCGTGCGGCCAACTTTGATTGGATCGTACCTGTATGCATACTAGACGCAGTCAGATCCGCATATACGTTATACGTTATCCAATATGTGAATTATGACTGGCTCCAGTACGAACTTCCATCATTGGATATAGTCTACTTTTCATAAATTGGTGGTAACCAGTCTTATTAAACATTTAAGCTTCTGGATAGATTGATATGATTTATTTTCGCTCTACATGCAAATTTCTTATCTGAGATGATCATTCTAAACTACTCAAATGCTACAATTTTGAACAAAAGAAACTATTAGTGCAAATAATTTAAAGATGATCTTAAACTACATTTCACGATTTACATGAATTTAGACCGAATTTGCAATATTACTTGTGAGGAAATGTTTGCTGGCCTCTATGATTGTCATAATTTTCTTCGTACGATGTCATCATCATTCTTCATTGGAGATGGCTACGCAGCGTCGTTAACAGTGTCAGCTGAAATCATAATTGCATATTTACCACTATTATAAGGACAATACTATCAGACGTAAGGTATTAGGAAAGCAGAAAAATCCAAAACAATTGTTTCCATAAGAAACCCTTATATCGAATCTGGAGACAGGGCATTTAGAAGCAATAGCTGCGAACAAACATGAGGCAATAGCAAGAGGACTTGATTACATAGAGCTGCCTCCTGAGATCAATCTTGGTAATCCAGCATTTTCCAATTTTTAAAAAACAGATATCTGCCATCTGCCTAGTGGTCAGCCAGCGTATGGTGAACCAATCTATTTTTCAGTTACGATACCGATATACACAGAAATCTAGCTGGGGCTAGGGCATTTTTCGAGTTCTTATTGTCGTCTCACGGTTCAAACGTATTACAAAAGGATGATTTGAACCACATCAAGCCTATCGTTCAGAGTCACATGCTAAATGTTCTATCTACAGGTCCGTCCAAATAATTCTCACATCGATTACTTTGTAAAGTATTGAGAATGAATGAACCGCCATTCATCCTCTTTTACTTACTCACAACATTATCTGCACTTAATGACTTCAATTTAGTTGAGGTGTGTTTTACCTTAAAGGCAAGAATAAGACAGCCTACCGCCATTGCGCTGCCAAGCCCAAATACAATATTAAATGTAACCGGGCTCGGATATGTGCCCTCTACACCATTTACAGTAATAGAGACTGTAGCAGATGAAAGTATTACTGTGGTTAGAACTGGACCAATTGCGCCTCCAACAATTCTCATCATATTTGTAAGAGCTGAGGAGACTCCCGTATACGCAGCGGGTGTAAATGACATGTTATTATTGATTAAAGTGTTCGGTATCAGAGCTCCAGCGGCACCAAAGATAAATAGACTTACATTAATTCCTGTAGTGGTAGAGTGGAAAAACAGAAGTAAGATAAACGAAAACGCAGTGACCGCTATACCAGGGACTAACAATTTTAGATTAAGCCCAGCTCTTTTTGCCACCATAATTCCGAAAATAGGTCCAAAGATCATTAATGCCAATCCAAAGGCCAGCTGCAATAGCCCTGTGTGAATCGGGTCCAGTCCCAACCCTGATGGTGGAGGTGCAGAACCTAACTGTGGGATACCCGTAATCACGAAATACTGTAAAATTCCAAACATAAGCATCATAATGTTTGCAATTAAAAGAACTGGATGAAAAGCCAGCTTTAGGTTGATTAACGGACTTTCTACCCGTTTTTCCACGATTATGAATAGAACGAGTGCAATAATCCCTATGATAAGAGGAATTAAGAATTTTGTTAAATCGGTCGCAAGTGATCCACTGAACGTTATTGCTACCAAGAAACTGACTAGTGTCCCAGTCACAGTAATAATACCCAAAAAGTCCATACGTGGCTTCTTATCCTTCTTTTTCGCTTTCACTGAACTTTCTGCTTCAGCTTTGTCGACATAATCATGTTCATGTATCTTTTTGCTCTCATCAGCATGAATGAACTTCCAACAAACAAATAGCAAAACCACTGCAATTGGTGCAACGAGATAGAAATTACCCTGCCATCCTGGCCCGGCAGCTACAACAGGCCCTAGAACAGCCCCCAATGCCATTCCACCAGAATATGCTGCCATATATATACTCAGGCCGATTGGAAATTTGCTTCTGGGTACTTTATCCCTAATTAATTTGGTCGAGATAGGTGTACTTGCAACCGCTATACCTTGCAGTACTCTAAGAGCTAGAAGTACAGCAATGTTAGGAGAATATGGCGCCAGCAAAGTTCCTACGGTGAAACATAACATCATCACCATTAGCATCTTTTTGGCCCCGAGCAGATCGGATAACCTTCCCATTATTACGGTCATAACAGCACCACAAATCATGTAGGCTGTCATTACCCACGAGGCAGTAGTGTCAGAAATCTGAAAATGAGCGGATATACTCGGAAGAGAGGGTGACATCGCAGTATTAAGGTAGAGAAATATCACAATAGTACCAGATAATATCAGAATTGTTTTCCAGGCATTAAATGAAATTTGTTCTGGGGGAGACGGTTTGATATCAGCACTTGCAGACAATAAAAAAATGTCGCGAATTCGGTATATTTAAGATTATGCATCAAATCAAATACTATACCAAATTGTAACCAAGCGATATTTTGACCAATTATATTAAGAAAATAGTGGAACGTAACCCAGATCACGTTATGCCCGACGTTAGTATATCGAATGTTGTATGCAGCCATGCAAATAGTAAAAGGAATTGATCACTTGAACTAGTTATTGAGGCTAATATTTCGCCTCCTGCTAAATCATAAAGAATAGACAGAAATTAGAATAATGATAAGACCCTCAGATTCTTGATGCTTGCAATTTTTGAAAAATGAAAAATCTCTAGCATCGGAAAAATTATTAGGGATTAGACAATACACCAGCATCTTTCTGATGCTAACTACACAAAGTGAAAATTCAACTTAGATAAAAGATTCCATCTTTAAGATATAGTGAAAATGACATGGCGACGACATATTCAAGATTTTTGCAAAGGTATAGAATCCCATCTAGAGCCATTCCTTGACTTTAGATCAAGGAAAACCTTCAATACTATCAAGCAGATGTGATTGAAGTCTGATTCTCATCACTAATTGGAGTACTTTGTAAGAAATGAAGTAAGTTTACATGATAGCTCCACAGGATTCATGAGCTGTAACATGTGTTTTGACTTTTGTATCACTGCTATCTCTACTTGGCTTACAACTTTTGATAAAAAATTCTGTCTATCTATGCTAACATGTCCACTATCTGAACCTCTAACGTATAAGACGGGTTGTTTGATAGTGGCAAAAACTTGTTTTGTCACTGCCGAGATATTCGAAAGATCAGAGTAGCGTGATATCTGCCAAGTCTCCATTGCGGGAATTTCGTGATGGAAGAATGTCTCTGCATCACGAATAGCCATATCAAATGCATCTTGAGGAAGCAATTCTCTTATGATGTTATAATAGTCTGGCCCTATAGTTGACTTCATGAATGTAACTATTGCTTTTACTTTATCTCCCACATCGTACATATCTATTAGCGAGGAGAAACTTGCAACGACTTCAGAACCTTTTGTAGTATGTAGATCATAACCAGTAAGGGCAGGTTCTAATAGTGAGAGTGTTCGTACTGTCTCAGGATGATCCATAGCTAGTTGAAGCGCTATCGCACCACCTACAGAATGACCCAAGATGTGTGTCCCATCTTTTATGCAAAAATATTTCCGAATCAGTTGGAAACAATCATCTGCCTGTTTAGATATGCTCACACTACAATCATCTGAGATATGAGTACTATGCGCATATCCCCTACGATGATAATGGAACAATTGAAATCGCTTTGAAATGATCGGTTGAAGTATTATTGGAATATTGGCATCCGCGATAATGCCTCCGTGTATAAAGACTAGCGGGATTTGTCCAGATCCAGCTATAGTAAATTCTAACCGGGTATCGTTAACATTGGCGTTTGAATATTCCATAATTTAAATACATATCGGTCGTTCAGGATATAAAATTCTAGGTATTTTGACTTTCACTGATCTCCTGTGGCTATTTATCTGGAAAAATTTTTAATAATCTTTTACTGCAAGAAAGCTTTGAGTATTGTACGAATTAGACAGATGTTCGAAAATAAAAACACTGTGAGACAACAATCATAAGCGAAATTATTTACATAAAGTAACACCATCAATTTATAATAGCCCAATTCTTATCCGCAAACCGTTCCACTCATATATCTTCGAATTAAGCCCAATGACACCGTATTTAGATCAGCTCTTCGTCAGCAAGGTGGAATATCGTTGCTAGACTATTCCAGTAACGTAATTTTTTTGTATCGAATGAATTTAGACAAAGTTAAAATTAAAAAGAAAATTTGGAAATCTAATTCGAGAAGATCTAAATGCTAAAGACTAAGACATATCAAGATCCGAAATTGATAATAAACGGTTCAAATCAGTTAGTGTTTGCGTAATATGGATGATAAAAATAAAAATAGTTCTACAGCAACTATGCATAGGGCTCTAATTTTCCAAGGAGGAGGTTCGCTTGGAGCCTACGAAGCAGGTGCATATAAATCCATTTACGAATATGTTGTTACTCGAATGCAGGAACAGAACGTGATCAATGAGCCACCTTTTCATATTGTTGCCGGGACTTCAATAGGGGCAATAAATTCGGCCATTTTAGTGAGTTATGTTAAAGAAAATAATACTTGGGAAGGATCGGCAGAGAGAATTATTGAATTTTGGAAGTACGTCTCTACAAATTCTTTTATTGATTGTATACAACCTGCATTTAGCTACTACTGGGACCTTTGGCATGGAATGTCATCTAGGACCGCTACTGGAGAATCGGCAAGAAGATACTATAGTACAAAAGAATATATTCTTGAGGGCGTTCCAAACGTTTTCAGACCCAAGAGACCAATACCAGATCTAAGGTTTTTTGATCCAACTAATACATGGTATACCTTTGACAGTACACCGTTAAAGGAGAGTCTAGAAAAGTTTGCGAAATTTCCAATAGCCACGTCCTTTGAAAGGAATGAACCTAGGCTTTTATTGGTCGCTGTGGATGTACAGGAAGGTAGCACGGTGGTTTTCGATAGTTATGAAAAGGAAAACGGAATTAGAAAGTCTGGCTATGGAAGATACGGAAAAGTGAAACCCAATATAAATAACACCTCTGACGATGAGCTAGTCCAACGCGACCACGAACATGTCATAAGATATGATGAGGGTATTACCTCCGATTTTGTTCTTGCAAGCTGTTCGGTTCCTATAAATTATGACTTTACAAAAATAGAGGTGGAAGACCATGTTCTAGAAGAGAATGAATCCGGAAAGGAACAGCAACAACAGCAAGATTCAGGACGTATAAATAAGAATTATTTGAAAGGCTCGGCAAAAGGATCACGAAAAGCCAATATTCGCTATTTTTGGGATGGAGGTATTTCAGCAAATACCCCACTTAGAGAGGCCATTCTTTCCCATAGACGATATTGGGCCTACGTAAGAAATGTAGATAGTATTCCTGGACTGAAAATTGCCGTAGTCAATCTCCATCCACACAAACAGGAATATCTTCCTCCTGATTATGACGGTTTGATGGATCGGAAAAATGACATCATATATCATGACAGGACCCGGTTTGATGAATATGCTGCAGTCATCCTAGCTGACCTTCAGGTACTATCCAGATCTATAATAAAAATGGTAGAGGACGATAGCCAATACAAGAAACAAATACAAGAGCTCTTGCAGAAAAGGAGCAAGAGCTTCAGACTTGAAAATGACGAACCTATGACCTATGGCGAATTAATTGATCATATTGTAGATGTTGATTATGTGATTCGATTCGAACGCAAAAATGATTTTGACACCATCTCAAATAAGACATTTGATTTTTCAATAAATACAATCGAACGACTTTTAGACGATGGCTATAAGGAGTGTAATGAGCAGCTGGCTTCTGAGCTTGGCAAAGCTAAATGATCCGCTAATGATCAAGAGTGCTATATTATAATCTACTACTAGAACCAATATTTATGATACTAAAGTAGGCGTTTAGTTGATATTGATTTGAGATCTGATAAACACCATCAGGTTTTTTCTGCAACTAAAATGCTTAGTAGAGAATTATGACACTGGATATAGCATATATATTTCATCACATACCTACTTAGCATTGAGTCAAACCTGGGATCTCCTAATTACGTCGTCAACAATCATCTCTCTACTATTAGTGATCTTTATTTTCGTATACCCATTAAAAGAGCAGCAACTTCTAGTAATATACGCCTTTGACTTTATAGTAGTCTTGCTATTGGTCATAGACTTTTGCAAAAGGGTTAAAGCTTCGCCAGACAAGAGAAAATACATCATTAGACACTGGTACGAATTTCCGGCCATGGTACCCTTGGTCTTATTGGCTTCCATTGATAATGTTACCACAACCAATTATGCATTACTAAGCTTCAAACTACTAACCGTTTTCAGAACAGTACGGCTGTTCATTTTGCTCCATAACATTAGAGGTAGTGAAATATTTATAATGACAATAATAGCTGCCGTGACGATTATACTTGGAGCTTTCGGTGAATATATTGCGGAATCTCCAAATCCAAATGCAACTATTACGAATATAAACGACGCATTCTGGTGGGCGATAGAAACAATAACGACGGTGGCATATGGCGAATTTTATCCAGTTACTTTCTTTGGGAAGGCGATAGCGACGGTGGTCATGTTAGCTGCTATTGGAATACTCTGGACGTTAGTTGCCTTGGTTACATCCTCGAGGCTCGAGAAAAGAATGAAGAAGTCCCAGGTTGGCCTAGTAGATGAAACCAAGACTGTTATAAAGAATAGAATAGATGAAGTTGAAAAATTGAGTGAAGAGGAGGTAGAAGTATTGATAACAATGATCCGCTCGCTTAGTAAGCAGCAGTCTGGTAAATGACCAAAAGTCTGATGGGAAGTCACCGTCTGTCCAGTTTAAGAATCACAAACCTGAAATTCCTAAACTTTATGGAAAATTGGCATCATCTCGACTGATCCACGGTCATACATGAAAGTTGACTAATATTCAAGTTAGTATATGGTTTAGGAGTGAGCCTGCGGAATGAGTCGTCATTTTTTCTGAATCTCGTAATCATTCATTTAATTCGTAATGGCTATTTTATGTTAGTAATGTAATAAAGAGGACATTGGGAATAAAGTGCATAGCTAGCCTGTTATCTTTAGCTAAAATATAGCAAAGGCATAATCACTAAATATGATACTAAACTAAATAAACATATGGGCTCAAGTACGAAGACAGACCTACGACAAGAATCGGTTCATACATCTGATGATGTGGATATAGGCGATATAGATGCAACTAATAAAAATACAATCGTGGTCAAACGAGGAATAATACATGTACACTACTATTATATTCCAACAGACGTAGTGGAAGGTTGGGATGAACAAGTGGTGTGGCTAACTATAACAGAAAAAGAGGTCAGGGAGAAATATGAAAGGAATTACGAGCCTGATATATCCACATATTACACAAACAATCAAGGATATGATGATTTTGATTCTGAGAAGATTCCCTTTATAGCATCTATCCAAAAAAAAGGGAGATAATAGAATTCTATGTGTAATGGAGATCGTACTGGCTAGTACGTCATAGTCAGAAGATATTATCACATGAAAGACAAATACTGATGTTATTGTTGTAGTTGTGAAATTACGATATGATTTGGTTTATTAAAATTTATGTGCGATCAGAGATACTGTAACAATTACGCATATTATGAAAAGTGTGGGTTTCAGTCAAGTAATATTACGTATAGAACGATGGTTTATCAATTCAATTGATTTCATAGTCTAGTCGTCAGCTTACTACAATAGCATTGGGTACGTTGCCATGCATTTTACCCGAGCCAACATCATAAAGTCTTACAGATAGCACTAGGTCGTACGTAAGATTATATGTATTTTTATGAGCAATTGAATTTTTCAATTATACAGGGAGACTCGCATCAATTAACTTGACATGTTATTCTAAATGACTCATCAAAGAGAGACCTTGCCTCGAAAGACAATCCCAGTACTAGAATCTTTTCTCTTTGGATAGTACCAATCTATCTACTCTTATGTATAGCAGATCTAAAATTAACGACTACAAGATTTGTAGACCAAGTCAAGGAAAAAATAAAAAGTATTTATTGATAAATTATTGATCGTCTATTTCTTAGACTTTGTACTCTTCTTTACTGTTTTTTTCTTTACTGCCATTCAAATACTAAATTAGCTCAAACGATATATATACATTATTAATCTCTTTCCTAGGAACGTTACAAATTATGCTTCCTAGCATGTCATTTTGGCAGGCAGATTTTGAATCCAAACTATTTATCATAATGTTTTAAGACAATATCCTGTTAGTCTTTGATAGGCGGCTTAAATTCAAATTTGAAAGACCTTAAGATGTGGCTATCGAAATTTTCTTGTTTCATAGAAAAGTCGTATAAGAAAGGTTTAACTTGATTTGGATGAACTAAAAGCAACGTCTTCAATAATTTTGAATAGGGTGGCATAACCTGTCAGAGGTCTTTGCTACCTCAACATGTCTGTCCCTTTTCTTTTTAGCTTTTTAGCATATCTGGAAGAATTATATCATAGTACAATATTTCGCTTTTAGTAGAATTCTTGCTCACTAATTTTAGTGTCTCGAAGCAATAAGAGTGAAGAAAATCTTCTGGTTTGGTCGTTAGATCAATCTGTTAGTCAGGAAAGCCGTGATCGTGAACCATTTTTGATCAGAATTAGGCTCGATTACTAGATGTTACTACTGTCAGAATAAGAATGACCAATAATTTTATTAACATATTTCAGGCGACCATGAAAGTAGATTGATTCCTGATTCCTGACTACGATCCCAAGTTCAATGAATACGCAGTATTAGCAAGATAGATCGGAAGATTAATTCTCAAATTAAGCTTCTATTCACCTTTTCGTAATGAAAACAACTTGGCTACAATATCTGGTTTTATTAACCGATGAAATAACCGATGGTCTAGTCAGTTTGGGCGTACATGCAGCAAGTGTTATCGAGTTCAACGAATCAAACTATGAGTAGATACTGATTTTTGGTATACATTGAATATAATTAGACTTTTAACCAGCATCGATCGATGACACTGCTGGAGGTACTCCTCTATTGACGTTTTGTATAGATCATAGACAGAATAAGATCATTATGATTGCACGCACAAATCTAATTGTAGATGTTCATGTTTGTCATAACTTTTTTATTAACAGGCCCATAACGACACAAGTTGATCTGATAGTTGTGCTCCAGTTTCACCTTTTACTTTAGACCACTGTCCTACGGACCGATTTAATTCTTGCAGTTTGTATACCTTTGTCTGTATATCAGCGTCATCTCTTTCCATATCTTGCAAAGTAGAATTGTAAATTACGGTTCTGTTTACTGGGTATCTAGGGTTTTTTATGAATCTATTTCCATCAGTATATCCAGTATATCTAAAGTGAATAACCGACAAAATATTCAGAATTGTCAGTATAACCTAAATTAGATAGAATGTATTAGGAAATGTAAAAGCGAGTTGTTGATGATTTATTTCTGTAGAGGCATTTTTTCATATCAGTTGACGTCGATACAATCTGATTGGTTATAGTTATCAGCACATTGTGTTTTTATATCTAGGAAGTTATCCAATTCACATCCATAAATGTTTTTTCCACAGCTTCACAAATACCAACTGTGAACCAAACTTTACATGTCATTTATATCATTTATATCATCATTCAAACTAAAAAGGCTGCAGTAACGTCTTCTGTTCTATCCTCCATATGATGCAATTCGTCCCGTAGTTGGTTTACAAACAGTTTCATAAATTCTGTGCGTTGATAAGCTATCTTTTTGGCAGTTTTCGTATGCATGGTATTTCTTAATACCATCAACTTGCTTTCAATATGGTCTAACGTCCATAGTACATTATCTAATTGTCTCTCTGAACTGCAAAATGGATCGATTGGGTTATACAGGCGCCTATTTTCACTTCCACCAACA
>JBEDUN010000098.1:0-7652 GCA_040414675.1 Nitrososphaeraceae archaeon | reverse complement strand
TATTATATTCATCATCAGATGGACGTTCTGACTTTTCTCCCTCAGCTTTGATATCTAACCTTTGGAACTTCGGCATCTTGGTGATCTTAACTCTTGCAAGTGCATCATCCCAGATAGGAGAATCATCGCGTCCTGATTCCCATGGGTGGAAGATTGTTACCAAGCCTGACTTTTCGGGATCACGTTCAGTCATAAGGTATCTGTGGAACTTCAAAAGATTTGGATAGACTCTTGTCAGGAACTCTTTAGTTTTTGCTTTATCGTTACTGTTATGATGAATAAGGAAACAAGCCATAGCATGCACAGGGGGCTGAGTCATTCCGGACGTTTTAACATGCTCTGGTGCATTGGGAGAACGTGTAATATCATAGTATTCAGGACTAGGGAAGTAAGTTTTTTCCTTCACATTAAATACTATGTGAGGGATCATCCCATTTTTCCACTGACCAGCAAATAAATGTTCGAGTTCCTTTATCGATCGATCTGTGTCAAAATAAGAGTTGCCAATTGCAATCATGGCTGCATCCCAACTCCATTGATGAGGATACAACGTTCCTGAGGGTATGGTAAATTCACCAGTCCAGTTGCCATCTAGTACTTTTTTTGCAGATTCAACGAGCTCTAACTCATCCAACGGATATCATACATTGGTCTTGCTTATATCTATTTATATAAAATATACATCTCATTAAATTGATTCAATCCAGATTATCATATATAATGTCAAATAGAAACGCAATTAAAGTTGTGCAGAGGCTGTTGGAGCAATTAGAATTTCGAACCGCTTAATATGACTGCTAGAAATATATTTACATTTTCTCTCACCAATATCCTAAATCAACCGACCAATATCGCACTTAATGTCCTATTCACATAGGGAAACGAACATCTCTTCCTATTTCTCTGACATATATGATGATGGTTGGGTACGGTCTACCTCAAACACCTTGTATGACCACTGAAAGTCGTAAGAGGTTCGAAGTAGTTTCTTTTAATAGAAAAGAATATCTAATCGTAGTAACAAGTGCTGAACATACCATCCTTCATTCAGAAATAGCAATCACTGATAGTTGGGGTGTAGAAGGCAAGAGATTTGTTGAAAGGTTGTAATATGACAAGTATCAGAAATTCTCGGCATAAACCATAAAATATAGTTAGATTTTTTAATCTATATTGTGCATCCAGACTCTGACGATCAAAAGAACAACCCCGGCAGAAAACATTAAACTTGGAATCAACGTCTGAGGAAGAAATATTATGAGGATGATTGACCCAGAAATAAGGGACATCATTGCTATGAGAATCCCGTGTTGTATCTTACTTATAATCTGATGCCGCTCATGTTTTGTTGTAAGTGACTCCACGGCTTTAGTGAATGTATCGTAATCTTTTTTACTTTTATCCATTATTAGTTGTTGCTCTTTGATACGGATGTTAATTTCATCCCGTCTTTGAGCCCGTTGCTCCTCAGACTTGTAACGTTCAATGATCCTAGTTCTTTCTACCTCTAGCTCTGATATTACATCATATGCATTCATAATTGACTGACTTGCTTTTTTTGCCAGGTCCACATATGTAGCCATACGTTCTTCAATGGAGGATTGCCACTTGAAACTTCTCTCTAAAGTGAGAAATATCAAGACACCAGTCAAGACAGTTGCAAAGGGTTGGATTAAAGCTTTATCCTCAATCATCCAGCCTGTTCTCTTAATAGGTGCTAGAATGTGACCTAAAAACTTGTTAGAAAAATGCTCTATATATTTTAACTAACTATAGAGAACTACAAGCAAGCTGGATAACACTTACTGATTCATCAGATAATGAGAGGATAGTAGTAAGAAGACAGAAGTAAATAAAGGTAAGAGTATTACATTCAGCAATAGCACGCTCAGATTATGGGACAAACAAATACCGGAGGATTCCCTCACTGAAATTTTTAAGCATTATAAAGTGAAAGATTTATTGAATGATTTTTTGTTACAGATGCCAAGTGACGAAAAGAAGTAATTATGCCTGTATTATGATTGTTATTCTAAAATGTCTTCAGAATGAATACTAATTATAGTCTACAAAGAGTGGACTATTCTAATTCTTTTGAGTTTTGAAGTTGATATCAAGTTTAGGTTGTAGATTGTATCCACTCCGATAGCGACGCAAATAGCTGATTTTCTTGTAACAGAATCCGACTCTATATACTTTTTAAGTATGGGTTATTAAATTAGTAATTCTTTGGAAGGGTTAGATGATAAATGCATTTAAGATTTTAGGAACTGACTATGCAAGCAAGAAGTTGGTTTTAGCACTTGTTGATTCTGCATACATTCAGGCAACGCGAAATATGAATATTCAATATATACGAGGGATAGATTAACAAGAACAAGAACCAGCCTTGCCCCGCCATGTCTGTACCAACATGTCTTTAACTAAACCTTTATCTTTAAGCTGATTAATATAAAGTCTGAGAAATTGTTTAAAGTACCTTTGCCAAGTGGTCGTACTCTTGTTCCCGCCTTAGTTGTTATAGATATGCAGAATGGTTTCGTGGCGAAAGGTGGATCTTATGATAAAATAGGGTATAACACAACTCTGTATAGAGAGATAATTCCAAAGATTAAAGATTTAATAGAATTCTGCAGAAGTATGGGTATTCCTGTCTTTTACACCGAGGCAGTGAAGGAGGATAGTGGCATAGATATTCTTACAAACGTCCATAATATCTTACCAAAATCAAGACAGGAGAGATTGAAAGTACCGATCTGTGTTAGAGGTACGTGGGATGGAGTAACGATCGATGAACTAAAACCTAAGGAGAAAGATCCCGTAATTCTCAAAAGAAGGGATTCTGCTTTCCAAGATACGGATTTCCAAATTATGCTTCAGAGTCAAAGCATTAATTTGTTAGTATTTACTGGAATTGATACTTCTATTTGTGTAGAGACATCATTAAGGGAAGGATTTAACACAGGCTATGATGTCGCAATAATATCTGATGCTACAGCATCTGGTGACAAGAGACACTACGAAACCACATTAGAAAGGGTAAGAGATTACTATGGATTGGTAATGAATACTGAGAAGTTTAAAGAAGTGATCAGCAGACTAGATAAGATGCGAAAAGGTGAAGTTAAGGCCTTTATAGATTCAGAAAAAGAAGCCAAAGCCTTTATGGACGAATGGAATTTACTAGACCCTCGGCAATTTCCTTCTGAACAAGTTAACCTTTAGAATGAGTTCGTTGAAGTAGTAACTGTTCGAAATACAAAATCGAATGATCTATCTCCACTTCATGTTGGTTTACATGTTTGCTACCAAGTCAAAATAATTAGATTTCTTTAGTATATATAATGCATTAAAGCCCTGGCAATAACCTCATGGTTCGTCATGGTTTTATTCCTTTATACTTTGTCAGTTATTATAGAGTTGAAATTCTTTAGCCACATATACCCTGATTTCCATATTTGTACTATGCTACTTATCTTAATTCCATAATACAGGAATGATTTTGGAGCTAAAAATACTGAACTTTATACTAGAGCCGCATAACTAGAAAGTATGATACATAGTAAATGTGAAATGGAACAACCGTTATAGACATCACTATAATTTCGTTTATTCTATCCTACTACTGTGGGTGGTTATCTTTCTATCTAGTAGTTCAGTTACATCCTTAGAGATCCAAATCAGGTGATGAGATTTATATCTAGAATGAATGCTACTGTGTCTGGAAGCTCACTACTTTAAAGACTAACGGCATGTCGTCACTCGTTATTGTTGTTTATTCCCATCTGTCTGTGGGCGAGGTTTGGGAAGCAGTGGGGTGACTGCCTTGGAAACTATGAAACCTATTACTGCTCCTATGACAATGACTGGTATAAGGTCGGTTTGTCCTCCGAATAGCCCCAATAGCAGGGCAAGTGTTAGTGGAATTGGGAGAAATGAACATGCAGCCCCAGCCATACCTGCAAGCACACCAACGCCCTGTGGAATGAATGGTAGAACTTCTGAAAGAACCTGTCCTAGAGTACCTCCTATAAATAGTAACGGAAAAATAGGTCCACCATCAAAGCCTGTAGCAAATGACGTACTAGTAAGCAACATCTTGACTAGCATCATCAGGAGTAATATTCCTATACCATATGCAGCCGGGTTATGTACGATTTGGAGTAACTGGTTCTGGCCAGAGTAAAGTGTTAGTGGAAGAAATGAACCAATCAAACCAATAATCAAACCACCTATGATAGAACGAGCAACTGGTTTCTTATTAAAACGGCCAAAAACACGATGGACAAGTCCGAATACAATCTTGAACAAAGTCCCAATTAGCGCAGCAATAATCCCAACCAGCAATGCCCAGACAAGGTCAACTATACGAAGAGAGGCAAAATTAGGGAAGTCGTATACACCTAAAAATGAAGTATGCAGGATGGCAAAATAGACACCATAACCCACGGCTCCTGCAATGAGTCCAGGTATCAGGTGACGATACAAATTTAGCTCCTTGATGAACATGTACTCGACTGCACCAACTGCTCCAATTATAGGAGATCCAAAGAAACCTCCAAATGCACCTGCTATCGCACTATAAACCAGTACTTGCACATCATCTTTTTGAAGCTTCAGCCGTTGAGACACAAAGGTACCCAGTCCACCAGTAAGAAAAACAAGTGTCCCTTCCGGACCAACTGCTGCACCACTCCATAATGCTATAAAACCTTGAATGAGTATACCTGGCAAGTTACGGTAGTTGATGCCACCGGTCCTAGCATATTGGGCTTGGGCAACTCCCGGTCCTCCATGTTGCCCAAGGAATTTGATCGCAAGACCAATGAATACTCCTGATACACCCAACAGGATTAGCGGCCAAAAGTTAATCTTAAATAGGTATACGCTATGCTGCCCAAAGAACTTGACACCCTCGTTGTAGAGTGTGATGTATCCAGTAGTTATAAGAGAGAAAAGACCACCGAATAACGCTGCATAGAGCATTAACCTATAATAGGCACCATTCGAAGTAGATTCTTCTGGGTCACCACTCATAGATATCCACCCGCTAAGTTTCTAATATTCAAGTCTATACTTTTAAAAATAGAATTAGCATTTTCTGTAGATTCTTTTGAGTAAGAGGATTGTAACTGCATTATATGAATCACTCCTTGCTAACCAACATTGATAAATATGTCGCTATTATTTTCTATCCCTTCTAGCTAACGAGCAGAAGTGCGTAAAGAGTAAAAACTACTATCAATAGTGATTATCTACTTTAAGCAAACCTACGAGAGATGGATTATCACTGACTGCACTATCTGATCAAGTTATGAACCTAATGGCAAAAGTAGACGAATTGAAAAATAAAAGTAAATCAGGTTGGAAATATGTCTTACCTCATTGCCCCAACCAACAAAATGGATCTATTGAACTAATAGAACGGACTAACTTTTTCGGATTTAGATATATCTTTTTAAATTCTAGATTCGTACTCAGACAATAAGCATGAGTAAATCCAACCGCTCTCGTGGATCACAATTCTTGCATGATCTTGTTACTGTAGACTTTGACAAGGTAGATATATCTTATGGTGTGAGGGTCGCGACAATAATTGCGCCATTACTTGTAATAGGACTTATTACCGGACAAGTTGGTGAATCCTCTCTTGTCATAATAGGAGCTGCTTGGGTTATATCAATCGACCCAATTTTGCCGACTAGTCAGCGGACCCGTATCTTACTATTTGTTTCAGTAATTTTAGCAGGGGCTCTCGTCATAGGCGAGCTCATAAGTATGGTTGATTACCTTGTTTTGCCACTTCTAGGTCTTGGATTATTCGTTATATCCTATTTGAGAGTATTTCCAGGAGCCTACATAGTTTTATTTTTTGTCGCTGTAAATTTTGTTCTTGGAGTTGCAAGCCGGAATGTTACTTTAACTTCCACTGGTTTAGATTTCCTACTCGTTTTAATAGGTGGATTATGGGCGATACTCACTGGTGCAATTTTTCCAGCTCATAAATTCTCAAAACGCCATAGAACGACAAATCAATCTGTACAAGAACAGCGTCATCAACAGCAACAATCTCAGGCCAAATTAACAAGGCAAGATAGATACAAACTTTTTACAAGTAATCTCTCTGTACGCTCTCAGTATTTTCAATTCGCTTTAGCTCTAGCACTGACAGGTGTAGTTGGCCTACTAATTACCCAATTGTTTAACCTAAGTGAGTCTAAATGGGTTGTGGAAACAATATTACTCATACTTATGCCGGCTCAACTTATCATCTTCATGGCCTTTGATAAAATCGCCCACCGTATTATTGGTACCATTATTGGGGTTATAATTACCATCGTAATAATCAATACCGTAGACAACCAGTGGTTACTTGCCCTTTTGACGTTGTTATTCACTGGCATTTATGTTTCCTTTACTAAGATTACTAACTACGCCTTCCAGGTCATATTTCTGACTGTTATGGTTCTACTTCTAGATGGTCTTGCAAATCCTAGTAAAGCTTCAATAACCACATATGATAGGATCCAGAATACTCTATTAGGATGTTCACTTGCCCTCGTTACAGCATTTATTATTTGGGTTGTTCCTAAGATAAAATCGACTCAGGCTTTACGGAAAGTTGACTGATAAGCAGATATTAATTAATTAATGAGTAAAAATGTGCCGCGTAGCATGAGCTACTGAGATAGTGGCTGTACTTCAAAATTCAACGAGATTTCTGTTAGTTTGGGCTTCAAGGACATTAAGTGTGACTACAAACTCCAGTTTTTGTGGGATGATGAAAACGTTCTGTTTACAGATGATGCCCACTGGTACAATACAACCTGATGGTTAAGATCGTCTCAACAAATGTGTGGTACTGAATTGAAGAACCTAATGGAAAGGCTCATTCAGCATATCAAGTACAGGACAGAGTGTTTTGTTGATCACTTAGCATACTGAAAACTAGATTATGATAGACAACATATCTGGACCTGACTAAAATTATATTTACTCTGTATTCACATAAAATATGGATAGAATAAGGTTTATGAAGTTCTTGGTTGTAGAGCGAGGTTAATGCGACCCCCGTCATCCAGAACAGTTTATATGGTAAAATATATGATGTTGCATACATTAAAATACATTATTGCATTTTAGCCTTTCTGAGAAAAATATTTATCGACTCACAAAAATAAGGGAGAGTCCTAGGCGTAGCCAATATGGCAATTTCGCAAATAATTACCCTATATCCTTAAGTGATAATATCGGCAATTAATTGTTAGTTATAGTTACCAATATATCGGAAATGTAGAATCATTTATTATATCAAAAACTCAAGAAGGCAATAAGTTATAGAGTTGAGTATGAAAACGATACTGATATCAATTGTCCTTGAGGGTATAACGGTCGAAGTCGTGGCATAAGACTGTTACCCATTGAAGATAATTCATCTAACTGCCAACACAGGACAATGAGCATGATCTATGATTTTATTTGAGTTGCCTCCTACAAGAAATCTGTGTCCTCCTGTTTTGCCTTTTGTACCGATAACAATCAGATCCATATTCGTACTTGAAGCATAATCTAGTATTCCTTCTGCAACTGATTTTACGTTTATGATAATGTGTGTATTTATTTTCATTTCTCGTTTTTTAGCAAGAGCATCT
>JBEDUN010000097.1:0-18716 GCA_040414675.1 Nitrososphaeraceae archaeon | reverse complement strand
GATGATTCTCCTATCTGGGATGATGCACTTGCAAGAGTTAAGATCACCAAGATGCCGAAGTTCCAAAGGTTAGATATCAAAGCTGAGGGAGAAAAGTCAGAACGTCCATCTGATGATGAATATAATAGATTTATCTTCCTTGTCGATTTAATGAAAGAGTATAACTATGATGGGAAAATAATGTACGAGAAATATCCTTTCAAGATCAAGGATGTGCTATTCAGTAGTATATTATATAGTGCAAACTGGGCGCTCTTGCAAATTGCAAAATTGATCGGGGAGGACTCGAAGGAGGTATCCGGATGGATATCCAGGACAGAAACAAACTTTCGTAAGTTCTTTTGTACTCCTCCAAATAGGAAATCAAATAGTTCTGATGGCCTGTTCTATGATTATGATGTTATGATAGGTGAAAGGATTATGAAAAGAACAATTTCATGTCTATTACCGATTTACACTGGATTACTATCAAAACAGGAGGCCGAGGTAATAGTAAAATGGATTAGCGGCGCGGATTTTGTAGCTGAGTATGATACCATAGCAAGCGTAGACGAAAAGGAATCAGACTACAAACCACTCGATTATTGGAGAGGGCCGGTCTGGATAAATACAAGTTGGTCCATAAGGTATGGCCTATTACGATACGGATATACTGATAGGGCAGAACGAATAAAACAGGGGGCACTAAGACTTGTGGCAGAGCACGGATTTAGAGAGTACTTTAATCCTACCACAGGAGAAGGCCTTGGCGGTAAAAACTTTTCGTGGACGGCAGCAGCAGTAATAGATATGATAAAGAACAAAAGCAATCCAATAGATCTATTCTTGACGCAATAGCTGGGGTGCACCCAACAGAGGGTGATACTGAATATAGCCTGATTTACTTCTTTCTTTTGCCGCATCAACCAAAGAAGGACTGAATACTTTCAAAGTCGCACAATATAGTACACACAGCTGGGTACTGCGAAAGTCGTTTTATAATTACAGAAAATCTCGTAAAATAATTATGCTGAAATTGTACTCAGAAGTCACAGAATATCTTCGTCTCTATCGTGCATCATAGGACTTTCAGATGTGCAACTATCTCATCATAAGTCTTGGTTTGAATTGATTTGTTTGTACTGATGCAAATTCCAGCCAAATGCCATCAATTCGTTTATAGTTGACTTACGTATCCGAATAGTTAATTCGAAATTCTGAGATTGTGGTAATTGTCTTTGCCTTTCGACTTGCAATTGATAAACTCTAGTTCTAGTGGTAGAAGAATGTGTTTGTTGTCCATTTCGTTCCAACTGATATAGTACAGGCTGAATATTCCTTCTATTCCAGTAATATTTTATAAGAAATGCGTAGGATCTATTTGATTTATCTACATACTTTTTACAATACGCGTATTAACTATACATGTAATGTGCATTTGATAATTTGTCACATCTAAAGTCACATGTTAATCTAGCAGCTGATTCAAAAGTTAAATATCTGGTTGAAATTGTTGGTACATTCATCCTCGTTTACGCGGTTTGCACAGCAGCTACTGTATATCATGGACCCAACATACTGGTTGGAATGGTTGGCCTCGACAAGCTTAGTACGATTGGAGTGGGTTTGGTTGCCACTTTTGTTGTAATTTCATTAACGTATGCTACAGCATATCGCTCTGGAGCTCAGATTAATCCAGCTGTTACAATAGCATTGCTAGTAACAGGAAAAATTCGTGCAAAAGAAGCAGCATTGTTTATTGCGTGCCAACTATTAGGGGCTGTCATCGGTGCAGCTGTAGTATATTCAATGTTTGGAAGCACTATGACTGCTAGTCTCACACTTCCTGCAGATAATAATGCTATTAGAGCATTTATATTGGAAACAATTATGACAGCTACTGCCATATACGTTATATTAACAACATTACACAACATTAAAAATAAAATAGCATATGCGGTCGGACTTCTGGCAATAGGATTTGCCTTTGGATTTAATGTCATATTGGGGGGTAATGTAAGTGGCGCATCCATGAATCCAGCACGCTCTTTTGGTCCTGCTCTAATTGTTTGGAACTTCGACTACCAATGGATTTACTGGGTAGCTCCCATTCTAGGAGCACTAATTGCATCTGGATTGTATATTGTATTACATAAAGACTTGGACATACCAGAGCCTTCTCCTACAACATAGGTATTGCAGAGATGAGCCTGGATCTAGTAGTCGAATTTCTAGAATAGCAGTCAGAACACACACTCATCTTTTACTACTTTACTACCACCATTACTGACAATCTATATAGTGATCTAGCCTACTATTTATGATTACAAATAACGTCACTGTCTTCGTTACGCAAAGTAGCTATTAAGTACATAATGCAGAACAAACATAGACATTATCAATAAATCAGCTGAGCAATCATTCCTAAGTTCTAAAGCTGAATAAGTAGCTAATGTTGTTATTCTATAACTTGCCAGATATCACAATCTTGTTGATACACCGCCAGCTTTAGCAGTAACACTACTGTTTCAATTAATTCCAGAACTTTTTTTACTGCCATATTCCTTTCCATTTCCTGCTGCTTAAGGGTAAGCAATCTCCAGAATTAAACCAATTCGAACAGTACCTCATTTTGGATCATTATTCTCTTTCTGGTCTTAGATCCGCTCTTTTGAGCGGATCGAAATCTAGACTTTGGTTCTTGGTAACTTTGCTATTCCATTTTCAACATATAGCACTAGGTATTCTTCTCTCATTTTCATTGCACGGTTGACAAGTACTTTTGTCAATTCATTAGCTGGGATCTTTACTTTTTGATGTCCTAAGCCTGTGTCAGGAAGGTCTTTTATTACGCTCAGCTCTTGTTTTAATTCCTGGATGTGTTTCTTTAGGTCTTTAACTTCTTTCTTTAATTCTTCTCTCTCTTGATCGGTCTGTTCTTGCTGCGCTTCTTGTACGAGATTATTATTGGATATTTTCCGATTAATATCAATATTCGGATTTTTTTCTTGATGTACCAACTCAGAAATTAGTAAATTTTTGCTTTCACTTGGTACAGAGTTATCTTCTATGTGATTCTTACTCGCGATCACGGAAGCGCTTCCGTGATCGACTATAACATTTATCGGCGGCTTTTTCTTCTTATATTCTTCGGGTAAAATCATACGAATATACCTTTCTGAAACGCCCTCTCCAGCTATATTCTTACAAATCTCCTCGCATATCATATTTTTTGGATAGCTTGTTTCTTCAATCTCCCTTGCTAGTCTAAGTAATCTTTCTTTTTTGTTTTCTTCTAGCCTTTTGAAATCTTGTCTTGCAACTTCTAGTATTTGACCAATCTGTTTTTTTAGTTCCTTCGATATAACATTGCGGATTGTTTGCATAACCGCTTTTATGCGGGCCAGTATAAAATAAAAAAAAATTCTCTTTTTCTACTGAATGTATACGACTAAAAGATTTGTACCTCGACCTAATCAAGTGACGGTGAATTAGGTTTGAGATGTTCTAAGTGCTGCCTCCATTCTAGGTATTGATCTATTAAGCGAGCGCATTCAAGAGCACAGAACGCTATAGCAGCATGATACATTTATCGCGTAGGGAGGGGGCGTCTACCAGTGTTTTTATTTGTTTGCTATCATAGGGTTTATTTTCTGTAATACTGCAATATTTTGTCTTGAATTTGTTGAGCTTTTTCCATCTTATTGTAATATCATTCATTTCATAAAAATGAGAAATCGGAGCGATGTATGAGGATATATCAGATGGTAATAGATTACGCTCATGCCCCAGGTAGATAATATAATCACGTATTAATCTCTCCAGTACAGGCTGTGTTATTGATAACATATCTTCATGATTTATTATCTTGCAGAATGCCATAAAATAGGAAAAGTTATGGTGCTGTTTATGCTATTGATAAAGTTCTTGTATGCATCAATAGTATTGCTATTACTGCCTACCTTAACCTGCTTGTATTTTCTATTCAAAGACAAATGTCAAGTGTTGAACTGATATTTAATAATCGTAAGCACAATAGTCAAATAACAATGACAATGGGTTATCGTCTAGTTGATTATTTATATTAAGTTATGATCCGCTTCTGTAAGCGGAGCTGATGCGAATCAGATTCTCTGTATTATGCACAACTCCTGTGGCTTAATATTGATTAAGTGAATTTTCGGCCTATTATTACCTTGAAGCAATATGTAAATATGAACTCTTGATTCCGTCTGTTCGTGTTAGTCTTTCTTCCTTGTTTTCCATAATGGCTTGTTGCTGGTCTTCCACTAAACCCAAGCTAGTAGAGCCCTAAATTTAGACTGATAGTTAAACGTACCATGTGGTATGATTAATGTTTAATAAGCAACATATTTGATATCACAAATTAATAGCCATTTGGTTGTAAGCATACTGAAGATAGTAAGTATGGTATGATTGAAAATACGTGGAACAGTTGCTAAACTCCGACGCTATCCTGATTGTTATTACATATGTAATACAAAAAATTTTTACAAGCACAGTTCACCGCCTTCATACTATCCATATTTTGAGTTCAGCAAAATTTTGCTGGTAACATACGAAAACAGATGATAATAGATGAGAACTATACGATAATAGAAGGTAGCAAATAGACTACATGTAAAAACATCCTGGTAACATGGCGAACAAGGTGGTAGCAGATTATTTTTATATTGTATTTTGTTTTAAATGCAGTATTTTATAACTATATTAAATATGAATACTATAGGATTTGATTCAAATCGAGTATTAAGCAAGAAAGAAAGAGAAGAACGTGTTCTAGCCCTACACTTTAACCAAAACAAGAACTATCGACAAATAGCACAAGAAATGAAAATGTCTCTTCGAGATATTGGAGAAATAGTAAACAGAGCAATGGAAGAAAAAGAACGACAGGAACACAAGTCATTGTTTGTACAAGCTTATGATAAATTTGCCAAAGGCGAGACACCATTGCAAGTGGCTATTGATTTGAATATTGGACAGACTCAAACAACCCAATACTATTCAGAGTATTTGCAGCTGGTTGGATTAGAGGACGTTACAAAGTTGTATTTAGAATTCAAATGTGACGTATCATACTTTGTAAGTCTATGTAAAGCAGCAAAGGAAGCAAAAATGGGTATACCACAAGTAATTAACCTACTGAGGATTGCTAATGATTATCTACCATCAGTTCAACATAGGTACAATCAGCTACAAAATGAAAATAATATTTTGAAATCAGTTATCACAGATAAATCTGTTGAGCTTCAGAATCTAAATGATCAGATCAGAAACAAAGAAGAAGTTCTACGAGCTATTAAATCAGAATCTGTGGCAGAGGATGCATTGCTGCAAGGTTTACGACAGCAATTAGCAAGACTAGGAGAATTTGCATATAACTATAAAAACAATAATGAAGACTATGTCCAACTCATAAAGAATATAGAGAATAAAATATCTGATTTGCTATCAAACAACAAGACGTTTTTGAAGATAGCCGTTATCTCAGTCATTAAGGCTATGAGAAATAATCCAGAAGAGTACTCTGCTCTAATCTATCATAACAACGACATCTATAACCAAAGTTCATTGTCATCAACGACTAGAAGCAAAGGCAACGACAGACACAACAATCTATCTTACCCTAGTAGACAAGTAATGACACTACCTCCGCCACCTTATGATAGGTACATGATTGAACATTACAATGACTTAATTCTAGAGGAAACAGAAAAGATCTACAAGACTTTGGTGGACCGACTTGTCTGTAAAGTACTTAATGAAAACATCTGCTAAACAATCTGCAGAAACCGTATCATCTTTATTATTGTCAGGGCTTAGGAGGGATCGAAGAATGTTCTAAATTTGAACCTATTACTAACGCAAGGCCAACTGATACCATTTAACCATCAGGACCACTGTAGTGGCGAAGACCTGCCATGATTTAATGACGTCAGACCTGGTATAACCTTTCCTCCACTTTTGCTGATTGTTGTCGCAGACCTTGCGGTAAGGCATTCCTCCTCAGATAGATAAGCCTTCTAGATAGGCGACATATAGTGAATAGAATGAATCTAGTTATTCGATGTAGTTTTAGAATCTAGTTTTATTCAAATTTTTCTGGTTGAGGTTGAAACAAGGAATAATGTAATCGGCTCCCTCCTCTACCCAAAGTATTTCAAGAATTCTTGGTTTACCAATTTTCGATTTGTAGGATAGAGCTAGATAATCACGACTACCGCAACCTGTCTTTCAGCTTTACCTAATCATAATTATTGTTATCGCTGCGAATCAGGTCTTTGTTGCTGTTTTCGTCCTCCTGATTGCCTTTCTTAATTTGTTTATTTGTATATAGTATCGCTGCGATTGTTGCAGCAAAGTAGGGCGCAAATATCAATATTGCCGCTTCAGGTGGGGCTTCAGGTGGAAGTGGTATATCTATTACTGGATCACCAAATATAATATATTATAACTTGCCTTTTTCCTTTTCGGTCTTGCGGATACAATCCAATATTGTTGCAATGAATAATAAACGAAATAATGGATAAAAAGGAACAAATCTTGCAAGGAAGCATTATCTGGAATTAAAGCGATTCTGCACTAGTAGTGTTCAAGCAATTCTTCATCGTGATATTTTGATACATTGATCCAAGAAACACTTCTGGTTATAATCGAGTGAGAAAAAATCTACATAGCTGCTAGTTGCAAGCAAACATGTAAGTTATTGACAACTTTGACACATGTACAATTGTAAATGTGCACAAATATTCCAATGCAATTTGTTTCTATTTCTGAAACAAGCAAAGTGATAGCCTCTACTTTTCCAGTATGTTCTCTTTTCCTTCGGTAATCAATTTGTATCGAATATATATTCTTCTGTTTATGCCTGTTAACAAACTGAGAGAGATTACTAACAAGAAATCAAATGCTATAGTCGCATACAATACTGTTGACTCATTGGCTGGAATTAATCCTCGTGGATCTGACGAGAACAAGCTGCCAATAAACAAAAGAGATATTATTATACGTGATGCTGTTCCTACCACATATGTAAAATGAATATGGGTTCCACCCTTTACATAAATAGAACCAGATTTGGATTCCTTCCAGAACGATATGAGCCGATTTGAATGTAGAAATGAATACTGCTGTAGTCCAAAAAACAAAACAAGATAAGGAATAATATATAATATTGGAACTCCAACATCATAAAATGAATCAAAAATAACAATAGAACCCAATATTGAGAAGAAAATAGTCTCGACTTTTAGCTTTCGCTTCGTTATTTTCCTTCCATATTTAGCCCACTTGATTCTGGTAAGAATTAGAATAGCAATAACGATACTATAAAGTATAATTTTACTTACGTTGAGCCCAAATGGAGGTGTCGATTCTTGTACATCTGATAGATGGAGCTTTGGATAAAGACTATTAACTGCAAATGCATGTGCAATTTGCGTTGTTGAGAGTCCTGCAAAAATAGCAACTATAGTGAATAAGAATATTGACACACAATCTTTGCCATAATCGCCATATAGCTTTGTTATTGTTTTATTGCACCATAGATAGACCAATATCATCCCAATTTTAGATTTTCTGCCACTTTAAATTATACTGCGGAAAGAAGGATCGGCAACACTAACTCCGTTCTCCCACGTTGCATATTCTACTACATCATATTGGAATAAAAATGGCCGTAGACTGATTCATTAACTAACATTATTAATGACCACTGGAAAAAGGTTGCCTCTAATCTGTCATTCTTACTGCGTATGTTGCTTGTCATTATGGTTTAACAAACCTCTCTGGATATTCATTTTAACCAGTCCGAAGGATTTAGATTAAATTTGACAACCAAGAAAAGCGTTGTATTAAAATGCTAAGAGAATGATACCTCATGTACATATGCCTATCATTATACATACCATGTTACCAGTATTCCATTACGGAATTAATAGGGAAATATAATATCTAACAATACATACATTTTCAAAGGTCCTGTCACTTACCATGTTTTCATTTGATACGAGTGAAACTTGGGTAAATAGAATGCGACCTATACAAAAGATGATATACAAATGAGATGTATTTATCATAAACTCTCGCTTGTTGCCAGTAATGTACTTTCTATCCCTAGCTTAACTCTGGAAACATATATCTGTCATATAACGCATAGAATATTATGTCCAAGGCCGATCTCCGCCATAGACTTGCTAGCGCCTATGAAATCACACTTAGCGTTAAAGGCAGAAAGTCAGGCAAGGATATTGCTAGGCCGATATGGTTTTCGTATGAAGGTAACAAACTGGATTTGCTTCCTGTACAGGGCTCCGACACTAATTGGTACAAGAATATGCTAGCAGATCCGTCACTAAAGATTTCTGTTGATGGAGTTGACACACATACAAGAGGTAGACCAATAAAAGAGAATAACAAGGTCGACGAAATAGTCAGAAAATTCAGATCTAAGTATGGGGAAGGAGATGTGAAGAAGTATTATACAAAATTTGATGTAGCTGTTGAAGTAGACCTCTGAGATGTTAGGTTCGATTCCAAAATTAAATTGACTAGGTTTTATTTATTTATTGATCGGCACTATTCTATAGATTGTCCCTTGATCAAATGTCATAACATATAGATAGCCATCATAGGGATTTACTTTAAGATCAGTAATACCGCCAAAGCCTTTTCCAAATATTATCTGATCAAGAGGATCGGTGCTGTTTGCTACTAAATCTCTAAGTGGACCAGATGGTAGCACTAGTCCTGTTCTTTTTGAATTTAATTTAAAGTGGTAAATATTTCCATTCAGATCATCTCCAACAAACATATCATTTTCATATTGACTTCCCATCTTCTTAGAATTCATGAATGCAATCCCAGTTGGAACTACTTTGTTAAACCAAGTAAATTGTGGTGGATGATATTTGCCTTTTCCAGCAAAATCTACCAAGTTATTCGGATGAAGAGGAGCAATATCATATTTCTCTATCTGATCATTACTATAGCTGTGCAGCCAAATGCCGTCGATCTTATTGTATCCACTGTTAAAGCCTGGATTGACAAAGTTGATTTCATCACCAAATGGAAGACCAATTTGTGTATCCCATAGAATTTTTGTTATTGGATCAAAAGCAATTCCAAAGCTATTCCAAATCCCGTATGAGTAGTAAAGATCTAAGGGATAATTATTCCCCAAAATGCCAGGTGTTACTGGCTTACCATCCTGGTGAACTCGAAGAATTCCACTAGTTCCATCAGGTTCACTCCCATTCTGAACATTTTGTGCCTTAGTATTATGGCCTTTAATACCAACATCACCTATTGTAAGATACACATCGTCGTCCGGTCCAACTATCACCTTGCCACCATTTCCAATTGCACCAGGGATTGCTGGAAGGTCTAACAAAAGTTGTGGGTTTACTAACCTGTTGTCCACCAGTTCGTACTTGTATAGTCGGTTACCTGCTGGTTGTTTTCCCTCTGTAGCATCATCACCAGTATGTGTCTTAGCTTGAGTATAGTATAGAAAAACGGACGTAGTAGTAGTGTTACGGGTCCCATTACTACTAGAGGAGGATGTAATTGGTGGGGAAGCTAGAGAGACAGCGATTCCTAACAATCCTCTATGTCCATAGGTTGCAACATTTGCTTCGAGCAAAGGTTGTTGTAGTACAGTACCATTCACGACTCTTCTCACCGTGCCCGCATCTTTTTCCGTAACCAGGAAATCATTAGGGCCCAAAAAAGTCATGCTGGTTGGATAACATAATCCCTCAGATACTACTTTTGCCTTAAGATGTGGATCAACAAGAATTGGGCCTCCTGTAGACGGTATCCCAACATCAGGATATCTTGTAGCCAGAGCTTTTGCCAGATGATCGCTGTTATTTTGAATATAATTTAGAAATTTGTTGTCCACAGAGATAGTACTTGTGCTCGATACTGGGAACACCAAAACAAAACTGACCAATAGTAATAACAAGAATGATAATAAAGATCCAAAGCAACGTATCAAATCAATTAAGGAATAGTTGAAGATAATATAATAAGTAGTATACGTTTAAAATAGCTAAAGTACAAGAATTGTTAGCCAAGTCCAGTCATTGCAACAGTTAGGTATAATCTTCAAAGGATTACAAAAATATGCCAAACCTAAACCTTGAGAGACAGAAACGGTGTCTAAAGAAGTATCAAGCTACATAATATATGACGATGCAATAACTATAACAAAATCTGGATGTACTAGATGTAAACAAACTAATACAATTAATGCTGTTAAAATTCAGAATCCTAGTGTAGCCGACGATGAGATTTTTATTCCCAATATGTTAACTGCATAATGTCTTACCTAGCCCGAGATGGAAAAGTCTTGCTCATAGAATTGCTAGAAAAATCCTGTATCGATGTTAAGGCTACCAGAACAAACTCCCGATGCGTGTTAGTATCTCTCTAATATGTCATAAAGATTAGATAATGGGCGAAAGTGTAACTATTAGATATATTAGCTATACCGCTAAAGATATCGACATTGAGCAAGAAGTGGGAAAAGACCTTAGTTTAATTGTGTTGCATATGATCTTTATAGCTAATGTTATGTTATAAATGAATTTGTTAATTGTAAATATCATTACGTAGAACTAGTATTTCTAAACTCAAGAGTATGTTGCTAGGAGATGTTGCATAGTATGTTGTCAGATATGCTCATTGTCCAGTACTAACTGTAAGGTAGATGACTTGACTTTTCTAATATTTAATCCTGTTATTATTACGCTCAGACTGACGTTGTATAGCTGAATTCATCAATAACAGGACGATGAACAGGCATGCTCGCTAAATATCCCATCAACTTTCCCATCGTACTGCTAGGGTGTTTCTCCTCTATAAAATACCATAATGGGGAAGCGCCTCATGATAGATACATACGCGATTTACTAGATCTATGATCGCTTCAACATTTGCTGCTCGCAACAACGACGACACAAAAACAATGCATAGTTTTATCAATGATAATCAAGTTCTATTAATCCAGGATTGCAGCCCTTACAACAATGAAATTAGAACGCATCTCCTCTTATTGCTGGTGGTACTGACAATTCTCACAGACGGAATTTGACAACAACTACTGAAGGAATAGCCCATGGAACTGCCCCCAAATGGTTAGAGTAGTGCAACATCTAGTTGTCCTAAAGGTTGGTCCTTCATAGTTATGAAGATGAATAACTGTAGATTATTACTATGAGCACTACAGTGCATCCAACGGGACTGACTGATTGACGATAAAATATTACCATTGCTAAGGGGATAAAATTCTTTTAGTTCAGTGAAGTCCGGCCGCATTCTCAGATTGTGGCTACCATCCCAATACCTTTGCAGATCTTGCAGCAGCTTCGTCTAATGCTTGTTTTGGATCCTTATTCTGAAATTGAACCTCATATATGGCCTGTCGTATACTATCAGCAATTTGAGGATATTCAGGAATTGACGGTCGTGTTCCTGCATATGGGATCATGGAGACTAAATCTCCATAGTAGGGATAGGAGGAGTGGGATGAGGCGTCAGTTGAGTTTAATAAATCATTTTTACCAATAGAAATCTGAGTTGGAAGATATCCTCCTTGGAGAAGAAAAGTACGAAGGATCTCCGGAGTCAGCGCTAATTCGATCAGCTTCCAGGCTAGTTCCTTATGGATAGAAGTCTTGGGTATACTTAACGCCCAACCACCCATCAAAGTTGAGGATGTGTTATTTTTAGATGGTACCGGCAGCGCTGGAATAAAACCAACCCTATCTTCAAAATCCCTTTCAGTCATGTTTTGAAGAAATGGTACCGGTAGCCATGAGCCTTCAATCATTACTGCAAACTTTCTATCAAGAAACTCCAATCCAAACGAATGAGTCTTCTGAGGTTTGATGCCAGCATCTACCTGCTGTTTTATAAAACTCATTGCCTTTACACCTTCAGTACTATTAAATGCAGGAAACCAGTAATTGCCTTTTGTTGGATGTCCAGACTTCATCTTTAGTATTTCGCCACCAAGCATCCAAAGGTATGGATACCACAAGTCAGGAGAATGACTAGCACCTGTAAGATGTACGCCTTCTATCCCTTCTGGTTTAAGAACAGTGTTTAGTTTTTTTGCTGCTGCAATATATCCGTCCCACGTCTTTAAGGAATCTGGATTGACATCTGCCTTGTCCAAAAGATCTTTCCAGTACCATATACCTCTAATGTCAGTCCATGCCCATATTCCATACATCTTTCCATTGTATATACCACCATTCCAATTCTCATCATACCAGTCATTTTCTCTTCCCCAATTCTTAGTATAATTTGTAAGATCAGCCAAAAGTCCTTTCTGCGCAAATTCTCCAAGCCAGATTTGATCTAGGGAGACTAGATCAATTGATCCTAGTGCTTTAGTACCATTGAGAGTTCTTAATAACTGGGTTCGAAGTTGATTTGTTGGATACTCTGAATAGTTTAATTGAATGTCCAAATTGGGATACATTGTTTTTAACTTGCTGAGTGCATTATCGAGTAGAGATTTTCCCATTTCACGATTAGTATGCAACTGTACGAATACAGCTGTTAGGATAACCTTTTCCTTTTGAGATGCTACCTGGGCATAACTTGGCTGAGCAATGATTGTTGGAAGAATTATTGTACTTGCTACAAACAGAATGAGTAATAAAGGCGCAAATCTAGTGCTAATTCTAATTACTAAATGGACTCCAGTAATCTGAGGAATAGATCCATTAGTAAAATCACAGTAGCTTCTGGCTAACATTTTCCAATTATACTTCTCGAATCCGAGACCGCTTTTGACATATCAATTAAGACGCTTACCCATTTTGTAGATCCATTTCGCAGAACTATGTTATAATGCACAATTATTTATGGTGTACTAGATACTATCAAGAGAAAGTGACATATTTTTGATAAACTTGGATAACACTATCCAGATAAGATAGTAAGAAGTGAACCCTACTTTTTACATGAAAAGCTCTTTTCTTTAAGAATGGAATTTAGCGCGATTACATGCCCAATAATTAGGCAGATAATTTCAGCGCTGCACAATTGTTCCATACTGAAGAAAAGAACAGTTCTAGGTCTTTGGAGATATATCTAAGGATTCACCTTACCCAGATACGCCCAGACAGTCAGATTTGATCTTATTCGTCGAAGAAAGGTCTAAACTGAACATCATAACCAGGAGAGTAATTTGCAAACTGCTTTATCGTGATCATTTTGCATATTTTATCTTGAAACTCGGAATGTTCACTCATTTTCTTTTTACAAATTGGGCATGATGCCATATGCATTATAACTTAACAATAAATTAAGAGGTATTTATTAGATCCATTACGTAACTAGGAGGTTAGCTGTCTCACTTAACTATATGGCCACCATCTATTTCTGGGATACCAAATAACTATCAGAATAACCTTACGAGTACTCCGAAAAATAATATACATAAGAATTAGTAATGATAAAGCAGTTACTTTCAAAACAATCGAACGATCCAAAGATCAAACCAATCTAATGCAAAATGATAAAGCGAATTGACATAGGAACTACGACATTATCAACCTACAACACAAACCAGGTAACTCAACAGCATTCAACTCTTTTGCTTTCTCATAATCATAAGGACATTCAAATCAGTTCCCTACGCGACAGGAATACAGCATAGGATTATTTTTGCTGATGACATTGAATGTGGCCTTAGAATTAAAGGATTACGTAGATAGTATTACCTCTTAGATATTCAACCAAAAAATAAGACTAAAGATAATTTACGAGCTTTTTATTAGTTTTTTGAAGTGGTCTTTATTTTTTGAGACTTCCTCGTCCCATTGTTCCTTAGTATATCCGTGTACTTCGATTCCATGCTTCTTTGCATTTTCTAATAATTCCTCTTCGGTCTCGCCATACATAGTATGTGTGCATACTGGATCTCCAGCATCCTTACAGTTCAGGCTTAGAGTCATCTACGGATAGTAAATTTATCTAGAAGTTAAGTTTTATGTTCATCGAGAACTGTCTTGCGTTTATCTGTACTAGAATGTAATCTTTGAATTACAAATGGAAATAATTTGAAGTGATTCAGAAGCAGAATATTAGAATCAGCAGATCAGATCATACTCCAGTCAGAATTAGCGGGATATTGCAAACGAGCCCGATAAAAAGTAGATATACATACATCTTTGTGATTTTCCGGTTTCATAAATGTGGCTTACAATAGTTGATACTGTTCGAATGTCAGGCATATGAAATAGTCCGGTAATAGATTACCATGAATGAGATGGAACAATCATAAAATAATTTCAATCAGCAGGTGTGGATTTGTAATAAGTAATATTTATTCATTTGAAAGTAAATTCGCTGAGAATACCTATTCATAACTTCAAGTTCAGCTCTTTAACTCATGTAAAAAGCCAAAAAGGAAAATGACATATCCATTTATAACAACTATATATGAAAAGGCAATATTTACTCGCTGGATATCTTTATTATGTAAAAAATATGATATGGAATTATCTTTATTCAACTATTATCAGTTCGAATTACTACAAGTTTATCAGTTCCAGACTCTGCTCCCCATACTTCTCCAGGTCTACCAAGAATTTGACGCACACTGGCGTTCGGAGTTGGTAAGGAAAATACTTGGAACTTTTGTTGTATGGGATCATAACGGAGTAATGCATTTGCACCAAAATCACTTAACCATACAATGTCTTTGTCATCCACATATACAGCATATGGCTGCGGGTTATTTCCTGGCAGCCGTATCTCCTTCCATATCTTGGAAGTGGGATCATAAACGGCCAACTGTCCTACGTTCCATTCCGTTACCCAAAGACGTCCATGAGAATCTGGCCATATACGTCGTGCACCCTGATTCTGTGTAGGTGGTTCAAGTACTGTAGCCTTTCCAGTCTGTAAATCAATGCGGCCTACATAACTTCCAGCTAGGGAAGCAAAGTATAATGTACCATCTGGAGTAGTAGAAATGCCATATGGTCCTATCCCACGTGGCGCTTTGAAGACATCTATCTTACCTGTTGAAGGAACAAGACGGCCATAAATTCCACTCTGACCAGTAAACCAAAGTGTTCCATTACGATCGAATGTAGCAGTGTTTAGATTAGCGTAACCTGTGCCTACAGGTAGTGGAAATAACTTGACTTTTTCTGTATTGGGATCAACACGCACAATCGCATTTAGTCCTCCATCTGTAATCCAAGGTGCACCATCTGGTCCTACAATGACACCATGTGGTGCAGACCCATAACCAAATGATATTTGGCGAGTCTTACCTGTTGTTGGATCTAACCGTCCCAACTTGCCAGATTGCTGAGCGGTATACCAAACTGTCTTTCCATCATTTGCTGGTGCAACATCATGCGGTCCTGAACCTAATGGGACAGAGAATTCTTGCATGTTAGGCATTGCAAGACTTTGTATAGGTGCTAAAGGATTTCCTTCTCCTTTAACTTTCTCGGACAGAAGAAGAGATTGTTGTTGTACCCCTACTCCTCCTACTTCAAGTATTGTAAAACAGAGGCTAAACAATATAATCAAAGAGTAAATAAATACATTATCTCTGTCCATAATCTAACTAACTTCCTTTTCCTTTTACTTATGTATTGTTTTACCTAGACTAAATCCCAAAATCTATGGGAGTAGCATATCTTTTTGCCGACAATCCAGAGATCATTATTCGGGATATCACTGTTGTGTATGTTATAGGTAGACCCAGATGATTTAAGTCAAGGCAGGAAACTAAGATAGTTTAATTCATGTGCATTAGGAAAAGAATTATGAAATTAATTGACGATTGTCTCTACATTCTATATATTATCATCTACACTTCAGACAAAAAAATTCGACATATAAGAAATTCAATATAGTAATGAGACATCTGAGATATCATACTAGATTATAAAAACTATGTTATAAGTGGCAAGAAATAGCAGAAGGCGGATGAAATACTATAACATCATCAACTTTGTAAGCCTGTCCAACAATGTCAATACAATATTTTCTCACCAAAAATTCTTCATACATATTGAAATCTCTTACGGCCTTATTGTACGTCTTTATATCTGACTTTATTCCCTCCATCTGTGCATCAGTTTGAGTCACTGGGAATTGTTTAGTATTCCATTTTCCGGTTTTCAGATCCAGTCCATAGTACGACATTAATTTACTACGATATTTTACCAAGTCAGCTAATTCTATTAGTCTGTTATATTCTATTATATGATCTAGTATCACTATGATTCTTCGTAAATGCTTTCTTTCTGGTGCTGCAGATTCACTTTTTTCTTGGTTATCATCAAGTCTGCTCATAGTATATGCTATCATGATAGCATAATATAAACTTATACGGATATGCTATCATGATATCGATATATATAAATAGGAACTCATCTAATAGTTTTTGTGGCATGGCACACAACCTAATAATTAGAGGATTTGACGATAAGGTTCACTTGCAGCTAGGAGAAATGGCAAATCAAAGAGGTGTTTCTATAAATTCAATAGTAAAGGATGCGGTAGACCAATGGTTAAATCATCAACAATCAAAAGTTACAAGAAAGCATCATCTGGTAATTTATTCAGATGATGAATCATTGATAGGACTATTAAAGTCAATGGATAGACTTGCAAAGGAAGGCGATTTGTTTAGATGCTTTTGTGGTCCGCCAGGCAGTCAGTCGTCTGATCTTTTGTCTAAACTCAAGTGGTACGATGCAACAATTATGCCATATTATTATGCTTCAGCTAATACTAGGGCTCCAGAATCAAGAAGCTATCAGAATAAGGAGCATCATCTGTTATTAGAACAACAACAAATCCGACATCAAACTCAAACTCAAACTCAAACTCAAACTCAAAGTCAAAGTCAAAGTCAAAAAAGTATCATGAAATATTTTGGTAGGATAATTGAAAATATCATTAACAATGCAGATAACAAGCAGGTATGTTGTCTAGATTTACTGATAAATGATATAGCAAAGGCCTCATTAAAGCAGGCATTAACTATTGAAGAAGTTTATAACAATAATAGAATAGCGGGTCTGGCTTACTGTACTTACAAGACACCAACTTTACTAAGCTCAGAAATAAAAGACATTTTGGAGTTATTCGAATTGCATGATCAGATCTTTTTACTAAATAGAGATGAAGTCCACAAACTACATGTTACAAAAGAAAATGTACATAAGCTATTTTTAAACTAATATCAAATAATTTAATTATAATTTTGTCGCTGCAAAAATGCAGCATGTATCTAAATTAAGAATAGTTCCTGTTTGAACTGAATGAATTAAATAAAAACTGTATTATTTTCTTTTGTTAAAAAAGCTATTTTCCGAATAATTATGTTTAGTATTCATATGAATCTGATTAGGCTTATCTCATGGTTTCAGACCTCATTTAATGGTATCTAGTAGACAAGTAAATAAATGGTATCATGATATCATCAATAGTAAGATTTATATTGTGCTATCATGATATCATATGCTATGAGCAAAATAAATCAAATAGAAAATAAAATAGAACGAGTGGAAGAACAGGAACAAAAGATCGTAAATGGGGTAAATGTCACAAAACTTATTGGCACGATGGATGCCATAAGAAGCAGACCCATACTCGCAAAATTCAATTTCCGTGCAAAAGGAAAACGGATTGAGGGCGTCCATAACCAAATAACCATCGATGACTTTTACGGTGCAGGCCAGACCCACACCAGAAGCCGACCATTTGTGTATGACGAAGACGAACCACCAGTTCTCCTAGGAGAAGATAAAGGAGCCAATGCAGGCGAGTATGCACTTGTAGCTCTGAGTAGTTGCTTGACCTCAACTCTCGTCTACCATGCAGCAGCTCAAGGAGTAGCTATAGATGAGATAGAAACCACGTTATCTGGTGACGTAGACGTTCAAGGGTTTCTTGGTATGAATGAAAATGTTAGAAACGGATATGAGAAGGTAAAGGTGACATTCAAAGTCAAATCCGAAGCTCCAAAGGAGAAAATAAGAGAACTTGTTGAATTGGCGCAAAAGAGATCCCCTGTATTTGACATATTCACTAATCCCACACCAGTAGAAGTCTCTCTTCAAGAATAAACTGGATAAATAAAAATCTGGTGCTACAAATACAATCAACAAAAATAGAGGATCTAATCAACTAATAGATAGATCCTACTCCTATTCTTTTTTTAAATGTCTTCTACACTCTGAAAACCTCAAATTCAAGACCCCAAATTAATAGTTTATATCTTGTAGGATGCAAAAATTATGACGCTTTATATGGGATTATTTTTGTTAGGTATACTTGGATTATCTTGTTTCTACTACTAGTATTTTCAAACAAGAAGTATCTACTAAATGACAAGCTAATCTAACAGATTTTTTGAAATGAAACAGGATACTTAGCTAATCAAATAACGATTGTGGGTAAATATTTTTACCATGGTTTGAAGCTGCTAGGTATACTACAGCATCTAAATCAAAAGGACTTATCATTTGTAAGGTATCAAAAAAAGAGAAGATCATAAGGAATTATTATTTAGCTGTAACTACTCATAGATTTCTAATGTACTAACTCGTATGCTACAAGTTTATTATCCTGCATAAGGGGTATTATAATCGTACTTTGACTTGGTATAGTTCCTAGGTCAGCACTGCCTTTTGTGTGTAAATCTATCAACGTACTAA
>JBEDUN010000096.1:0-30320 GCA_040414675.1 Nitrososphaeraceae archaeon | reverse complement strand
CTGAGGAATCAGAGACTTCGTTGCTGATGGAGATTTCAAAACTTGACATGATTATGGAGGATGCGGCTAAAAATTTAAATCCGAAAATATTAGCAAGATATGCATACAAACTAGCAGTGAAATTCAATCTTTTCTATGAAAAAACCCCTGTTTTACGGGATCCAAATCCAAATAAGGTTGTTTTGAGGCTCGCCTTGGTAAAGTCTTTCGAAATTGTTATGAAGAAAGTGTTTGAAATATTAGGAATGGTTGCAATGTCAATTATGTAATATCTTGCTGGCAAACTTTGAGTTTAATCTTTATACTCGAATACATTTTTGTGAATATGATTGTGATCTTATCGCAAATAATCGTATTATTATTTATAGCTGCCAGTGCTGTGAAGCAATTGCCAGTTGGATGAAGTTTTGCGACCATAATTACAGCTTAATGCTAGATATTGTTTGGCAACGCCTCAGAACGTATTGAATGGATTGGTATTTCATTTAGTATCTATCTCTGCATAACATTTATGGCGCAATTTGAAAAGAAGCGGACTTGGCTGATCTCTGATATCCTCTGTGGTAAGCTTCTACAAATATAGTAGCTTTTCCTGGAGCAGCATCATTACCTATTTTCAAAGAGCTGGACACCATCCCAGAACTATTTGTTAAACCAGAAAAAAAATCCATTGAAATCCCTGACGAATCAGTTATCCAACCATCTATGCTTGAATTTTGCAAACCTTTTTTCGTTAATTTGTCTATTAATGTAATCCCTATGCTTTGATTGTTACCTTTTTGAATTGTATTATTTGCAACTTTGATGGTAATCGCAGAACCATTTAGCTGAGTTATAGTAGCGTCAATAATTGCCTTGTCTGCTGCTACTGCAGCCAAGGCCCCAATATTTACTCCTCGTACATCATAAAAGGAATTCCGAACAATATTACCTTCTGGTCTAGCGCTTGTGCTATTTAGGATTGCACCATCAGTTCCCATTGCGGTTAATGCACCGATATTGGGACCTACTTCAGAAAGCTGTTCCATATAACGCAATTTCTCAGACGTATTGGTAGCAACGTCTTGAAGGCCAAATTCTTTCAGATTTTGATTGGTATTACTATTGGAATCAATGCATGAAATGTCAGCGGCCAACGAATCTGCTCTATTGCTGGCTGTGACTTGATAAAAATGGTGTGGAAATCGTAAAGGTATGTAGTTAGATAGTTGTATCTCTCCTTCTGTTTTAATCATTTTTGAATAGATGTTAATAACTGAAGGTAGCACACTCACATTATATAATGAACTCCCGCTGCAAGCCAGTTTGGATGGGATCATAGTACTTACTCCTGACACTAAATAGTGTTGAAACGATAATGGTAAGCTAGTCCACAGATCGTTCCTAGATAAATTCTCTATAACATTCGACGATTTTGCGTCAATCAAACCAGCATTGGCAAAAATGCTCGAGAAAATAAAGAAAAGAATCATAAATAAAGTTAGTCTAAAAGGATTCTTCAATTATGTCTAGTCTTATACTTTATTATAAATATGTTCTCTAAGGGTGGAAAGCGTAGATACCAACATATTCTTGCAGAGTTGCCTGCCAATAGTTTCCTTTTGTATTTTCAAATCTACTTTGATATCACAAATGAATCAATTATTTTTTTTGCAGTTGATATATCAAATCGACTTGAAGGAGCAGCTGAATATGTAAGAATATAATCCTTGCCGTCTTTTAGTGTCCAAACTTGCATTTGCTTTACCGATGTTTGGCCGTCGTTTAATGTATAAATTATCTGACTTGCCGGGTTACCTGATAGAGTGGTCTTATTTACATGATCCAAAGTAAAGTTATTGAACTGATGTGCTAGTAAAGCGATACCTGCTTTAGTATAATTTTGTAGTGAAGTCTTGTTGTTAGATAGCTGTCCAATTACTAGGTTAACATTTTGTGTATATGCTGATATATTGCTATATCCATAAGTATATAAATTCACTACAATTGAATGATTGGAAATGTTTCCAACATTTTCTACTGAATTCCAATTATGTGGATAATTTATTTTAATTCCGTATTTTTGGTTATTATAGATATTAATATCTTGATCAAATGATGTATTAGAAGACTGATTTTTCACAGCAGCCGTCGCATAGTCTTGGGGTATACTATACAAAATTAGAGTAAATGAGAATAAAAGACAAAACATTACTTTGAACCAAAGTTCTACTAGTACCAAATCCGTAGTCTTATTACTTTCATGAACTAACGTAATAAAAATGATCTACCACAGCACCAAAATTACATCATGCAGAATCAACAATAATAAAAATCTGGGCAACAAAACTGGTATGTTATCTTAAAACCTTCCAGGTAGTAATTCAACATTTTCTGAAAGCCTTAAAAGGCCTCTACAATTAGACTTCATCATAATTCATCATAAATTCAATTTATTATTTACATGTAAGCAAGTGGTAATCATAGCGTACCTAACCGGTGTACTCTGGCTAAGAAGAAATCCTATGTCCATGGTCTTCTCAGCTTTGAGCCCCTTCTCACTCCTTTTTGTGCTATTCGTGGTTAGCAACGGCCAGTATGTACAGTTTGCACTTGCAGGAAGTCTGGTGATGTCTCTGGTTGGCTATGGGCTGTCGTTGGGCCAGGACATTTCTTTTTACAAAACGGAGTATAAGATACAGGACATGTTTGTTGCTTCACCGGTATCTTCTCTAACCTATATGACTGGTCTTGCGCTTTCAGAACTCCTATTTGGGCTTCCTGCATTAGCTGTTCTTGCATTTCTTGTGATCCATTACGGAACCTCATTAAGTGACCTGCCGCTACTGATATCAACTGTCTTTCTGGTTTGGGGCTCGATGTCTGCGATTGGATTTTTTCTATCTTCGCATATGCTGCACCTCAGAAATGCAACTCAGATTATTTCCTTTGTGAATGTAATACTGGCAGTTCTGCCCCCTGTTTACTACTCAATTACAAGACTCCCTCTAAATTTACAATATGTCGCTTATGCTGTCCCGACTACTCATGCTTCCCTAATATTTCAATCGATTATGGGACTTCATACGCCAAAGGAATGGTCAGTTTCTATGGGTTTACTTGTTCAGCTAGTTTACTTGGTGGCATTCGTTTTGTTAGCAAAAACCAAGGCGTTATGGAGAGAATTATGATTAGATTCCCAACCCTCCATTCTGAATTTGACTTCATATTTAGAGTGACAAGATGATTTAACAAGAAAGATGGTTTAGGACATGAACCACGCATTGATATTGAACACAGACTATAACCAAAATAGTAATCTCTTGTCAACCAGGGCAGGGTGTGCTAGCGTTACAAAGGATTTACTTTGTTGAATCTCAAAGCAATTAATCAAAATCATTAAGTTTAGTCCAAAATAATTACTGTATATAGAATAATAATTGGTCTGAAAATTACTCTCAGATAAGCGAAGATTTTTATTCTGGCGGCGATGTTTTGATTTTTACAGGGATTAATTGATTTGTCGTCTTCGCCGTCGCAGCACCAACCGAAAAGACCATTATCCGCGCTTCAGCGATCTATAAACCGCAGAGTAGCAGTTAGGCTGAAAAATGAAATAGAATACCGCGGAAAAATGAGCAATGTTGACTCTTACATGAATTTGATCTTAGTCGACGCAGAAGAATTTAATGGTTCATCTGCTCTGGCGAATTATGGAAAGGTTGTGATACGTGGAAACAATGTTCTCTTTATAAGTTTAGAGAAGGAATTTTGAGCTTGTTCTAGCATTTAATATATTTAGGTAGTACATGTGATATGGTTAGGAGATATCTCTTTACCTCCGAAAGTGTAACTGAAGGACATCCAGATAAAATCTGTGATCAAGTTTCGGATTCAATTCTAGACGAATTTCTAGCTATCGACCCTGATGCCCGAGTCGCAGTAGAAGCTATGACGACAAAGGGTATAGTGCTTGTAGCTGGAGAGGTCAGTTCTAATGCAGGCGTTGACTTGCAGCGGGTCGTCAGGAAGACAATCAGTGATATTGGATACAACAGGGCAGAACACGGTTTTGATAGTAATAGTTGTGCTGTCTTGACCTCTTTGCAAGAACAAAGCCCTGATATTTCCATGGGAGTAGACATTGGAGTAAACAAAGAACAAGGGGCTGGAGATCAAGGTATAATGTTCGGCTATGCTACTAATGAAACTCCTGATTTGATGCCATTGCCGATAGCCATGGCGCACAAGTTATCTATGAAGCTCTCTCAACTTCGAAGGAATAAGGAAATTGGGTGGATCAGACCTGACGGAAAGTCACAGGTTTCAGTCGTTTACGAGGACTCTAAACCTAAAAGAATAGATTCTGTTGTTATATCGACCCAGCACTCTCCGGAGATTGGTTTGGATCAATTGAGACATGAAGTCATTGATAAAATAATCAGGGCAGTATGTGGAGATTGGCTTGACAGCAAAACCAAGTTCTTTGTCAACCCTACAGGAAGATTCGTAATAGGTGGACCTTCTGGCGACACCGGCCTCACGGGTCGTAAAGTGATAGCAGATACTTATGGCGGAATGGGAAGGCATGGTGGAGGTGCTTTTTCAGGAAAAGATCCGTCGAAAGTGGATCGATCGGGTTGTTATATGGCTAGGTATATTGCAAAAAACGTAGTAGCATCTGGATTAGCAGATAAATGCGAGGTACAGATAGCATATGCTATCGGCGTTGCTGAGCCGGTATCTGTTATGGTTGATACATTCAAGACAGGTAAGCTGCCCGAAGATCAGATAGAAGAAAAAATAAATAGAGCTTTTGATATGCGTCCAGGATCGATAATCAAGAATTTGGACTTGAAAAGACCTATTTACAAAAGGACTGCTGCTTACGGACATTTTGGTAGGACTGATCCATCATTCACATGGGAAAAGGTTGATATGCAGTCGTTATTGACTAAGTAGCTAGTTATTGAATTTAGTTTGAAATTTTTCTAGAGGATTACAGGATGTTGGATTTCAATAGTGAATGATTGAAAATGGTGGTACTGTAAGGCATTGAATATATGGATCAAGTGCCATTACTTGAGGTACTGGTATAATTCATGAAAAATGATCAAGTGGCAACTGGATCAACTGGAATAAACAAGAATCATGATAGTGACAAAGACCTTGACCATAAGTCAACACCCAAAAACCAAAGTGATAAGCGGAATCTGAGAACCGGTTACACAACGGGAACATCTGCAGCTGCTGCGACTAATGCCGCTTTAAAGTTACTCCTCTTAGGTGAATCTGTTAACGAAGCGATTGTATATCTACCAAATAAAAAACAGGCTCTGCTTAAGATAGTCTGGACTAGACAAGAGATCAATGGATCTGCCACTGCCGCGGTGATAAAAGATGGAGGTGATGATCCGGATGTAACTAATGGTGCCGAAATTTGTTCAACCGTCTCCCTTACAGATGATAAGGGTGTAGTTCAAGTCGAAGGGGGAATTGGGGTTGGCAGAGTTACAAAACCAGGTCTGGGTCTGGAGATTGGACACCCTGCAATTAATAAGGTTCCAAAGAAAATGATAGAACAAGTTGTCCATGAGATTGCTACTGAAACGCTCATTAAGAATGGCATCAGAGTTATGATTTCAGTCCCCAATGGAGAACAGATTGCAAAAAAGACTGATAACCCTAGACTCGGCATTGTAGGGGGTATATCTATTCTAGGTACTACTGGCATAGTTTTTCCATATTCAACTGCGTCCTTTGCAGCGTCAATAAAGCAGAGTATTGATGTTGCCGTAGCAATGGGCAGTGATACGGTAGTACTTAGCACGGGTTCTACCAGTGAAGATTATGCAAAACTATTGTTCGACAAATCTCTACCTGAACATTCATTCATTCAAATTGGAGATTTCATTGGATATGCTATCAGGCAGTGCGCGGCTAAGAAAATCACGAAAGCAATTATTACTGGATTCATTGGAAAGCTAACGAAGATGGCTATGGGTGTTAGTCAAACTCACGTTAAAGGTTCTCATGTTGATTTGCAATTTATGGCAGCATTAGCTGCAGAGTGTGACTTGCCCAGTAGTGCAGTAGCAGAAATCGAAAAAGCCAATACAGCTAGACATGCTGGAGAGATCGTCAGACGATATACCAATCAATTATTTTTTGATGCCTTATGTAAGAAGGTGTTTGAATTTCTTCAGGGATATTCTAATTGTAGTCTAGAAACCGAAATTATTATGTTCGAATTTGACGGAACAATCTGTAGCGTTTATCCAAATTACAAGCACGGCATATGAGTGACTATTTATAAATTGAGCTGAGAATCTGACATAGTTAATGAGAATGAGCCAGGTATTTACGCAACATTAAAGCTGAATTTTAAGTTATTATTTAACTCGTACTAAAATAAGATCAAGGGTCAGCAATGGATTGCTCGAACTTAGATTTACTTCGCAAAATCAGGATTTTGACGTAATTTTTTTAGCAAAAATCTGTATCTGCTATTTAGAAAAGACAACTTCGACTCAATTGGTATATTTAGTTTTCATTCAATTGAAGTTAATTCGAATTTGCTGCTATTCTATGGATATAGATCCCCAAATTCTTCATTTATCTACCAATCATTCTCAGGTTTTTTTCAGGTATATTCTATTATTGAGAATTATTGATATGAATTAGCATCAATGCGTTAAAAATAGATGATGCGACAGAGCTCCCACCTTTCCTTCCGATATTGCTTATTGCAGGCACCCCTAATTCAAGGAGATCTTGTTTGGATTCTGATGCAGAGACAAATCCGACAGGAGTACCTACTATAAGCGCCGGCACGGAAACATTCTCACGTACCATTTTTATCACTTCCAGCAGGGAAGTAGGTGCATTTCCGATGACTACGATCCCTCCATGAATTTCTGATCTTGCGTTCCGCATCGCTAGTTGTGCCCGAGTTTTGTTCAACCTCTTCGAGTCCTCAATCACACTTGGGTCTGAAATATGACAAGATGCCTTGAGACCAAGTCTCTTAATAGAATTCTTATTGATACCTGACAGAACCATGTCAACATCAGTAACAATAGCACACTTTTTCTTTATTGCCAAAAATGCTGAGCTTATTGGCTCATTACGAAAGACTATGCCGTTACTGCTAGCAAAATCAAAGTCTGCTGTAGAATGGATAACCCTTCGTACGATATTCCATTCTAATTGAGAATATCGATGCTGGCCAACTTCTGTGTCTATTATTTCAAAACTTTTCTGTTCTATAGTTAGGGATCTGTCTGACATACCCCTAATAGTAGCAGAATCACGAGGCTTCGTAGAATCCAGCTCTCTCTTCTACCTCCTTTGTCCGTTCCAATATCAGATCCACTATTCTGTTATCTACACCCAGATGATTACCCAGATATGCATTTCCAAATCCAGAGTTTTTAAGCGATGCTTTGATATCAAGTACTAGATCACGCTTGATATGTATACCTTTGTGAAGAAAATATGGAATAAGAATTAGGGAATCAGGAGCCTGAATTAGCGCTGATTCCATTCCTTCAGCAATACTAGGATGCTCCAATTCTAGAAAACAGAATTGAACACTCCTAAAGCTTGGTCTCAAATAATTAACAACATACAAGAGAGCTTGCCGAGCGCTTTTGTCGCTACTTCCATGTCCGATAAGCATAATATCACAATCGGAATCTGCGTCTTCTATCTTAAATTCACTTTTTGTCTGCTTAATCCTTTCGAGGACTATTTGAGGCATTATGGAATGAAAAGTCAAAGGCTTCGCAATTGCCACCTTTACATTCTTGTTAGAGCATATTTGAGCTGCAATCTTAACAGATTCTTTCAGTTTCATTCCAGGATAAAGAAAATACGGCATTACTGTGATTGAATCCACACCATTTTCGATACACCGTTGTATTCCCTCGTTGATGTAGGGTGGAATTACCTCCAAAAAGCAATAACTGGCATACTCGTAATCTGACTTTGACATTAACATTGTACAGATAGAATCAAGTTCATCTTTAACCTCATTTTCTTTGCTTCCTCGATCTATCATCAAGAAGGCCTTTTTCAAATCCTCAGAACCTCACTTTGGCTACTGCGACCGTTAGATTAGGTGGAAGTTTAATTTTTGGAATTATTAGGTGTCCGTTCGAGCTTAGAATTGCGGAGGACTCTGCAACACTATATGTTCCTTCAAATTTATTTACCACATCGGATGGGTTAGGTACTGTAATGGACGCTAATTCCTGTGTATCAAAAATTTGCACTGGAATACCATATGCCGTAGAGAATTCTTGTAATCCGCTTATTTCCTTTTCTCTTCGAAGTGTCGAGATGTTTCTAATGCACTTAAAACTCAAATCATTTTTTAGCAAAATATCCTGGATTCCTTCTGATATCGTGTCTCTTGTAGTATCCCAATGCAATCCAATTCCGACAACCAAACTCTTAGGCCTATATAAAACAGATTTCTCTAATATTTCGCGGTTTTTGATTAACTTTTCAGATATGATCAAACCACCTTTAAATTCTGAAGAGTTTATCTCTTCCAGAAAATTCACTTTATGTACATTTGAAGGTAGTTTGCCCTTGTACCAGTCATTCTGACCACTATCTTGAAATACTCCAATCTTTTCATTGTTTACCATCATTGCACTCACTCTTGTGATATTTTCCGTGTTCTCAATTTCCCAGCCGTATTCTCTTCCTACAAGATCGACTGCTATTGTCTCGTTGACATCTGCTGCAGTCGTTATCACGGCTTTAGCATGGGGAAAAAAGGATGCAATTTGTTCAGTCATGGAATTTGCACCTCCCAAGTGGCCAGAGAGCGCACTAATCACGAAGTTTGCCTTATCATCAATAACAATAATGGCGGGATCAGATTTCTTGTCACCTAGATGTGGAGATATTAGCCTAATAACGGCTCCTAATGAAAAGATGCAAATCAATGCACGACTATTAAAGAATAGATTTTGAACAACCTTTGAAGTCTGTTCAGTGAACCATTTGATATCTCTATCGGAATCACTGAATTTTACTGGGGAATAGATTTGAACATCAAGATTTTGTCTAATAATCCGTGCAATTTCTAGCCCATGTTTTGTTATTGCAAGGACTGCTACTTCTTTGTCTCGATGATGTGACAATTATCTCATTGAATTTCTTAGCTTAAAATAAGCTTTTGGTGAAAGCAATTCTTACTATATGAACATTGCGACTCTGATTCATGATCGAATTCTCAAATCAATACATTGCCATCGACTAAAAATAAGAAATTAGATAATTAAATAGTACCTATGCAGAAAATAATATTATAGGAAAAGATGAAGGAAATATCGACAGAAATTACCATTCAAGCCACCAAAGCTGATGTTTGGAATGTGCTAACTGATTTCAGAAGTTATCCTAGATGGAATCCGTTTATACAAGAAATTAAGGGTGACTTGGAAGTAGGATCCAAATTAGAATTGAAAATTCTGACTCCAAAGAGGAGGATAAGAAAATACAATCCTGTTGTAACCCTTGTCTTACCAAATAGTGAGCTGAGATGGCACGGAAAAGCATTTATACCTGGTATATTGGATGGCGAACGTATTTTCAGACTGAGCAACGAAGCAGAGACTTTGGTTAGATTCGAACATAAGGAAATATTTGGAGGAATAGGAGCTCTTGTAGGTAGCAAATTCTTGGTAAAAGACATATTCGAAAGCGAAAACAAAATGAACCAAGCTCTTAAGATGGAGGTCGAATCTAAAAACAAAACAATGTCTGATCTAAGATAACAACCTAGCACTCATCTGCTCTTAACATATTATACAACTAAGATCTGTAGACATATTAATATAGTATTTTCTTCGAAGGCCAAGTTATTGCGATCCTTAGAAATGATTTTTGAATTGTGTAATTTGGATAGGTGCATAAATTGACTTAAGATCTATCTCATTAAGTGTGGCCTATCATATTATCTTCTTCTATATGACCGAAAAGAAGCAGTTAGATTCCTTAACAGCCGCTTATTAGAAAAATGAAGGTGGGTGTATGATGCAAGGCAGTTATATACGGTAAATCCATCACGATTGTTGACTATTCCAGAACCTAGCTTCATGTCAAATGCGAAATTCGAGTCATTGGGTACATTTATGATTTTAGAATAATGAAATTCATGTCCTTTTATAGACTCAATTTGTCCAACTATCGAGCCATTTGAATTTGCCTGTGTATAATTCAAGGTCAGTTGCGAACCCATCTGTGTTTCAGCGTCTATTAGTCCGACCAACTTACATCCCTTATTAATTTCATTTTCATTTTCGTACAAGCGTCTGGTTAGGTACATCAACCCTCCGCATTCTGCGAGTATAGGGAGGCCATTCTCGGCAGACTTTTTGATGGAATTTATCATAGATCTATTTTTTTCAAGTCCCTTTGCCATAATCTCAGGAAAACCGCCTCCTATGATAAGGCCATCCAATTCTTTAGGCAGCTCTATATCGTGCAAAGGACTAAAATAAATCAGATCTATTTTATTCTCTCTTAAAAGTTCCAAATTATCAGCGTAATAGAAATTGAACGATTCATCTAGTGCGACAGCAACACGTAGACCTGACATGTGTGCCGGTAACTTTCGCTGATCTACAGTGGCTTTAGAGGATAATTTCCAGTTTTGAACAAATTTATCAAATTGAATTTGTTCAGAGACACTTTTTGCAATAGTTAATTGCCTACTCTTTGCAACTGAGTTCAATTCTGCTGTTGGTATTCGACCAAGATGTCTCTCAATATCCTTCAAGCTCTGATCTCGTCTTACTAGTCCGATAATAGGAATTTGGATCTTTTCTTCAAACGCCTCTTTGAGTAGTCTCTCATGCTTATCACTAGCTACTTTGTTTAGGACCACACCTTTAATTCTTAGATCTTTGTCGAATTCTTGAAATCCCAAAGCAATAGCAGCAATGGAGCGGGCTGCTTTGCTACAATCCAGAATTAGAACCACTTCTGCTTTCAACAACTTTGCTATGGCACCAGTGCTACCTTGCTCGCCTTGGCCAGATATACCGTCAAACAAGCCCATTACTCCTTCAATTACAGCTACGTCTGCACCGTCGCACGCTCTATGAAACGAATTTAAAACACCGTCATACCCCATCATCCAGATATCTAGATTTCGCGACTCTCTCCCTGTGATATATGTGTGATAGCTGGGATCAATAAAGTCCGGACCGACTTTGAATGGTTGAACTACGAGGCCTTGTTTCTTTAAACCGTACATAAAAGCAGCCGAAATGGTTGTCTTCCCAACACCGCTAGTTACCCCCGCTATAACCAATCTGGGTATATCTGGCAATTAATAATCTGAGAAGAGATTCCTGGTCCTATTTTTATCTACCGAAGAGTTTTACTATTGACTTCTGATAATCTCGCGTTAAACCATGAAAGTTATCTTACATGATTCTATGTTTCAGAAAAGAGTCAGATTTCTTCTGAAATAAGGTGATATTCTCATCTCGATGAAACGTATGAACAAAGAATTAACGGCTATGTATAGACTTTTCTATCTTTCTTAATTTCACATTGTATGCAAGTCCAAATCTATGTACTTCATCTCGCGCAAGTTGGACAACTCTCAGCGCCAAATTGCTCTTTGGCAATCTTATTTCCCTGTCGTTTTCATATGAATATATAATTTCTTCAGCTTTTGCAATTGAAATACATGGGATATCCAAACCCAATCGTTCTATAGCATTAGCTCCTGAATGCAACTGTCCCTTTCCCCCGTCTATCACGATTAGATCCGGAATCTGTTCATGATTAGTCTTTTCAATTATCGATGAGTATCTCCTTGTAACGATCTCATGAATCATTGCAAAGTCGTTCTGTGCAACAGCTAGCTTTATCTTAAACCTCCTATACCCTGGTTTGAACGGTTTTCCGTCTAGTAGTCTACTACAAGCTCCAACTGCATACGACGTTCCAAAGTTTGATATATCAAAACAATCGATAATTCTGGGGTTTCTAGGTAAGTTTAGTACAGTTTTTAATTCAGAGATTGCAAGATCAGATTTGTTTTGGATTCGCAGGTCGATGTTCTTTATTATGAGATCCATTAATTGTCCCTGCATGGAATCGGAATGAGGACGAACTCTTATAACATTCACTGAATGACCACTAGCTTTTTCAAGTGTTGTCTCCAAAATCGACTTTGAATCAAGCCCTTCATTTAAATAAATATAGGTAGGCGCAGTTCTTGCAGTAGAATAGTATTGGAATAGAAATGAATCTAATGTGTTATCTCCAATAAGCTCAAATTCGAAGGATTTTCTATCACTAATAACTCCGCGGGATCTTTTGAACATCATTACATGTGCGACTCCGTTATGCAAATCACGTCTATAACCGAAAAATTCTTCTTCCAGATTCGTATGATTCAGTGATTCTACTTTTTGTTTTACCTTAAGTGAATCTAGTTTAAGTAACGTATCTCGAATTTCTTTTGCCTTTTCGTACTGTTCTTGACGAGAAGCCACAACCATTTGAGATTTCATTTCATTTACAAATTCTTCAATGCCCTCTTTTCCACTTAAAATATTTCGTAACGATTGAATTTTATTGCCATATTCATTTTGGCTGATATTGTTTATACATGGCGCATCACAATTTTTGATAAAATACTCAAGACATGGACTCTTTGGCATTGTGTTACAAACCCGTACTTTGAATATCTTTCTAAGTAATCCGACACTTAGGAACTTGGAGCCACCCTGAACCAGTGGGCCATAAATTTCACCACCAGATCCATAGAATTCTCCGTTCCTGTTGCGCCTAGCAACTAATAGCCTTGGAAACTTTTCATTTGTAATTTTGAGATATGCATAACGCTGTTGGTCTTTGAGCTCTATATTAAACAGCGGCCTATATTTTTTGATCAGGTTGGACTCTAGAAGAAATGCCTCAGTCTCATTGTCAGTAACTATAAATTCTAGATCTTCAACCTTAGAGACTAGTTTAGATGTTTTCCAGTATATTTCGTTTTTTTCAACAAAGTAGGACATAATTCTCTTTCTCAGATTTTTTGCTTTACCAATATAAATAACCCTGCCGGTTTTATCTTTCATTAAATACACCCCAGGACTCTGGGGAAACTGCTTTATTCTAGATGTGATCTGAATTTTATATTCTATTTGTTTCCACCTACAGTAATTGTTTTATCAACTAACAGTTTAGATCTTAAATAGGTTCCAGTTATACTTTCATCATTGGATGCTAAGCCTTCAGGAGTTGACGTGGCTACAATTCTGCCTCCTTTATCTCCACCCTCCGGCCCAAGGTCTATGATCCAGTCTGCGCTTGCTATCACATCTAGGTTATGTTCGATTATAATCACCGCATTTCCCTTATCTACCAGTCTATTTAATACCAGTAACAACTTTTGAACGTCAACAAAATGTAGTCCAGTTGTGGGTTCATCAAGAATATAAACCGTCTTTCCAGTACTTCTCTTAGATAATTCTGCTGCTAGCTTGATTCTTTGTGCTTCCCCACCAGACAGTGTAGTAGCAGGTTGACCTAGCTTCAAATAACCCAATCCGACCTCGTTCAGAGTTCGCAATTTCCTTTCTATTGCATATATGTTATTGAAAAATTCTAATCCCTCTTCGACTGTCATATCTAGAATGTCTGAAATAGTCTTGTTTTTGTATTTGATATTCAGGGTTTCCAGGTTGTATCGCTTCCCTTTGCACAGGTCACACGTAACATAAACATCAGGCAGAAATTGCATCTCAATTTTCTTTACTCCAGCACCTTCGCATACTTCACACCTCCCATCAGAAACATTGAAAGAAAATCTGCCTGGTTTGTAGCCCATAGTTTTGGCCAGTGGTGTCTTTGAAAATAGTTCCCTAATTGGTGTAAACGCATTGACATACGTTGATGGATTTGATCTAGGAGTTCGACCAATTGGCGATTGGTCAATTCCAATTACTCTATCGACATACTCCAGCCCACTAATACCATCATGTCTGACTTGACGAGTCTTCTCAAGAAAGTGATTTGACAATGATTTGAATAAAACTTCATTCACAAGACTCGATTTACCAGATCCAGAAACACCTGTTACGACAGTCATGCACTCAAGAGGAAATCCAACTGTGATAGATTTCAAGTTATTTTCTCTTGCTCCTTTGACGACGAGCCACTTATCAGTCTGACGTCTTGGATTTCTGGGAGTCGAAACCTGTTGATCTTTTCTCAAGAACGCACCTGTGATAGAATTTTCGTTATACATGATATCTTGTACTGTTCCCTGTGCAACTACTCTACCTCCGTGAACTCCTGCACCAGGACCGATATCCAGCATCCAATCGGAACTTCTCATGACCTCCTCGTCGTGTTCGACAACCAATAGAGTATTGTCCAGGTCCCTAAGTTTTTTTAGGGTGTAAATTAATTTCTTATTGTCACGCTGATGTAATCCAATAGTAGGTTCGTCCAGTACATACAAAACGCCTGTTAAATTCGATCCTATTTGAGTTGCAAGTCGAATTCTTTGTGATTCACCCCCAGAGAGTGATGAAGTTCTTCGATTCAAAGTCAGATAATCAAGACCTACGTTTAAGAGGAATTCCAATCTTGAAGTGATTTCTTTTAGTATGTTTTTTGCAATAAATTTCTCCGTTTCAGTTAGATCAATAACTTTGAAAAACTTGTATATCAATTCGATAGAATTGTCGCATAATTGCATTATCGATTTATCTTGTATTTTCACCGATCGGGCCTCCTCTCTTAACCTAGTTCCATTACAGCTATCGCACGGTAGTTCTCGCATGAATTGGAGCAGCTCCTCGCGTTTTGATTCTGATTCCGTCTGACGATACATGCGATCAAGATTCGGTATTACGCCCTCAAATGATCCCTTGTATTCCCATTTAGTATCTGAATATTTCGATCGATATCTGTAATGAATATTCTCTTTTGTGCCATAGAGGATAGTCTCAATCTGTGCTTCAGTCATCTGTGAAATTGGCGTATTTAGAGTAAACCCAAATCTTTTCCCGACATCTTTGAGCATAGAAGATCTAAAGGTGAAAAAATGACCTGACCATGGTCTAATTGCGCCTTGTAAAATGCTTTTTGATTTATCAGTAATTACTAAGTCTGGATCAAATTCTACCCTGATCCCAAGGCCGTTGCACTCTGGACATGCACCGAAAGGAGAGTTAAAGGAAAATGTACGAGGCTCCAAATCGCTAATGCTAATCCCACACTCAGGACACGCATTTCGTTGTGAATAGAGCAAGTCCTTGTTTTCGTAGGATGCAATAACAAGACCGTTTCCTTTCTTCAAAGCAGTTTGGATAGATTCAAACACTCTGCTCCTTTCTTCCAAAGATGGAGTCAATCTGTCTACAATCGCCGATATCGAATGCTTTTTATGTTTATCAAGACGTGGATATATTGATTTTTCCTCTTCATCAAGGTTTAAAACTTCTCCATCCAGTCGGATCCTCGAAAAGCCGTCAGCTCTAAGCTCTTGAAATAGTTTCTCATAGGTACCCTTCTTCTCTTGTACGATCGGAGCCAGAATGATTACCTTCTTCCCTTCGCATTCTTGAATAATGGACTCTACTATCGCCTCTACTGACTGACTACCTATCTTTTTTCCGCACTTCGGACAGTGAGGTATACCAATTCTAGAATAGAGAAGTCTGAGATAATCATATATTTCTGTTGTAGTTCCTACCGTAGACCTGGGATTCTTACTACCACTTCTCTGCTGAATTGAGATCGCAGGAGAAAGGCCATCAATATGGTCTACATCAGGCTTTTCCATTAGCTCCAAGAATTGTCTTGCATATGCAGATAGTGATTCTACGTATCTTCTCTGGCCCTCTGCATAAATGGTATCAAATGCAAGTGTAGACTTGCCAGATCCAGACAATCCAGAAATTACCACCAATCTATTCTTTGGGATCTCAACATTCACATTTTTCAGGTTATGTTGTCTTGCACCCCTTATAACAATCCTATCATGCAATATCTATGACACCTCAGACAATGCATATTGTCCTAAAACGTTTCTTATTTTTGATAACCGTTCTCTAGTTTCTATTGCCATTTCGAAATCCAATTCTTCTGCATATCTCTTCATAATCCCCTCAGTTTCTACGGCTAGCTTATTCAAATCAGTTCTCGACATCGAACGCAGGCTCGCTAAAAAACCAATGTCCTCGTTACTATTCTCAGCCACAGGTTTAATTACGGACTTGGGGTCTATTCCATTTTTCTGATTGAATTGAATCTGCTTATTGCGTCTTCGGTTCGATTCAGATACCGCAGATTCTATTGATTTAGTAATATGATCTGCATACATGATTACAGTCCCATCAATATTTCTAGCTGCTCTTCCGAAAGTCTGGATAAGGCTTGTGAAATTGCGAAGGAATCCTTCTTTGTCTGCATCCATGATTGCTACCATGGACACCTCTGGGATATCCAGTCCTTCTCTTAATAGGTTTATCCCTACTAATACATCAAATCTACCCAGTCGCAATTGTCGTATCAATTCCGTTCTTTCCAAATTTTGTATTTCAGAATGAAGGTATCGTACCCGCACATCATTTTTAGATAAATAATCAGCTAAATCTTCTGCCATTCTCTTGGTTAGAGTAGTAACAAGAATTCTCTGGTTTTTTGCAATTCGATTTCTTATTTCACTGATAAGATCAGTTATTTGATTCTTAGCAGGCTTAATAATGATCTTTGGATCAACTAAGCCCGTTGGTCGGACCACCTGTTCTATGACCTTGTAGCTCTTCGATGTTTCATAGTATCCAGGAGTCGCTGATACAAAAATCACATTTTTTAAATATCTTTCAAATTCTTGAAATTTCAATGGCCTATTGTCAAAAGCACTAGGTAATCTAAAGCCAAAGTCAACCAAATTTTTCTTACGACTGTAGTCGCCATTATACATACCATGTATTTGAGGAATAGTCACATGAGATTCATCGATCACAAGAAGAAAATCTTCTCCAAAAAAGTCTAGCAAGCAAAATGGAGGGTATCCCGGTGACCTACCATCAAAATGTCGAGAATAGTTCTCTATCCCAGAACAATATCCCAATTCCTGAATCATTTCAAGATCGTAACCTACTCTAGACTTTAATCTCTGCTTTTCAAGTTCTGTGGGTAATTTGGGAACCCAACTTTCAAGTTCGCGTTTTATAGACTCTATAGCTATCCTCCTGGATTCATCATCAATTATGTAATGCTTTGCAGGAAAAACTTTGATTGCATCTACTTCTTTAAGGCGCTTTACAGTCAAAGGATCATGAATCGAGATACTTTCAATCTCATCGTCAAAAAGTGATATTCGTATCATATCATGTGTGTATGCTGGATAGATATCGATAATATCTCCTCTAGATCTGAAACTACCCTGAGTGGGTGATATATCATTTCTTTCATACCGAGCATCAACCAACATTTGGATAATCTTTGAACGCGTGATTCTACCTCCAACTCGCAATTGCAGCGCTGATGCATCCCATTCAGCGGGAGAGCCAAGCGAGTAAATACAAGATACTGTTGACACAATAATCGTGGGCTGGCCAGACATAATCATTGCAGTAGCTTCTAATCTCATTTTTTCAATCTTTTCATTTATTTCAGTCTCTTTTTCAATATATGTATCGCTTTGTGGGATATAGCTTTCCGGTTGATAGTAATCATAGAAACTGACAAAGTAACCAACATTGTCATTAGGAAAAAATTCCTTAAATTCAGTATACAATTGTGCTGCAAGGGTCTTGTTATGTGAAATGACAAGCGTATTCTGATTCGTACGGGCAATCACATTAGCAACAGTGAAGGTTTTTCCGCTACCTGTAACGCCAAGCAAAGTCTGGCATCCCAGTTTATTATTCACGCCGGCTGCTAGAGCATCTATAGCATCAGGTTGATCCCCGCTGGGAGGGTAAATATTAGTAGATAACGTGAACTTGCGTTGTCTCAACAGTAGGCAATGGTACATCAATACGAGAATATATTACTATATCTTGGTTAAGATTCATGTATTGCCTATTTCATTACTGCCCTCTTTGTGGTGTTCTTGCAATATTAGAATTGCAGATAAATGAATCTGAACTTATATGTAGGCTAATTTGAAGTGCGTAGGTGCCGCGAGAGGAATCCTTTTGTTCAGGCGTACCTTTAATGTTGCCGGGAATAACCTTTAGACTAGATCGGCTATCAAAAAGACTATTCATGCGGCTTCGAAAGGGCCTGCAGACATACGACTGAGCTATATCCTTTAAAAACAATCAATCCATTGGTAAAGTCAACAATACTCAAATCTGACCATGCAAAATCCAGCTCAGGAACAAGCCAGATATTACCGGATCCTGCATGGTCGTGCGTGATAATTTTGGTTGGATAAACCGCAAGTAATATTACCAAACCCTGCTTGTTATACCTTGTAGAACAAGGTTAATGCTTGATAAAATATTACGGCTCTACACCCATTTTTGCAAAGCATTTTATCACTGGCAATTAGTTCACTGCACTTAACAAATCAATATGGCTTCAAGCGTGCTAATTGTAGTGGCCAGTGATTTTATTCTCTTCTATCAACTAGAGGCGTAGTCCATGAAGGTATAGTTCTAGCTTTTTTACGTATTCTGATTGTTTCATCTGTAACGATTTTGAAAAAGCCGCGTACTACTATGATATTCGGAATTATCAGCCTGGAGACTACTGGTTTAATGCAGTAAAAAGGCCTGGCTAGTGCAAGCGTCCCCTGGACTACGAGTGCCAGATTGCTATTTGGAGCCCTATCGATACTACCACTGGCATGCGAAGAAACCAACAAATTCAAAGGAATGATTCTAATGGATAGCTAGTGATTCCTGTCCTCATTGAATGGAATTACCTACTGTTGCGATTGCTGTTAGTCATTTCAGTCTATGTCATCATTGCGGCATAACCAACATACACTATCCTCAGAAAAGACTAGGTTATGTAGTGGACAGTACTCATACTTTGATTCTAATGTCATTCTATCTTGACTCCCTCATTGTGAGTGGTATGTCTGGTGAACTGGTTCGATCTCATGTTAACTTACAATTCATATCAAGTCCATATAATCCCCACTAGACACGAATGCTGATTTATCCTAATCTCAGATAATTGTCAGTACTAGCTGTTATAGTAGGATTCCTGGATTGGCAAAATTTCCTTGTAAAAGGCCAAACTTTTCTATACTTATCCGAAAGGTAACTTGGAGTGGAGTTGTTTAAACTATTCAGAAAAATATGATGGACAAAGAATTCGTCTCGTTTGTGTTATTAATTATTAATTAGAGATCTATGCACGTGCTGGTGCATTTGGTGAGAATAAGGATGTCGACGCTTATCTTCACCAATGATGTTGTTGGTATACTAGTCCTGCTTATTTACTATTCAAGCATACAGTAGACTAACATATACAAACAAACAAATTACATTTAGGTGTAGGATAAGACAGACATGCAAATCCATTAGCATCACCTTATCCTGCCACAGTTTCTTCAGAGTGGATTGATAGACTGCCTACATTACAAAACTCAGATCCTTTAAACAAAATTCTTCAGAGGAAGTTTAATGTCGACCAAGGATAATTGTGCATACAGACTTCACACTAGTGGGGAGTCGAACACCCCATTGGATTGAATTTTGGGGATTAATGATAGACTGCTTATAGAACAATAATCATGCCCTTTAAATAGAATTGTTCAGGAATGAGATTTGCAAAGACTATACAAGGTATGCCTTCACAAACTAATGGAGTGATGCTCAAGCCCCACATTAGGTTTTAAAACTCGGATCCAATAGCGTCATATGACTTGTCAGTGGTAATAGATATTAACTGTTCAAATAGGATTTAGTTGTAGTGTTGTTGCTTTTACGAGTACGCACTGAATTTCTATACTTCATAGGACCGGCATTTGAATGCCATAGGAATCTAAGAACAAATAGTAACGAACAGAGTCTAGTCTAATCGAGTGTAAAATAGTGTACACACTACACAATCTCAGGCTCTCCCTTCTCTGAATCGGTAGTCTGGAGATTAGTCATATAACTGCGATTCATGAAGATGAGTCGCTAAGATACATTTAAGGATAAGTTGACATGAATTATGATTTGTTACCTTCGATAGGAACTCGTTTTGCTCAAGTAGGCCATTCGATCTCCTACTGGCAGAGAGTTCTGACCTTAATACCGGCTGTGGCTACTGTCGACTTGTCCATAGGACTTCAACCATGATTAACGCATGCAGTAATCCAGCCTATCAATTTGCAGCGGACTATTTAGAGCCGGTATGTTCAGTGACTATAGTCAGTAAATGAAACTAGGTAAGGTTTTGATCATTCTATAATTAATAGATCAATTCCAGTACTGACAAGCAAATAAAGGTCATAATGCATGTCCGTTAATAAGTTGCATTCGGCCTTGTCGTCATAATTATTCGCTCCCATTACAACATAAGGTAAGGGATCTCGATGCTCTCTATTCAGTAGGTATAATCATGCAAATGTCTGAATCCTTAGTGGCAAAATAGCGTAAGAAATTTTGTCACTAACCTGACGCATAACATAATAAAAAGAGGGATTATGGTGATATTCCTCAATCGTCCACCGATAAATAAATAAAGTATTAATGCCTATTACGCTGTTATAAGACTAACGAACAATTACCAATCACCACTGGTCCCCGCATGGCCAAGCACATATGGAATATGGATAGCTTGATCATAATAAGGAAGGAAGTACGGACCAGTGGTGAACACTTATTGTTGTGGTTAGTCCATGCAAACATACTATTTATACAATTCAAATTTAGAGGCAGCGCATTCATTCATCCTTCATTGATGGTTAATTTTCTTATTATGATCTGAGTAAATTGAAGATAGATTATGTATTAGCTTTTATATGCACTTTTAAGAAATGCTGGGTAACGTACAAATGCAGTCTTCGAAAACGCTGGAATAGCCTCTTCTTCTATTCAGCAGTCTAGTCTAATGGCTATTTCCAGCAACACTAAAGTTCTGCGATTCAAAATCTTCATTTTCACTTTGCTGATTATTACTACTACTAGTAGTATATTATTTTCCAGTAGTTAGTGTGTGATTCGCCAGCATTTTCAAGGTATTCAAACACTGCAAAAATCCCATACCTAGAGGCCGGTCTTGAGCTATTCCTAATTCTTGTTTACATTTCTGTTCAAATATTGGGAGCGTACTATTAGCATAAGAGTCTGCTTGTGCTAGTTGGATTCCTCCTACTGTCAATATAACTAGTCCTAACGCTATCGCAAAGAACTTCATTTCATTACTAGAATTCTACATGTGATCTATAAGTTTTTGAAATTGTCTATTACTATACGTTATTACCTTTGTTTCTGAAAATTTAAGTATGTTATATAACGCATTATAAAGGCCCCGTAATAGAACTCCAATAGGAATTACAGTCGTAGGGGGGTTTTGACCCTAGCATGTAGAAAAAATCCTGCGATTATGATTTTGAGACAACTTTACAAGAACATTTGAAGCCAGGCATTTAGAATCCAGAATTATCTACTAGACTCGATTCTGACCTTAATACGTAAGATTTTACAGGCATTAAACGAGCATCTGTTCAGAAAATTAAATAAACTTTGACGCATGTTTAATGACTATGAGACATTCCATCGCCTCAATGACGGGACCAAATTTCGTATCTGTTTTAGAAAACGAAGGTAAAATGAGAATTGATGATTTCATTAAAGGTGCAATGGAGTTGGCTGAGGACGTTCACGCAGGTAGTGTTAGGGAGGATGGATCTTCTTCGTTCTTGGAAACACACACTTGGCCTGTGGCAATAGATGTAATGAGACATTACAAATCTATTAACCGAACTGTTACAAGCGTAGAAATTGCCTCTGCAATCCTACACGACATTTCAGAAGATAACGATAGGATTATAGACTTGTACAAGACAAAGGACTATGGATTTGAAGCTTATTTAAAATACCGGTTCGGAAATAGGGTTTATTATATTGCGACTAATTCGAAGCTAAAAGACCTTGTCGGATATGAAGGCAAGAATGATGAAGAGCGGCAGTTATCAAGATTCCGTGAATACTGCGATTTCCTTATTGCGGCTGATTATGATATAAAGGTAATCAAACTGGAAGATAGGCTCAACAATATGTACTTTATTTTAAACGTAGCCAAGCAAAACAAGAAAGTTGTGTATGATAAGATAAAGAGGTATTTGAGAGAGGCAGAAGACTTTTACTTAGGATATACCATGTTATCGCCAAAGACCCCTGATCTATACAAGAAGCTACGGTCTGGTTACGAACAACTTAGATCCACATTTTATGAATATACACTCACCATGCCTCAAACAAATGAAGCTTCCTAGAGCACATTAGGTGCAAAATTAATTACACGGGGTAGATGCATAATTGTTCGGGAGTTAGTTTGATCTCTGTTCTATTGGAGGGTTTAGATTGTTCTATTATCTAATCACATAAATTTGTGCTAGAAAATTATATTACATAACCAATTTAAAAGGCATTAATTAGAGATATGCTTGTAAATTGGAGTCCTCTAGACTAAAGGTATCAGTTATAATTAAACTAGAGCCAGATTTTTCCGAGGGAAACGTAAGTTATAATTCTGATGGTACACTGAACAGGGCTGAAACTAAAAGCATCCTAGGGCCACATAGTGCAGTTGCTTCCATGGCGGCCCTAAATGCAAAGATATTGTACAATGCTGAGGTGTCTGTAGGTACTATGGGTCCGCCAATTGCCGAACAAGCCCTTCAGCAGTCTCAACTAATTTGTGATGCAGACGAACTGCATCTATATAGTGATAGAATCTTTGCTGGAGCAGATACACTGGCGACTGCCGAGCTCTTGAGAGCAGGTCTAGACAAAATGCACGATGGTGCCAAATCAGATATCGTATTTTCAGGTCACCGAGCTTCGGATGGTGAAACTGGTCAAACGGGCCCCCAGACAGCATGGAAATTAGGTTATACATTTTTTGGAAATGTTATCGCCTTCAGTGTGGATTTGGAGCGTCGCCTTGCAAGAGTAACTCGACTGGTCCCTATTCAAGGTCTACACGATGTAATTGAGGAACTGGAGGCACCTCTACCTATTTTTATCACAATACATCCCTCTTACAAACCAGTATTTACTACAGTTTCACAAAGATTGACATTTTTCAAATGTCAAAAGGAAGCAAGAGATCGATCCGCGCTTTATAAAGACTATTTAAAGACTTTTACTGCTCAAACGCTCGGAGTCGATCCAAAGTTAGTGGGATTACCAGGTTCCCCGACGATTGTCTATAGAGTAGAAAAAATACCTAGAGCAAAGACAAGTAGAATGGCAGAAATTGTCGATGGTTCCAATCGAGATCAAATCAAAGCGGTAGCAAAGAAGATGACCGATATGATAAAGGTGAAATAATAGTGAGCAGCCACGGCAATGAGATAGCCCCATCTCCCAGCTTGGAAACATCTGATGGAAAATATAGACATCTCTATGTAGTTATGGAACATGAGGACGGTAATCTCTTGCAAGTAAACTTCGAAATGTTAGGAGAAGCCCGCAGACTGATGGATGAATTTAACATACGTTATTCTTCAGAAGAAAAGGTAGTTGCAGTACTGCTCGGTCACGAAATGAGATCTCAGTGCGACAAACTAATCAGTTATGGTGCAGATGTAGTAATATATGCAGACAGTCCAGAATTCAAATACCATCGGAATCTGGTCTATACTAGAGTCATTAGCCAAATTGCACTCGATAAGGATTGTAGTGCGAAAATATCTGCCCGATATGCAAATGAATTTCAACGTCCTCGATTTATGTTTTTTTCCGCAGACGATACCGGAAGGCATCTTTCTGCCACTGTCCTTGCTGAATTAGACTCTGGTCTAGCCTCAGATATAAACAAGCTTGTTATAGATGATATCGAGTTAAAACACGAACACAAGACCAAGGGACGAATGGAAAAATATAACAAGACCTTGGAAATGTACAGACCTGACTTCTCTGGATTTCTGTGGACAACAATACTTTGTCTAGATAATAGGCATCCTGATAACAGAAGGGATTATCATCCACAGTCATGCAGTATAATTCCTGGTGTATTTAGCCCGATTCCGTCTGATTCTAGTAGAAAGGGCATAATAGTAGACTTTGCTGCAACTCTTAAACCTGCTGATTTAAGCGTTAAGATATTGAATAGAAAAGTTGTCAAAAGCCCGATTGACTTTGATAGCCACAAGGTAATAGTAAGCTTCGGACGTGGGATCAACGAGTCACCAGAAGAAAACATTGCGTTGATCGACAATCTTAGAAGGGAATTAGATGCAGAAGTAGGAATATCCCTACCAATATCAAAAAAACCTTATAACATTTCAAACTCGAAGTTATCTGCATATATCACTCCGGAAAGAGTTATTGGAACCAGTGGTCGCAAAGTCGCTCCTTCAGTGTATATCGCAGTAGGGATAAGCGGCGCTATGCAACATATTGCTGGCATGAAAGAAGCCGAATTCGTTATTGCAATTAATCCTGATACGGATTCGCCAATCAAAGACGAATGCGATATCTTTATCAAAGGACGAATGGAGGAGATTTTACCTATATTGATTGAAGAACTTAAGGAATTGAAGGCTATAGTGGAAGTGAGGAGCTAGACAAATGGAAAAGTTTGATGTAGCAATAGTTGGTGGCGGCTCAGCTGGCCTGGCGGCATTAAAACAACTAGCTAATCTAGGCAAACAGGCAGTCCTGTTAGAGAGCGGCAAAGCCATAGGCTCAAAGAGCATATCAGGAGGCATACTTTATTCGAAAAAGCCAAAACACGGTAGAGCTTACAACGTCGAAGATGTTTATGGTCAAGAATTTGTTACTGAGGCCCCACTCGAGAGACCTATCTTGAAGTACATTTTACATGCTACATCAAATCAAAAGATATATTCGATAGATCTTAGCACTGCTCACAGTTACCAAACCAATTTTGCGTACTCTGTGCTGATGAACAAATTGAATTCTTGGTTTGCAAAACAGGCAGGGGAGAGTGCCGAAAAATATGGAGGCGGGATAATCCCTGGAGTCCATGTTCAATCCGTAGAGTGGAAAGATGGGATTACGACCATTGAAACAAATGAGTTAGAACGATTCCAGGTTAAGGCAATAATTGCGGCTGATGGTGTAAATTCCGAAATTGCTGAACTCACAGGCGCTCGCGCAAAATTTGTGCCCCAAGAATTGTACCAAGGTGCGAAAGTCCTAATAAAATTACCAGAGCAGATAATGGAAAAAAGGTTTAACATATCGGAAAATGATGGGGCGGCACATTTATTTTCAGGTGACATAGCTGAGGGTCATATTGGCGGAGGGTTTCTTTATACTAACCGAGATACCATTTCGCTAGGTGGTGTCTACCACTACGATTCCCTTCTTGAGAAGGTTGTCGAACCTTACGAACTCATTAATAGACTTATCCTAAATCCTATGATACGAGAATTAATAAAGGATGAGGTGCCTCAGAAAGAAGATATTAACAAGAGCCTACCAAAAGAAGAACAACTAAGAATCAGATTTTCTGTAAGCAAATTAATTAGAACTTGGCAAGAATTGCGTCAATCTTATCACTCAACCTCGGGAACCGAAGCCCTGTTAAAAAGTGGAAGATACAAGACTCGGGAAGAGATTTTAGAAAGGCTAGACATGATTCGTAAAGATCTTAGTGCAAAATATGGTACTAAATTTATCACAGATTATGTTGAATTAGAGTATAGCGCCAAACTTGTACCTGATGGAAAAAGATGCAGAATGAAAAAACCATATCACAAAAACGTACTGTTCGTTGGGGATGCTGCGGGTAGAGGGATCTTTGTTGGTCCTCGAATAGAAGGAATTAATGTTGGTATCGACGATGCGGTAAGAGCAGCAAATGCCATTTCAAGATCGCTTGATAGAAACAATTTTGACTACGAATATTTAGGCGGCTTCTTTACTCGCTCGGTCGATGAAAGCCCGTATACGAGAGATATGAAACAAATCGATAAAGACTATCTTAAGATCTTTCTAAGTGCAACAAAAGACGTTCCAAAGGATATCATAGGATCAAGATACAGCATGATATTCAAATTGATGTCAAGTGAAACCTTCAGGGGCCTTGCTGTGGGTTTTGCAAATATATTAGGATACGACCGGCTTCTACCGATATTAGAATCTGAAGAGACCTATAATCAAGTCCCTATTGAGCTTGCCGAAAAATTAGGAAAGCGTATGACTTCCGATTATCAACCCTCAATTCCCTCAATTGCTGAAAGAGTAGCGAAATTGAAGTATGATGATGACACGGTTTCTCATATCAAAGTTAGTAAGCCAACTAGCGAGTTTATGAAGAAAATGGTCTCGCTCTGCCCTACAAGGTGCTATAGTATTGAGGAAAATCAGGTAGTCCTTCAACACGAAGGCTGCATTGAATGCGGTACTTGTGCTCCAGAAACAGAGTGGAGGCACCCTAGAGGAGAGAAAGGCATCTCTTATCAGTATGGCTAAATCAATTTAATTCAAGTTCTATTTCCACTTTATGGAACATCCTACTGAAGGATCAAAACTATTTTTGATTTTATCACCTGATAGTAATGTTCTTATGTTATCTTCCATTATGTGCGTCTTAGCAATGCTGTTAGGCTCTACAGCATCGTTTAGTCTACCATGGTAGACCAATAATCTGGAACTATCGAAAAGATAAGGATCAGGAGTACAGACTGCACCATATATTCTCGCGATCTCTTGTGTTTCATCTATTAGATAAGGAAAATTTAATTGATAGTGTTTGTAAAACGCCTTCATATTTTCAAAGCCCTCTTCATCGTATTCCGGATCGTTGCTATTAATTCCAATAATTTGTAAGTCTCTCTTCTCGAATTTTGATTGGAGATTTATTATATCATTGATTCTCGCTTTAACGTAAGGGCAGTGATTACAGATAAAAATTACTAATAAAACCTTACTATTAGCAAATCTACCCAAAGAATAAATCTCATTATCGGAGCCTCTAAGTTCAAATTGAGGTGCTGGAGCACCTGTTTTTAATACCTGAGCAGATTCAGTTTTTACCATAATCTGATTACTGTGTAATATATTAATAAAAATATCTCAATTGTCGAATATCGATGTTCTGCTATACAGTTTGATTGCTCTGTACTATTAATTCTAACCTACGCAGCCACCTACTGCCGTCATAAGGTACACGAAGTAGGTCTAAATTTCAAGATGTTCAAAGGGATAAATATTATAATGGGTATTTCTAACCTGGTAAAATGCCGATTGATTCGGGCGACACCAGTTGGATGCTTATATGTACTGGCCTAGTTATGCTCATGACGCCTGCTCTGGGATTTTTCGAAGCTGGCCTTATTCGAGGTAAAAATTCACTTTCCATTATTATGCAAACGTTTTCGGGATTAGCTATATTATCAGTATTATGGTTTGTTATAGGTTTTACCCTTGTTTATGCCCCATCTTACGGTGGTATTATCGGTAGGTTGGATTGGGCATTTTTTAATGAAGTTCCGTTTAAAACATCATTGGGGTACGCTCCGACTATTCCTGGTGTAACTTTCGGCACTTATCAGATGATGTTTGCTGTGATCACTCCACTTTTGATCACTGGAGCATTTGCAGAAAGGCTGAAGTGGAGCTCTTTCTTGATTTTTATTATTGCATGGAGTTTGATCGTGTATTATCCTTTAGCTCATTGGGTCTGGGGGAAAGGTTGGCTCGCGAAACTGGGAGTCTTTGACTTTGCTGGAGGGATAGTCATACATACTAGTGCAGGTATGGGGTCTCTTGCGGCCGCCCTAGTTTTGGGCCGGCGGCGTGACTTTGGGCCTGATATTATGGTCCCTCATAACATTCCGTTGGCTGTTCTAGGTGCAGCGCTGCTATGGATTGGTTGGTTCGGATTTAATGCTGGAAGTGCCTTGGCTTCGGGTAGTTTGGCTGCAAATACATTATTGGTATCTCACATTGCTTCAGCAACATCGGCCACTGTTTGGATTCTGTTGTCTTGGAAGAGGTCGAAAAAAGCTTCAACCACTGCAGTAATTAATGGAGCTGTGGCAGGGCTGGCAGGTGTGACCCCCGCAGCGGGGTACATCACTGCGCAAAGCTCATTCTTCTTAGGGATAGTCTTAGGATTAGTTTCCTATTACGCCATATTGCTCCTAAAAGAACATTGGAAGATCGACGACGCCCTGGATGTGAGTTCTGTTCATGGGATTACGGGTATAGTAGGTTCGCTTGCAATTGGGCTCGTTGCGACTTCATTTGTAAATCCTAATGGTCCAACTGGTCTATTTTATGGAAATCCAATGCAACTTGCAATCCAGGCGTTAGGGATCGCTGTTGCAGCTGCACTGGGATTTGTAGGAACCATAGTCATAATGAAGATTATCAATAGAACAATAGGCTTACGAGTAGAGGAACACGAGGAAGACATAGGACTCGACATAACTCAACATGCGGAAAGAGCATATGTTGAGTAGTCATCATCTTTTTGGTCACAAAACATCATATTTATGGGGAAAAGGACTAGATTAGCTGTAAATGAAGATGGTTCAAGCAATCATAAGAGCAGAGAGGATGCCTGATTTAAAAGCACATTTAAGGTCAATCGGCGTCGGTGGTATGACGGTCTATTCGGTCTCAGGCTGGAGCAAGAAGCGTGAACTCCATCTCCAATGGAGAGGTCAGCCCGTTTCCTACGACCTTGTACCGAAGACAAAATTTGAAATTGTAATTCCTGATGAGCAATTGGACTCTGTCATACGAACGATAACCGAACATGCTCGAACTGGTTCCAGCGGTGACCACGGAGACGGAATAATATTTGTTTCCACTATAGAACACGCAATAAATATTGCAACTCTGGAAAAAGATGAAAAAGGTATAAAATAACATTGGATTCGAATTCAAATGGATCTGCATGTGCATATATCTAAAAATTCATATTGCCTAATTGCTGCACAAGCAAATTAGTGTGTTGTAGAAAAGCATTATGAAACGTATTGATATAATTATACCACATGAACGATTACGTGAGGCTAACGAAATACTTCACAATCACAAAGTTGGTGGACTAACTTTTTATGATATAAAGGGCAGAGGCCGCGCTAAGCGAGAACCTATTGCAGTGGGCAGGGGAGTTATGCGATACGTACCTGAATTTGGTTCTAGGACTAAAGTCGAAGTGTTGGTTTCTGATGAAATGGTCAAGCCCATTGTTGAGGATATCTTGAAGGTGATGAGCACAGGCTCATTTTCTGACGGTAAAATATTTGTATATGATGTACTAGACGCATATGACATAGGAACCAGAGAAACTAGAGACAAAGCATTGTAGGCCAGATTCAAGTTCTAACCAATACTGCAATTGGATTTAGTACTACAGGATAGAAATCCGAAATTATTATGTATACTATGCGATTGCCGAATTCTACTGCTATCTGATTGGTTCAGGAATGTGAGTTTTATAATCTTTGATTAATACCGGATCAACTATTCCTTGCACGACTAAATCGTTACCATTTTGCAGTTTTATATCCATTGCCACCGCACTGTATGGAATTTCAAATTTTTCAATCATTGAGGGATCTTCAGTATCAAAAATATTCTTGCATTCGCCATTTTCACAGGCATAACCTAATATCCTTTCTATGCGCCTCGTACCTGATCCGCCGCCCCTTCCTCCAGCTGATCCCCTGGATTCTTGAACTAACAAAAAAAATATGTCTACTCTGACTTTCTTTGAAAGATCGATCTCTGTACTTGAAACAATCAATTTTCTACTGGATAGTGCGAATACATCGCGAATCGAATTCATACTATTTTGAATCCATTAATATTTGATTTTGATAGCACGTTTTGTTTCAACAATTTCATAATTAAATCATTAATTTTTAGAGTAGTTTTGAGATATTCTCTATCTTTATGAGATACCTAATTGCAAAATTAAGGAATTCTGAAACTGGGTTCTAATATTATGAAAGTAGCTAGGGCTATTAGGTTTCGACTTCATGGTTTCCGCCATATCCTTTCTTAGAGGAGACTGCATGATTCGGCTGCAAGACCACATTCTTTTGTTGTCTATACCTTCTATAATCCTCATCCACTTCTATTGCTGATGCCAATATCTTACTTTTTATGGATTTGGATGATTGCAAGAACATTTTAGTATCTTTTGGTAGGCAATGACCACCTATTCCATCT
>JBEDUN010000095.1:0-10749 GCA_040414675.1 Nitrososphaeraceae archaeon | reverse complement strand
ATAATTGCGAAGCTAGTTGGGGGTCTATGAGGCCTGTACCGCTTTTGCTTGAGGCCAGCCGCTGCCCTTGGTTGCAATTGAAACGTTGTCCTGTTAATGGTAGCGGTTTGCTGCGTTCGTATCGTATGCTTATGACAACCAATACAGTTCTATTAACATACTAAAGTGGCTTAACTTTCATTTTTAATTTATAAATCTGACTGAATTACTAGAACTAGAATTTAGGCTACTAGTGGGGGTGGGGGGGTACAATAATGAATATCATCACTTCAAGTCTAAAACAATGCAATTGAATTATGTCTGGCATATGAAGCTATCACACTCTCCAATATCATATATAAATATAAATAATATTTATTATCAAGTTAGCTCCATCTCAAATAGCATCATCAATGCGAGTCATATATTACAAGTACTGGTTTCTTTATGGTATCAATAACCTTTCTGGCAGTACTTCCTATTCCTCTGATTGTTGAGGTTAGCCTATGACTTGCCATTATAACTACATCAAATTGGTTCTGCTCAGCTACTTTAATGATTTCCTCAGCAGCGTTACCTGTACGAATCTCAAATGCAATATTGGCTACTACTCCTGCTTCTTTACAAAGTCTTATTTTGTCCTCAATAATTCTTTTTAGCGCTCCTCCTATTCTAACTTGTAAATCTTTACCCGATATCTTGTCCCAATCTTTATCCTGTCCAAATTCTGCTCTAATTGTGGTAGGCAATACGTCCTTTAGATCACTATACTTTTCTATCACGTTAAGAATAAAGATATCCGAAGCAGAAATTTTTGACAAGTATATTGCATAGCTCAGAGCCTTATCAGACATTTTGGACCCATCATATGGAACTAATATCTTGTGAAACTGTGGTACCTGAAATAGGGGTTCAGACTTGTTTTCAATCGTATTGGTAGACGATGCAGGATTTTCACCCTTCTGTGGAGTTCCCATATTTACATTTATGATTCCAAGTTGAATAATATTTCTGTCATCTTAGTCAGGTCATTAGATCATATGTCAATCTATTTATAATATGCTGATAGCTCTTGTATGGCTCTTTGCAGTCCCTCATCAGTATACTCCTCATCTCTTAGGTCAAGAGGAGTAATTATTCCCACAGGTTTGTTTATACTATTATTATTATTATTCTTATCAACAACTAGTAAATGTCTAACATTATTTTGTACCATTCTATCTATTGCTTCTGACGCCGATGAGCTACTGTCAATTGTAATAATGGGAGAGGACATAAGCTCATTAACATTGATTGCACTAGTGCGTATGTCATTAACGCATGCTTTTCTAACCAAATCTCGCTCAGTAACTATACCTATTGGTCTTTTTTCATTATCAACAACAACCAAAGAACTCACATTCTTTTCTTTCATCTTTATTGCTGCTTCCATCACAGAAGTCATTACTTCAACGAGTTCCAAGTTCTTGCTCATCATATCACTAATATTTATAGTCATGAGATACTGAATTTAATTTGAGTTTTTAAATATAACTATTAAACAGCGATATATTTTTCACTGCTTAGATTTAGATTTGTAAGAATGGTTAGAATTGAAGTCAATGCATACAGCTACTTATACAAATGGTTATGCCTACAATTAAGGTAGAAGATCTATATTTTGTAAACTGTCATTCAAATTCACCGCTATCTCCTATGCCATTGAAAAGTATGCAATATACGATATCGCATCTGATAACAAGTCGCCCAAGAACGTTATATCAAATCTCTCCCCGAAAAGTCTAAAAATCTTTCCCTCCTGCCAAGAGTCAGATCTGTGAATTAATGAGAATCTTTTAAAACTTGATTTCCATAATCACAGGATTGTGGTCTTAAAGTATTTTGCTTTATCCATTTCTTGCAGACGTGAGCAAGGTTGCAAATTCTGAGAGGTTACTCTTCTCTTCTTTTCCAATCTTTCCATATCTTATTACTATATCTATCTTACAACTGTTACTGGACACTTGGCGTGCTGTACAACTTTGTGAGAGACACTACCCAGAAGAAATACTTTGGCGGTACTAAGTCCTCTGCTACCTAGAACGATCATGTCTGCCTTCTCTTTATCTGCTATCTTCAATATTTCTTCAGCAATATCCCCTCTTTGTTTTATTGTGCTTACATCTTTTACTCCATGTTCTCTAGCTTGTAATTCGAATTTCTCAAGCATTGTTTTATCATCAATTTCTCCTTCCTCAATCTTTTTGGCAATTTCCTCGAGCTTTTTACTGCTACTTCCAACTCTTTCAAATATGTCTGCTACATTTACAAGAAGCAGAGATGCATTGCATTTTTCAGCTATAAATGATGCATACTCAAATGCTCTTTTTGATGCCTCTGATCCATCAATAGCTGAGAGAATCTTTGATAACATCATCATTTTAAATTTCCAGCTTGCCATATTAAAATATTTATATCTTCAATATATTGTAGATCAGTTACTGATTGAACCAACCTCAACTGTTACTGATTTACACTCTCTGTTCGAATCATTTGTATGTTAGTTTTTTTATGAAATTATTTGATATTGGCTTTCCTATTGGTCCGAGGTAATGTTTCTCGCATTTGCTGTGACTTGTAGAATTATCTCTAGTAATACTGTATAATTATATTTGCTAGGGGCTGTTAAGTTAAGCCGATAAAGCTTTGGCTGTGACTGTCTCTTCTATTGTATATGTCAATCTTCTAACGGAAGAGAACATCCACAGGACTAATTATGTATGCACTGTACATGTACTTTCTAGGACTGAGCTTCAGAAGTACTGCAAACGCATTAGTATTATTTGCATTATTGCATTGATAGTAGCATCTACAATAGTACTTATTTTTGTAAGTGAAGTGAGGGTAAGACAAATTCAATTATCTGGAAGGAAAAGTAGAAGCAATAATGGTATTTAGAAATATTGCTGTGGTTGTACGTATTATATTGAAACCAGCAGTGTAAAATAGCCTAAATTATATCGTTGGATGTGAAATCTTACCGATAGATTATGAACTAATTAAAAAGAGGCTAGATCTTTGGTGATTGACCTTGTCGGCGTTTTGCAAACTCTTCTTGTGTTATTCTATTTCTATAGTGTATGTATATTGCAATCACTATTATTGCCGTTATTCCAGTCATGAAAAGCAGATTGAACGGAATCGGGATTAATAATAACGCTACGAACGCAAAGGCATAGAATAGTAAAATCACCCCCAAGATCTTACCTGCTATCTTCAGTATTCCTTTTGTTGTCGCCATTGCCATTATACTCTTTCCAAGGTATATACCCGATAATCATTAGTATAAAGAGATGGTATGCAGTGTAATGCATTGAATCTCTGGCTGGTTGGTTTAGATTGTATATCCCAGTATGTTTATCGGGATTATTGTGTGTATATCAAGAGACAAGAGTTTGACCGATGACTGAATATGAGTACTATACATGATTCGCAATAACGCAAAAAGAATCACGATAACAAGGGGAAGAACCGGACTGAAAAGATTCTTGACCGGTAGCGTTGCAAGTGGTATCGTCCAACACGCTCATCGTTCTGTCATGATTGTTAGATAGACTTTGTCGATTAGGCAAGTAAGTTCTTAATTATTCTGAAAAACTCATTTTACAAATATAAATATTTAAATTAAATCATGCATTTAGCAATAATCACAAGTCTATTTGCAGACTACTGTGATAGTTGATTGTCTATTTATCTTTTTAGTTAAGCAAGGCTAATTCTGATCTATAAATCAATGGGAATCGATTAGTTTCTAACACAGGATTGTAAATAAAATAGAGAGAGACTAAAGTATTAAAGAGCTAATGTCCATAGTACATTTGGGATAATTAAAGTTCGGGTATAATTTATAAGGATTGTAAGGGATAGATGTAGAGCTAAGTTTTGTCGGTGGAACGTTGATCATTCATTATCAAACAGCGTTATTATAGTTAAGTTTGCATCTCTGTTTAAGATTATGAGAATAATAACAAAAGAAATATGGTTGTTAATTGAGGCCATTATTTATACAATTTCCTGAATAGTAATATAAGATTGACCGAAACGATCTTACTAATTAAAATCTTGGGATAGCAACAATTCATATGTCACTTTAAATTGGAACAAATTAATGATTTGCTTTGCTGCGAACTACTCTGCCACAAATTTATGTATTCTAATCTTTTTGGAATGCTTCTACCAGGTCCCTTGCTGTTATCATTGATACTATATTGTTATTCTCTGTTAATGGCAGTCTTTTAATATTATTAGCAAACATGATATTTGCTGCTTCGTTTGCTCGTATTGAACGTTGTGCAGTTATTAATGGACTTGAGCAAAAATCGCCAACTTTCTTTTCTTCTTCCAATTTCAAACCTTTTGATAAAACTTTTGTTAATAGGTCCCTTTCAGTAAATATGCCGTATGGCTTTTCATTTTTGTTTACGATAATACTGCCAATTCCCTTTTCGTATAACATTTTGATTGCCACAGGCATGGAAGTGTCATACTCTATATCAAATATTTTCTTGTTCATTACATCTTCAATTGATGGATTGCTTTCAGTTTTCCTAAACGCTCTGACTATATCTGATGCAGTAATTATCCCTGCTAACTGCTCACTTTTATTATTATCATCCTCAAATACTAACAATCTGGTTTTTTTGGAGATCATTGATTTAGCCGCAGTGTAAACCGTGTCTGTTGGAGTTATTTTACTAAATGATTCTAAGGGAACAAATATTATGTCCTTATTTGGTATTTCCTTCTCTAACGAGAGATAGCGAAGAATGTCTCTCTCAGTAAAGATACCCTCGATAGTATTATTACCATTTTCTGTGACTATAACAAGATTGCCGATTCTTTTGGATGCCATAACAAAAATAGCTTCTGATAGCATTGCAGAGGAGGCTATGGTTATAGGATTTTTGGTCATATAGTCAGCAACCTTTAATTGATGTATTTGAGTTTCAGGTGCCACATTTTAAATCAAAATGTCTATTATATAAAATTACTACTCTATCACACGTACAATTGATAAGATGTCTTGAGATAATAGATAGGGGATTGTTGCATTATGATAAGTTACAAAGAGTCTATAATACAACTGACAGGGACCTTATTCCTATCAAGAGTATTCAAAGTCAAGATAGGGATTCTAAGCCACAGTAAACCAAATATATTCTCGATAAACTCACTAAATACTCAGCGGCTTAATTAGTTAGAATATGTATGCTTAGTTATATCTAGAAAGTCTTTCTTCATTTTCTGTTTAGACTGTTTATTTATTGTGATGCCCTAAGCAGAGACATCTAATTTCACAGTACCGTTTACGCTAATGAACTTTCGATATCGAACTCCTTGTTATTTCTAGTCGAATACACTTCTCCTTAAAATATGTGAGCGTTATGAAAATAATATGTCCCACCCAATGCCGAATTAGTTATTAGTCAATCTGTAAATTGAAAGTATTATAATTACATAGATATTGAAATAATGTCGAAAACTATAATAGCATGTATCCGTCTTTCTGTGATTATTGCCATTGTGCAGGAATTTAATGATAATTTTATTAGTGACATTGGGGGCATTATCTCCAATCGCCATAGCATAATTAATCAGTTCAGCCAACACGCCCTTGCAAGGACAGCTTGGATTGACTCCGGTTCCAACTTCTCAAGAAACACTTCCAACATATATTGTAAGAATACCTCCAGGAGCAGCTATGAGAGATAATTCCATTCACTATTATCCTGATAATATCGCCATTCCCTCTGGAGTAACTGTTGTGTGGTTCAACGATGACCCCGGACAACCACACACTGTAACTAGTGGTAAATTTGGCGACAACGCAAGTGGAATATTTTTTAATTCTGGCATAATTCCTTACACAGCAGGATTTCAGCATACATTCGACGGTACTAGAAGTATACTATACCACTGTGAAATTCATCCATGGAGGATTGGAGTAGTCTCTGTAAGTAATGCACATGTCAGAGGACATAGTTTTGTTTTAGCAAGCGGAACTGGTCAGATACTTAACTTGACCAAGAATCATAGAACATTATTAGACATTAAACCAATTACTATAAGTTCTGAAAAAACTACTCCAATCACTTACAATATTGATATAATACAGAAGAATGGAAATAACAAAACTCTGGCATCACCAGCAACAACATTTTCAAGAAGCTTTTTTACCCTAGGCAGCAACAACGATCTTCAATTAGAACTAATTCCAAGACCTGATAGAAATTCAACAGTGACGTATGGACCTGACTTTACTGATCCTATTACTGGTGCATATCACGTAGAGGGTAATTTTATGAAACCAGGTAACGAGTATGTCATAAGAACTGAAATTACAGCAATAGGCAGTCAAATACCCTCTCAAAGGATAAGTGATGACTTTGACTTTAAACTGGTATCGTAGATTAACTAGCGACAAAAACACCTATCTCTAATTTTTGTTGTATAGTGTATTAATTATGGTTATAAATAAAGAATGATTTACGCGTATTCTATACTTGTTTAAGTTCAAGCTCAAGAATTTGTTACTCGGACACAAGACACAAGACACAAAATACACGATGAATTTTACGAAAATGATATATCTCATATCAATATCTACTGTGCGCGGTTTCAGTATGTCTATTGTTTTGTTGATCATAAGTTATGATATTTTCCAACACCTATTCGGGCTGATAGAGTATTCATTATTCTTTAACAATCTCAAAGTATTTTTTGGATGCACTTTTGAATTAGACAACTTTAGCAGTCGATGGGAAAGCATTCTGGTATAATAGTTAATTCGGATTGTATGTTAGTTACAACATTTATTGACGATTGTAACTGCACTGAAACACACTGTAGACCAATATTTTACATACCTTCCGCACATTAATTCAAGTATGTCAGAAGGAGTAGTACTTCGAACTGCAAAAGAAATTCAAGATAGAGAGAAGTATAAAAGACGATTATTGCTTGATATATTAAAAGAAAGAGGAATATTTTTTGATTTAGAAACAAGAAAAATAATTGATGATACAACTAGTCTTGAGACTCTGCTGAGAATTCTGCAAATTGAGAAAGAAAAAGAAGGAGGGATACAGCATTTCGAAGCCCTTAATCACGTAGACAAATCACCTAAAATGGAGACGCATACATATGAATCCGTTTATGATTCCTGGATTATTGCTTATAAAATATATATGATGTGGCTATCACGTTTTATGTCTAAACTATATTCATGTTAGACTTGACTAATGAATAGCAGAAGGAGGAGGTAATTTTCATATTGATGCTGATTCATGGTATTTCTATAGAATATAAAATTGTCATCTTGGTTTTGATTAAAGATGAAATATAACTCAAGAATACTACAACTAATACTGCCAATGCATAATTTAGGAAAAAATACCGGAGATGTTATTAATGGGCAATATCAAACACAATGAAAACTTAAATGAGGACGCTTGGCTGGGTCAACACAATTGGTTCTGCCAATCACAGAGTAATTGTAGGCACAAACATGAATCTCAAAAATGAGTCAGATATTCAGCCCAGATCGATAAATGCTTCGTACACTGAACAGGTGATGTGGCGAGATGCTGCTACCGGCAAACTACTTGCGGCTTCTGATTTCTTCACTCCTAAGTCTGCGGGCTCTCAAGTGGTGCCATGAAATGGTGGCCTCAACTACTATGTGCTTCAAGACGGTCACATCATGGCTCTAAAGACATTGCCTGCTTCTAACATTACCTCCACTTCCACTCCTACCTCGAATATGACCCCTACTTCACCAATCCATAACTCGACATCAACACCTCCCAGAGGGTAATGATTGAGAGTTGAATATGATAAAGAGGTTTCCTCTGGTAATTCTTGTAACACTTGTATTAGTTACTCTGATTATGTAGTTGTCAGGGGTGGGTATCCATGTGTATGCCTGCCCTCTACAATCTTTTCTTTTCTACCTTTCCACAATTTATTCCTCTATTTTGATAACTTGCTATTAATTAGACTCTTCAAGACTGAAGTTCTGCTTTCTTGTTTTCCTGCAAACAGATAAACTTCTTCAGACCACAGAACACTATCTACTTCAGCCATCTCTTTTACATGCGATATCAAATTCACTAACTGTTCAGTGTCTTCATATACAAATTCTGCAACTATATCAGAGTTACCAACATGAATTCCGGCAGACATTATACCATCAATTGATAGCAGATCTTCGGCAACTTTCTTCATATCACCCGTATTCAAATATGTATGAAGTAGACCCTTCTTGAATCCCAATTTCTTGTAGTTGAGCTGGAATATGTGACTAACGTATCCAGACCTTAGTAGATGCCTAACTCTTCTTTGTATTGTACTCAATGGTGTTCTTAACTGATCAGAAATGGCTTTATTCTCAAATCCTAATGTTAAAAGATTAATTATATGGTAATCTAGCTTGTCAAGAATGTGCGAATTGCCGAGTGATCGTCTAATCACTAAGGTCTGACTTTTCATATCATCACATTACAATTAGTACGAATTACTAGAAATCTATTAGGTGTACTTTGCCAGATTGTGCATTGCATTTATTATTTGAGTCTTCAATAACCAAGGCGAGAACTAAATGAAACAATCCGTACAAGTAATATCTTTATGGACTTCAGTTACACATATTAACAAAAACTCGCCAATTATCTTATCCTTTTCTGGTCCATTATTTGTCAATGTCTAATCAGGACCAACAAGTTGACGAGCCAGCAGATGAATATAGAAAGGAAACACAGAAAGGAGTTAGTTGAAGAAAGCAAAGAGAAAGAACCGTACATATAAGAAATAAAACAATCACAGAACAGCCAATTAGACGCAATAGCAAAAGAGCGTGCTAAGTCGTCGGTTGATTCAAGCAAGCATATGTTCCTTTGGGAGATATACTGGACGATGGTATAGAGTAGACAGACTGTTAACGAGATATATGCCGGACGTTCCTGCCCCAGTCTTGGGACTCTAATACATTAGATCTCTTGCGTAATTAGCAGTTATAATTTATTAATGCTGTCTATTTTCACTGTATTCTTAGATTGAAATCCCGTTAGACTGCATAACTCTGAAGTTCAGTAGACCAGATATTATATCAGATATGTTATTGTAGACTCGTAGACGAGTTTGGACATGTAGACGGACAGGTTCTAGATATTGGTTTTCTAATGCGTAATCCGCCCCGATATGCCTTTGATAAATATTTGAATCTCTTCAAAAGATCTAATGATAAACAATTTGTCAACAATTTTATCTCCGTCGAGAAATGGTTATATGATACTCCTATAATACCTGGCAAACTTTATCAACAAATTGTCAATGATTGTTACAAGTATAATAAACTTATTTCAAATGAACTTGTGATTAATGAAAATACAATTGATCTAAAGAATATAACTGCACCACTGCTAACAATTGTTGCTGAAAATGATGACTTGGTTTCTCCTGAGTCAACGTTGGCAGTTAGAGAATATATATCTAGCAAAGACATCACTTCTCTTAAAATTCCTGGATGTCACATAGGACTATGTGTTAGCATGAAAGCACACGAGAGGCTATGGCCAGAAACAGTGAAATGGATAATGTCAAGGGCAAAACCAAAGTCAAAATAAAGATACTATTATGAAATACATTATTGCTGAAATGAAAAGATATAATGAAAGCTTTGATATAGAATCTAATTGAATTCAAAGAAGCATTTAGAAATATGCTATAGTTGATAAAAGTTGATCTATAAGTTGGCTAAAAAACACACACCAGTGTTTCAAAATATCTGAAGTACGAGTTTGAACATTGGTACACTGCGCTACAGCGAAAACAAATTCTTCATATATATTAAACTGCCAATAAAATGTACATATATAGGAGAGATATTGAATCAAAATACATTGAAATATACTGGATTAAAGATAGCAGAAGTAAGTAATAAAGTCATAACACTTGAACCAGAGAATACTCTCCTTGATGCCCGTAATACCTTACTGAGATATAATATCAGTAGAATTGTGACTGCTAGGAATAGTAAAGCCTTGGGAATAATTACAGAGAAGGATATTTCCCGGACTCTATACACTGAACCACAAAATAGGCAATTCAAGGAGATCAGATTAGACGAGATAATGAACAAAGATCTTATTGAAGTTAATGAAGAAAAAGAACTGAACTCTTGTGCCAAGTTAATGTTAGAACACAATGTTAGTTCTTTACTAGTACTTGATGATGACCGTCTTCTCAAGGGAATTGTAACCAAGAGCGATTTAGTGCATTCTTACGCAATGGATTATGCACACAGAAAATTAGTAGAAGATGTAGTACAAAAATATATGACAAAAAAAGTATTGACAGTAGATCCCGAAGAGCCTATACATATGGCCCTTATGCTAATGACTGATAATAAAGTATCCAGAGTCGTTGTGACTAGAAATCGGAGACCGGTTGGTATTATCACAGGACGTGATTTGCTACCTATCAGTTTATTGTTTGGCACAGGCATAGATGGACATCATTGGCGTGTATCAGAGCAAACAGAAGCTCGCAGAAGAGAACAGATTCTTATCCCATCAGGCATTAAAGCAATATTTTTAGCAATGGATGTAATGAAGTATGATCCAATAACTATCACAAATGATTCAGATTTATCTGAAGCTGCCCATATAATGATGAGAAATAGAATAAGTGGTATTCCAGTAGTAGATTCAGATAATGTTCTTGCAGGTATAA
>JBEDUN010000094.1:0-29740 GCA_040414675.1 Nitrososphaeraceae archaeon | reverse complement strand
TATGGTTTAAAATTCTGTTCATATAAAGCTGAATTTAGTGAAACTCCACCCCCTATTAGAATACCAGATCTGACAGGGAAAAAAGCATGGGACGTAAGATCGATACGTCTCCAATAGATGAGAATAATAATAACTCAATGAATATTTACGACTTTGTGTAGTTTATCTATTTCAATAGGAACGCATTTTATACATCAGATGACTTCATATTGATTGGTCACAGTTAGTGCATTGGCATTTTGTTCTGTCTGTTAAACGAATTCTCAAGTCCATAATATTGCCTATGGTCTATTATTACAATAAACTAATCAGTAGTAAATAATAAGATAACATAAGAAAGCAAAATTTTGTATAGATTTTCATTTTGATGTTACTGACACTTTACTTTTCACACCAATAAACTATTAGCAGAGATAAAGTGTTTAGAGAATTATTGTAGTGATTCGTATTTGATTATAGGTCTGGCTAGGTAAATTATCAGACAGTGTATTGACTGGATTGCAGAATTACAATTTGGCAATCTTAGCTATGCTATTGCTTCCTTTTGAGAGATATTTTTCCGCATGTTCTAACGCTTTCATTTCAAGTGCAGTTAAAGATGCGTCAGTCATTTCCTTAAATTGTAGCGCGTTAATAACAGCCTTTCCTCCATAATGGTTGTTAAAATATACTCTAAGAACTCTGGTCTGATTTTTTATTTGGTTCACCTTATCAATCCAAGTTTCTAATTCTTGTTTTGAATACAAGTAATTATACCAATAATGACCTTTTGTACTTCTACCATGAAACCTTATAAAAGAATGATCTGCAGTTATTACAGCATCAGACAAGAATTGCAAATTTTCTTTTGCTGGTGAATCTGTAATTACTGCTGCAATATTATATTGCTTTAGCATTTCCCAAGGTCCTTCTGTCTTCCATGAAGGATGTCTGAACTCAATGGCACAATCAAACTTATTATTCTTGTCTGTATTAGGCAGTCTATCAAGAAAACGTTCTATATTTCTGAAATCATTAACAGTAAAGCTAGGTGGTAATTGAATCAAGATCGCTCCTAGCTTATTGGCTGACTTTAATGGTGATATCTTGTCAATAAATTCTTCAAGGTCTGTGATAGCACCCTTATCTATGTCTAATCTTTTTTGATGCGTGATGGTTTCTGGCACTTTAACTGAAAACTGAAATTTCTCAGGAGTAGCTTTAGTCATTCCAATAAATGTGCCTTTGGTCATTTTTGAATAGAATCTGTTATAAAATGTGGAATCCATTTCTGCAGTTTCAAAGAATTGGGAGTAATAGCGTAGTCTTTTTGTTTCTTTATCAGGGTAAAAAACCTCTGCCCATCCTCCTTTATCTGAAGTATCACCATAGTTCCATCCGGAACACCCTATAAGTAGTGGAGGGCGTCTTTGGTTGTCTTTTGAGATCAATGATAATGTATTATGTGTATTTTGAATTTATTAACTGCTTTTATTTACTTTTTGAAGAAATTTGAAAGTGCATGGAGCTAAACTTTAAGAGCAGATTAATGCATTACCTGATAAGGATTGTATAAATACGAGATCGAAGAAAGAAGACGGAAAGTGCAACATTATTAGCCCACTAGAGGATTTTTATGATTGCATTCAATGATAGCGTACATCAAATGATTTTATTCTCTTAACCATGATTTTCGTTGGGAAGTTTGTCTTCTGCTTTTCTGAATAAACCTGGATCGATCTCCCACGCCTCGCTTATTATCTCTGATATATTCTTGAATGTTACTAGGTACAGAGTAGATGGCAAAGAGATTATCATACTGGATTTGCTTGTACAATTGCTTGCTGATGGCGTCTAACTTAAATAGATATTTTAGATAAAATGGCAGCAGATTCTTCCATTTTTGATTTTGTAGGTATTTTGTCTAGGCCTAGGGCATTTTCCTTGAGCGCTGCTGTTACAGCACCTGCAGCGCTACGTATAGCCAATCTTGAATCTTTTTCCTTAATGTATACGCAGGTAAATACTGCTGACAAGATATCACCTATCCCAGTCGAATCCCTAGTAGGAATATAGTCAAGCTGCAGGTTATGCTCGTTCATATGAATCATTCTTCGTGTCGTAGAAATTACGAACTTCGATTTTACAGGTCCAAGAATCTTAAATTCATCCTCATCTGCTTTGACAGCAGAAATGCCTGACCAGTCCAAATCTAAACTTCTATGAAGCAAAATAGTTCCTGAGGGTCCCACTTTCCGTAGATAACCTTGCGGATCCAGCATTACAAATTTTCCCTTCTCAGTTATTGCTTTAAGAACATCCAACGGAACCTCATCAATAACAGGGCTTACTATCCAACCATCTGCATCTATATCACTAACGTCATCAACTGTGAGTGGATTGCATTTGGATAACAGGGTCACTTGTCTAGTATCATCGTATTGTCTAATAGAAAATTTTGTAGTTAAACATTCTTCTTCAAATGACTTGATATCAACTAGATTTCGATTTAGAAAATCTCGCTTATCCTCTGGAAGATCTTTCCCCACTTTGGTGACTAAAATAGTTTCGAATCCCAGCTGTCTGCAAGTCAAGCCGCAATAACATGCCGAACCCCCTAAGTAGTAAGCACCTTGGTTATCTATTGAATCTAATGTTATATGTGATGCTATCGCTATTTTCATATACGTCTCTCTATTATCAAGAATCAGCATATTCACCCACTTAAATGTCATAGCCCTCTTGTAGACATGCAATGCAAAGATAAACCAGAAAGAAAACTGATAAAACTGAACAAAAAAGGTTAGTGGTTCGATAGCAAGGTATTCAGAGTTAGCTGCCTATAAAGAATAATACATAATGTGGAACTATAAGAAGAAAGACAACTTCTTTGATAAGAACAATAAAATCATTTTTCGCTAGAAAGTCTGTTGACCCTTTGTATGAGTTCCAAAAGAGTGTCTCTAAGATTTCTAATATACTTCATGATACTGAGCATTTCGCAATCTGGATATAATCATGGGTCCCATAGGTCATTGGGATGGGATCTGATAGAATGAACGTGTAAGAAAATATGCAAGATTAGATATCCTCGTGAGTATACCGTGTAATATTCATTTATAATATGTTGGAATTCAATTTATACAATATGTATCAAATTACTGATTTACAGTATCACATAGTAGGACTTTCAAACACTGTTCCACATTAGATACAGTACGAATCATCTTCTAGAAAGTCTAAATAGACTATTATTATTAAATATGACATCAATAAATTGGATCGATGATTAGCAGAAATTAGGGACTGCTATATAATATGATAAATTCTATAAATCAGTAATGATCTTAAAGACCTACGAAAATCACATGATTTACTGTCACTAGTGACAGCGGTTGCCATCTTGTGAAGTAGATTGTTATTTTTTAAACCCTCGTTTAGATTAGCCTACTAGCCAACTCTTCACTATAAGACTCCAGTACCGGTCTTTCTTTCTTTGCTATTTCTTCACTGTCAGACCAGGCTACGATACCACCACAAAGAAAGCAATTATAGATTATCCTGGTTGCACTAACTCTAACTGGTACTAACTGTTTACTTGAAAATCCATTACAGTCACATTCTAAACTTTCGAATTTGGCCGTATAGTATTTTTATCTAACGTTACTAAATAAAACTGTAGTCACTTTTTATACATAATATTAAGACTAAAATTGTTCTGCGAGTATATCCTAAAACATTTGAATTGGAAAGTCTAGATATGTCTACTACGGATATAGACTTGCAAACGTTATTCGTTCATTAATAGATAGTTATATCATCTATAAAGCCAAAAATTCACTGTCGATGTATTAGATTGAGAGCTATGTGAGCCAGTTCAATTCATTTCCATTAACTTTTTATGTAATAAACAAAATGTTTACATTCCAGATTTAGTCTATTATTCTATGCCAATAATAACTATCTCCACCTACAGTGGTAGATCACAACGAGAGAAGGACAGGTTGGCAGAAGCAATTACAGATGACGTTGTAAAAATATTTAATGTAGATAGAAAGGATGTAATAATAGTATTTCATGAGGAGCCCCATGGAAATTGGTATGCAGAAGGTATTAGACTCTGACTCTACGTATATGGCGTCAGATTTTTTCTAACGTAATACATTCTATGAAGGTATACGATTGTGCAGATTTTGTGCATCGTCTGTATATTAGACAAACAAGAGAGACACTATAGTTTATGGCAAATTGATTTACAACACATCTAATATCTGAGATCTGGTTTGTACTCTCCTTTCATAATCAGCTGCTTTGCTATTTTGTTCACGGTGTTGATGGATACCCAGATGAAATATCATGTTAATAAAATCCATATTGATGATCTGAGACTTTATCTACAGTGAGTTTCTAATCATGAGTAGCTGTTATGTCTGCTCCTAAAGATTTTGCTATTATTAATCCAAAGCTTATAATTTTATCTTTATGCTCAGAATCATCAATCGCTATCAACATTTTCTTTATTATTCTATCTTGATCATTTTCCATTGTTGTTGTAGTTCCACCTGCTATCTGTTCAGGATTGTTGCCATCTGTAAGCATTACATAAGCATCTTTGAGCTAAGATAAATAAATATCCTTTATCCTGAAACCTGAAACCTAAATTATCTAAATAATTTGAGGTTTACATCATTTCAAAAAATCTGATAGACTAGTTTGTTTTGTCTTACCAGATGCTCCTTCAGCTTGAGGCACTTTTACATCACTCCATTCCACTTCTGGCAAATTCAACAATTTCCTAATATGTTAACAGTTCCAGTTCCAGTATCAAATAGACCATCCCTTGATTAATGTGGCTAAATAATTGCAATAAAAATAAGTATTAGCGGATCTATATCCTAGACACTAAAAACCAGTATGAACTGAAGGGCATTTGTAGACTCACTGAAATAGCTTCGTTTCATAAAAATCTAAATCAAGAAGGCAGGCAATCAACTGATCTTCAGCGTGACATTGAGTCGTGTCAGGTTCCAGATAAACTGATGATCACTCAGAGCAATACAGTGTAGACCCAGCCTAATACGGTTTCATATGATATTATATTATCGAGGAGGATGAGAGGTGAGCGGCAGGTAAAATGGCAAAGGTCACAATACTACTGGAAACAAAGACGAGAGACAAGCTCAAGATTCTCGGTAGGAAGGGCCAGACATATGACCGCTCATGCTAGGGCAGATAACGGAACAGCATCATCAGCTAAAGCAAAATGAGAGGACTAGATTGGTATGTCTGTAGTAAGCAAGATTCTGACTATCTGAGGAGCAGTGGTAACAACGGTAGGAGTATCACTGGGAGTTGTAGAGGGCAGTCCTGGCCTTCTAGCTAAGGTCTAGGCTGCATGCTGTTTGTTCTAGACGTCTTCAAGGACATCAAGAGCGAACTACAAACCCCAGTTTTTGTGGGTTGGTGGAAGCGTTCTATTCCAGTAGAATAAGGAGAGTGAAAAAACAATGATGTACGGCAACCTACCAGCGACAGCACCAGTGGAAGCAACAACAAGGTAATTCAATGCACCAACGCGTTACCCGCAGCACACTACAGTACAACTGCAGCAGCACTAACTTAGAAGAACAATCCTTGAATTTTCTAGACCTTATATTATTACTCCTAGAGAATAATATTTTTTACGATCACTTCAATCATATTTTTTTATCAGGTTGATTCTAGTTAAACTGTTTTGTTATGTTGCTGGTATATTGCACTGCATTACACTGTACATATACTACCTATATAACATTCCTCCTTCGTAAAAGGAGGAGACATTGGATGCTGTCCATTGTACTTCAAAGACAAGTGATTATGGTAATGGTATTGCCATTCTCTGTGGTGATCGGTGATCCATTACCATACTTTTAGAAAAATACTTGGCGCGAAGAAAATAATGAACTTTTTTTTAAAGTTCTGGCGAGAGTATGTATCGATAGCCGATCTAGACGAATTAAAGTTTTAGAAGATCTTTTTATAAACAATCGCCCTTTGACTAATTCATAGCTTGGCTAAAGAATGTCCATATAATGCATTAAATGAATTTCTAAATCGATAATATCGTCTATAGCCCATTATTCCCTATTCATAATATTTTCTATGGAATGGTCTAGAACTAAAAGTAATAATATGTACGCAGAATATCGAATTAAGTGTATGAGGCCGGTTTTGCTTACTGTAGATGATGATCTACAAGTAGTTCGAACTATTGAACGTGATTTAAGACATAGATACGGCAAACGTTTTCGTATTCTTAAGGCTGAACATGGACAAAAAGCTATTGAATTAGTAAAGCAATTAAAACTACGAAATGAAGTCGTGGCATTGTTCTTGGTGGACCAACGAATGCCTCAAATGTCCGGAGTGGAATTACTAGAACAATCTATCGAAATCTTTCCAGAAGCAAAACGTGTGTTACTAACTGCTTACGCAGATACCGAGGCTGCGATTAGATCTATCAACAAAGCCAGAATCGATTATTATCTAATGAAACCATGGGATCCCCCTGAAGAACATTTGTATCCCATACTTGATGATTTATTAGATGATTGGTATGCATCATTCAAGCCCCCTTATGAGGGAATCAGAGTCATAGGATTGAAATGGTCTCCAAAATCGTATGAGGTAAAACACTTTCTAGCTAGAAATGGCATACCTTACCAGTGGATAGACATAGAAACAGATGAAGGTCGGCATTTGGTTTCTTATGTTGCATCTACTAGCAAGGGAGAGCAACCTGATCATCACCTCTCTACTACCACAACGCATATCTCTGTTATTGATCGTGATCAGAATGAAAATAATATTCACAATCCAGAATCCTTGACTAGATCGTCGTTATCATCGTCACAGTCTTTGTCCCCAACGAATTCTTCATCCTTAAAACTACCACTGGTCATCTTTTCTGATGGCTCTTATATTGATGAACCATCTAATTCAATGCTTGCAGAAAAGATTGGCTTGAAGACTCGAGCGCAGATGCCTTTCTACGATTTGGTAATAGTGGGAGCAGGACCAGCTGGATTGGCAGCAGCAGTATATGGCTCATCAGAAGGTCTTAGTACATTATTAATCGAAAGACAGGCTCCTGGAGGACAGGCAGTTATGAGCTCCAATATTGAAAACTATCTCGGTTTTCCTTCTGGTCTAACTGGCAATAATCTTGCTAGACGAGCTGTTGCACAAGCAGTTAGATTCGGCGTCGAGATTCTAACGCCACAAGAAGTTATGGGTTTACGAATTGATGGTCCATATAGAGTAGTTAAATTAAAAGATGGAACAGAGATAAGCTGCCACGCCCTCCTTATTGCTTGTGGAGTATCGTATCGAAGGTTAGAAGATATAAAGGGAATAGACAAGTTGACCGGAGCGGGTGTGTATTATGGTGCATCTATGGTGGAGGCGTTATCATCTCAGGGTGAAGATATTTATATGGTTGGGGGGGCGAACTCCGCAGGCCAAGCGGCGATTCACTTTTCTAAATACGCCAAGACAGTAACACTTGTAGTTCGTGGTGAATCTTTAACCAAAAGTATGTCGCAATATCTTGTCAATCAAATAAGCAAAACATCCAACATAAATGTATTATTAAACTCAAAAGTAATTGAAGTAAAAGGCGAAAATAGACTTCAGTTCGTTACCATAATAAATACGAAGACAGGAGAACAGAACACTTTATCATGTGCTATACTCTATATCTTTATTGGTGCAGTACCACATACTGATGGACTTTCAGGATTAGTGGAACGAGATCCAAATGGCTTTATCTTGACAGGCCAGGATCTAATATACGATGGACATAAACGTCCTAAAGGATGGTACTTGGATCGTCTCCCATTTCTACTTGAGACAAATGTTCCTGGAATATTCGCTGCTGGAGATGTACGTCATGGTTCTACGAAAAGAGTGGCAACAGGTGTTGGAGAAGGTGCTTTAGCAGTTCAATTAATACATCAATATCTAAAAAGTGTCAAATGAATTAAATTAGTATCTTCAAAAACAGTACAAGTAAAAATATTTAATAACAGAAATTAAGAAGAAGAAAGATATGACGAGTAGTTCAAAGAGTAGTGATATCTCTCATGATCGAGAGGCTATTTTTCATCAAATTCGGTTATTTTCTGAGCTCTCTGATAAAGAGCTAAACTCATTAGAAAAAGGAATGGATGAATGGTATGAAAAGGGAGACAAAATAATTGCAGAGGGTGAAAATGATGCATTCTATGTAGTATTAAAGGGAAAGGTGCAGATCATATTAAAAGATGGACCCAGAGAAGCAGTACTTTCTACATATGATTCAGGAGATCATTTTGGAGAGCTTCTAATAATTCTTGGCGAGCAGCTCTCAGATCATAAATGTGCTGCTATTGCAGCAGAAAAGAGCCATTTACTTAGATGGACCAAAGATGCATTCTGGAAAATGGTGTACAGTTCGCCTTCTCTGACTAGGCAAATTCTACAATCAATGGCGGGCCTTCTTAAATCACTTGAGACAGTATTAGAACATAATCAAAAGCTAATAGCGTTAGGTAGCTTAGCTGCAGGTCTTGCACATGAATTGAATAATCCTGCAGCAGCTGCAAATAGGTCTGTTACACAATTATCTGATTCTATTTTAGAATGGAGATCCCTGATGCAGAGATTAAATAGTCCTGGAGGAATAACTTCTCCACAATGGTCATACATTTCTAAGCTAAGAAATGACATTACAAAATTTGATTCTAACTACCCGACTCCTGATAGTACAGACAGTGATACAAAGGATATAATAAAAAAAAGTGAAAATGAGGAGCAGATCATAGGATGGTTTGAATCTCAAGGTATTAGTAATGGCTGGAAGATGGCATCTGAATTAGTCAATATAGGAATCACCATAGATACCATAAAAGATATCTTCAATACCATAATGTCAGTCGAAGATAGTACCGACAACAGCAGACTAGAGCAGAATTTTAAAGATACCTTGGATTGGCTTGCTACAACAACAATGGTAGATCTTTTGCTTTATGATATTAAAAACAGTATAACACGAATTATTGACCTGGTCTCTGCAGTAAAATCATATTCATATGTAGATCAGACTCCTCTTCAGAATGTTGATATTCATAAAGGAATAGAGAGTACCTTGACCATTCTTCAGCATAAACTAAGAATTGCTGACATAAATATAATTCGAGAATACGATTCCAGTTTACCGCTTATCAATGCTTATGGAAACGAATTAATTCAAGTGTGGACAAATCTAATAGATAATGCCATAGATGGCATAGGTGAACACGGAAATATATCAATTCGTACCAAAAATGAGGGTAGCGATCACATACTTGTAGAAATAGCAGACAATGGAAGTAAAGGCATCCCAGAAAACATAAGATCACGGATTTTTGAGCCATTCTTTACAACAAAGGATCCAGGGAAAGGTACTGGTCTTGGATTGAGTATAAGTCATCGGATCATCACTGAGACGCATCGAGGAGACATACGAGTATATTCTATGCCAGGAGAGACTCGATTTCAGATTCGTCTGCCTATTATTTACAAAGAAGGGCTTGAGGAAAGGTACTGGTCTTGGATAAAGCAGTAGCAAATAGACCATAAAAGAAATACGAGTTCCAATTCAAAGTCGTAGGATTGTTGTTGCCTCCTACATTGGATCCTCTTATTTTCTAATAATAAACTAAGCACATAGAATATGAAAAGTTGGGCTAGAAATCTGAAGAGCCAGAGAATAACAAGGAGACAGATTAAACTAACAATTGCAGCAGTAAACAATCATTATGCTGGATTTTGTCGTAGAACCGCTAACATATTCAGAAAAGTGCAGTTACAGAAGTAATTATTTCTTATATTCCAATATTCTCATATTCAATCCGTAATCGAATAAATAATTATTTTTTCCTATCACATATTAGAGTCTGTGGATTTGATGAATATGGTCGTCAAGTTCTCCTCGGCTAAAAAAGGGATTTGCCACATTCTTCACACATGTAGGAAGATTCTATTGCATGTTGTTGTTGTTGTTTGTGTATCATCATTCAGTCATCTTGAATAGAAATCAAGTGGCTTATCTACTCTTCCAGCAAATTCAAAAATCAATATCCCAAATCCCACAATTGTAATAGCAACAAACGCGAGTTCAAAGTCCATAGATGAGGGATTGTTCATTTGGGGTGCAATAGTATAGGGCAATTTTGCGCCTCCAGTTGCTTCTTTTACAAATAGTGATCCATAATATATAGCACCAGTAAATCCGATTACTACCATAACTATTCCTAAAATAAGAATGGATTTTTCTTTAAAGTTTAAGCTCTTACTAAGATTACTACCATCATTTGATTTTGATAGCTTCATGCACTATCGTCAATTTTTAGAGCTCGTTTTTAACCTTAACTTATCATAGTTAATTTGTCTGGTATAAAAGGGGTGTTGTAGAGACTAATGTCTACAGTCATTATCGGGCATCAGACACTATCATTAAATTATTTGAGCTCATGGTTATTATAGTACCTAATTCTATGCTAATTCTAACAGTAGGATAATCACCAGCAGAGGACAGTATGGCAATCTCCGTTCCCTGCCAGATGAATGCTATATGATATTGTTGGTCTACGACTGGATACAATTCAAGCTGAATAACCGTCGTTGTGTGGACTCACGTCTTAGTTGACACTAGGTCTAGTAGTATGCCGACAGGCGAACCCATTGTCTGAGACGAATCGCATGAATCCACAAAAAACGACGACAATCAGTCTTTGAATTGTTAGTAGTACTGTCGATTCCATTGGTTATAAATCGATCGAAAACTTACCTAGTTTCACTTACTGACTACGTGTGATAAACTTACTAGCTCTTAGTAGATAACGTCAAGTTAATAGGCGGGTTCATTGTGGTGTCATGTCTATCTCAACTTCCTCGTCACATATGGGACATTTTCTGGCCAATTGGAGATAGAATTGTAAGTTGCATTTTCTATAAGTTATTTGATATCTATCTTTATCCAATTTTTACAGCATCTCTTCCCAACTTACCTTAATATGTTTACCTATGCCTAGAACATTTGTCTAGAATTTACGTCCCAAGATTTCACTCGAAGTTGTTATATAAGAAATGTGCGACACACTTGTTCACACCACCACCGTAATCAGCAGTCGTTGTCTCTCGGATTTGGTTCGTCTTGCTTCGACTGTTCACCTACACTTCCTCTATTAGTTTAGTTTATGATGGTGGTACTGACTTTGTTTCTCTTTGTACTAGTTTTATTTCGTCTATGCGAGTCCATAATCTAATAAAAGAAGAATAAAGTGTAGCGAGCTCAGTTTTTCACTTTTCAAATACTTCGAATCTTTTGCCTACTACCTTTAGATCTGTGTTTTCCTCCTTAGCAATCTCTATGCACTGAGCTACAGCCTCAGGAATTTTTTGGAATAAAGGCATTATCAATAGCCTCTTCTAACCTAGAGCAACATATGTGTGACTTGCCATCGTTGATACTTTCTATTCTGTCGACTATATTTTGGGGATTCCGAGTACTCTTTAACACGATGGTTATTAGTTTGCTTTATTCTGCTTGCTGATGTCTCTTTTATCAGTCGGTTTAGTGGTTGCCTGTGAGTTAGGTCATATGCTTGTTTTGCTGTTAGAAAGACTGGTTTATTATCGTCTACACTAGAGGGTAAATAGTACTTTATCGTTGAATTAAGATCTTTGAATCCATGCTTTTGTTTGAGCTGGTTTAGCAGTTGCAAGACGCTAGGCTGGATTCTTATACTTGTTGTGGATATGGTCCTTCTATCAATCCTAGGGGTCTTGACCATTGCTAAAACGCATGCTTTATTGACTAAATAAACCTGCCGATAAAGATAGATAGTTCCTAGGCAGTAATACAACTATCTTTGATTTAATGAAATTTGTAGGCAGTGATTATACCAAGTTCCCCTTTACTATTTTCGGTAGTCCATCTCGCAATACGAGAGAAGGCGGTTCATACTAGTGGGGGGAGGAAACGGTGGTGACAGTGATAGTAGTGGAGGAACAGGATGAGGTAACATAGGACATGGAGATAGTGGTGGTTACAGTGGTGGTCATGGAGGTAGCATGGAAGGCTTAACTATATTTGATTTAATGCGTATGGTAGAAATTGATTCTTCAAAATTTCCATTTACTATTTTCGGGTCTGAAGATATAGGAATGAGAAGCTGCGGTGTTACTACAACCAACAACACAATTAAACAAATAGTAACTGACGCAGCTTAACAAAATAAAAATTAGTCAGATATGAAAGTGGCAACCCACATAACAAGAGGTTGTTGACTATTATGACCCGAGTCAGGAAACAACCTGGAAATGAGAGGAAAAACCTGACTCGGTGTCTAATAGTCAAATTGAGTCTTGTTTGAATCCATACAATTTTGCACACTATAATATAAAACAGACTATGACATAATTTGAGTAAATTGGGATAAATTATGAATTATAATCTCATGGTTTAGTGATTGTTGACACTATCTTTGATAAATTTAACCTATAATAATGATAAAGTCCAGCTACAGCTGAAAGTGGCATAAACGAATAAATAAATCCGGTCGGACAATCTCAAGGTTTTCAAACGGCCGAATTTATTTTACTTTTTTTATTATATTATATTATATTTTATTCTAGAGACGAATAATTACCTTGTTTCAGCCTACACAGAATAGAATAAAATATAATAAGATCAAACGCATACTATCTGCAATCGAACTTCAAAGTGAAATACAGTTGCAGAGAGGCTTTAATTCTAACATGCGAAAAGTCAGTCAACTATGATTTTACACCTTTTGCTTATAGAGGGTTAGTAGTTTAAGCCTAATTTTCTTTGATTATATGGTTTGCTGGAAGTCGCTTTAAGGAATGCTGTATATGAATAAACGCTGGTATGCAGGTTTTGACTACCTGTATCACGCAATTCTTCACTCATTATCCTAGTCCATAGTGGGGGATTGAGTCCTACCAGCAATTTATTAAATTAGAAGCCCATCTGAAAGAGGTATGGCGATTGTCATGAATAAGTCTGCCGTTGTTACCTGTATGTTAAGAATCCTAGACTGAAAAGTCAGCCTATAACATTTTGCCAAAGCATTTTTTTAATTTAATGTGTATATTATGCTACTAATATCCTACGAGAAACCAGACAATAGGACTCTGCTGATTGACCATTCAGCAGGTTAATGCACATATGCATATGTTCAGTACTAGCATAGCCTGGCGTTGATACCAGCTAGTCGCTATGCTGGTACTGGATTTATGAAGCCACTGGACACTGCAACCTACCTACTTAGAGGGATAGATTACATAAGCTGATTGCAGTGGACGGAGACCAGCGACATGCATGAGTTAATTGTGTTGCGAAAGGAGTGCATGGTTGTAGTATTTTATTTCAACTTAACTTTGTTACGTGAGATATAACTAATAGTGAATGGATATGTGCTACTCCAATATTCAACCAAACCAAATATCACACTACCATGCAAGTCAAGTAAATATCCAGTTCGTTCATTCTTGACCTGCATGGTAGTGGATTGATTCTTTTTTAAATTACGAAGTTCAAGTATTCTATACCAAAAACGCAGTCAAGTTCTCTGGGGTAACTTTTTCTATAATCAAGTCAAGTCAAAATCCATTGGTTATCCCCAGCAACCTTAATGAGTTCTTTGATGTTGATTTAAATCGTAGACTTTGGTCCATTACCGTGTATATTCTGTGGTAAGTAATACCCCCAAGTGTGATAGATAAACAGATGGAAATTATAGAAATTATTAATCGTTTATCTATACTTAGTAACATATATCATGCATTACAACAAGAGATTACTAACAAATATCAGTTTAACGAGCTCAGAGATGTTAGAATAAGCATATTCAAGCACTGTTATATCGTTATAGATAGTACATACACGTTCTTTCTGGTTAGGAATCAAAATATGAATAATGAAGTGTGGTGGAATATGTTCCATGTGTAACGGCACTTGTTGCACTGCACTAGTCTTTTGCTTTCTTTGTTTTGAAATCCTTGTGAGAACATATGTTTTATTATTTTTGATATCGTAGAGGTAGTATTAATACGATGGACTCTAGTATGTGCTGCTAGGTATAAATAAGTGCTCTGCTGGGTTTGGTCTCTCTACCAGCGACAATCTCTATACCAATCCTGGGAAGGAAATACAAACAATGATTAGTCTTCATAATCTCCTCTCTCCAAAGCCCAGGTTCTGTTGATAATCATTGCATTAATAACCTCAAGCACTGACAGCAAATCTTTAGTTAGTTGAGGACTTTTCTGTTCAAGATGTGATTTGCTGAACAGAAGACTGCTCCTTATTATTCTGAGTTGTGCTAGGTTTAGGTTGTCGCTCATTTTGCTGCTGGTTTCCTTATGGCTAAGATTGTAGTACCGGGCTTTGCTGCGCGAAGTGATTCTATCAGTTCTGTTAGCTCTTGTAACAAAAGAGGTTGGCATTCCCTCGTTCCATGGTCTGTTTTATAACTATGCTTACCCTTGCTGGTCATTCCTATTCCGTGAATTCCTTCACTATCAACAGCAATTACTTGACGCGGTCCAACAACGCAGACATTTTAACGAACATGCTTATACAATCACTGTCCATGCATACAGTAGTAAATCTGAGACTATCGGAAATTAGTTCTAAATCCTCTGTGCTAAATGATTCTTATAGTTCTGACTTGGACATTTAGACTAGCTCCTTTGTCCCGAGTTATGTCCTAGTATAGTTGGCTATGTTCTGCAAATTCCTACGTAATGCGGCCCTAAGGCGCAGATCCAGAACCATTAGACGAGAGCTCCAGCAGTACAAGCTCCAGTCATAGTCATAAGAAGCAAATCTACTGCGAAGACCTAGACATATCTGCAAAAGAACTGAAGAAATGCAGAATAGAATATCAATCTACTTCAATCACAGGCCATAGATATACCAATTAACATTAATTCACTGACACTTTTCTAATATTTTGAGTTGAAATACATCGATAGTTGTAACCGGACTTTTCTTAATTGGGATAGATAGCCTTTCAGTTAGAGAGAATGGTACAGCTTCATGATTCACTGGCCAAATGATACATATCATATGACTGCAATTATTCAAAGACGTCGGAAATTAATGGTACAGTGGCTGGTTAAGGGTAAAGCCGACATAGTAGCCGCATCTAAGTTCTTGAAGCAGTTAAAAAATAGGGGATATCTGTACGTAGTTTAGTGCAGTAAAGAAACTTGATAGGTTACTGACTATCGTCGTTTCCTTGGTTGTTGTTCCCTGCGTTATCATTTCCTTGGTTGTTACTATCGTCAGTTTGTGCTACTGCAGGGAGAGAAGCGCTACTTACAGCTACCAACGCCCCTAATGTTGCAAATACAGCTACTGCAACGACTAATGCTGTTTTTGTGTTCATTATAGCTGACAATAAATCTATAACATTTAGTAGGTTCTACAATTTTTCTAGCTAAAATTATCATAACAAAAAAGGGCATAAATTTTATTCATAAAAAAATGTGCAAATCGTTAATAAGATTGTAATAATGAAATTGACTGATATCAAATCATAGAGGTTTCTACTATGATCCTATATAGTTTTCTAATCCTGCATAGACTCTATAAACCCTATATATAAGACTCATTTCTATGCCGTTTCTATCAAAACCGTTACTAGCAAAGGACTAAATCCTCGAGCACAAAGTTACTAGAGATATCACTAACGATAAGAGAGTATAGAAAACATTCCTCATTTTATAGACTGTTTATAGAACAAAAGTCGTAACGTTTTAATAATTTTCTTCGGAGTGAAAAATACAGACAAGCAATTCACATTTTCGGTGTAGGATAAGACAAATAATAGGCAAATCCACTCATTCATTAGTATATAGTACCTTATCCTACAACCGTTATTACTTTTTGATAGAGATATGAGAATATTCCTGCCACATTAGACGTTCTAACTTGATTTGATATTATTTTATTCGTACCAAGTCTTTAGACTATTTCTGCATAATGTAGATACCCGTTTGCTCGGTGACTCAACAATAAGACCAAGTACTTGTCTGCATACTTAGTTGGTATCTGAGGATAGTTCTCTTTGTATTCCATAGTCCACCATTTGCCGCCGCCCTATCAACTAGGTCTGAATACCCTTATTTTGATCCTACAATATTGAACCACTGCTGCTAGCCAGAAGTCCTGCTTATTTACTATTCGATCATATGATAAGACATGGACAAGACCAATGCTTTCCGATAGTAGGGTAAGAATCATGCGAATCCATTAGTACGCCTTTTCCTATCACCGTTTCTTCAGAATAGATATGTGATCACAATTTCCAGGGGATTAATAGGCTGCCTATAGAACAATAATCAATCCCTTTAAATAAAATTGTTAAGAAATGAGATTTACAAAGACTATACAAGGTATGCCTTCACTCACTAATGGGGTACTGCTCAAGCTCCATTAGGTTTAAACCTCTGGTCTAATGGCTTAACATAACTTGTCAGTGGTATTAGACAGCTACCGTTCAAATAGGATTTTGTCGTAGTAATATTGCTTTTACGAGTCCGTGCCTTCAATATCTACAACTAACCAACAGCCATAGGTTGTAGCTAGGACCAATCAACCAACATTCGAACGCTATAGTCATAGGAAACCTGGAGAGATACAACATAGAAATGGGGTATGGGAGATACTTACTTCCCATACCCAAGACTATGCTGTCTTGAGTGAACGAAGACCGTTCCAGATTTGTATGTCTACACTATATGGGATTGTTTGAGGAACAGTTGTTACTTATTTATTGACAGTTATCGGTACGAGTATTATAGCCAGATTAGTCTGTTTTGCTGCGCAGCCTATGACTATTTCTTAGTCAACAGACTAACTTGAACTGTACTCTATTCGCGTAAGCGCCTAATAAAGTCGACTATCCCGATATCATGCTATCTCTTCTAGCTAAAATCAAGAGACCCAACTATTTTTAATCATAACCCCAAGAATCCGGAATTATAACACTTTCAACATCTCTTTGAAACAACTGGAATGTTGAATTTGTGACATTCTATCTTTTTATTAGAAACTTTGTATCATTCTACATTTATATGAGCAGATGATTGTCTAGCCTACCAGACAAATGTCAACCAACAGACGACTGGGATTATCTACGACTATTAGGAAAACAAGACATCTTATGATATATTATTTTTAACAGTCGTCCTATGCTCAGTTTTGCTCCTTGGTCGAACTTTTATTCCCTTTACAAACGTAATGGCAGAAATTATGGATGGAACTCGTGGTAATGACATACTAAGTGGAAGCAAGGTAAGTATTACTGTTGTTGGTGGTAACAAAACCCAGCTAGATGACTTTATTTATGGAGATAATGGCAATGATACTATTTATGGTCAAGATGGAAGCGACCATCTAAGCGGAGGAGATGGTAATGATATAATCTATAGAGGCAATGGTGGCGACTACATACAAGGCGGAGCTGGCAACGATAAGATTTATGGAGGAGATGGTAATGATGAATTGGTTGGAGGTCCAGGTGCAGATTTCTTCGATTGTGGACCAGGGTTGGATGTAGTTAAAGACTTTAATGCAACCGAAGGAGACGTTCATCTAGCTAATTGTGAAATAATACAAGATGACAATGATTGATTAAGAGTCTATCCCAAAATTATCCTCCTGTAAATTACAACACAAGATCCCAAACATATTAATGCAAAATAGTTTTCCATCTTCTCTCATCTAATCAAAAGTTTTCTGAACCTGTTTTGCCAGGAGTTAGTTCTTTCTACATTCCATATTCTCTTGCTATAGTGGTTACCACCTTTTGTTATAGATTGTTTTACTCTCGAATATGTGGCAGGCATCCTTTCTTGATAACGCCGTCCTTAATCTCCTGAAAGTCATATCCTTTATCAAGACAGAGGTTTTGTTTCGTTTTACACATGTTGTATGATGGTCTTTTAACTACGATATTATCCAGGGTGTTTATAGCAGCCCCATATCATGCACATTGGCCGCAGTAATAACAACAGTTAATGGAATACCTTGTCTATCAGTTAATACATGACGTTTTGTTCCTAATTTGCCTCTCTGTAGGATTCTGTCCAATCAGTCATTTCCCCCTAAAGGTGCTTTTACAGATACACTATCAAGAGATTGCCAGCTACATTGAATACCTATTAGAGCATCATATACTCTTAACAATCTAGTCCATAACTTTTTAAATATCTAAGACAATGACCACTGCTGAAATCTTCTATGACACGTCGAACCTGAACCATATTCTTTTGGCAGCATCTTCCATTGACATCCAGTTCTTAATACATATAGAATACTTTCCAGTAACTTCCTAAATGATACTACCGGACGTCTGATTGTATTGATTGGTTTTTCTGGTGGAAGGTTCATCCTGATTTCGTTCCATAATTCGTTCTGAATTCTCTTGACAGTTGGAAGATACTTGACTCTATCGTAAGTCACATATATGAACAGCATATTCTCAAGCTATATGTCTATCTATTTTTGGGATGGGTTCTTATTCATTGTAGGTTAACCTAGATCGAAGGCGATCTTTTTATTATAAGATCATGATACTCCAAAAAACGATCTTCAAGGTTGTCAGGAACTGCTTTGTAAAGACATAATGTAGTAATAGGAAATTCAAGTCGTTTTATAGCTTCATTGAACTCATTTTCCAGTCTGAGAGCATCCTCATACCTTCCTTGTTGGATAAGTTTACTAGGAGATGTAGCCAAAACATTTAGTCCATATTTTGATTTTCGTTTTGCCAAGTCTACGACATTACTTATACTTCTAAGACTTGGAACAGCAGAAAAGTTGCCATCATCATAAAAACCCTCATCAGCTGGAATTATTGTTATATCTTGTGAATTGAATAGGAAATTTGAGTTTTCAAATTTATCTAACGCTTCCATAAATTTTTGACTCTCTTTGTTGTAGATAAGTAAGACATTAATCTGATTGCGATCTATGCCTCGTCTTACAGCCGTATTAACAATTTCCCTAAACTGTGATTCGTTACTGAATGTGAAGACTACATGATCACCATCTTTCATTTCTAATATAACATCACTGACATAACTCATTTTATTGTATAATGCTTCTTCTTCATCTAGAAACTGATTTATAAGATGTCTTAATAGCTCAGGTTTACTAGACATGCCCATACTCTTAGCCCTAGGTGTTTGTAGAAATTGATCCAGCCTTTTGATGAGAAGCTTTGGTAGATGGACATAATACCAATCCTTACGGCCCATACCACAAATACTTGATAGAAGTTATTATAGTCTCTTCTATATTTCTAATAGTTGACATAAGTGCAATACTATTTGGCCTGAAGTCAAAGCTTGGTAAGCACACACCAGACTTGAATAAAAATGAAGACGTGCTTTACAGGTACTTTACGATACTAAAAACACGTGTTGATTGATATTTAATATTTCACAATGCTATTATGCTATCATGCTACTACAATTATCAAGCTGGTCTTATGAAGACTCTCTCGGAGTAGAAGCGACTGATGTTACTAGCGATTTCTTTTAGACAGTCCTCAACAGCAAAATGTCCTGAATCAAGTCTATGCATCTCTGCATTAGGCAGATCTTTCAGATAGGCCTCACCACCTTCTCGAGTAAAGAACATGTCATTCTGTCCCCAGAAAATTAGCGTTTTAGGTTGATGGTCACGTAAGAATTTTTGCCACTGCGAATACAATGGAATGTTTGTACGATAGTCATAAAACAAATCCATTTGTACCTGTCTCGCATTAGGACGCTCCATAAACATGAAATCCATATTCCAGTTATCTGGGCTAATAGTCTCTGGATTTTTGTGGCCATGTAGATATACTTGTTTAAAAGTTTCATATTGTAGAAATGCGAATAGAGGATCCTCTGTCTCTGGTCTACGATTCTTCCACAGTGCATTACGAAAGCCATCCCAAGCATTAGTAAAACCAACCTCATAGGCATTGGAGTTCTGTATTATTAGCCATTCGAGCCAGTCTGGATGACGGGATATAATTCTGAAGCCAACAGGTCCACCATAATCCTGCATATAAAGTCCAAAGTGTGTAAATCCTATAGTCTTCAAAAGATCTTCGATTATCTCAGAAAGTCGATCGAAAGTGTAGTTAAATTGTCTTGTACTAGGCATATCAGAGTTCCCAAAACCAGGATAGTCTGGTGCAATGACATGAAAATGTTTGGCCAAGATTGGAATTAGGTTACGATATTGATGAGAGGAAGAAGGCCAGCCATGAAGTAATAGTATCTTTGGATTAATTGATTCCCCTGCTTCCCTATAAAAAATAGAGAATCCATCAATCGTTACTGTCTTGTGGAGCGTACCTGTGAAGTGTGTTTTTTGATTAGATATCTGTTTATTCATGAATGACAAAAATTCGCTATTTTTATTTAAGAATTCTGGCTTACCCGTACCTTACTGTAAGAAATGATATTTACACTATTATCTAACTATCTAATGACGTCTATATTTGTGTCTGTCAGTCTTTCTGAAGATGTTTTACCTACGAAATAGTTCAAATATCTGTGATATGAAAATCTTTATTTGTTTATGCTAATTAAAATGATGGAATTCCCTTACTATGTAAGCTGCTAGTTATAGAAAATCGTATGAAGCGAATAATTCAATTTTGAATGATACAATTATAGAATATAAATAATTGCTCATAATTCAGATATCCTATATTTTGATGCTTCATGATATTCTATATCTAGAATAATGCGTAATAGAATGTATTTTATTCTTGAGGCAATATTATAAATGCTCAAGAGACAAATGATAACTCCATCTTCAGAAGAGCCATTATCAAAGCCTCCTTGTTTAAAGTCAAGAACAAGAGTAAAAGCAAGTTCATCCCCCAAAATAGTTAGACATACGCCCGGTGGCATGCAGCCTAATTTTGAAATAGTCATTAGAAAAATAGATCTAGCAACCACCGGACTGCCAGAATATGTATCTATGCAGATAAGAGATTTATTTCACCTATCCCCGGAAAATGCGTTGAATTTATTAAACTTCATTCTAACACAAAAGGCAGAAATCAATATTTCTGATACTTACAAACTTAATATGATATCCACTTTAGTTCTTCTATCAAATTCCCTGAACCATAAGTCTTTCAGAGATATGAAATTGGATGATGTACTCGTCTATCTAGATAGCCTTAGAAAAGACGATGCATCTGACCCACTGCACAAATGGATTGGGAGCTATAATGTAAAGCGTCAACGGTTAATCACATTTTTCAGGTGGTTGTATAACTCCGACAAGCCTCCTTCAGCTAGGCAAACACCTGAATTTATGATACGAATACCTATTCTAAAGAGAAAAGAGCAATCAATATACAAACCAACAGACTTATGGACCAATGAAGATGATATCCTATTTCTGAAGTATTGTCCTAGTAAGCGTGACAAGTGCTATCATGCAGTATCAAGAGATGCCTCTGGAAGACCCCACGAGCTTCTGGGTATGAAAATTAGATCGATAGTTTTCAAAACTACCGCAGATAATAAGCAATATGCTGAAGTACTAATAAGTGGTAAGACGGGTAGCAGATCAATTCCATTATTTGACTCAATTCCCTATCTGAAGGACTGGATAAGTTCTCATCCTCAACCTGGAAACCCTAATGCTCTATTATTTTCGTCTCTTAGTCATCGAACATTTGGAAGAAAATTGACTAGCAGCTCACTTGGCAATACTTATAATATGTACAAAACACAATTCTTTCCGCGACTACTAGATGATCCAAACGTTCCTACTGTAGATAAAGATGGAATTAGGGAATTGCTTAAGAAGCCATGGAACCCGTACATAAGAAGACATTCTGCCTTGACTCAAAAATCTAGATTCCTAAAAGAACATGTACTCAGACAACATGCAGGATGGTCTGGCAGATCCCAGATGCACTTAAAATATCTGCATTATTACGGAAATGAGTCAAATGAAAGTATTTTGGAAGCCTATGGAATAATAACTAAGGATCAAAAATTATCAGAAGTTTTGAAACCAAAGCAATGTCCCAATTGCAATGAACCTAATAAGCCAGATGGCAAATTCTGTGCAAAATGCAGAATGGTGTTAACATATGATGCTTACTCGGAGACGCTAGAATCGGAGAAACAGAAGGAAGATAAACTAAGCGTAATGGAGGAAAGATTCAATACAATGCAATCTCAAATGCAGACATTGATAACAGCACTTGGGACTTTGAAAGATCAAAACCAGATAAATCAAACAGCACATATACTTTACAAGTCCGGAGTTCTAGGAGATATGAAAGTACACGAGGCAAAATAAAAAGTATTTTTCATGATCGGCCGGTTTGTAAATAAACGTTGTCGAGTAGCAAATTGTCATTATTGTAGTGAACTAGACAGTTGTTTCTTTACTCGTATCCATCTATAACATTTGGTACACTTTAAGACATTTCTCTGATTTGTACTTGCTTTAATATCTAGTAATAATTTACCATCACATTTGATATGATCCGGATCATCCTTTGTTAATTGTTTTATCTTTCTTACCATCTCATCGAAAGAATGTTTGCTTCTCAGTCTCCAATCGGCCCGTTTATTAATTTCATTTGGAAGCTCTAGTTTCTTCATCTTTTCCAGGTCCTTAAACAATTGCGGAAACGATTCTTTAAATATTTTTTCTACCTCTTCGAATTTGGTATCCTGCAACTCAAGTATTGCTGGAAGAGATTCTAGTTGATGTTGATATTTTTCTTCCTCTTCTTTATTCGTTTTTACTTCAATTAGATCATACGGTTTCAATCTCTTGTTTATAGAATTCAGATCGCGTAAAATGAATAGTAAGGACGAGGGTTTCATCAGATTCATAATATATTTGAACATATATTCATTTTTTAGATTATTATTTATTTTATCATTATGCAAAGTACTCTGTTGGTTTAATGGTGGATCTTGGGTATATCGCATAGCCTGTATTAATTCATATGTCATTATTGCCCCAAGTCTTAACGCAAATTCAAAAAAACTGATTCTATCTATAAGATCTTCTGATGTATTCTCATCAATCGTTAAAGCTTTTTTGGATAACCGCTTATTACAAAATCTATTTCTTATGCATAGAGGACCACCTCCGAGCTCGTAAAATTTATTCATTATTTGTGATCCGAAAACGGTGGCTCTAAGTTCAGGATCTTCTAGCGCTTTTAATTGAAGATGATATTTACCAAACTTTCCTTGTTTGGTAACCATTCCTTCTGTGCATAATTTCTTTCCAATGCTATGTATGGTATCTCTGTGACATTGAAGCTTTTTTGTTAATTCATTTGTAGTTAGTCCATTGGGTTCGCTAGATTTTATACTTAGTAGCATATTAATTCTATTATCTTCTTCAGTTTTCTTCCTGAGCTTGACTAGATCCTCAGCAATGTGACGTTTCTTTGCCTTCATTCCCCTGTTAAGCGTTTTGTATTTTGTTCTATTCTTCCGCTCCGACATTGTAAGACAAAAGTCGGACACATCCGACATAATATAAATGATGTAACTGGTGCATAACTGACATGACATACAAACTGAAAACGATAGCAATCTCTCTAGAGAACTATCAAGACCTTAAATCGCTAGGAAAGGCAGGAGACTCCTTCAACGATGTTATCACACAAATGTTGAAGACTGCGTTGCAAAATCAAAGTAAGGGGCTATCAAAAAGTTCTCTGGGAGAATTTAGCTGTCTAAAATAACATGCAAGCAGTAGAAACGAGGTATATTTTATGATAAATGTTGAAAATAATGCTGATAAATTCTTTACCTCTAAAGTTCCTCAGGTAGATCTTGTAGCTATAACTGAGTGTCTAACCGATCATAGCAAATGCAGTGGACGTTATATTGACACTTTGATTGGTGCTTATGTCGTCAAATGTAATTGTTCTTGTCATAGTCAATGAGTAGGTAGATAGGAATTAAAATGTCTCACACATTAGATTTGGAAAAGTCATCTGAAGACATAAAAATTGATCAGGAGTATGCTAAAATACTACCTGATATAGACAACTTAGATTATCAATCGTTAAAGAATTCTATCAGATCAGATGGCCAACATGTACCAATTATAGTAAATCAATATCACATAATCCTAGACGGCCACCACAGATATAGGATCTGTCAAGAATTAGGAATTTTACCCAAGCTTATTACAAAACATTTTGAAGAGCCTTTAGAAGAAAAACAATTTGTAATTGAAGTTAATTTAAAGCGAAGACATCTTAATAGCTTTCAGATTGCAGAGCTAGGATACAAGCTCAAGCCTATATTAGCTGAAATAGCTAGAAAGAGACAGGTTGATTTAGCCGGAACAAGAAAAGACGAGGAGGTCTCTGAGGCAAGTACTGAAGAAAGTACTCTTACCTTGGTTCCAAATGAACCCAAGGTAACCAGCGACAAAGAGAAGACAGGTAGAGTTAAAGATATTATAGCAGACAAAATTGGGCTCTCGCCATCAACGTACTTTAGGGCAGAACAAATTATACAGAAAGGACCTGATGATTTAAAGGAAAAGCTTAGAAAAGGTAACATTACTATCAATAAGGCACATAAACAAATCCTCAATAATGAGAAAAAACATAAACTCATAAACTCAGAACCGATAATACCATTACCTGAAGGCATTAAGCTATACAACGAAGATTTTAGAAGCTGTTCTATACAAATACCTGATAACTCTATCGATTTAATACTGACGGATCCCCCTTATGACAAAAGATCATTATCATTATACAACGATCTTGCATTGGTCGCACAACGGGTTCTAAAGCCAGGTGGGAGCTTGATAACCTACTGTGGAACTTATGCGTTAGAGGAAATTCTGCAGTATATGAAAATTGCGGGCTTGCAATATCATTGGATCTTTGCTATTAAGCTTAAAGGCCCATTTGCAAAGTTCTGGGAAGCTAATGTAACTGTTAAATGGAAACCAATGGTCTGGTTCGTCAAAGGAAATAAACCAAATGTAGTAGATTTTGTTGGCGACCTAATTGAATCAAATACACCTCAAAAAGTATCACACGAATGGGAACAGTCCATGGTTGAAGCAGAACACATTATTTCAAGGCTTACAGTAAAGGGCCAAACGGTATTCGACCCAATGCTTGGTTCAGGTAGTTTTGGTGAAGTTGCTCTAAAGATCAAAAGAAAATTTGTTGGCATGGAAATAGATCCGGAAACATTTGAGATCGCAAATATAAGACTTGGCAAAGTAATCGATGACACTCTCAAGGAGGGAAATTCTAATTGACAATTCCTATCGATGACGATGATAAGGAAATTCAGAATAGTCAGCTTGTGCGTAGCATTAGAAAGAAACACGCTCATATGAGTAATATCGCAAAATATGAAGAAGATGATTTGCTGAATCAGATTAGTTTTGAAGATGACCCCTTTTAAGTTGACCTCTAGCCAAGATCATAGTAGCAATATATAATTTTAAGTTCATGATCAGCTGAATACAAGCTCGGTATCAACAATTAGTTTACTATCTAACAGGGGTAATTATATCTGACATTAAAAATTAATAATACTGATAATGACGATGAGAATCTCTATAAATGTGCAAAAAAGTATGTCGAGTTAGGCATACCGATAGTTCTGTTAATGAAAAATCATCATCCTCCACAAGGATTACAACAGAAGGTTGCTGTTAATCCTAGTTACTATATTGAGAATATTGGGTTGCTAGAAAGCGATATTAGACAATATAATATTAAGCACATAGCAGTCCTATTTGGACCAGCATCAATCAAGGATGATTTTGGGAATACCTTAACATTACATGGTTTAGATACCGATGGCGAAATTTTTGGCAATGATGAGCGTAAAGTGAAATTAATTGAAGACTTGAAAACAAGTACGATGGTTGTTAAAACGCGTAAACCATGGGGCCATCTTGTACTATGGTTTGAACATTCTAAACATCATGTACCTATACAGCTGTCAGATTGTATAGATCAGTTTCATTGCTTTGAGATAAAATGCCGAAATAATGCGCATGCAGATGTCCCACCTAGTACTCATAGGAATGATGAGAGCTTTTGCTATAATCACACTGGGCTTGATAAAATTGCAATATTAGACGGACTTTTTGATAAGCTTGTAGACGCGGATCTATCAGACTGCATATTACCCGATCGGCATCCTTACAGGTCAACAGAATCGCAAGAAAGTACAACAAACAAAAGTTATGGTAAGCAGTTCTACTCGCTTTCAGAAGAAACAATATCGGCACTCGTTCCATTAGTTGGAAAGTACTATCAGGAAGGAAGTCATGACAAGTTCACTTTCCAGTTTAGCGGTATGATGTGGCATGCTGGTATAGATGTGGAATCAGCTACATCAGTTATTACAAAAATCTGTCAACAAGCTCGAGATCTCGAAAAGCTACAAAAGAGGATTGACACCATCAAAGAAACTTATATCAAGGGTAATAATGGTCTGACAATTGCAGGTACTACTGAATTTATTCACCTCGTACAACACACGACAGGATATACCACAGAGGAAGCAGAAAATGTTGTTAGACGAATAAAGCTAGTATGGAGAGTAGATGCTCCTGGGCCTGAGCTAAAACAACCCATAATAATTGGGCTAAGGGGAAGCAAAAATAACAGTAGCAAAAAGAAACGCAGTAGCGATAAAGATTATGACAATGAAGATAATGATAGCGATTCTGAACACAGGTTCCCACCACCTAGCAGTGCTGAGATTCTTTTATTACTAGCTGAAAAAAAGATTCCCTTTCTATTTGCTAATCAGTTTGATGAATGCTATGCTTGTATTCTGGTACCCAATCGTGTTCCTCTCATCCGTTATGGAAAAGAGGGATTCAGAATTGGTATAGATCATAGTGACAGTAATGGTTTAGTGAATCACGATGTACTAGAAGATAATGGTCTGAAATTATCAGACAAAGATTACCATATAGAAACCGTACCTATCTCTAGCCAGAAATTTAAGGAGTATTTGATGCAGATCTATAGAGAAGATTCAGAACTACAAGAAGAGCGAGCTACAGTCTCTCTAAAACAAACAAAGGATCAAGTATTGCAAGATGAAGTTAGCTACAATCAAGACAATGTGAAAGATGCCAATAGAAATGAGATGAATGAAGAACCAATTATTGTACATGGTAAGATAATTGGTACAGAGGCTGTAAAGAATGTTCAAACACTACTTGCATATCAGGCTAGAACAAAATCCCCTATAGTACCAACTTACAAGAGAGTAGCACCCAGATTTGATGAAAGCGCCTTTTACATCAATGGCGAAGCTGGAGATATTGAACGGACATTATCAACATTACCCCAATCACAATCATCATTCAGAACAGCATGTCTATCTGCACTCTATTATGCTATGTATGATAATCAAAATCGAATAATAGAGATAACAAAAAAAGGTTGGACTATTAGATTTAGTGATGAGAATATAATTTTTAATATTGATACTAAGAATAAACAATACTCTACTAAAGACTTGCCATATTCGTTATTACCTATATTTATTAGAGATAGTGAAATTTCACAAGTAGAGCCTTCTCGAGCTTGCCCGACTGATATATTTGAAAAATTCATGGAACTAACTAATATCAAAAATGAAGACGAGCAGTTATTAATAAAAGTATACATAATATCACTTTTCATACCTGAGATACCACACTATATGCTTATTCCTTATGGTACTTATGGTGCGGCAAAATCATTTCTTTTCAAGTTGATAAAGCTATTAGTAGATCCAGACAAACCTCTTCTTTTTACCTTACCAAAGGAGAAGGAACAATTTGTACAGCAATTATCGCATAGCCTAGTTCTGTATTATGACAATATTGAACATGTACCGTATTGGTTTAATGCAGAAGTTTGTTCAGCAGTTACCGGTGGGGGACATAGAAAGCGCAGGTTATACACCGACGACGATGATTTTGTATATGATTACATGCGATGTCTTGGTTTTAATGGAATCAATATCGCACTTACAAAGCCAGATTCTCTATCTAGATCAATTCTAATAGAAATGGCTGAAATTGATAAACAGAGTAGAGAAGAGGAGCGGCATCTTTTTGGTAAATTAAGTCAGATCAAATCACAGCTACTTGGTTACATAATGGATACTTTGGTTAAAGTACTTAACATCTATCCTACGGTTGAACTGAAAAGAAAAGTAAGAATGGCGGACTATGCAGTCTGGGGAGAAGCTATTTCTCAAGCAATGGGAAACAGACCAGGAAGATATACAGAAATTCTAGAAGCAAATCAGAATCGCCAACATGTAACAGCAGTATTAGCAACGCCCCTGGGAAGCTTTATGATCAAATTCTGTAAGATAGAATTACTTGGTAAGGGGAAAATCGAATGGAAAGGGCAGCCAGATGATCTAATGGACTCTCTTAACAAGATGATAGATGACAAAATATTACGTATAGACAAGAAAGAGTTGCCAGGACAGAGTCATAAGCTAATTTCAGAGCTTAATATAATAAAACCAAATCTTAGAGATGGCTATGGAATAAAATTTGAAAACAGTCCAAGGTCAGAATCAGGGTTATCTGAGATAACTATTGGGCTAGAAAGAGAGACTTTTGAAAGAGCAGTAAACTATTCTAAAGATAACAAAGATAATAAAAGCAGTACTTCGAATAACGGAACAGCTAACAATAACAACGATAAATCAAAAAATCAATCTACCGGACTATCTTCAGAAAAAGAACAGGATGAAACAAAAGAAGAACCGCTCCCACCAAATAATCAGAATGTACAAGAAACAGAAACAGCTACTGAGGATAATAATAAAAACAACAATAATGATTCTATAAAGAATAGGTTTGGTTTAGGTACAGAAGCAGAAGCTTGGGATAATGAAAGCTACGATGATGAAGATGCTGATGTAGGAGATTAGTGTATAGCAGTGAATTAATATTGATAAACCATACCCCTCCTGTTTTTTATGCAGTAATAGCCCTCTGGGATTCATTACCTAACTTTGTTCTATTACAAGGTACAGTTTACTCGAAGGTATGTTTATCATTCCTATGGAAGAAAGTTAGGGAATCTGACACAGAGGGTACTCGAGATAAGAAAAACATGACCTCCTTATATTCGAACTCTATTATCATCGTTTTTCATCTCGGTATGGATATGCATAGAAAATGAAAAAAGAAAATAAATTCAAGATTTTCAGCCAACATGAACTAGTAAAGGAGTCGGTAAGCTTTGATATGGAGTGGATACCATTCACTGGACCCTATTGGCATAATAAGACAAGGATTTTAGCTGCTTCATTTTGTACTAATACTGGAGAGCGGATTGTATTACATATTAATAATTACAAAGATAATGAAAGAGCTTTAGTTATAGACATTGTCAAAGTTCTTAGTCAATTTAATCTTGTTTTTGTTTGGTTTGGTACTAATATAGCTATATATGAGTATAATGAATCTACACTTGAATATGTGAAGCTGGATGGAATATATACTGACTATTTCATTTTGCATCAGCGTTGTCTATTACATGGGATTTACTCTCCAATTCGTTTGTTGCCTAGTGGCAGAACCGCATTGCTCAAAAATGAAAAGAAAATTACCATTGATCTGGGTAAAGTATTTGATAAGCAA
>JBEDUN010000093.1:0-203727 GCA_040414675.1 Nitrososphaeraceae archaeon | reverse complement strand
TTCTAATCAATTTGTACGATTCTACTGGATCATTAAACTTTGTAGATGAAACAAATCCTTCATTTTCGTCAAATGCAGCAAGACCTATCTCTGATAATATAAGATAAGCAGAACCTGAGACAGCCATTACCTGTAGTTGATCTCAGCAGATCCTAAAAAAGATACGCTCCAGTGATTATGGACTGCAGTCATTCAAAATAAGACCAATCATCGGACTATAAATGTGTCCCGCTTGACATGTTTTGTATGCAATACTGACACTCTTTTAAGTTGTTCAATCATTTCCCCAAGCGCCAAACTCACATTCTCTTCATTGTCATTAGATATACGAAGAACTTCTTCCTTTAATTCTTCAAACGTTATACCATTGCACATATTCCATAATGACACGGCTGTATCATTTACTCTATAACCTTCACAATTGTCATTAATGAATAACGGGGTACCATCCATATCGTTTGAAACAGTGCCTCTTCTAACAAGAATCTCATCATGTGGTAGTTTTTTTTTCAGATGCAATTATTACACAGGTACCTCTGATAACAAGTTATTAATCATTATGATGTATCATATTTGAGCATTCCCTAAAATTCACGAAGTTAGGAAATGTTTACTCAGAAATACTAAAATATTTGGGCTAGGTGTTCCTATCACATACTTGCTCTTTTTTCGTAAGAAAAACGACGATAAGCAAAGGCCACGCAAGGAAGTCCTGTTATCAAGAAAAAGTGCCGATGGAATTATTACCTATGCAAAAACTTGGCACCCATATGAAGGAATTCTTATACTGAGAGGGAAAAGTCGAAAAACGGATATTACAATTGATGGATTAGTTGTACCGCCATTTTCTTCTCATGGACCATATTATTCCGGCTTCCCTGTTTATGATTTACCATTTGATCTATCCTATATTGGTACCGCTCATTCTCATCCTGGAAGTTCCAATCATCCCTCTCTCGAAGATCTCAATAATTATTTCGGTCTAGTATCTATCATAATTAATTATCCATATGATGATACTACTATCGCTGCTTATGACAGGAACGGTGAGCGCTTCACACTCCGAATTTTGCCTAGCAATGACAAGCATACTTCCTAGTCCTAACAAGTACAAATCCAAAGTTCGAAACTGATTTTAATTGGCCGCTAGAACAGTGTAACGTACTTCATTTTTTCGGGACCTTGATTATTCCTGTAGGATATTGATCGACATGAAAAGTGCTCGTGGTTGTGATGTATTCAAATTGACACTACTTTATCAGGATTCGATTTGCGAGATGAAAGAGCCTGTTTTAACTAGATACAATTCAATAGATGGATTGAATATCGAATCATTACAATTTTGAACACAAATTTAGTAAGTGGAATCGTTAATTCAAATTGCAATAGAAATTAGTTCAAATTCGTTACTATTATATGAATCTATTGTGAGGGTAACATTTACTGTCTTAGCACCATTAAAGATTCAACTTACATAGTTGAGGTTCAGTGTCATATGGTGTACAGTCAATATTAGGTGCTCTTATTGTTGCGCTTTGTTCAGCGGATCTGTCATAGTTTCAATAGATTTTCCTATAAGAGCAAATGAAAGACCAGTCAAGGCGATCATCAATCCTGGGGGGATGATCCACCACCATAGGCCTCGCGCTGCGGCATCAGCAGAATTTGCATCATGTAAAATCTGGCCCCATGTCGGAATCGTGGGATCCCCAAGACCAAGAAAACTTAATGCTGCTTCAGCAAGTATAGCTCCAGGTACCGCAATTGCAATACTTGCAAACGTCAAAGGCAGCAGTTGGGGTATAATATGCTTGAAGATTATGTTCATGTCTGAGGCACCCATTATTCTGGCTGCTTCTACGTATTGCAGATTTTTAATCTGGAGAGATAAACTTCTGGATACTCTGGTGGCGCCAGCCCAACCAAATATTACCAAAAGTACCGTTATTATGAAAATGCTTCTGCCTAAGGTCGCCGTTAACAGAATAAGAATTGGGAGAGCCGGTAAAAAAACTACCAAATCATTTATTCGCATGAGTGCTTCGTCAGTCCTCCTGCCTTTATATCCAGCTATGACACCATATATGAGACCGATAAAAACTGATGACAAAGACACAGTTAGTCCAATAAAAAGTGCAACCGGTGTGCCCCAGAAGATGCCTATGCTGAGATCTCTTCTCAGGTCATCTGTGCCCATTAGACCGTAAATAGTCCCTCCCAAAACTAAACCGGACTCCTTTACTTTATCGACATTGTTGAAAAAGTAATAGGTCTCATTAAACTTGTACACACCCTTGAGTACCTTTTGCGAGTGCAGATCTGAAAAAATCATCACTTGAGGACTGGATTCATCTTGGGGATAGGAAAATAAATCCAGATACTCATGTAGGTTCTTACTTATAGAATGGTCAGTTGAAAATATTCGACCTGAATACTCATTAACACCTTGAGAAGCATTGTTGTAAACTGAAGACTGTTGAGTCTGCCCTGGCGGAAGAGCTGCATCATAGATTTTGAATACATGACCGTCTGGTCTCATTACAGTCACTTCAATAGCTGAAGGAATTTGTCCATACGTTACCGTGTATGGTATCATGAAGTCAGTAGGATAAGAATCGTAATTGAAGTTTACTGAATAGGTATGTGTATTGACACTAATTCCAGATTCTGATTTTGAGCTGACTTCGGCACTATGCGTACCCAGAATTATTTGTTCGGAGGCTCTTGGGCCGAAAAGACCTAGATTCGTCCAAGCTGGAGCAGCAGCTTTAGGATAGTTGATCCAGTAATTAGGGTTGTTCCACTGTCTAAATGAATCTAGGGGGATTGCAACAAGTGCATATATAGTCATGGCAATCAGAATCATCAAAATAGTTATACCTGATATTGCAGTTCTAGACCTTAATATTTGAACTAGAAAATGCAGTTTCGGTGTAGAAAATATATTCACAAGTTTTAACTTTAACAAAGACATATTGGGCAAAATTCGAGACGTAAATTGTGCAATCAACTAGCTAATTTTCACCCTTGGGTCAAAAAAGCCATATGCTATATCTGTGATAAAGATCGTAACTACAAAAATAATTGAGAATATGTAAGTGTTACCCAGAATAATTGGTACATCATTCACAGCAATTGCGTCATAGTATAGTTTTCCCATTCCCGGCCAATCGAACACTGATTCTATTATAATAGCACCACCAAAGGAAGCCGCAAGACTTAAAGCAACAGACGTAATGATAGGTGGAGCAGCATTTTTGAGCATATGGGAGTACAAGATTTTTCTTTTTGGAATCCCGATTGCTTTTTTCGAAAATATAAAATCTTCGTGTCTAATTCTAATCAAATAATAGCGTACAATGTATGCCCATGCGCTTATGCTAACTAGAACTAAAGTTATCAAAGGTAATAGCATATGATATAACAGGTCAATGATATAGTACGGATCTGAAGGAGAACTCATGGGCGTCGAGCGAGCGGGAAATATATTATAGACGAAAGCAAACAGGAATATCATGAGCATACCTATCCACCATGATGGGAAACTGTTACTAAGAATTGCAGAAAATGAATTGACCTTATCTGTAATCGACCCCGATCTATCTGCAATAAACGCCCCAAGGTAGATTCCAATAATGCTAACTATTAACGTTGAGGTGCTGAATAATAGGATCGTCTTTGGCAGTCTTTCCATAATGATATCCTTCACTTTAGAAGAGCCTGAATCGGTAGTAAAGAAGCTCGATCTTCCCAAATCGAGGGTCACAATTTTAACCAGAGTATTAATAAAGCGTTTAGGCGAATACCACGGCTCATCTAATCCAAGAGACTTGATATTTAGTGCGATTTGATTTGAGACATATGTCTGTCTCTCTTTTAGAGACTGAAAGTGGAACTTGGATTGGCTTATTGTGTTGACCGCATCATATCTGACAGAATCGATTAGAATCTTGTCTATGGTTGAACCTAGAATTGCGATGGTAATCACAAGGGTAAAAAATACTACAAGTATCATGTTAATTGATCTCTTTATTAGAAAATATCGAAATCCCATTAGGCTCTCCTCATGTCACCATTTTCGCCCTTGGATAGTTATAATCGAGTATTTCTTTTAGCATTTAACTTTTAATCCAGTTATTCGACGAATCCACGTCTCATCACGATTTGCTCCTAACTGCCAAAATTGTTTTGCCATAAATATCTGGTCTAAATGCATCCTTTCCTGTTGCGAAAATTTTAATTAGATTTGGGCCATATCTAAGTTTCTCTGTGGCACTAGAATTTAAATCGATTAGATAGGAGTTGTCTAATTGATTCGAAGTACTTTGGTGCGAGCTAAGCCTGGAAGGCGGCTGGGCAGCTCCACTTAGTATGACTTTGCCGCTCCAATCAGAAATGAAATAATTCACTATTGCATCATTTGTTAGCTTTCCGTTTTCAGAGGCTTTGACTAAAATCTTAAGCGGATTTCCTACAACTGCAAATCGTGGTGCTTGTATTTCTTCTAACGTAACAACCTTCGGATGTTCATACACTGACCAATGACCCTGTTCAAATGGATATGATGAATCTCTAAAAGCCTTTATATTTATAATTCCACCTTCTGGGTTATAAGAGTCAAGATAAAATGGACCATTACTGATAACTGCATTGTGATGTGTATTTATCCAATCAATTGAAGCTTGATATCTCTTTTGTGCCTCCGCTACACTTACAATACCCTTGAGAGGATTCGGGATAAACTTCTCATCTTTCATCTTCTGTAATTCATTCTTAATTGCATCGGCATGAGATGGAACGATTAGGGAAAGCCAATCGATATTCTTGGCTGAGGCCTCTCCTTTTGAAAATGCATATTTTCCTGCCATAACAAGCCGTTCAGTTGCAGCAGTTATCTCCCAAGGTTCCGTAGGCCACGTTGCTGCCGAATCCGCAATTTCTTTCTTATCATAGTGCCACTGGTCAATATAGGATTCAATTGTGTTATTTGAATCGAATTTGATCCCCTTAATTAGTGGAATTGCAACTTGAGCAGCAGCGCCATATTCAGGATCGTATGTCTTATCTCCACTTCCGGAATTTGTACCCCATTCAAATATGAAGTAGAGTGGATATAATATATCAGCCTTGTCCATGGTAATTCCATTGTGCCATTTGGATAGGAGCATTTTAAAAGTAACCTTGCTCATAGAAGAGTCATTCTTTCCGAGACCTGTCCATTTCTGTATCGAAGGATTCCAAATACGAACATCGTCGGGTACGTGGATTTTGTGATGTGGTCCTAGAGTTGTTATGTTCGTCCAGAGTTCTCGCATTGGAATCACTTCGCCCGTATATGGATTCCTAAAAGTAGCACTATCAGCCAGCTGAGTAAATATCTCGGAACAGTAAGCGTCTTTGCACCCTGCAATATTATTCCATGCACCTTGGTAAATCTGTTTCACTCCGATATCAAGAGAGTTCGTTAGCTTTGGAGTCCTGACGTTAAACAATGAATACTTGCTAGTTATTCCGGCTCCAAAGTCGTTTATGAGACCCTTTAGTGAAGAGGACGCAACATATGGTTCTATTAGCTGAGCAACAAAAATGCGAACCGATTCTTGAATTCCTTGTATGGTGGCATTCCGAACCAAGTTATTCCTTTCGTTTGCCGAGGTAAAATTAAAAAAGCCGATTCTTTGAGCTAACTTATCTATTGATGAATTTTGGTAGTGCCAAAAACTAGGATTCTGCCCACCAGGCATGTTGCCAGCGTAAGGGGCGTACATCTGAGAAGGGATCGAAGGATTGTATTTTACAAATGCAGATGTCCCTGCGTAGGCCTCAGTATACACGTTCCATTGAAAATCTTGAGGATCTGAACCATACACGAGAGTGTTAGCTTTATTCAGATCTCCATAGTCTTTTATTACTGTAAATCCAATTTTTTGTAGTTCAGCAGAAATAAGTTCACCCATTGATCTTCTTTCAGAGTCGTCGCTTCTAATCAAAACCCTTACGACTATAGGAGCACCTTGGAATGTCCACTTTCCGGCTTGCTTTGCTGCTCCGACAGAATCCAAGGTATTGGTGATGATCTTGTCTGCCAGTACGGGATTGTATCGAATCCCAAGAGATTCTATTGAACTGATAATATTCGGATATTCTGGAGAATATATCCCAAAGGGGTCTACCATAGGGGTACCATAGCCTTTCAGGATTTCATCTACTACAAATTCTCTATTAATCAGATAATTCACGGCATAGCGAATGGGTCTAAAGTAAAATGGATTGATAGTATCGTTGTCTTTAGGAGGTGCAGGGTTCAGTAAAAGTCCAAACGATCCAGCCATTCTATTGTATACAGACAGGGTTGGATTCTGCTTCAAGTCAGATACGACTTCTAGCGGGACTCGGAAATAGTACGTATCTATACCTCCCCTTTTCATTTCTTGTAATGCTGTATTATCGTCTAGATACTGAATGAATCGTGCACCATCAATAAAGGGTCCTTTTTTCGTTGTTTTTGAGACGCCATCAGCTACATTGTTCCCTAATCCTTGCTCTGCAAGTCCGAATGCCAGTAAAACTATGAAAAGGGTAGTTATGATGGATGAGTTTTTACGGAAAAAAATATTCATCTAATGCCGCTTTTCAATTATCCAATGAAATGTAATGCAATTATGATTAGTGCATATCAAAAAAACCTGGTCGATTTTTCATTCTCATTACTTTACTGGATTTAATATCCGGACTATCGTAGTACGGGTTGAGGTATCTACTAGATAGATACCTCTTTATATCTGCTGGACCATCTGGCTTAGAAATATTGTCAACGTAAAGTTGATTTGTTTCCCTATATTGTGGGAAATTAGAAATCGAAGGTGTGATTGCAGAATGATCATAAAGATCACAGGTCAAACTTGATGCGTCACACATAGCAATTAAGCTAGTGCCTTTCTTCCTCCATCTCAATAGGTTTACTTGAGTGGTAAGCTCCTGTTCCCACAGAGGATCTTCTTCGATCACCTGTCGAGGGATTTGCATAAAATCATCCATAATAAAACTCATTGTTCCATCCTTTAATTAAGATTATGGGAGTAGGCGGAAGCTATCAGATGTTGCGTTTGACTCTAAAGAACTCAGTGCTTTATGATTAATCTATTATGTGACATACTCTCAGATTGGGACAGTTTGACGAATGCCAATTTACGAACTAAATAAAGATCGCAATTCAAGTGAAATTCCAATTTCGGAATCCATGAATTTAGTCTGAATTAGAATTTATTCAAATAAGTGGATACAAGTAGTATAAATAATAAATGCATCTCACTAAATATACAATTCTTAGCTGTAGTTAATTCATTGAGGATAAAGTATAAATAAAAGAATAAAATATTTATATAAGATGGCAAATTCTGGCACTTTTATGGTGAATAATTCTGGTTAAAGATATTTCATTATTTAGTGATAGGTGCCCGCGTTGCGGAAAGGGTCCAATGGTCACGGATAATTCAAGTGGAGAAATGTTTTGTGGGAATTGTGGCTTTGTAGTTACTGAAAGGATTGAGGAAACGGGCCCCGAGTGGAGAGCTTTTTCCAAAGAAGAGCATGAAGACCGAAGTAGAGCTGGCATACCTACTTCTTTAGCTATGCACGACATGGGCCTAGCTACTATAATTGGCCCAATCGATAAGGATGCTTCGGGAAAACCATTATCTGCGTCTATGAAGAGCACAATCGAAAGGCTGAGGACGTGGGACAGTCGAAGCCAGGTTCACGAACCAGTAGACCGGAATTTTAGACAGGCGTTTAGCGAACTAGATCGATTGAAGGACAAATTAGCAGTGGGTGATGCGGTTATTGAAAAAGCCGCGTATGTCTACAGAAAAGCATTAGAGCGAGGACTTGTGAGAGGAAGATCGATTTCTGCACTAGTAGCTGCTGCACTTTATGCTGCGTGTAGGGATACTGAAACACCCAGGACCTTAAAAGATATCGCTAATGCAAGCAATATAAAAAAGAAGGACGTAGCCAGGTGTTATAGATTACTTATCCGTGAGTTAGATCTCAAGATGCCAGTTGTTGATCCGGTTAAGTGTGTTGCTAGAATTGCAAGCAAGGCCGGGCTTTCCGAAAAGACAAAGAGAAAGGCCTTAGAAATTCTAAAGAAAGCTGAAGAGGGTAAAATCTCTGCCGGAAAAGATCCTATGGGTTTAGCAGCAGCTGCTTTGTATGTTGCATGTGTTATGAATGGGGAAAATAAAACTCAGAAGGATGTTGCAGAGGCTGCTGGAGTCACCGAAGTCACTATTAGAAATAGATACAAGGGGTTAAAACTCCATCTTAAGCTCTAATTGATTTTATGAAGTCCTCTCTTTCCTTGATTAAAATCTTCAGATTTTTGATATAGTCCAAATCAGTGATTCTGTCGTTATTACCATTGAAAATTCTTTTAAGGTTTTCAAGCTGAATCACAATTTCGGAATCATAGTTCAGCATTCTATTTAAATCCTTTAGCTTGATCGAGCCATTTGGAGTAATTGTGTTTTCGTAACAAAATGAAAGTTCCTGAAACATGGCTAATATATCGTCATAAATTCCTGAAATGGATTTAGATTTAAGATAGTCAAGCCTTGATTTCGTGTTAAATGAGACTATTTGATTTACCTTTGACATTTCTACATAGCTAGAGCGCCCAGATTTGATGCTCCTCTGGAGAATCGAAGCGATCCTGAAAGTGTTGTCCAAACTCGAAACACGTTCCCTCTTTTTGGTCGGCTTCTTTTCTTTAAACAATAGTGTCAATCTAAACTACCGACATAAATGCTTTCGTTTGATGCTTTCACTTCAGTCTTTCTCTATTTATCTATTAAATGATAAGACAATGCGTATGTCCGCTGAAGACTTAATAGCCGAGTTGATAATTGTTTGCGCCTTTCGATTCCAATAACACAATTGAATCCTATAGTTACTTCATAAGAAATGTTACTGTACCTCAATAGCCGCTTCGTTGAAGGCCTTGCTTACTAGATACCCTTTAACATCTGCACGATGATCACCTTGAAGCATAATGTATCCATCTTTCGCAGTGCCGCCGCAAGCAAATTTACTCTTCAATTCCTTAACAATTCTTTGTAAATCACCAAGTTTTGGATCAATCCCTTCGATCATAGTTGTAGTTTTCTTGAATCTTCTTGTCTCAAGTCGAACAATGATTCGTGTATCTTCTTTATCCAGTTCACCACAAGCACAAAGGTCGTCAGGCAGGCCACATTTCTTGCATATAACCACCATCTTTCGGTATTTTGATTATCCATAATCCAACTATTAAAACTTGCTTGTATCCAATAGCAAATCTATTCGAAATAATAGTACAAACATTATCCTTCCAGCTTATCAGCAGAGAAATCTATTTAAATCGCTATCGTTTTCTCTTTATTGTTAATGAGCAGTAAAAAGAAAAACGCCCCTCTCCCAGCATCTAGTGCAGGTTTATTGAGATTTTTTGAGGACGAAACAAAGGGTATAAAGATAAAACCGGAAGTTGTTTTAGGAGTAACTGGCGGATTAATCGGGATCTCTCTAATAATTAGAATCCTTTTTCCAGTCTAGGTATTACATTACTAGACTCTAGACTCAGGTCATGGAAAGCGTTTCTAGCATACATAAACGATGGTCTTTAACACGGCTGAATCCTTCTTCTGTTAAAACATCTTTTGTAATTTCTATTCTTGCAACTACCTTCTTAATTTTCATTGTCGAGAGCAGGATCTACAATTCAAGCAATGATCTTTTCTACACTCTCCTCGTTGGACTACCTATTGCAGTAGGGTTAGGTTTCTTTGACTATTGGTCATTAAGAAACACTCCCCTCAATAAATTATCTAAAGTGTTTCATGTCTCCGCATTTTCATATCTGTTATGGGTAGGTTCAGTGATTCTGGGCTTGCTTTCTCAAGCTGCTTTGGGGAGGGAAAGTTCTCCTATTTTGTACGTAGTAGAAGGCATGTTTCTCTCTATAGGCTTGAGAATTGCAATATTTCGATCTGTATTCGGTGCCAATTTAGTACGGTCAGTGGTGGTGGGTGTTGTTCAGCCATCGTTAATGGCGATAATAATTATTGGTTATCCAGCGTCTAATACTTACACTAGACACGAACCGGATTTTGTGCCCTTGTTTGGAATATTATTTATAGGCCTAAGCATTTTATGGACCGAATTAGCAGATCGCGCAGGCCGACCATATGTGGTCAGTACTTTTAGTCTATTGCAGGCTTTCCTCAATGCATGGACAAATAGCAATCCTAAGGAGATGGAAAAATTTACTGAGTCAAGGTCGGAACTACAGACAGTTAGGACTTTAATCGCGAAATTTAAGAAGGAAAAAGAGGTACCCTTTCACATTATTCTTCCAGATATCCATCCTGGCCCATTCAATCCCGTAGGGGGAAGTAATTTGCCCTATGAATTATTTTCAACTTTTTCAAAAAAGGCGATAATTCTACACAGTGTATCCAACCATTCGTTAAATCTACCTTCAATAACGGAATTAAATAGTTACATTGCATCTCTTGATAAGCAAGACTATATAGCAAAACATCAGATGTGTTCGATACCATGTCAGGTGCAAGTTTCTAGCTTTACAGCAACTGGTCTTAAGTTCGGGGATACTGTTATGTTGCTGCTCTCCAGGGCCCCAGAGGGCATGGACGACCTATCTGATGGGGTCCTTCAGCAATTGGAGACGTATTCCCGATTATTAGGCTTTAACAATATATTAGTTATAGATTGTCACAATGCTTTAGGATCGCAGCTAAGTCAAACTAACTATGAATCTTTATTGGATGCAGGAAGAAAATGTCTTGAGGAGCTCAGTCGGTCTCAAGAATTTTCCTTTAGGATCGGCTTTGCTAATCTTTGTGATATTTCTTATGATATGGATTCCCTGAAGGATGACTTGGGAGGTTCTGGCTTGGCAACCATGGCTATTGAAGTAAACGCCCACTACTACGTGATAGGTTGGGCAGACTCGAATAACATGGACAATACTTTGAAAGAACAACTAGTTTCCTTTATGTCAGAGAGAGGAATACAATTATTAGAAGTTTGTACTTCGGATACCCACGCGACTTCTGGCAAAAGAACCCGTCAAGGATACTTTGCTTTTGGGAGTATAACAAGACCCAAAATAGCAGCTGAAATATTCTATTTACTTGCGAGGAAGTCAATTGAATCTCTTACACCATCAATATTTGAGCTAGCATCCATCAAAACAAAGGTGAGGGTAATGGGAAAAAAACAGTTTGATGAATATGCCGTGGCTTTGAATAAATCCTTGTTCCTCACTAAAATATTTGTACTTACGACCGTCTCTATCTTTATAGCAACGCTAATCTTGTAAGTCAAAACCAAGATCAGGATGGATGGGGAGAGATTTGAACTCTCGATCACCTGTGTGTGAGACAGGTATCTTAACCAGGCTGGACCACCCATCCTAGAACAATATTGAGAATAATGCAAACTTTAAGGGAATAAATATCTAAGCATTTTTCTAGATGACGATATTCGGCAAGATATTCAAACTCACTGCTCTATAGCATTTTTAAAGTCATCTCTAGTATTAAGTTCCTTGACTAAATCCACTAAGATATGCCTCTTGATCCTGTGTTAGAATATCAATATCTACATTCATAGATCTCAGTTTTGCTAATGCTATTTCTTGGTCCTGTTCTCTTGGAATATCATAGACCATAGGACTAAGCGATCCCTTAGATTCTGCTAGCTTCAATACTGACATAAATTGATTGGCAAAGCTCATATCCATGACTTCTGAAGGATGACCCTCTGCAGCGACCAAGTTGACCAAACGACCTTCCCCTATTAGATATATTTTTTTATGGTTCAAGTCATATCGCATAATATTTTCATTAATTTGAGTCTTGTTGGATGATTGTCGTTCTAATTCTGAAACATCTATTTCAACATTAAAATGACCTGCATTTGCCAAAATTGCTCCATCCTTAAGTTCCTCTATATCTTCCTTCCCTATGACGTCCTTGCATCCAGTAGTCGTAATAAAGATATCACCAAATGAAGACGCCTGTTTCATGGTCGTGACCGTGAAGCCATCTAACTTTGCCTTTAAAGCTGAAATAGGGTCAACCTCGGTAACAGTGACATTTGCTCCTAGACCAGAGGCCTTTTTCGAAATACCCTTTCCCACATGCCCGTATCCTGCAACTATGACATTTTTTCCAGATAATAAAATATTTGTAGCACGTATAATCCCATCTAATGCAGATTGACCTGTTCCATATACATTGTCGAAATCATGCTTAGTTTCCGCATCATTTACAGCGATTATAGGATAAAGGAGCTTGCCTACTTTTTGAAGAGCCCTTAATCTTATTACGCCAGTAGTAGTTTCTTCAGTTCCTCCGTACAATTCAGGTTTGAAATCTTTAATAGATTTGTGGATTTCAACTGTTAGATCGGCCCCATCATCTATTGTAATGTTGGGCCTAATTTTCATTGCACTATTTATATCATTATAGTATTGTTCGGTAGAGACGCCTTTACTAGCGTAGATTGACACACCTTCATCGATTGCAATCGATGCAGCGACATCGTCTTGTGTACTCAGCGGATTGCAACCACACCAAGATATGTCAGCACCAGCTGATTTTAGAGTTCGGATTAATACTCCTGTCTCTTTTGTAACATGTAAGCAACCACTAACACGAATACCGGTAAGTGGTTTTATATTGCTATATTTGTCCCTGAGCGATACTAAAACTGGCATATGCTCTTCAGCCCAATTAATCTTGGTTTTCCCGTCTTGAGCATTAGATTCGTCCTTAATTCGATGATTAACCATTAAGTAATTCAGGCTTATTCTACCCATATATTATCTTATTTTTATGCGAATCAATAAACACTTTTGATAAATTTTGATTGCAAATATATGTCGATACAATAATCGACATTTCAATTAATCCCAGACTGCAGGATGCCGAATCAATGTAATAAATTATTGCTCAATTTGCAAAAAATTTTCGCAGGAAAAATTTGATTAATCGAGCCCACATTACTAGTTATGCTCATTTGCTTTCAAGATCTTTTATCAAAAATTGATCAGGTTCGTAAATGCTACCGTTTTTCTGAGCTAACTGCCTTAACGTATTAACTATAGACTCTAATCCGTAGCTTTTAACAGTCTCAAAGAGTTCCGCTTTCAATCCCATTCCTAACCTTAACGCCATCTCGAGTTCTTTTTTATCGCAGGCACCATGAGATATCAGCCAACTTGCATTGTTAGCTGCGAAGGCTACTAATTTGACAGGATCATATTGTTCAATATGATTATCTGTTACATTGACACGTTCGTACTGTCCTTTTTTGTACTCGTAAAAACCATGGCCAGATTTCTGCCCATATTTACCCTCTGAATACAATCTTTCTATAATTGGGTTGGGCTTCATAACACTTTTGTCTCTTGAATACATTTCAACAGTAGCCTTATGAATTACATCTAGGCCAGTATAGTCAGCAAGCTCGAAGATCCCCATTGGAAATTTCATTTTTTCCTTTACTGCCATATCGATTGCAACCAGGCTGGTCTTATCTCGCTCCAAGCAATAGGCAGCTTCGTGAACTAGTGGTATAAAAATCCGATTAACTATAAACCCTGGAACATCTTTACGGCATAGTATAGGTTGCTTTCCGAGGGAACCAATAAATTCAACGGCACTTTCAATAACTTTTGGAGATGTCTCTTTGCCTGGAATCACCTCGACTAATTGCATCAACTGTGGAGGATTAAAAAAATGAAGCCCAACAAACCTATCAGGTCTAGATGTAAGCGATGCAATTTCCGTGATTGGCAACGTGCTCGTATTTGATGCATAGAACGTCTTATCTTCAGCATTCTCATCGATCCCTTGATAAACTCTTTTTTTCAAGATTAAATCTTCCGGAACAGCTTCAATAACGAGATCTGAATCACTCAAACTCTTGTTCAAATCAGTTGTGAGGTTAATGCGCTCAAGTATTGATTTCATTTCTAAGTCGGTGATCTTTTGTTTCTTCAGTAATTTTTCTAGAGACCATTTTATCTTTTCTATTGCCGAATCTAAAAACTTCTGTTCGACGTCCCTTATTGAAGTATTGTATCCTGCCATAGCAGAGATTTGAGCTATCCCATGACCCATGGTGCCAGAACCGATGACAGTTACTTTTTTAATTGTAGACAATGTTTTATCAAATGATTGTGCTCACACCTTAATTTTACTCTTTTTTAAAGGGTACACTTAAAATCACGAGGGGTACTACCTCACATATTGGATATTGAGCGGTTTACAGCTGACGTAACAAGCTTATCAGAGCGGCTAATTTCAGGATGTCCATCAGACCACGTTCAGAGGTTAATATATGTAAAAGACAGACTGATTTCATTATACAAACGAAATATTGTAAAGATCAATCATTCTGTCATGGAACTAATCTGTGCAAATCATTTGATAAAATATGGATATCACGTTGATGTAGAGAAGCAATTGACAGACTCACTAGTTTGTGATGTCTTTGCAACTAAAGGTGATGGACAAGTGATAATAGAAATCGAAACAGGCTTCATGCCCCCCGAGCACGCATTAGATCCTTTATCTTACTATGTCTCAAGAATAGCAGGTAAAATTTCCCGCTACAGCAAGCATGCAAGTGAATTTATTATGGCAACTCCTGGAGTAAATCTTCTCCCGATCCCAGTAATTTTTTCTGAACCACCCAGAGCTAGAGCTCTAGAGGACATCAAGACGCTGAAGTCCTTGTGCGACCTGTACTATAAGTCACCTCCCCTCGAGATACAGGAAATATTGAATGCCAGACTTCATATGATTTATGTTATCAATGTGGACGAAGGCAGAATTATTGAAGCAGATGTAGAATCCTATTTCAAAATGCATGCATCTTCACTCTCATTAGTTGGTTTCAAATCTGGAATTATAAGATCAGATTAAATCAGCACGTGGTTAGTCAAAGCAGATGCAATAGGTCCGAAAATAATAGATACTTCATGCAAACATGACTATACTAACTCTAACCAAATGCGATTATTGTCGATTATTACTATCTCATTCACAGTAAGAAAATGGATCTACAATTCCTACGTGTATGTTTCTTAAATTGTTTGGCATATTGCATATTATCCATATAAGTATAGCCGAGGTATGAATGAATCCAGAAAGGCTGCTTACCTGTCAATTGGTATCGGTCTTTTAGTATTAGTGACGACAAGTACTTCGTTACCTCGATTTGCATTCGCACAGGACAACACTCCGGCCAGTGATTCACATTCAAGTAATGGCGTAGCCAAGAAGGACCTAAAGGAGTTGTCGAATTGTCAATCCAAGGCCGCAAAAGACGGTCAGCTTACTGAAACAGAGTTGGATAGTTGTTATGCTAATACATTTCCGGGTTCCGAACCCGCATCTAACACAACTCCACAACAACAACCAGTATCTAACACAACTCCACAACAACCAGTATCTGAACCAGGTGTAAATTCGATACCCTCCTCTGGACCCAACCAGATTTCCCCGATGAATTCATCAGGAAGCAATGATCTTCCAATCGATAAAGCGACGATAAGTGAGATAATCAAGAATCGCTTTGGGCTAAGTCCTTAATAAATACGGCGAATGACACAAGAAATCTAACAGCCGTCTACACTTGTCTACGTTTCTTTTTATTTTTTGAAATATTGTACAAAGCTTGGACATTTAATTTTGTTAATCTTAAATCTGTTAAACTGTCATATACAATCCTTGCAGCTTCAGATAATCCTACTTAATCAAGATGACTCTTCAAAATGCACAGCCCAAAAATTAGTAAAGTTCGAACTTGCAATGAAGGTTCGAAAATTTCGTAGAGATAGTATCGTGCTAAATCCACTTTCTAAAACACTATTGTCACCAGTTGACAAATCTGTATCAGAATTTGTTTGTGCGGTAGACTGTTCTTGGGAAAATATTCATCAAGTAACTAAGTTAAATTCATTTCATTCGAATTATAGCAGGAGGCTTCCAAATTTATTGGCTGGAAATCCAACAAATTATTCCAAGTTGGGAAAGTTATCTACAGCAGAGGCGTTCGCGGGATGTGCATACATACTAGGAAATAAAAAACTGTCAATTGCGCTAATGAACAAATTCAAATGGGGTCATACCTTCCTTGAACTCAATGCTGAACCATTAGAAGATTATTCTCGTTCGACTAATCAAGAGGAAATTATGAAGATTGAAAAGGACTATTTTCTGCAAGAATATTAAAATATGTTTGTCCTGAATCAGTATACTAAGGTGAGCTAGTGAGCGGGTGACTCCCAGGAGAGGAAACTCCTCCCTCATTGCAGGCACTCGATTTAGCGATAAATAGCTGGAGACGGCTGGCTACGGAATAGAAAAGAAATCTAGACACGATCGTGTACTAATGATGATGAATAGTCTGAAGAGTGTGTTCTAGAATGAAACTGCCGACCCGAGTGGAGTAAGGCCAAATAGAGGGCAATTTTTCCTGCAATACCTCAGGTTGGCCGCTCAGCGAAATCTCGCTTAAAACAAAAGGAGGGTTACGGCTAGCACACCTGTTGAATATTTCGATAGTAAGTTAGAAATGGCTTGTTCGAATAACTCCGAAATCACTTTGGAATATCGAAGAAATCGAATTAGGTGTACTTGTTTGCTTGTTGATCCCTAGCCGCGATAGATTATTTAATCGAAGAATTAAATATCTCGTCACCAAATTGAAGGTTTCAATTTTCCCTCAATCAAATTTATCTAAAGAACTCTCATCGGAATTTGGGTATAATGAATGGATGATCTCTAGATTTTTAGAGTTCATTCCAAGATTAAAAGAGTGTTTACTTGCAATGGAAAAAAGTATTCCTAAATACATTAGAATTAACACTCTAAAGATAAGCAAGTATGACTTAATTCAAAGATTGATAGCAAAAGACATTCTATGCGAGAAAACGATTTTAGATGATGTCCTATTAATTAAAAAATCACGCTACCCAATTGGGGCCATGCCAGAATACCTTTTAGGATATTATTATATACAGGATCTTGCATCCTGCCTTGCTGTTGAAGAGTTGGACGTATTACCAGAGCAGTTCATTTTAGATATGGCTTCTGCTCCAGGAGGTAAGACATCTTTCATATCCCAAAAAATGAAAAATTCTGGCTGCATCGTAGCTTTGGAACCAAGTTCAAGAAGGGTCAAGGCTCTGAACTTTAATTTATCGCGATGTGGAGTCTCGAATACGTGTATCTATAGATTGGATGGTAGTTACGTGGAAAGACTGGGATTGAAGTTCGATCGAATACTTCTAGATGCACCTTGTAGCTGTGAAGGTATTATCGCGAAGGATCCTCTTATTAAGACCAATTTGGTGCCGAGTAAGATAGAATCATGTATGCTTCGCCAAGTTGAATTGCTTCAGAATGCCATCAAGGTCATAAAACCTGGAGGTTTAATAATCTATTCAACTTGTACTTTTGCTCCTGAAGAAAACGAATTAGTTATCAACAATTTGTTAGAAATGAACACTAGAATTACGATCGAGCCACAAAAATATGGAGAACCAGGTTTAACAAAATACGGGGCCTTAAAACTGAATAAAAGTCTAGTAAATACTCGCAGATTTTATCCACACTTACACAATACGTCTGGCTTTTTCATTGCAAAAATCCGTGTCCTTTGATGTGAATAGATGTGTTCAGAAAACCTACTCGAGGAGAAATAACGCTTCTTAAACGCACCTATTCTAAATTAGGATGTTTTGATTATTTTGTACGATGGAATAAATGCATTCTAATCAAAGACGGATCGAGCACCAAAATAAGAGAGGTATATTTAATCTCAGAGAGCGCAGGTGAACTTGCGATATCAGTTAAGCCAGCACATGCTGGCATATTGATTGGTCGTCTTGGAAACCGACTAAATCTTACTTTAGAGGGAGCTGGGATAGTCTACAGGGCCGGGTGCAAAGTGCCCTTTGTAACTGTGAATGAGAATGGAGAAAGATTGGTACTATATGGCAGGGATGTATTCGGACAATCAATTATTGATGCTAGTATAGATATCCGAGCTAATCAAAATCTTGTAATATTAAACAACAAGCTAGAGGTCATCGCTATTGGCCGTGCCCGGTATCCGAACCCACTTTTATTTAAGCAGGATTCAATAACAGTTATCAACCTGCTTGACGTTGGTTACTATCTACGACATCAAGACTATTAATAAGCCCTATTGGAATCGTGTAAAAAGGACTTCTCTGAGATGGATTTGTACTTTATTTGAATATCGATGCATCATTTCCTTGCCTTCAGTAGCACGAACACAGCAACTGCACCCATCATTCCACCCAAAACTAGTAGCACCTGGATAGGAAATCCTCCTGTCGCAGTAACCGTACCTTCTGGCGCCTTGTCTGATACGAATGCTAATTCGCTATTTCCAGATTTGCGAATATTGGAAAATCCAGTTATCTGAATTTGGGCACTTGGAGGAGGTGTGCTTGAATGGACTGCAACTGGAGAACCACCGATATTGGCAGTTGAATCTGCCGTTGTTTCCGTCATAGTGCCTTCCCTGAAGCTGCTCTCTCCCAACGAATAAATAGAAACGGCCCTAGCTCCGCCAACCTCTTTGAATCCAGCAGCACCAGCCTGACTTCCTGTAGGATCAAACAAAAAGTGCCAGCTATCCATAGATTTAGCTACGTCTCGAAAATCAAGAAGAGGAGTCCTCCATATGGGAGATGAAGGCGAAGCAAGGAATTGCTTGGCAAGATCTGGATGGGTTGCCTGTAATAGGCCGATCGGAAAATTGATACTCATATTGCCGTATTTGGGCACATTAACGTAAAGAGGCTCATCGATTACGAATCCGCGCCAATCTAAATCCACAACCGTTCCCTGATTGTTTTTGTCGAGTACAAAGTTGGTTATGTTGGGTTTAATATTTACCTTATATGATAGTGAAGCGCTGTCAGTGTCTCCTCGTAACTGTCCAGTATAGACTAGAGTAGCATTACTGAGCCTCACTGGGCTTTTTTTCTGTGTAGCAATATCGCTATTTATAAGTGAAACAATTCTGGCCATAGCGGGATCAGAAGAATTAAGAGTAAATCGAACGTTTTCTGTTTTACCAGCAAGCTGCTTGGAGATGGGACTCCCAGGAGCGTATTTGAGATCAATGAATCGTACCCCCGTCATATCTCCTTGTGCGGAGTTCTCAGATGGGATTAATAATGTTGTCATCTGCACACCTTTTGCACCTGACACGGCCCCTCCCAATAAAATAGCAATTATGAGCGCATACGAAGAGAATGTCGCAGCCTTCACATGGAACCTCTCATGCGCCCTGTTTATAATCTTTATTGCGACTTTCGTACCTCTGTATAATTAAATTCTTCGATATTCCGGATCTCGATCAGTCTACGAAGTCTTTTATTACATTTAGTATGTGGTTTTATCAAAAACTTTATGTTCTTACCTTGGCGCAAGATAAAGTCTGATCCTATTTATCATCATAATTGGCCTTTTAGAACTTCGAAAATTATACATTGTACAAGTTTAGTAGATCTCTAAATTTGATTGTAGCGTTAGCAGGGGGTACAGGGTCAATAAAACTCCTACGCGGGTTAGCCGCGGCAGTCGATGATCTTGTCGTGATTTCAAATGTGGCTGACAATTTTTGGGTTCATGGAGTCTATGTTTGTCCTGATCTAGATACATCTATTTATGGACTTGCCAATGTTCTAGATCGATTTAATGGATGGGGAATTAAGCAAGACAAATATTCTTTTCTTAACCAACTCGCAATCCTTGGGGAACCAACTTGGTTCAAGCTAGGCGACAAGGACCTGGCTACGCACGTCATTAGAACAAAGTTGCTAAATGAAGGTAAAGACCTTACAGAGGTAACTGAATTTCTTAGACGTAAATTTAATGTGAAGCCACAGATTCTCCCAGTTTCAAATAATCATATAGAAACCAGATTAAAGACAGATTGTGGAGATTTGCATATTCAAGAATTTTGGGTAAGGGAAAAAGGAAGGCCAAATATTCGGTCTATCCGTTATAAGGGATCCCGTCAAGGACGTGCTAGTTCGATTGCAGTAAAGGCACTAAGGAGGGCTAGCGCAATAATCGTTGCTCCTGCTAATCCTATCAGCAGCATTGGTCCGATGTTGGCAATAAAAGACTTCAAATCTGAGCTCATATCGATGAGAAAAAAAGTGATAGCAGTATCACCATTTATTGGTAACAAGATAATTTCTGGACCTGCTGAAAAGTATATGAAAAGCGCGAAACTGGATGCATCGTCACTTGGAGTAGCAAAGTATTACAAAAATTTTTTGGGAAAATTTGTTATTTCAGAACAAGACCATGAACTCGGTGAAGAGATTTCTAATCATAATGTTGCCGTATATGAAACAGATATTGTCATGAATAATCGGTTTGAAGAAAATTTGCTGGCTAAATATATCCTAGCGAATTGTCGATAAAATTGAGTCATAAAATATTTGCAGTAATACCGGTAAAACGATTTGAATCTAGTAAATCTAGACTCAAATTCTGGCTAACTGATGAATCCCGTGTGAAACTAACAGAGCTGCTTCTAACCGACACCCTGACTACTTTGATGAAATCTACTATGATCGATACGATAATCGTTGTCTCAGGGGATGAAAGGGCAAAATATGCCTCTGAGAAAGTGGGAGCAAAGTTTCTTAGACAAGATATAGATGATGGTGTTAATAATGCCGTAATGACAGCAGACACCTTCAGTATAAAAAATGGTGCAGAAGCGATGATCGTAGTCCCTAGTGATCTGCCACTTCTCCAACCTGAAAATATTGACTTGGTTGCAAAAACAAGCGAGCATTGCGAAAAGTGTATTGTGATTTGTCCATCGCTTAGACATGATGGAACTAATATCCTATTGAGGAAGCCCATCAATCTAATAAGGACGTATTATGATGAAAATAGTTATTCTAGACACATACAAGAAGCACTTCAAATTAAGGCTTCAATTTTTGCCATGTTGTCTGATAATGTAATGATTGATCTTGATACAATACATGATGTTAACATGCTAACGAAGTTCGATTGTTATAATAGTACGGCATTGGAATTTTTAAGTGAAATCACAATACAATGAATACAGCTGCGACTAAGGCGTCTGAGTCTTTGATATGTTTTTGAAAATTAAAATTAATTGCTTGTCAACAATGGGATGTATCATTTTATTCTTATCTGTAAGGTATGCGCTACTGACTAAGTTATGTTCCATTTGTAATTGATGGGTCTTATCTAATAGATGAGATCCAGCTAAATAGCCAAGTTCAGGTCTATCTTTGGAAAGAAGCAGGATCGCTTCGAGAAGAAATAAGATAGTGGATAGAAAACAGAATTTTTCAGACAACAATTACTTTTTTATTTCTGTCATAATTGGTAATTATGATATTATTTGATCAAGATCAAATTTCGCTTTCATATAAATTGGGAGTATTTAAGTTGGAGCACACTCTATCCTGATGCATTAATATGACTTTAACAATGCCGATCTACTCCTTTAGAGACGGCCTCAATGAGAGCTATAGGCTATTAGGACTTAAGGGAGCAGGGTTGGTCAGAATGACGGCTATGAATTTGCCTGTGCCACAGGGGTTTATAATCAGTACTGAAGTATGTGAAAAATTTTTTGATGCGGGAATGCTACTGCCTGACGGCCTCATGAATGAAGTAAAGGGAGCTGTAAGAAATTTGGAACTACAAGCTGGTCTTCTGTTTGGTGATCGCAGCAAACCACTTCTTATTTCTGTGAGATCAGGATCATCTATATCAATGCCAGGAATTATGACTACCATTCTTAATGTAGGTTTGAACGACGATACAGTAGCTGGATTAGCTTCACAAAAAAAATCGGATTCATTTGCATGGGATTGTTATAGAAGGTTTGTCCAAATGTTAACTCAAAAAGTCCTTGATATCGACGAAAATGTCCTTTCAAAAATATGTGGCGAAGTGAAAGCTCAAGATGTAGAAGGTCTCAAAAAGGTAATTCGTTCTCTCAAAGAGGTTTGGAAGATAAAAACTGGAAAGGCCTTTCCAGAAGATCCGTATAGACAGCTCGAACTTTCGATAAGCACAGTTCTAAAGTCTTGGTCAAGTAGAGAAGCGAGCGAATATAGGAAATACAGGGATATCCCATTTGATAGAGCAAATGGAACTGCAGTTGTTGTTATGAGAATGGTATTTGGTAATTTGGGAGATAGAAGTATGACCGGTATTGCATTCACGAGGAGTCCAGAATCTGGCGAAAAAAACCTATATGGCGAGTATCTCATCAACGCGCAGGGAGAGGATTTGTTTATTGGGTGCTCCAAACCGAACCAGATCGAAGAAATGGCATCTGATTTTCCAACTATTGAAACAAAACTCAGAGACGTTGCCAAGATTTTGGAAGAACAATTAAAGACGCCACAGCAAATAGAGTTTACTGTGGAAGAGAATGATCTTTACCTATTGCAAACAAGACCTGCTGAAATGAGTGCATTCGCAAATGTCAAAGCTTCCGTTGATCTCTGTCACGAAGGCCTAATTGATAAGACCACAGCTTTGTCTAGAATTGATGCTACTGCACTTGAACAGATGATTTATCCTAGTGTTGATCTAGAAGAGCATGCAAAGCCTATTGCATTAGGCATTGGGGCTTCGCCGGGCTCGGTCAGTGGTATTGCCGTCTTTGATTTGCTAAAAGCTAAGGAAATGGGTAGCAAAGGAGAACAAATAATTCTAGTAAGAGATGAAGTACGGCCTGAAGACACTTATGCCTTCGTACATTCCGTAGGTTTACTAACTCTTAGAGGAGGCAAAACATCCCATGCTATCGTTGTAGCCAGGGGAATGGGAAAGCCGTGTGTAGTAGGTTGTTCGCAAATCTTTAAAGGATTAGAGGATCAGAATCATTCATTCAAGAGCCAATATGTTATCAATGAGGGACAAAAGATTACCATAGATGGTACAACAGGCAAAGTCTACCTAGGAGAAATCAGAAGTACTTCTAGTAAAATAAGTAAGGAGCTAACCGAATTACTTCAATGGGCACATACTGAAAAGAAAATTGAAATTCGAGCTAACGCTGATACTGCAGATGATGCCTCCCTCGCAAGAAGCTACGGGGCAGAAGGTGTGGGACTGTGTAGAACTGAGGGCATATTTAACCAGCAAAACATCACCAACACATTTAAGAGAATGATTCTGACTGACGATCCTAATCAGAGAAGACTGATGTTACTAGAGTTAAATACACATCAGAAAACCATTATTCGAAATATCCTGATGCAGACAAAAAATCTTCCTGTAGCCTTTAGGTTGCTTGATGCACCACTCCATGAGTTTCTTCCCAGAGAGGAAGATCTTATGTCAGATATAGATGAAGAAGTATGGAATCCTGATGTCAAAAATGGAAGTCAAAATAAGGAAAAGATACTGCGTCGAGTTCGCGAGCTAAAAGAATCCAATCCGATGTTAGGACATAGGGGTGTTAGAATTGGTATTTCATATCCTGAACTTTATGAATCACAGATAAATGCAGTTTGTGAAGCTGCAGCTGAATTAAAGCTTAGTGGCATTACGGTTTTTCCCCAGATCTTGGTTCCTCAAGTAAGTATGATTGAAGAATTGAAAGCCATCAAAGTCGTATTCGATAATGTAAAGAGGGCTATTGAATCAAAGTACAGATTTGGCTTGAGAATCGAATTTGGATGTATGATCGAAGTAGTTCGATCCTGTCTTATTGCTGATAAAATATCAGCCTGTGTGGATTTTATAAGCTTTGGCACAAATGATCTTACTCAAGCTGCATTCAGCTTTAGTAGGGAAGATGCTGAAAGTAAATTTCTCACAGCATACATGGAGCAGAAAATCATCGCCTTCAATCCATTTCAAACAATCGACAAAGAAGGAGTTGGGATGCTAATGAGATTCGCAACAGAACGAGCAAAGCTGATCAATAAGAAAGTCAAAATAGGAATCTGTGGAGAACACGGCGGGGATCCTAATTCAATAAAATTCTTTAGCGATTTGGGATTAGATTATGTAAGCACCTCGCCGAGAAGGATACCTATAGCAATTCTGTCAGCTGCACAATCTAGTATTAAATCGAAATAGATTCCTCAATCATTTGATATTGAAACGTTGACAAATCCAAATTTACATGAACTATATTCGGTGAAATTTCGAAAAAGTAAAGCTGACTATTCTTTTATTTCCTTGTAAATTTCCCATAGACTATCGCCTACATAGTGAATATTATTGATAATGCATCCCTTGTCCTTCTTTGCAGCCTCATCGCTACTTTCTAATGCAATGCCCACAGACAATGGCTTGAGATGAGTTTGATCCTTAATAACTACGACAGAGCCCTGATTGAAGAATTGAAAAGTGGTGATACCTGGTCTCATGATGTTGGCGCCATTACACACGAATTTCACCGCCTTCATATCGACCGTTATGAATGGAAAATGCTGGAGTAAATCGTTGTCTCCTACAAATGGAACATAATTATTTTCAACTTTCGCGGCTATGAATTTCTCAGCCGTAAGCAAGTACTTGTTCTTTCCAGCTTCATATACCTTTAATGTCTTTATTCTTGGGATACTCTCTGACGGCCAGCTACTACGAAGAACATCTACTAGTTTTGAAGTTTCGGTCTTGGAAATAACATTTACCCTCAAATTCGCTTTAACTCTGAAATGCTACTGGTCGAAAATGTTAGATACCAAAAGTTATCTCTCCTCTCTACTTTCACTACTACTCAATTCCTCGTTCAGTCTACTAGTAATGGGTATATATTCGCATCCCATTGGACCACAATACTTTCCTACGTAAGATGCCTTGGGTCTATACAGAGCAGGTTTCGGTGCTGCTTCGGCAAATTTTTCTTCTATTACATGAGCGGTCCATCCCGCAGCTCGTGCTATTGAGAAGATTGGCGTATTTAGGTCCAACGGTATGTTCAGGCTATAATAAAGGGATGCGCTATACAAGTCGACATTAGCATAGATCAATTGACCTTTATTCTTTGCCATGAACTCTTGGGTTGTCTTTTCAACTTGTTCTGTAATTTCGAACCATTTTGTATTACGTTCCTTTGAAATAATATGTGATAAAGTCCTGAGAACTTCAGCTCTTGGGTCTGTGGTTCTATAAACCGCATGACCCATTCCCATAATTCTTCCTCCTTGGCTCAATCTATTTCTAACCCAATCCCTGGCACGTTCAGGTTCTGCAATTTCCAGAAGCATTTTCATGACCTGAACATTAGCTCCACCATGGAGCTCTCCAGACAAAGCGCCGACCGCACCAGCGATAGACGCATACATGTGAGCTCTTGTAGAGGCAATCTCTCTAGCGGCAAAAGTTGAAGCATTAAAACTATGCTCAGCATGTAAAATAAGCGATACATCAAACACTTTTGCTTCCTCTTTTGTAGGATGATCTCCTCTGAGTAAATAAAGGAAATTTTCCGCATGGCTACCCTTATCTAACGGTTCAATTACATCTTGTGAATGCCTAATTCTGTCCCAAGCTGCGACAATAGATGGAATTTTGCCCATCAGAGTTATTGCTCTTCGGATATTTGCACTCTTTGTATCTTCTCTCATATTAAGATCGTAATCAGGTAGCTCAGATATAGCTGATTGAATTACATCCATAGGTTCAGCTCTTTTCGGTCGATTAGTTAAATTCCTCAAAATAGGGCTCGGTAGGGACCTTGCTTCTGTCATGCGTTCAGTGAAGTCATCCAACTGTTCGGAACTGGGAAGTTCACCAAAAATCAGAAGATATGCAGTTTCCTCAAAAGTGGAATGATTAACCAAATCCAAAATGTCATAACCTCGGTAAATTAACTTCCCGTTTTCGCCGTCAATAGAACATATCTTAGTATCAGCAACTTCAATATTTCTAAGACCTATATTTCTAGCGTCGATCACTCTAAAGGTTATTTCTCAGAATTTGTATATTAAAGTAATGATGGACATGCTGATATCCCTGCTCTCAAATCTATGGTAAAAATCATTTGACAGATGACTTTTAAGGAGGTATAGAATTCATGTTACCATAATGGTTTTCGGCAGAGACATTAGATTAGCCCGGATTATGAAAGAGGGAAAAATGCTTTGCATACCTATGGATCATGGGCTTACATTAGGGCCTATTCAAGGTCTAGAAGATGCCCACTCACTCATTTATTCTTGCGAAGCCGCAGGGCTCAGTTGTGTTCTTGTTAACAAAGGTATAGCAAAATCGATGCCTAGACCGTCTTCGATAGGAGTAATTATTCATCTATCAGGAAGTACGTCTCTCGGACTTGCCCCTAATCGAAAGATGCTTATGGGAAGTGTTGAGGAAGCAATAAGGCTAGGGGCTGACGCTGTGTCAGTTCATATTAACGTAGGCAGCAAAGAGGAACCGGAGATGCTATATAAGCTAGGAACTATCTCTGACAAATGCGATGAATGGAGTATGCCCCTTGTTGCAATGATGTATGCAAGAGGAGAAAATGTTAAGGATCCGAGTGACCCAGAGACAGTGGCCCATGCGGCAAGAATTGGGGCGGAGGCAGGCGCTGACATTATTAAGGTCGTTTACACTGGTGAAATATCTACGTTTAAGAATGTCATCAAAGGCTGCCCTGTACCCATAGTTATAGCAGGAGGGCCAAAAGCAGAGACCGACAGAGAAATTTTAGATATGTGTTATGACGCCTTGAAAGCAGGAGCTAGAGGCGTCACTTTTGGCAGAAATATATTCCAGCATCGCTCTCCTCAGGCGATGGTCAAGGCATTATATCAGATAATAATGAAAGGAAAGAGATCAGATGAAGCAATGAAAGTATTTGACATCAAAGATGAATAAAAAAACCTTAGTTATCAAACCCCGTGTTTCTGATTCTGAGTTTCCTACATTCCTCTCTAAAATACCTGATATACAATTGATATTTGCTGAACCAACAAAACTTCATGGGACTAAATTCAAATCGATGTACGATTCAGAAGATGCGGATATGGTGATCTGCAAATCGAATACTGAACTAAATAGTTTAAAGAGTCGAGGCAAGGTCGCTGGAATTTATAAAAAAGTAAAAACTGAATCCGACATAGAGGACATTGTCGTTTCCTCTGAGGCAGGAGCGAATTTCATAATAGTTGATTCACATGACTGGAAGATCATTCCACTCGAAAATATAATTGCCAAAGTACACGGATCAGAGATCAAAATCTTTACCACTGCCAAGAACTCAGACGAGGTACGAACAATGTTTGGCGTGCTAGAGCTGGGAGTCGACGGTGTAATACTTGAAACCAGCAGCGAACAAGAGATCCGCGATTCGATAAATTATATGCAGAATAAAATCCTGTCGATTCAAGAAATTGATGTCATAGACTTAATTGACGTAGGCATTGGCGAGCGAGTCTGTGTAGATACGACCTCTATACTTAATGTGGGCGAGGGAATGCTAATTGGTAGTAGATCTAACTTTTTATTCTTGATACACAACGAATCTATAGGATCATCTTTTACTTCTCCCAGACCATTTAGAGTTAATGCAGGTGCAGTACATTGTTACACTCTTACCCCAGACGGTAAAACCAAGTACTTGTCAGAACTGGAAGCAGGGGCAGAAATTTTGGTTGTCAACAGCGACGGAATTTCAAGACGTGTTACCGTAGGTAGATCAAAAATTGAAACTCGGCCACTCAAACTGGTTAAAGGGAAGTCTGGAGGTGAAGTAGGTACCGTAATACTACAAAATGCAGAAACTATACGACTTGTAAAGTCTAGTGGGGCAATAGTATCAGTTACAGAATTAGAAATTGGTGATAAAATCTTGGGATCTATAAAGCAAGGTTCAGGAAGGCATTTTGGAATGGAAGTAGACGAGTACCTGATCGAGAAATGAGATACTTGTTGTCATAAGAATATAATATTTGTTTATCTGGATGTTTATTATTTTAAAGTATCCGCCATATTGATGGGCCCTTTTCTTAATATTCATGTTACTCCAAGAAAGCCTTCTAAATACAATAATTCATGGTCATTGCAAATCAGTTTTGGATAGAGTAGCCCCGGAATCTATTCAGCTGACTATCACATCACCGCCTTACAGAAATGCCATCGACTACGACATGCATGTCTCTAAAAATGGTGGATACTATCGCGGTAGATTAAGACAAGAGACCTCCGATTACTTAGCAGATATGGTTTCTATATTTAATGAAAGTGTATTTCGAGTAACTAAAGACGGGGGCTATTGTTGTATCGTTATTGGTAACGAATTGGTAAATGGGACTTTGATACCTTTGCCTCATATGCTTCTTTCAAAACTTGTGGAACCCTTTGGAAATTGGAATCTTCATGAGGAAATCATTTGGCATAAAGTAACAGGTGGAACAAATAGATATGGATCCTTTGTCATTAATCCTTATCCAAAATACTATAGGGCAAATATAATGCATGAGTTTATTCTGGTACTCAGAAAAGGAAATGTGAATTCTGGTAGGAACCAAAGAAGGGATGCTTTACCAGCAACACATGAAGAGTGGACCAAAGAGATAGCAAATTCTGTATGGCATTTACCACCAGTTCCACCGGGATACATAGATCATCCATGTCCGTTCCCAGAAGAAATTCCGTACAGATTGATGAAGCTGTACTCTTACAGGGGTGATATAGTCTTAGATCCATTCAATGGTAGCGGTCAAACAACCAAAGTTGCATCTCATTTCAAAAGACGATATATCGGCATGGATATAGTCCAAGAATATGTTAAATTAGCTAAGGAAAGGCTTAAGGAGGAAGGGCTCCATATAAGACCTAACGCACTTATCCCAAATTGGAAAAAAATTCCTTCCCATTATAATCATAGATAATCTTGCCAGGGAACGTCCTTGAAATTCAACTTTGAATTTATGTTTGCATTGGCGGTGTAGAAAGCATGCCTCGTTCCACCTGCTAGTCAGTATTTTCTGCTTTCCATATTGGACATCAGTGATAAGCTAAGTTCTGCCTGGCTAGTTTTAATTAGGAGTATTCTTCAGGTCTATATAATAAACAATCATATAGCCAGTCAAGATAAATTTCTATGATCTTTAATATATATTTAAATTAATGAAATATGTCACTTATTAGTCATTGAATAGTACTAAGCCATTTATCTATCATCCGTTGATGTATGGGTGTCAAACTGAAAACCGTAGATTCCACATCATTCTGTTACATGTATACCATTGGCTGATGCAGAACTGGAAAACACTGTTGATAGCCCGCGTCTGATTAGTAAATAAAACTATAGAAAGAATAAAGTTCTATCAGAATTTCTTTGAATAGTGGCGCCATTGTATCATTTGTTTGGCAATGTCATCCCTGGATCATTTCAGATGATTACGTGTCTTCTGGTATAAACTGGATATACAATGAATTGACTCATTCTCGTGTATTCTTCAGGCCTATATAATAGACAATCAAACCGTATTCTTCACGCCTAGATAACATAAACCAAATAAGACAAATTTAAGTTTTTTATTATATATCTAAATTAATAAAGCAAATTACTATTATTCATCGATCTTTGTACTTAGCTCTGTTTATGAATGATTAAAATTGCCGCGGTTTTATGGAGATAGTTGGTTCCGCAATATTTTGTGACATGTATACCATTGGCCAGTGCGGATTTGAATATCAGACCTGAATGCTAAGTCTAATCAGTAGATAATACCAACGTAAAATAGTGTTCTATCAGAATATATTAGAACTAAATTGGCGCCATTTCATTTACTCTTCAACGTTATCCCTCGATTCGTTCTGGTAATTTCTTCTGTTCGGGTATAAAATGAATGGATAATGAATTGACCCACTCAGGCTCTGTGAAAACCTCGTATTGAACACCATTAGAGCCTTGCAGGAGTATATAAGCAAGTATGGACGTTGAAAGAATCAAGGTATGTTAAATTGGCAAATAATAGGTACGGTGTTTTGAGAAATTCAAGGATACCATTGTTTCTTTACAGAAAGAGCAATTGTGTATTTACGGTGTGGCAGCATTTAGTATTACTGGCAATAAGGCAGTACGAAGGTAAGAGTTATAGAATGGTTGTCGAGTGCTTAGTTGAAGCCTATTATTTTATTATTTTTAGGTCTATCGTGCATTCCTCACTTTACCATAGTGCAATAGTTTACCGACAGAATCAACAATTCATTGCCTGAAAAGAGAATTTCATCCTTCATTGTGAGTAGCAGCGAACTGAATATTTTTGTTGGAATAGATTCCAACCAAAGATAAAGATAACTCGTTCTTCACAGTATTATACCGAAAGAACAGAAGCATGGAGAAAATATGCGAAATTACGTATTGGGGTAGATGTATTACAACAAATCATATGTACAATCAAGATAAAACTTGCTCCTACAAGGCATGATAATATAGATTTTTAATCAAGCATAACAAGGACATCAAGTGTACTTCCATTATCTGTAGTTAAAGCGGACAAGGGATATGATAGTGAAGATAATCATCTTTTGGTAAGAGATGGCTTGCATGCATTAAGTGTAGTCCCAGCTCGATATGAATCTGTACCGATATGGAGAACATATATGGTAAATACTGAAAGCAGATGAAAAATGGTTATTCCAAATTAATTTACAATCAACGAAATAAGGAGGAGACCATTGTCTCAGTCATAAAAAGACTTTTTGGAGAGCATCTTATGTCTAGATTGACTCGAATGCAGATTTGTCATTTAGATGAACAAACTATAATATGCATAGAGTCAATAATCTGGCAATATTGATGATGTTTTCTACAAACCAGTTTGCATTATATTCTGCTATGGGTATGTAAGATCTTGGTACAGATCAAACTGTGTACGTTTGCAGGATATTTTTCCAGATGAGTTTGATTCCTAAGCATTTGTTAGAATTTCAAATAGGTATCCCAAATATACTATTCTCTTATAATCTGATCTTCAAATAAGTAATAATCATTTGTTCGAAAGCTAGTCTGACATACTTGCTTCTAGCTGGTAATTTAACTAAATTGAATGTAGCAGTAAAAGGAGCTCGCGGAAACAGATATTCGGTGTTCAAGAAGAAGTTAATAATCGAATTCTTCTGTGTTAGATATATTGCCTAAGATATGCGTCTCAATCGCCGCAGAGAATTTGGATCAGCTCCAATATCAAATTTCGCTAGCCCAAAAGTTGGGTGCAGATTTTATGGAAATACGATTTGACTATTTGAGTATCTCAGATATCGAAGCTGGGCTTCAATATGCAGATGGAGTTAAAGGTAGAGCAATTTACACCTTGCGTGATAAAAGTGAGTTAGGAAAGTTCCCAGGAACTGACGAAATGCGAGCGCATTGGTTAACCAGACTAGCCGATGCAAAGCCAATGCTAGTAGACGTAGAATATAATGCACTAAAGGCAAATCAAAATATTAAAAGTTACGTTTTAAAAAACGATACTCCGATTTTGGTATCATGGCACAATCATAGTAAAACACCAAGTCTGGAAGAGCTTAAATGTCTTATGTCCGGTATGAGAAAATATAGCAATTATATCAAGATTGTCACGATGGCATCTAGCATTGAAGATTCAATCTCCATATTCGAGCTGTATCAAGAGGTAGGTGATTCTAAACTAATCGCCTTTGCAATGGGGGAAAAGGGCATTGTATCTAGGGTACTTTGCGGGCTATGCAAATCATCTCCATTTACCTATGCTTCACTTGGAAGTGAGGTTGCACCAGGACAACTCACAATAATGCAAATGAAAAGACTGTATGAAGGTATGAATAGAAACAATGAGGTTAGAGGAATCTATTAAAACCTACTGCATTATTGGCGATCCGATAGAGCATTCTTTGTCGCCGATGATACATAATGCAGGTTTTAATCATTTGAAGCTCAGGAGCACCTATATCGCGTATAAAGTGAAATACTTAGAATTAGAGGCATCAATTTTTTCATTGAAGAAAGTAGGCATTGCAGGGTTCAATGTCACCATACCGCATAAGACTAATGTCCTAAAATATATTGATGTGCTCGATAGTATTGCAAAACGAGCTGGCGCTGTTAATACAGTTCAGAATGTTCAAGGCTTGCTATATGGGTACAATACAGACGTAGAAGGATTCCTTAGGCCACTGGCAAATCGAAAGATCAACTTGAATGGAATGAACATTCTATTATTAGGAGCAGGTGGTGCTGCACGAGCTGTAGTTGCTGGCTTATCAAAGGAAACGCAGGACATCAAAATTTTGATAGCTAATCGAAATATAAACAAAGCGAAGGAATTAGCAAAGCTTGGAACTCAGCTTGGATCCAAGTGTGATACCTTAAGTCTGGACGACGTAAAGTTAAATTCGAATCAAGCAGACATGATAGTAAACACACTGCCTTTAGGTATGGATAATGAAAATGCAATCATTGATATGCCGTCTATTTCTGAAGGCAGCATCGTTTACGACATCGTGTACAGACCTGTCCTAACTAATTTACTTAGAAATGCTAAACAAGCTGGCGCTATGCTCATATATGGATACGAAATGTTACTGGAGCAGGCAGCAGAGTCATTTCAAATTTGGACTGGAATGCCTGCTCCCAAGGATGTAATGAGAAAGGCACTGCTCGGACCATTTGGTGAAAATTTTGAATAGTCGTGTCAGAGCAACGGTGCACGGTGCGATATCCATATTGAATGCTATTGGTTCTGGTTATGGATCGGCAGTGGGAATTTCACTGAAAGTTGTATCTGAAGTCAGTCTATCGCGCGGAAAGGGATTAAAAATACGGACAGAATTAGGCAAGGAATTGCTTGAATATGTTGTATATGCCATTTTACCTCCTGAAATGCTATCTCAATACCAGATCAATATTGACATCACTTCTGAAATACCACCTGGATTCGGTTTGAAAAGCTCAAGCGCAGTTACTGGCGCATTGTCTCTTGCCTGCCATAAGATAATTGAAGACAACTTAGAAGATAAACGTGTGTTGCATTCTGCGATTGCTGCCTCTGTAAAGGCTGGCGTGACGTTTACTGGAGCATTTGATGACACTGCTGCATGTTATTATGGAGGTGTAGTCATAACTGATAACAGATCTTGTGAATTGCTCAAGCACTTGCAAGCTCCGATGGACTTATGTGCAGTAATATTTCTACCAAGACTAGCGACAAGAGGAGACTTTATGTCTAGCCTACCACTATTTTCTGATCTTTTTTTCGATTCATTTAATTTGGCGAAATCGGGAAATTATTGGAAAGCCATGAAATTAAATGGAGTTATAATGTCTTGCGTATCTGGATTCGATTCTCGTCCCGCGTTAGATGCCCTGAAGGCGGGAGCAATTTCAGCATCAATATCCGGTAACGGTCCATCCATAGCAGCAGTTACTTCATTAGAGAACACAAAGAATATAGTCGATGCATTTTCTCAACATGATGGCAGAATCTTAATCTCTAATTTGAACAATGAGAAAGCGAGTGTAGAAGTAATTGAGTAATATAAGTATTCAACGATCAAAAATTTCGGGAACTATTCAATGTCCCCCAAGCAAGAGCTATACGCACAGAGCAGTGGCTATTGCTTCACTCGCTGAAGGTACATCAACTATTATTAACCCGTTGCTAGCCAGAGACACTATCGCAACTGTCTCCGCTTGTAAGGCACTCGGAGTTGTTATGAATTGTGAAAGTGATGTATTGATAGTAAATGGACGCGATTGCTTGAAGGTCCCAGAAAATGTAGTCAATGCGGAGAATTCTGGAACTACTATTAGATTAATTGCTGCAATCTCATCTTTGACAAGTGGAGGATTCACGATACTGACCGGTGACGCAAGCTTAAGAAGAAGACCAATGGGTCCGCTGATCGAAGGCTTGAATCAGCTCGGAGTAAGGTGTTGGTCGTCTAAAGGTGATGGCACCCCACCTTTGGTCACTAAAGGTGGTGGCATGAGAGGAGGAACAGCTAGTATCAGCGGAGAAGTTTCAAGTCAGTTCCTATCTTCACTCCTTATTACTGGGATACGAGCGAACTCTCCGGTCACAATTAAAATCACTGGTAGACAAGTGTCGCGACCTTATATTGATGCCACGATTAGTACTATGAATAGTTTTGGTGCAAAGATTACAGGTTCAATGGAGACCAAGGTTTCAGTGAATCCAGGATCGTATAAAGGAACTACTTTCAAAATACCATCAGATTTCTCATCAGCAGCACTTGTAATGACGGCAGGTATTCTTACAAGTGATGAAATTACAATAGACGGATTGGATTTTCGATATCCACAGGGGGATTCAAAAATCATTGATATTATTTCAAGAATGGGAGGTCGTGTTAAAATTGATACCAACAAAGGAGAAGCAAAAGTCTACGGATGTGACTCCCTCGTTGGGGGGAATTTCGAACTATTTGATACACCAGATCTTCTTCCCGTCGTTTCAATCTTAGCCCTAAAGGCGTCTTCGCCGGTGTACATTGAAGGAATTGAACATGCTAGGTTGAAGGAGACAGACCGAGTCTCGAATATCTCACAAGAACTTACCAAATTGGGCGCTTATGTTAAAGAAGAACGTGATAGAATTACTATAAGTGCACCAAGAGACCTAAGAAACGCTACACTGGATGCACATAGTGATCACAGGTTGTTTATGGCATTTACCATTGCTTCCATGCTTACAGAACACTCGATAGTGAATGGCGTAGATTCGGTTGATGTTTCATATCCGCAATTTGTCTCTGAGATGAGAAGATTAGGTGCAAATATTCGGCCTGTATCCTGAGATCAAATTTTTATTACTATTAATGTAACTATAAGAACTTTAGATAGCAAATCAGGTCAGATTAAAATTGAATAATATATATCAGAGTCGAAGCCAAAAAACACTGCTGTTGCATGGTGATGCACTAGAGGTACAAATAGTATGCCTGGAAATTTGATTGGAGAACGTTTTGTAACTATGAGTTTTGGGGAAAGCCATGGAACGTGTATAGGTACCGTGATTGACGGCTGCCCACCAGGACTGGCCTTAACTGAGTCAGATATCCAAAAAGAACTGGATAAACGAAAACCAGGACAGTCTGTGATAACCACCCAGAGGAAGGAAGCAGATAAAGTGTCTATTATTTCTGGAGTATTCAATAATCAAACTACAGGAGCCCCCATCTGTATGATAATCTGGAATAAAGATTCTGATTCTAGGAGCTATGAATCCATTAAAACTATTCCAAGACCGGGACATTCAGATTATACTTCACTAGTCAAGTATGGAGGATTCTCAGATTACCGTGGTAGTGGAAGGTTTTCAGGTAGATTGACTGCGACTTTTGTTATGGCTGGAGCGGTATCTCAGAAGCTGTTGCGTGATGTCTTAGGTATTGAGACAATAGCCTATACCAAACAGATAGGTAATATTTCCATTGACGACATACAGTTAGATGTAGCACGAAAAAATAGATACACAAATGACACAAGATGTCCCAGTAGTGAAATTGCAGAAAAGATGAGCCAATCTATTTTGGAAGCCAGACGTGTAGGAGATTCCCTTGGTGGTATAGTTGAATCTGTAACCATAGGAATGCCGGTTGGCTTAGGAGAGCCAATATTCAGCTCTTTGGAATCAGATCTTAGTAAAGCGCTATTTAGTATACCAGCTGTGAAAGCTGTTGAATTTGGTTCAGGTTTTCGAGGATGTGTCATGCATGGTTCAAAAAATAATGATACCTTCTATAAAGATCGGGACAAAATCATGACTAGAACTAATAACTCTGGCGGGATATTGGGAGGCTTGTCAACCGGAATGCCACTAGTTATTAGAGTTGGGTTTAAGCCAGCTGCTTCTATTATGAAGCCTCAACGAACTCTGAATTTGGAAACAGGTGAAGAAGTTGAATTGAGTGTTGCCGGACGACATGATCCCTGTGTAGTCCCTCGTGCTGTACCCGTTGTTGAATCAATGGTATCTCTAGTACTCGCCGACCACGCAATTAGAAGTGGACAAATACCAGCAATACTAAAGAGTTAATGTTCTATTGTCTAGTCAAGATATTGAAAAGTTAAGATCACAGATGCGTGATCTTACCAATGAAATCTTTCTAAAGGTGCAGCAAAGGATGGAAATATCGAAAGAAATAGGAGAAATCAAGTCGCATCTCTGCTTGGACGTTATGGATCAAAGTACAGAATGCGATATTAGAAAGTCAATTATGTTATTATCCAATAATATCGGTCTTGACTCGAAATTTGCAAATCGGCTATTAAATATCTTGTTTGCAGAATCAGTCAAAGTTCAAGAAATGAAACAGGTTGATGGAAAACAAACTCATTTGAGTGTATTCAACAAGGCCAAGCAATTAGAAGCAGAAGGTAAGAGGATAATTCATATGGAAGTTGGGGAACCCGACTATAGCGCACCACTTTCTGTACGTAACGCATTAATCGAAGCCTATGACAGTGGACATTACCACTATACCGAAACTGCAGGGATATCGAAATTGCGGCAAGGTATCGCGAAAGATGTAGGACAAGGAGTTTCCGACAGTAATATACTTGTCACGCCTGGTGCGAGATTCGGTGTGTTTGCCATTGTATCGTCATTGGTACAACCCGATGACGAAATAATAACAATTGAGCCTGCGTGGCCAGCATATAAGGAATGCGCAAAATTTATGGGGGCTAGAGTGAGGTCACTTAGAACCAACCTAGAAAATGAGTGGACACCCAATCTTGCGGAGTTTGAATCTTTGATTAATGATGATACCAAATTGATAGTTCTAAATTATCCGAATAATCCAACAGGAAAGATTCTGAACGAAAATATGTTAGAAAAAATAATCGATCTCGCGAGTGAAAAGAGAATATATCTCCTGAGCGATGAAGTTTATTCCAATTGCACCTTTGTTAGATTTCGCAGTATTTTGGAATATGAATATGACCGAAAAATTATGATCTCTAGCTTTTCAAAGCGTTTTGCTATGACTGGATTTAGAATCGGCTACGTTGTTGCATCAAAGGATATCATAGATAAAGCCAAAAATATCCAAGCTTTGGCCGTCACTAGTGTTTCAGAACCTGTTCAATATTGCGCTTTAGCAGCTTTAAATAATGGTGGCGAAGACAATACTCATTTAATTAAACAGCGACTTGAACTAATTATGAAATATCTTGATAAATTATCAATTCCATACGTGAAGCCTGATGGGTCGTTCTATGTATTTCCGAAAATTGGAGCCGAACTCAATCGCATGGATTTATCTCTTGTGGATAATCTACTACATTCAGGTGTAGCTTTTGCCCCTGGTAGCGGGTTTGGGAACCAATATCACAACTTTATTCGTATATCTGCATGCCAACCAGAAGCTTTGCTTGCCGAAGGGATGGAAAAATTCGAAAGGATTTGGTCATCGCAATAGCATCGACAAACAATACGATTGGAATTGTAGGCTGGCACGGGAAGATGGGAGATTGGTTCGTAAGATATTTTTCAAAAACTCAGATATCTTTGCTCGTCTATGATATCAGATCAGAACCATCTCGTAGACGTAATAACATTAAAGTTTGTAAATCATTGGAGGAATGCGTTGTACCATCTGATATTATAATAATTTGTGTTCCTCTGGACAAGACTCAAGCAATGATAGAGAAGTGCGTTCCTCTTATGCATAACGGAGCGACTCTGATTGAAATAGCTTCTTTTAAGTCTGCTACATATAGGTCTTTAAAAAGAGCTAATCGCCGAATCAATATGCTATCTATACACCCTATGTTTGGCCCAGGAGCTGTTCGTCTTTCTACGCAAAAAATTCTAATGATACCGGTAAAAAATAAAAGACGAGAGCTAAATATTCTTCGTATGCTATTTTCAAACGCAAAAATAATAATTGTAAATGACTGGAAACTTCACGATAAATATATGTCCACGTTGCTCTCATTAGCTTATTATATAAATTTGATCTTTGCACAATGCTTGACAGATCAAAATGTACCAATTCTAATGTCGTTATCAGGCTCAAGTTTTGCCATACAGTCATTATTAAGTGGAAGTATGTTAACAGATGAGCCAGATATGATTACATCATTATTCACAGAGAACCCTTTTGCAATTGATATTATTAAAAAATATAATCGCCATGCTACAACCCTTACTCAATCCATAACTAATCGCAATAAAAGAAAAATTAAATCTCTTGTTTTGGAAACGAAGGATAAACTGTCTAAGGATATAGACTTTGATGGATCATATACAAAAGTCTACGACATATTAGGCGCATTACCAAGTAGGAGAATTGAAAAACAAATAAACTCGTAAGAATATACGTGACGACACCAATCCGACTTGTTTATCTTTTTTAACCGGTTCCTCGAAAGGAGCTGGCATGTTGTTTTAATGAATAATCTAAAACAATACAATTGGAATGAATGAATCTACTGAAATACATGGTTTTCAAAACAAGACCCTCTTTTGTGAATTACATGGGAAGCGCTGTGAATTTATATTTTCCTCTAGGAGATGCCCTTGTTGTAACAAGAAAATTTGCCTGTGCAACTATGTATTATAATGGATACAAATCATGTTATTTGCGTAGTTTAGAACCTACCGAAAACTCCTGCTCTTCTATGAGTGACCCACGCACAAGCATAATGAGACATTCCAGTTTGATTCTCTACCTTTTTCTCCTATGTAATTAACAATCGTCTAAACTTTTTCATCCACGAGTGATCTGTTTCAACAACCCATTGTCTAGCTCCGTATCCAGGTATCACTCCGCTGCTTCTTCTTTTCTCTCCTCTTAATAAGATATAAATTGTACATCCATACTCCTCCAGTAATTTACAAACTTCTGGAAAGTCATAACCCCTGTCAAAACCTATGTGCTGTTTTGATGAGTGTTGTCTTGTGTCTATGATTACGATACTTTCATGTGTTTACTTATTTTTATGTCATGTCTACGGATAGACTAGATGGTACCTCTTTACACTCTATCAATATACTACATTTAGTACATAATTTACTGCTGTCGGTGGAATTTTGTCCTGAACTGTTAATATTCAAGCTATTGCACTATCAAAAACAGATACCAACCTCAACTGCAATGGAGGACAGAGATCGCCAATTATGGAGTCCATTACTGAGAATATTCCAAAATTCACTCAAAGCGTTTGACTTTCTGCAACATGTAGTCAAGAAATATATCCAAAAACATCTCGAACAGAAATCTCACACAGATTGCATTTCTAGTAGGAATAATAGCAGACATGATGAAAGATCGTAGCGTGCACTAACGTTTGAGACTGTAGAGATCTCGAATAGATACATTGAAGAATCATCCGATGGCGAGTTAGTGTACAGACCGTTTATAAAAGTCCAGGATTCGGTGAAGCATCTCAGATGGGACTTAACCTACTCCTGCTGGACCAATTTAACGCAAGACCTTGCAAAAACGCACTTGCAAAAGTAGACAGCTAGTTTTCGATAGATTAGCTTTATAGAATTTAGGAAAAATATGATAAACTAGACAATTGAGACACTCGAAGAAGATATTTCATATACGAATTTATTAGAACAAAATGGCGATTCTATAACATTGAAAAATAAACCAAGTCCCAATAATCAATAAATAATGAATAAAAGAAACAATTATCCACTCGAAAATAATTAGAATGCTACTACGAATTCCAGCAGCGTATCCCGAGTTTCTCATGCATCTCAGAAGGATTCAAATTGCTATTCAAACGTCCCCAGGTGTTGATAGATCTTCCGAAGGTCATGTGGAGTTGCGGCTGATAGTTTAGTACACATACTCTATAATTCTGTATCTTATTATGCTCATGATCGTTTCCTTGGTTCTCGCCCTGTTCCAATAAAGAACGTCCTGTAACTGACCCCGACCTCAGCTGCATCAGAATTACATTATCCGGTTCGCTCGTTCAGGTGTCATGATTTTGAATTATTTGGGTACAAAGGTGTTCGTTCTAGTCAAAGTCGAATTTTGAACTTGCTGTTTCGGCAGCAGCTGCAAGACCATGATCTGATTCTCATATGTCTCAACCTACGGTAATTAGAAATCTATATGCATAAACTGAGTCAGGATGTGCGTAAGAACCTATCAAAATAGCAGAGTAAATATCAATTAGAGCAAGTGTGAATTAACGGACTAGCTGACATGCTTACTTCAGCCTTCTATTTACTCGATCTCGATCTGACCGTAGCTATGTAGCCAGTGCAATATTGTCTATGCTAGCAAACGTTCTTACGGACCAAGGTAATGAAATATTTTTATCTAGTAGATTCATATGAATATAAAATTCGCCAATAATCTAAACTGTTTGTTACACAAAGAAAAACAGATTAAGCTGACCTTGGATCCGCTACACGTAGTAGATGGAAATGAGTGCATTGAAGGATTGTTGATTTGTAATCAATGCAATATCCGATATCCCATCATTGAAGGTGTACCTATTTTGGTCAGAGATTTCGTTGGCTATGTTAGCCATAGGGGTGCTAATTACGGAAGCTGGTTGTTAGCTTGCAAGACTCTTGAAATGAAGAATTTTCTCAAAGAATTTGCCCACAGCCTAAATCCCGAAGAAATTTCTAATGATCGCTATGAACATGATGGGCATTGGTTTGCGCCTTACAAATGGACACAATATGATTTTACTTTAGATGATCCCTTCCTTAAGCTGCTAAAACACGATATCAAGCCAACGGATCTTTACGATAGGATAGTCGGTCGGATGCCACTTAGTAATGATGGTTTAGCACTAGACTTAGGATGTTCAATGGGATACACTACATTGCAACTATCGCATAAATATTCCTATTCAGTTGGAATAGATTTGTCGTACACCTCTATCAAGGAAGCACGTAAGCGTATGTCACAAGCAAACATCAGAAATTCCGAATTTTGCGTTGCTGACTCCATTGATCTACCATTTGATGCATTAAAATTTGATTTGATATTGGTTCTTAATCTACTCGAATTGGTTGATCCGAAGAAATTGCTTGCTTCGATTCATCGACTTCTTAAACCACATGCAGAGGCTGTCTTTGCTGACCCATATGATTACAATCGAGAGCCCAGACAATTGCTGGAACTAGATGGAAAGACCTTTAGAGAACTTTTGAACGATTCAGGTTTCGAAATCTTCGAAAAGTCTAGGAAAGCTGAGTCATTCATTCCATGGATATTAAAAATTGCCAATAGGACGTATCTCTTTTATTTTGTCGATGTTATAAGAACAAGTAAAGTTTCAAAACACCGATAGCCAATAATGCTCTAAGTGGATAAAACACAATCTAATTGAATATAGAATTCTGTGTGCTCATGGACTCGGATGAATTGCTAGTTATCAGTTATTCAATCAAGGAACAGATAGGGACGTGGAATTTCATACAGCATATATAGACGATAGACACAGACTTCTTGTTGTCAGCTAAGAAATGGTTAGATAAAGATGTTGAATTAGACTGGGTAAAAGGGCAGACATTTTCCGTTATAGGCTATGGTATACAAGGATCAGCCCAAGCCAAGAATATGAAGGATTCGGGCTTAAACGTATTAGTAGGACTCAGAAGCAATGGAAAAAGCTGGAGATCTGCTCTTGAGGATGGTCATAACGTGGTTTCGATATCTGAAGCTACGAAAAAAGCGGATGTAATTCATATTCTAATACCGGACATGGAACAAGCTGAAATCTACAAAAAAGAGATTGCACCATACCTGGAGAAGGATAAAGCATTGAGCTTCTCACACGGTGCCGCAGTCCATTGGAACTGGATTACGCCACCTAAGGATGTAGATGTGATAATGGTTGCACCAAAAGGCCCTGGACAATTAGTTCGAGAATTATACCAGAATTCCTTCGGCACTCCTTCTCTGGTGGCTGTCCACCAGGATTATACAAATAAGGCGTGGGAAAGGGTCTTGGCTATGGCTAAGGCAATTGGGAGCACTAGACCAGGTGTGATCCAAACAACTTTTAAGGAAGAAGTAGAGACCGATTGGTTTGGGGAGCAGGCTGACCTGTGTGGCGGATCACAGAGATTGATTATCAGCGCCTTTGAAACCCTTGTTGAAGCAGGGTATCAGCCCGAAGTTGCGTATTTTGAATGTCTTCATGAGCTGAAGCTAATAGTGGATCTTATCCAAAAGTACGGAATAACGGGAATGTATAAACGAGTTAGTGAAACTGCTAGGTATGGAGGACTTACGCGTGGAACAAGAGTCATTGATAGTGATTCGAAAGTAAAGATGAAGAGCATTTTAGATGAAATAAAGTCAGGTAGGTTTGCTGAAGAGTGGCAGACCGCATATGTGAAGGACAGCAAAGCCTCTTTCTCAAAGTTTATGGATGAAATCGAGAACCACCAGATCGAGGTAGTTGGCCGAGAAATAAGAAAAATGATGTGGCCCAATAGTGTTGAATAGCGAATTATCTTATCTTTATGCAATGCCTACTACAGGAGATATTCTGAACAATATGATTTTTTAATTGTCTGGAACAATAAGATGAAAAATACTGTGATCTGCGCCAGTGTTCGAATCAACTATGTTTTTGTCTTTTACTCTAGCCACTCAATTTTTTGAAAGAGAATGTCCAGCCGTAAAAACTCTAGACGTAAAGTGCTAATAATCGAGCTCTGCTTGGCAACTTAAGAAGTCTCTCTATTTTTCTATATTTCTTATCTTTCAATAAGGAGCGGCAATATGATTGAATTTATGAGCCATCTGTGACTTTGTATTCCTTGTTACTTTTTTCGGCACTAAGAACACCAAACCAAACCTCTGGACTTATGTTCGATTACTAAACCTAGAATGAAGCGTATTCGGTCTTTAACCAAGTGGTCCTGTACTTATGATCTAATAATTCGACTGAATATTTATTGGCCAATTCCAATCTGATGGAATCTGCTTCCTTGAACTTTAGTTCTTTCCTGAGCTTTTCCCTGAGCTTGACCATGCTTTCAATCTGATTTCTATCTTCAGGATTCACCGAAGCAATTTTCAGGCCCAGAATCTTGAGTATTGTATAAATCGTTAGCTTTGCCTTAGATGCGATTTCCTCATCCAAATCATCAGAGGATACAGAATTAGCGATTTCGTTGATAAATTTCATAAATTCTCTGATCGCTGAAGGTGTATCTAGGTTATTTTCCATAGCTCTATCAAATAACCTTGAGGTTCGTGCGCACGAGTCCAATATCCTATTCTTGTTATTAGAAGTGCCTCCTTTCCAACTCTCCAACTCCCATACACATACTTCGATTTGCTTCCATTTCTGAGCAGCTTCCCTCAAGAGCAGATCCTTGTAGTCGAGGGGTTTGGTATATCTAACTGATAGACAAAATAGTCTAATGGCATTAGATCCCCATTTTTGCAATGCATCCTTTATCGGTACTATATTTCCTAGGGATTTTGACATCTTTTCTGTGTTGATCGTGACCATTCCAACATGCATCCAGATTTTTGCAAATTTTCTCCCAGTATAAGATTCAGACTGTGCAATTTCATTTTCATGGTGAGGGAATATAAGATCATTACCCCCGCCGTGAATTTCAATCGACTCCCCCAAATATTTCAATGCCATTGCCGTACACTCAATATGCCAACCAGGACGTCCATTGCCCCAAGGGCTAGCGAATGTGGGATCATCTGAATGAAATTTCCAGAGAGCGAAGTCAAGCGGATCCTCTTTTGAACTATCCACTTCGACCCGTGAACCTGCTTCTAATTGTTCTGTGCTCTTTTTAGACAGACTACCATACTTCGCAAAGGATTTTACTCTAAAATATACCCCATTCGCAGATATGTAAGCGAAATTTTTTGCTAACAATCCAGAAATTACTTGAATGATTTCGTCTATGTGCTCAGTCACACGCGGATATATATTAGCATCTGCAACGTTTAAGGCATGAAAATCCTCAAAGTAAAGTCGGATATTTTTTTCCGCTAACTCAATTGGATCTATACCTTCTATTTTTGCCCTGTTTATGATCTTGTCATCTACATCTGTAAAGTTTTCTACTAGATATGTTGATACACCCTTTGAGTTTAGAAACCTATGGAGCACGTCAAAAACTACTATTGTTCTAGCATGTCCTATGTGAGATCTGTCATATACGGTAACTCCACATACGTATATTCGAACTACATTGTGTTCGGTTGGTAGTTTATGGTATCCTTTTGTGAAAGTATCATAGATGTCCACAGATAATTTCCCCGTCTAGTTCTCTGTTAACTTAACGAGAGGACAGTTAGACATCAACGTAGATGTCGTCATTTCTTATTTCCACTCTATAGGTATTTAGCTTCACGTCTTGTAAGAAGTCTAGCAATTCACCTGTTCTAATATTATAATGCCATGAATGAAGGGGACATTCGACTACCTCACCATCAATTTTTCCTGGAGCTAAGGAGCCATCCTGATGGCGGCATAGTGCTTCTATGGCATAATAGTCGTTATTGGTACGGAATAGTGCAATTCTATTGCCTTTTATATTAATTTCTTTGCCGGATCCAATCGAAATCTCCTTAACGTCTGCAACTCGAGTCATTGTCATTTTTGGAATAACGTAATTTATGAAACCAACTCGACTATAAATTGTTATGATACCCAAGATGTCTATTGCGAATCACGGATACATTGTTTATCAATACGAGTATATTGATATTAGAAGAATGCATCATTCAAAATGGCAGGGATAATAGCGGATAAGAACCTAGCTCCTCAGGGAAAAGCATCATATGACTGGGCACGAGCTCATATGAAGATTTTTAACTCGATTATGGATAAGTATCAAAGCAGTAAGCCACTACGGGGTATAAAGCTTGCATTCTGTCTTCACATTACAAAGGAAACTTCAGTGCTTGTCATGTCGGCACAAAAGCTGGGTGCAAAGGTTGCAATTTGTTCCGCTAATCCCTTATCGACTCAGGATGATATCGCTGCCTTTCTCTCTTCTAAGAATATTCTGACATACGCTTGGAGAGGAGAATCTGACAGCGAGTACAGAGAATGTATTATGAAGGTCCTAAAATTTGGACCGAACATAGTGACCGACGACGGCGGCGACTTGCACAACACTATTTTCCAGACACCTTCTTTGAAATTATTAGGAGGGACAGAAGAAACTACTTCAGGTCTTGCCAGACTTCGAATTCTACATTCTAGTGGGAACCTCAAGTATCCTGTAGTTGCTGTAAATGACGCAAGTACAAAGCACCTGTTCGACAATCGATATGGAACAGGACAGAGTGCTATAGATGGTCTATTAAGAGCAACTGGATTGTTGTTAGCAGGTAAGCATGTCGTAGTTTGTGGATATGGGTGGGTAGGAAAAGGCATCGCATCAAGGGCAAGAGGAATGGGGGCAATTGTTAGCGTAACAGAAGTAGATCCGCTGAGGGCATTGGAAGCTTCAATGGATGGCTATATAGTATCTAAGCTTTCGATTTGCGCAGACTATGCTGATTTTATCATTACGTGCACTGGTCAGAAACATGTAATTGGTATCAGTAATATCGTAAAGATGAAAAGTGGTGTAATCCTTGCAAACGCAGGTCATTTTGATGCTGAGATTGACATTGAGTCTCTTTATCGTAAGGACAAATTTCCGGTTCAAGTAAGACCGTACGTCGAGCAATTTAGTATCCAAGGCAAGTTAATTTATTTAATTTCTCGGGGGAGAGTTTTGAATCTTGTCAGTTCAGAGGGCAGCCCACCGGAAGTCATGTCTTTGTCCTTTGCGAATCAACTTTTGTCCATTATATATATAGCGAAAAATTACAGTAAAATGCAACCAGGCGTATACTGTGTTCCTAAGGAAATTGATAGTTATATTGCAGAGGCTACACTTAGAAGCATGAATATTGAAATTGACAAACTAAGCAAGATGCAAAAGCTCTACATAGGCAGACAATAGAGGGTCTACCTAATTGAAAAGGATGTATTCATTCCTCCAAAGTAAGAGTAAAAAGATCTAGGAAGCGCTAGATATAAGACAATAATAAAGATAAATTATGACTTTTGACATATACGGGCAAGCAATGTCCGGACCTAACGCAACAACTAAAACTGTTATTGTTACAAGTGCGCTTCCATACGCCAATGGACAGATCCATCTTGGTCACATAGCCTCTACTTACCTACCGGCGGATATTTATACGAGGTACATCCGCTTGTCAGGCTTGACCGTTTACCACGTCTGTGCATCTGATGACTTTGGGACTCCCATTCTAATAAAATCTGAAAAAGAAAAAAAATCACCTAGCGATTATGTTTCCTACTGGAATCAACGCGATCTGAAAGATTTTCAAAGCTTGTCCATAACTTTTGATCTCTTTTCGAAGACAAGCTCTCCTGAGAACAAGCTATTGGTGCAAAGTATATTTAACAAACTCCAAAGGAATGGCTATATTTACGAAAAGGAAGTAATACAGCCTTTTTGCCCAGTTGACAAAAAATTCCTGCCAGATAGATTTGTGATTGGAAAATGCCCAAATTGTGGTGCTGAAGGCCAATATTCCGACCTTTGTGAAAAGTGTGGTAAGGTACCTGAAGAAATTCTTGATCCAAAGTGTTGGATATGTGGATCAGTTCCTATAAACAGATCAAGCAATCACTACTTCTTCCGACTTTCTAAATTCTCCGATAAGCTGAGAGATTGGTTAATTCAAAATTCGAATCTTCAAGAAGATATAAAGAAATATGTTCTTAACTGGATTGATAATGGATTAGTCGATTGGGACATAACTAGGGATATAGAGTGGGGAATTCCTATTCCGACTCCTGATGCGAACGGAAAGGTATTTTACGGATGGTTTGACAATCATATCTGCTATATCTCGACATTATTATTACTCGCCAAGGAACAAAAAAAAGATGGCAAAGAACTCTGGAATGAGTCTGCTATATTTCATTTTATAGGAAAAGACATAGTATATCATCATTACCTATTTCTCCCCGCAATTCGACTAGGAATAGATCAGGAGTACAAGTTGCCAGATTATCTTCCTACTAGAGGCCATCTTTTACTTAAGAATAAGAAACTGTCAAAAAGCAGGAACTGGTATATAAGTATTGAAGATTTCACACAGCGTTTTGAAACTGACTACCTTAGATTCTACCTTGCATCTGTAACTCCGTATTCGCAGGATGATGTGAATTTTGACTGGGATACTTTCCGTGAAAAAATCAACAATGAATTAATTGCCAATATTGGAAATTTTATAAACCGAACTCTAATGCTGATTCAGAATAAGTTTTCGGGCTCAGTTCCCAAAATTTCTAAGTTGGAAAATTACGACAATGAAGCTATTGATAGAATTCATGCTATTGGAACAGAAGTTGGCACAAAGATAGGATCGAACCACCTAAATAGAGCACTCATAGATATCCTAGCATTTAGTTCTTTTCTGAATTCATACTTTCAACAAAAGAAACCCTGGAGCAGCTCCTCTGTAGATACGACATTGTATATCTCAGTTAATGCAGTTAGAACACTAGCTATTATCCTGGCCCCATTCCTTCCTAATTCTTCAGAGAAAATATGGTGTCAACTGAATCTAGGAGATAGTGTTCATAAACAAGAATGGTCAAGTAGTGGAGATTTACAAATTGCGCCGGGTCATGTAATTGGGAGCATCGTACCACTTTTTAAAAAAATTGATAGAGATACTATTGAAAAACTACAAATTGAAATGACAGGCAAATAGTAGTTAGATATGAGACGAGGGCTCATAATAGGCAGATTTCAACCATTTCATTTAGGTCACCTCTATCTCGTGAAGAATGTTCTAGAGGAATGTCACGAGCTTATAGTTGCAATTGGAAGTGCTCAATTCAACTACCTTTATACCGATCCTTTTACTGCTGGCGAGAGGGTTTTAATGATTCATACTGCATTGTTGGATTCAGGTATAGCAGCGGGACGATTTTATATTATTCCAATTATCAACGACGAAAACAATTCTACATGGTATGCTCATCTGAAATCATTAGTTCCTGAGTTTCACGTCCTGTATACTGGTAACGAATTTGTAAAATGCTTGGTGAAATCAGTGGTTGATATTCAGACACCTAATTTTGAGAGAAAAAGGACATTTAATGGTACAAAAATTAGAAACCTTATCTCACGCGAGCTGCCTTGGCGTCATTTAGTTCCTTCTAGTGTTGCAATATTAATGGAAAAGATGGATGGGATAAACAGAATTCGAAATTTAAGCAAAGTAAAAAGTCGAGATAAATCTATGGTATATCCAAATGTGAGGTAGTGCGAGGATTGTGCTATCCAAATTCGAAAATGGCCGCAAGTGAAAACAGACTTATACTCGAGTCAAATATCAAATATTAAAACGTAACCATTAAGGACCGAGTCAGTCATTAAACTAGTCGTGATTAGATCCAGATTTGAATGATACTCAATTAAAGTGAGGCTGAGTGGTTAAATCATCTGAGTTTTAGTATTACAGTGCATTATCCTAACGCTTTCTAATTATATTATTAGAAATATATTTAATAATATCTGTAAGTGGAGTTCCAGGACCAAAATTTCCCATTACACCTTCCTTCTCTAGGAGTTTCTTATCTTGCTCTGGAATTATGCCACCACCTACGAGCAAAATATCGCTGATTCCTTTTTCCCTAAGAAGACGTGCTACCCTAGAGAAGAGTACCAGGTGGGCCCCGTTCAATAGACTCATTGCTACCGCGTCAACGTCTTCTTCAATTGCAATCTTTGCAACTTGGCTTGGAGTACAAAATAAGCCTGAATAAATCACTTCCATTCCAGCATCTCGTAAACCTCTACAAATAACTAGCGCTCCCCTATCGTGGCCGTCAAGCCCAAGTTTGGATACCAGAACTCTGATTGGCTTTTGTCTCTGTTGTTCAGATAGCATAGTTTGAATTTAGTTGCATAAAGTATATTAGGTTTAAACCTTGTGATTTCTGAATTTGGATCCTGGTTCAGTCCTTTTTAGGAGCAAAAAGGTATTTAGAATCTTCCTTCATGAATAAACCATATTGCACTTAGCAGATGGCATAGTTAAATCGGATCCTAGGTCATTAGCCCGGGCGATTTCGATAATCGACAACAATGAACCAGAGGCTCATGATTTAATCAAAGCAATATTCAATATGACTGGTGGTGCTAGGACTGTAGGATTTACTGGTCCAGCGGGGGCGGGTAAGAGCTCATTGATAGGTAAGTTAATCTCTTATTTCCAAGAATTAGGTCACAAGATAGCAGTTCTTGCAGTTGATCCTTCAAGCCCATTAACAGGTGGAGCTATTTTGGGGGACAGAGTGAGGATGCAAGGGATCTCTGACGATGAGACTGTCTTTATGAGAAGCTTGGCCTCAAGAGGAGCATCTGGAGGCGTATCAAGATCTCTTAGAAACGTCATTAGAGTTTTAGATGCAGCAGGATACAAACTTGTGCTTGTAGAAAGTGTAGGTGCAGGACAAGTTGAAGTTGATATAGCCAGCGTAGTCAATCTGACGGTAGTAGTACTCAGTCCTCAAACTGGGGATAAGATCCAAGCTATCAAGGCTGGACTTAACGAGATTGGAGATTTGTATGTAGTTAACAAGTCTGATTTGGACGGCTCGGCAACACTATTCAATTCTATACTAGATCTTGTTGGTGACGTTGAAAGGAAGCCGATAGTTACAAGTACCTCCGTCAGATCTGGAATTGGAATCAAAGAACTGGCCCTCACCATAACTAACCTGTTGAACTCAAAAAACATTAATTACAAAGCAAAGGAAAGAGTAATGCTGGAGTCTGAACTTAAGGATATGGTTATTGATATACTCACTCAAAAGTTCTGTACAATGTTAGGGGGCAAAAGGGAAATGTATAATCAGCTCATAGAGGATCTTGTGCACAAGAGAATTGATCCTTTTAAAGCTGCAGAGTCTCTGGCAAACAGCCTAGTTGGAGTGCTGAGAAGTTAGATGAGCAAGGGAACGTTCAAGACGGATTCTGGGATACCAGTTAGAGAGGTCTATAATAAAGAAGATCTTCCTTCAAGCATCACAAATGACAGTCTTCCTGGTAGGATGTACTACTCTAGGGGAATTTACCCAAAAATGTATCGAGAGAGACTTTGGACTATGCGCCAATATAGCGGATTTGGAAGCGCTGAAGAGACGAATGAGCGATTCAGATTTTTACTGGATCATGGACAGACTGGACTGTCACTTGCGTTTGACCTTCCAACTCAGACTGGGCGGGATTCTGATGACTTGGCTGCTGAAGGTGAGGTTGGTCGGACTGGTGTTGCTATTAGCTCTATTGACGATATGATGACCTGCTTTGATGCTATTCCTCTAGATAAGGTAAGTACTTCGATGACCATAAATTCTACAGCCGCTACTCTTCTTTCGTTATATCTTGTCGTAGGCGAGTCGCAGGGTGTCGCTCCCAGCCAATTGAGAGGAACGACACAAAATGATATCCTCAAGGAATACATAGCTAGAAACACCTACATTTATCCACCAAAACCGTCGATTAGACTAATTGGCGATATGATTCAATATTGCTCACAACATGTCCCCTTATGGTACCCAATTAGCATTTCTGGATACCACATGAGAGAAGCTGGAGCTAATGCTGTTCAAGAATTAGCCTTTACATTTGCTAATGCTATTGAATATATAAATACGTGTATAGGAAGGGGACTGAAGATCGATCAATTTGCTCCTCGACTGTCATTCTTTTTCTGCTGTACTATGGAATTTTTTGAGGAAATAGCGAAATTCAGGGCTGCTAGACGGATTTATTCTAAAATTATGAAAGAACGATACCATGCTGAAGATGACAAGTCTCTACATTTAAGATTCCATGTACAAACAAGTGGCGAGTCTCTTACTGCACAGCAGGTTGACAATAATATAATACGAGTTACCACTCAAGCAATGGCAGCAGTACTTGGAGGATGTCAATCACTTCATACCAATTCTAAAGATGAAGCACTGGCACTTCCTACTGAAGAAGCTGTGAAGATAGCTCTAAGAACACAACAGATCGTTGCAACTGAAACGGGCGTTACTAAGACAGTTGATCCAATAGGTGGCTCATATTATGTAGAAAATTTAACTGCTGAGATTGAGGAACGTGTGTGGGATTATCTCAAGAAGATAGAAAGAATGGGTGGAGCGTTATCTGCAGTTGAGAAAGGTTACTTTCAAGATGAAATAAGATCAAACGCGTACCTTCTAAAAGGCGAAATTGATCGCAACGAGCGTGTGATTGTGGGCGTAAACAAGTTCCAGGATTCTTCAAATATTGAACCTAAATTGAACGTCGTAGATCCGGCAATCGAAGAGCGCCAAGTTAAGAGGCTAAAAGAATTCAAGAACTCCAGAGACAGAATAAAGGTGGAAGAAGTCTTGAACAAACTAGTAGTTGTAGCCGAGGGTGATGAAAATGTAATGCCGCATATAGTTAACGCTATAAAGAGCCGGGTAATGTTAGGGGAGATCAACGGTTCATTTAAGCAGGTGTTCGGTACGTATCAGCCTAATATCTCATTTTAATCCTATCTGGATCTAGCTCAGATTCCTCCAAAATGAAATCATTGGCAAACATTAGTGATCAGGAAATTCAGCCGAAATTCTGAATATTTCGATTGTTGGATTTCTAGACCCGATTCCGACTTCGTCGCTCTGCTTTGGCAATTTTCTTACTACTGTTGCGTTTAGAATCGCGAGCATGGGTCCTGGTTGAATGTTGCTTCATCTCCTTCGAATCAATACATATGGCTAATATATTCTTCACCTATGGGTCTGGATCTAGGATTTGATAATCTTCGAACTAGAAGACTCGATTGTGGTAGGTTAATAAATTGGAGCAGAAGTCCTCTACCTTAGTATGAGAATTGACCATGTTGCGATAGCCGTAAACAACGTAGATCAAGCCCTGAAAAATTACGAAAAGTTGATCAAAATAAACAAAATACATATCGAAAACGTGATAAATGAAAGAGTAAAGGTTGCAATCCTAAATCTTGAAGATACTAGGATTGAGTTAATGGAACCCACTGCTCAGGACAGTCCAATTAACAAATTTCTTATGCAAAAGGGAGAAGGATTACATCACATCGCCATTACTGCAGACAATATAGACGAAGACGTTTCTAAAGCTTCCAAGAATGGGGTCAAGATGCTAGGTGACATTCGAAAAGGCTCTTATGATAGAAAGATCACTTTTTTTCACCCAAAATCAATGAACGGTGTTTTGGTAGAAATGTGCGAAGCAGTGAACCATTAAATTCACAATTATTCAGATATCGAAGACTGTTTTGGGTTTACTTCCTCAAAAACAAGCCTTCATAACTTATATAGAATCTAGAATAGCATAGTTCCTATGGAAAATAGTGTGCAAAGCGAGCAAGGATCTGCAGGTAAGACATGCGCACTGTGCGGCTCACCATTGAAACTTGATTGTAAGGTCAGTTTGTGTGCAGATTGTATAAAGCAAGCTGATTGCTGCATAGGCCTAGAAGATATTAGAGAATAATCTACTCTACCATTTTTAATGTGTCTGTTAAAGTTATTATCCCGATCACATTCCCAGTTTCGCTCACCAGTACGCATTTTGAAAATCTAACGAGAGGAATCAAAGCCTTTGCTGGGGTTGATATGTCAACTATCGGCGGAGGAGGTTCCATTACAGAAGCAATTGACATATCGCTAAGATTTTTGTTGTTACTTTCTGCAATTGTTTTGGCTAGGTTATCCTCGCTCAATATTCCCACGACTATCCCTTCTTCAAATACGGGAAGTTGGCTTATAGAATAATCCCTCATCTTACCTATAGCATAATGTACAGATTCGCTTTTCTGAACTGAGACCAATGTCCTGCTACAGATATCTGCAGCTTTCATGGATGACATTCCTTCAAGAGTACTGAGAAATTCAAAGATCTTTTTTGCGGTTTCATAACTTGGTTTACACCTCCCAGTCTCGATCTGATTAATCATTGATGCACTTATCCCTACTTGAACAGCCAGCTTTCGTTGAGTTAATCCCAGCTTTATTCTCAGCTGCTTAATATAGTCTAGTCTGGGAAGCATCAGGAGATGTTTGGTGATGACATATATTACTTTATAAAATTGGCAAATAAATAGTTGAAGACACTAATATTCTTGATAGCCTTATATTACTTACATGCAGAATTTTTGTATCAGATCAATTCATGAGTAAAGAGACCACACAGTCAAAATGGGACTCGGTTAAAAGGTACAAGCTAAAAAAGATGCTAAATGAACTTTCCAAAATCAGTGGCCATGGCACAGAGCTTGTAACCGTTTATATTCCTCCGCGTCGTCCCATTTTCGATGTTATTTCTCAGCTTCGAGATGAGGCTGGAACTGCATCAAATATTAAATCTGATCTCACTAGGACGCACGTTCAAGATGCGCTTAGCAGAACAATCGAGTATCTAAAACTTTATAAAACTACGCCGGAGAATGGTTTAGTAATTTTTTGTGGTGCACTTTCGACCGGTAAAGGCCTGGGTACAGAAAAGATAGAAATTTTTCCAGTCGTACCTCCTAAACCAGTACAGATCCAGCTATACAGATGCGACGACCACTTTTGGATCGATCATATCAAAGATATGCTAAAAGACGATCGGGTTATTGCTATTTTGGCACTTGATACACAGGAGGCAGGATTAGGAATACTGACAGGCGATCGCTGGGAGACAATTGATGAACTCACTTCAGGTGTTGCTGGCAAGCACAGACAAGGCGGCCAATCTGCAAGAAGATTTGAACGACTAAGAGAAAATGATCTTAATGAGTTTTATCATCGGGTAGCAGATAGGGCACAGACAGTCTTCGTAGATCAATTTAAGGTAAAGGGAATAATCGTGGGAGGACCAGGGCCTACCAAGGAGACCTTTTTGAGAGAAGAGTACTTGGATTATCGACTCCAAAATAATGTCATTTCAACATTGGATACATCGTATTCCGGTGAAGAGGGAGTCAGGGAAATCGTCGACAAAATAAATGATCAAGGAATAATGTCGGAATATAGGCTTATGGAGGAAAAAAAGTTAGTTAAGAGGTTTATGAGTGAAGTTCATTCGGACTCGGGATTGGGTATTTACGGACTAATGGATATTATTAAAGCGTTACAAAGTGGTGCTGTGGATTTAGTAATAGTTACCGATGATATATCTATAGTTCGAATAACGACCACCTGTAAGAAATGTGGATATTCAAGTGAAAAATTTATAGATAAATCTAAGGTTTTTGCAGAAAAACAGGAGTTAATATCAGATCCATGTAAGTCGTGTCAGGGTTTAGATTTCGAAATCACAGAACAAGATATAGTCGATTATTTGGAGGAACTTACAACGATGACTGGAAGTAGGATAGAAGTAATATCTGGCAAGACAGAAGAGGGTATGCAATTGGCTAGTCTTGGCAAAATTGGCGCGATTCTTCGATTCAGGGCAAAGAATATCACAAGTTAATTCAAACTTTATGAAAGTTGTATCTGGATATGACATGAAGGACTTTAGAGTTCCTATTCCTAAAAAGGTGATGATAATTGAGGACGACTTAGATCTCTTGATCCTCTATAAGGATTATCTCATGAAAAATGGGTGTGATGTTATTGCTACGTCAAATACTGCTGAGGAAATCCTCGTTGACTATAGGTCATATCGACCAGACTTCGTAATACTCGATTATAAATTACCTGGAGCTATGAATGGATTGCGAGCCGCAAGAGAAATTCTACATATAGATCCTAATGCAAAAATCATAATCCTGACAGCATTTAGTGACGTGAAACAAGAATTAGAGGGAAACTCGCATTTCAAGGGCAAAGATATTAAAGTCATATTGAAGCCGATCCAGATGTCTCAGCTGAAGAGTTTAATATTTTGATTAAAAAATGATGCCACTTGATGAATTTGGATAGTAATATGGCTAACAATGGTATTACGGTCAAATTCATCATCTGAAACGATAATATCCAGCAGCTAATCGGAGAACTGGTGATAGGATTGTTGGAGTATCTTTTAATTTAATCATTACAATACCTAATAGATGTTCGTTGTAAAGAAAATGGGGAAGAATGGAATTTGGTCAGCGATATCTTTCATTGATGAAAACGGCTCTTTTAGAGGCGAAGCTCGGTTCGATACAGAACACGAAGCGAAATCCTATCTGATGAAATACACAAAAAAAATCAAAAAGCATGCGGATTTAAGAGTGTTTGAAGAATAGAACTAATTCTTCTAGCAATTGTTTTCGAGCTAATTGTCATTTTATCAGATAACCTTTTACATGATTTTTGTTTAAATTGTTTACGATGAGTCTTTGTTATATCTGTAATCTCAGAAAATACACGCTAGTCTGTCCAAATTGCAAGAAACCTGTCTGCAAACATTGTCTAAAAACCTTCCCTTTTTCAGAGAGCATTTGTCTCGAATGTTCAACACAGGTAAAGACTGGTCTTGGAGGAATACGGAAAGATGAAGAGATATTTTAAGAAATGATTTTGAATCTCTTACTCATCTTTATTATTCGTATTCAACTTGGATTCTCATTAGGACACAAGGTCCTTTATTAAACAAGACTTAAAGATAGAGAACATTATGCAATATCTAAATAAAAGAACTCGATGCGGTTTGGACCAAAGCCCCGCACTCTTTTGATCTTACCTTCTTTGGTAAGACGTGTGATTGCATAATGAACTACATATTTATTTCCAAATTCTTTCTCTAATAATTTCGCAGTCAATTGTCCACTATGCTTTTGAATCATAGAGTATACGAGTTGAACTGTGCTATATTTGGAACTTCTGTTTATCTGGACTGAATCCACCATAGACTCTGCCTAAGCACTCCTTAAAAGTAATTTACTTCGCTTTTTTTAACAAGTCGCAGACCATGAATAAACTCATTTCTAAACGTTAATCTAGTATCTTTGTTCTTTGGAATGGATTAGTGATCTAGTCACTGCTGAAGATATCCCGACGAAAGTGGTTCTGTTATAGATTTCCTAATAGATTCCGCAATTCTGCTTAGTTCGGTAAACGAAGCGACCTTCCTGGATGGCCAATTCCCATTAGGACTATCGCAGCTGTACCGAGGAATAATATGTACATGCACATGAGGTACAATTTGATTTGCTGCACGACCATTGTTTTGACCCAGGTTAAATCCGTCTGCCTTTATTGAAAGTACTATTGTCTTTGCCAAATTTGCAGCTAGACAATACATTCTGCCAATTAGGTCCATAGGCATAGAAAGTAGATCATTGTAATGCGCTTTAGGCACCAAGAGAGTATGCCCGTAAGTGACCGGATATTTGTCCAGTAGTGCTATAAACTCATTGTCTGAATAAACGGGCACACTAGGTGCATCACCTCGAATAATTGAACAAAAGATACATGACGTTCCTTTATACATCACTCTATTTGGGGATAAATATTCGTATGGTATATATTCATTTCAGCGTTCAAAATCAAAATTCATAATCTAAAATGAATAGATCTATATGACGACTTTACTTTAGAGATCTGAAAGCTAATGATTAGGTCGTGATATTCCTTTCGAAGAATATACGCATAATAGCACAGACTGGTTAAATTGCTTTATTTTAGATTTAGATTACACAGCATATCTTAAATATAATATATTCACGCTAGTAGATGCTATGACTGAAACAATAGAACTTGATAATTTTGATATATCCTTTTCATTCCGATGCCCCAAATGCGATTATCAGAATGAGGAAATTTCAGCAAATGACTTGACCAGTGGTAATGCGGAATGTGGGATGTGCGAAACCATATTCAAGTTAGAAGGCATTGATGCCGTCAAAATCACAGCAATTTTAGAATAAGCGTGATAAAGAATATAGTAATTCTATAAAAAGAATCTTAAAATAATTAAGAGATAAATGATATCAAGATTGGATTTACCTAGTCGAACTGTTCTACAAGGTCCATCTCGAGCACCCCAAAGAGCAATGTACAAGGCAATGGGACTAATCGAAGAAGACTTAAACCGACCGATGATTGGAGTATGCTCCTCATGTAATGAAGCTACTCCTTGTAATATTCACTTGGGACAATTGGCAGGCGCTGCAAAAGAGGGGGTAAAGGAGGGTGGATGTACACCCAGAGAATTTACTACGATTGCAGTGTCAGATGGAATCGCCATGGGACACGAAGGTATGAGGGCTTCACTAGTCAGCAGAGAAATCATTGCCGATTCTATAGAAGTAATGATGAGAGCACATCAGTATGACGGATTGGTAGGGATTTCTGGATGCGACAAAAGTCTGCCGGGTACGATGATGGCTATGGCAAGACTAAACTTGCCCTCGATCTTTGTCTACGGTGGGACGATTTTGCCAGGGTCGTGGAACGGAAAGCAAGTTACCATTCAGGACGTATACGAAGCGGTTGGAATGTATGATTCTGGAAAAATGACAGCTCAGGAACTTCTTAGCTTGGAAAACGTTGCCTGTCCTTCCGCAGGCTCATGTGCTGGCATGTACACTGCAAATACTATGGCATCTGTAGCTGAAGCTATTGGAATTTCCTTCCCAGGCAGCGCGTCTCCTCCAGCAGTAAGTGAATTGAGGACAAAGTTCTGTTACGATGCCGGAAGACAAATTCACAGTTTAATAGAAAATAATCTCAGACCTAAGGATATTATGACCTTTGAGGCATTCGAGAATGCAATCGCTATTGTAAATGCAATAGGCGGATCAACAAACGCTGTATTGCACCTTTTGGCATTGTCTAGAGAGGTAGGCATCAAGCTCAATCTTGCCGATTTTGAGAGGTTAAGACGTAAAATTCCCCATTTAGCTGATTTAAGACCTGGTGGTATGTATGTCATGAGGGATTTGGATGATATTGGAGGTATCCCGATCGTTATGAACAGTCTTTTAAAAGCTGGATTGATAAATGGAGATGCAATCACAGTCACCGGCAAGAGTTTACGAGAAAATATTGATTCTCTCCAAATTGTTGGCACACATCCTGAGAGAATAGTGAAGCCGATTGAGAATCCAATCCACAAAGAAGGAACTCTGAAAATTCTGAAGGGATCCTTGGCCCCAGAAGGAGCAGTAATAAAAATCGCGGGAATTACCGGAACTAAATTTGTTGGTAAGGCAAAGGTGTTTGATTCTGAAGAGGCTGCATTTGTTGCCTTGTCGAGACAGAAAATTGCAGAAAACGATGTAATAGTCATTAGATACGAAGGCCCAAAGGGCGGTCCAGGCATGCGAGAAATGCTAGCTGTGACAGCCGCAGTAGTAGGTCAGGGCTTGGGGGATAAGGTCGCTATGATTACGGATGGAAGATTTTCTGGTGCAACTAGAGGCTTCATGGTGGGACATGTTAGTCCAGAGGCTTTTGTTGGCGGACCGATTTCAATCATTAGAACTGGAGATTTAGTTGAGATAGACATTCTGAAAGGGAAAATAGATATGAAACTATCTAGTACAGAAATAAAAAAGAGAGTCAAGTCCTGGAAGCCCATACGACCAAGATACCGAACTGGAGCGCTCGCAAAATATTCAAGCTTGGTTCAGTCGGCATCTCATGGAGCTGTTACTATTCCTCTGGTAAATCGTTGATACTATATTAGTATTTATTTGACGAGACAAATATGTTTATAAACTGTTGACAATTGGGATGGTTTATGATAAAGATTGGTTTAATTGGAAAAACTAACACTGGCAAAACGACTTTCTTTAATGCCGCGACAATGGGTTCTGCCGAAATTTCCAACTACCCATTTGTAACTAAACAACCTAATGTTGGTAACGCAAGTACCATTACCCTTTGTGTTCACAAGGAGCTAGGAATTCTAGACACACCGCGAAACTCAAAATGTATCGATGGCTGGAGGTTTATCCCGATAGAACTTGTAGATTTGCCTGGATTAATAAAAGGTGCTTGGGAAGGTAAAGGCCTAGGTAATCAATTCTTGTCTATCGCTGCTCAATCAGATGCCCTTCTTCACATAGTAGATGCATCAGGTAGTATCGATGCATCTGGCAAGATCGCCGAAGCAGGCACCGGTGATCCTGTTGCTGATATTGCAGATATCGAAGAGGAAGTCATTATGTGGTATCTGAAATTGCTTGAGGGAAATTACGATAAAATCTCGAGATCAATTCATTCTTCCAATGATGTAATCTCATCAATAACAGATATTTTTAGAGGCATAGGTGTGAAAGAAGACCATGTCAAATACGCGCTATCTGTCAACAAGCTTCAAGATGTTGAGTTTGATGATTTCAATCCTGAAAATAGAAGAAGATTCTGCTGGAGCTTACGCGAGATTTCAAAACCGACACTAATTGTAGCGAACAAGGTTGATTTGCCAGTAGCAACTGAAAATTTTAAAAGACTTAGAGAAGAATACAAGGATTCGATTATAGTTCCAACGAGCGCTGACGCAGAACTTACTCTGCGGCGTGCACAGGCTCGTGGATTGATTAAATATCTTCCTGGCGACGAACGATTTGAAATGACTGATCAGTCAAGTTTGAACGACAAACAGAAGTGGGCGCTTAACTTCATTAGAAAAGATGTACTTAACGAATATATGAGAACTGGAGTTCAATTCGCGATAAATGTGGCAGTGTTCAAACTGCTTAGAATGAATGCGATCTATCCTGTTGCTGATCCAACAAAAATGTCAGATAGGTCTGGTAATGTATTACCTGATGTTTATTTGATGAAGGCTGGATCCACGGTAAAGGATTTGGCCTCTGATATTCATACGGATTTGGCTAAAGGCTTACTCTACGCGATAGATGCTCGTGATGGGCTAAGGTTACCGACCTCTTACCATTTGAAAGATCGAGATGTGCTATCGATTGTATCAGCCAGGAAAAAGAAACAGAATTAGCCTCAAATGTACGCATACAACGAAGGACTTCTTTTTGTGTCGATAGTGGACTTGGTGTCACACTCCAGCCGATATGTCTTAAGGATGAATTCCAAACTAATTGAAAGCCAGTCGTAGCTGATAAGTAGCAAGCTAATATGATTTTTAATATCATTCAGTATGCAAGTGAATATAATACTTTAGGACAGCTCCATACACAATCTTTAAATCTGCTTTAAGTTGAAAACTTGTATTAATGTCTGAAAACCTTGGGGACGTACTTTACGAATGCATGAGATGCGGTATGTCTGTATCAGTTGAAGAGCTTTCAAGATTGCCCGAAATCAAGTGCATCTGTGGCTTTCGTGTATTTAGAAAATCACGTCAGCCTATTGTGAAGCAAGTTAGGGCAATATAGATTATTTCACAATTTTTCTTTTGAATTGAATAGGTGGTCTAACGGCGTCGGTAAAGTAGGTTCAGTTAAAATTTTATTATTGTTCAGCATATAACAAATATTGAAAGTTCATTGCCCAGATTGTAAGAATATAGCCGAATTGTCAGATGATTTTTCTTTTGTACGATGTAAAAGTTGTTCTTTAAACATGACTTATGGCGAATATGTCAAGTATATATCGTATAAGGATCCACGATACAGAGATATACTTAGTGACTATAAGCACTAAGTATTAAATGAATTAAAAGATAAGATCTGGCAATATGACATATTATGAATATTTCTTCAAGTAATTAACCGTATTAATCTATCCGTAATCAGTTGCACTGTTCGGCTAATTATCGATTTCTTCATCCATTTCTTCATCAAAATCGTCGTCAAATTCTTCAACATCCTCATTTGTAGGTTCGGACATGTGGTCGTAATATTTTGCTGACTCGTGCATATTTATTTTTACGATACCGTCGTATTATAGTCCAGATTAAAGGGCTTTTGCTGCTTGTCTCTTAGAAACTCATGGATTCGTCAATATGCCCACTAGAAGTAGTGATAAGAACATCCAATCCATCGCCACTTGCGGAATCCCGTTGAATAGATGATTTGATAGCCTTGATAGCGAGATCACGAGCTTGTTCTCTGGATATTTCCTTCTTATATCCTGAATCTAATACCCCCAATGCCATTTCAGCTCCAGTACCTACCGCTGCATAATCATCAGGGAGGACTGAGCCAACTGGGTCTAATGTATAAATTTTAGGCTTGTCTGTTATCCCGCCAACAATCACTTGAGTTAATAAGGGGAAAAATCTTCGCTCAAACATTATCACAGACATTAATTTCGCAATTGAATTGGGTGCTACATTGCGGCGAGTCTCTAGTTTCCTTATTTTTGCCAATGCCCCAACTTGCCTCACCAAAACTTGCATATCCGCAATCATTCCCGCACATGCGGCCCCGACAAAATCTGTAACAGTGAACGTTTTCTTTGTGTTCTTGTTTATTACAAAATTTCCGTATGAAACACGCTTTTCAGCCGCCAGTACAACACCCTCTGAAAAGGTGATCCCTACTGCAGTTGCACCAGGCATAAATTGAAACGCCATAGATTTTCAAGTTATATCGTATGCAGGTTAGATTTAGTCCTTTCTATTATGAAGAATGTCTCAAATGAAATCATTACAATAAATGTGCAACTAAATCATCACAACAAAAATTAGTCAATCTGCTGTTAGGAATCCAGAATTTTCAATTTCGAATTAAAACTAATCTATCTCTTACTTTTTAGATGTAGAACCATCGTGGATTCTTATAGCTTCAGCTATCAAACGATTTTGTAATTCTAAAGCATCCTTACCTTCCGGGTGTTTAGCCTGTGCTACAGCTTCAGCCACCATATTTATAATATGTCTTAGCAAGAATTCATCGCCCCTACTAGCTTCTGCCCTATAGGTAGAATTGGCCTTGTTTACAAATACTACATTTTCACTAGTAAAGCTATACCTCGAATCACTTCCATCCTCATAAGGAATAACTTTGTAGCCGACCTTTTTTAAAGCAAAGGTTCTCTTGACGATTGGCGTTCGAATCTTCCTGGTCGTCAGCGAAGCATCACCAAATTTGTTTCCAATACGACGATCCTGAGCTCCAATTCCGTATAGTTTTTCACTGTTTATTACTGCGGGCATGTTATCATTTTGTTCAGGTACTGTTGAACCTACAAATTGACGCCTATATTTCTCATCGACACTAGATGTGCTTGTCTGGTCGGACGGTATTCGTTGATCCAGCTCGGCCGAGGTTTGTTCTAAAGTAATGTTTGAATCTCTGCTCGGTATCAATTCATTTAAACTCGCGTAACTCGGTCGACCTGAGCTCCTCTGACTGGTAGATACGCCTGAGTCAACTACTTCGGTAACATCAACTGTACTCAATTCTTGGATCTCTTCTTGTGTTTCCGAGCTTTCGACTAAAGCCTGTCCAAGTACTTTGTCAATCTCCCTGTAAATTCTAGATTCTTCGCGTGTAATCAAGACATCCTCGTACTGGCTCAGGCTTGGCAAAACAGTAGATTCAATAAAAGATTTCATAATGTCCATGAATTTGGAATATTCACTGTCCTCTATTAAGGCCGATTTATCAGCAAATCTGGAAGTAAGGGAATCACATCTTATATATCCTGACATCCGATTGAGCTTAGTCTCGAAGCCAAAATGGCTTCGAGTTACAATATGACTTCCAATCATTATGCCGATCCCTCTTTCGTCCTCTGTCAAAGGTCTTTTTGCAATAACGATCTCACCAATAATTTTTCCGTTCTCTAGGTTTACTGGAATCCTGTGTCCTTGAATGTCAGGGGGTCTTACTAGTTGAGCTTTTTCAAAGTCCCATTCATTAAATTGTTCAGATAATTTAAAAAAAACCTCGAACATCGGGTGTCGAAGAATTGCCAGCTTTCTTATTTCTTTTATTAATTTATTACTATCTATTGTTACCTTTGGATTGTTTAGAAAAATCTCAGTGCCATTTCTAATTAGCGGAGATCCAGATACTTCCTCCAACACAACATTGCCGCCGTACAATTTGTCAAGTGTATTAGCATCTATTTCAATCGATTTGATGAAGTCATTATGCTTGGTCCTAATTTTCATCTTGTCGAATGAAGTTAGGAAAGACAATCTACCGGTTCCGTATCGACCAGTTCTAAGTCTCTTGAATTTTGGTGATATGTGGTCGTACTTCTTGTGAGGAGAACCTAGAAGTAAAAATTTTTCCATAGACGCGTTGTTCATTCCGGCGTCATCTTCGATAATCACCGATCCATTGGTCAAGACCGTAAGTAGGACCTTTGTAGCATCTTCATCAAACGCATTTTCAATAAGTTCTTTAGCAATTTCATTTGGAGAAACCCACGTCTTGGTAGCAAATTCTCTAAAAAACGAAGGATGAACCCTTAGCTCGGTTGCCATGCTTATCCTGTTTTTGACATCAGCTTACCTTTATTTATTGCGCATACGGGGTATCACTGTAGAAGTAATTGCAGGTCAAAATCCGGTCGCCAGTAGTTCAACATATTCAAATTATTCAAGAAAAGCTAGCAGCCACGACTTTTATTTCGCATCGATCATAATGCCCAAATCAGAAATTAAATGGCTATTTTTTCCACAACCCTCGTATCGATAATTTTAGTTAAATCTATCTTAACTTTGTTCAAATCAATTCCGAAATATTCACCGTCAAGTCCATTTAGTTTATCCAATGCTCTTCTTAAAATTGAAATACAAATTTCGCTTTCATTTTTTTGATAATGCACAAGAGCAGCTGATATCAGAATTATTGAGTTAAGTATTTTTTTTTCATTGTTTTCCGATCTCTTCCATACACCTTCGAGTACCTCATGTGTTCTCCAATATTTTTCGGAGTTAAACAGATCCCTTGCATATTTAATTGAGGCTATTTTTCCAATATATTTCTCTTCTATCTTATAAGATTCTATTAGAGGTGCTATTCTTCTAAGTAATGATAGTTCTGTCTCTAACTGAAAATCATTTGGTATACTCATATCTATCTCTAGAAAATTAGTAGCAATTCTGATATCACGGATGATTATATTCGAATCGGCATATAGACCGCGAATTTCTGTCAACACGGCTCTTGCATCTTTCCTATTGAATTTATCATTGAGTAGATAAATCATAAACCTTCTCATGCGATATACTGTGTCATAAGTAAATATAATGTCTTATTCTAAAGATGCCATCAAGTCTAGGTGGAAAAGCATTTTCAAATATCAGTCAACTCTAAATTTAATTACAAATCTAATCAATATACTGATTCAGCAGATGGCCTTAATGATCTTTTTAAAGTTTGATTACCACAATTAGTACAACGGTATAATCGTCTCCGCTTGTATGTATATAAAATATTGGGATCTTCTAAAATTTGATGAGATGTTCTCGCCAAACATTTGTCGCAAAATCTAATTTCAAATGGCATTTAACTCTGGTCCGGATTACAAGTAAGGGCACATTGAAACATTATGAAGCGCTTGTCTTCCACATCGCACTTTTAATTCGCAAGGAGGTCAATAGAGTTGAGTCACCAATCTATCGTCTTATCTCTCGGCGAAGTAGGGTCGGAACCTCTGCTGGACTTTTTGCGACAGGAATATGAGCCTTTTGTAAACTCGAAAATTTTGATTCAGCAGAGCCATAATTGCCGTAAACTATAGCTCCAGCGTGACCCATTTTCTTTTCTTTTGGGGCTGATCTCCCTGCAATGTACGCTATCACGGGTTTGTTATATCCAACTTTTATTACATATTCGGCGAATTGCTCCTCTGCATCTCCCCCTATTTCTCCGACGACGACTATTGAATCAACATCGTCGTAATGTCTGATCATGTCTAATGCTTCGATAAGATTAGTCCCGTTAATGGGATCACCCCCTATACCGAAGCACAATCTTTGCCCATAGCCAGCTTTAGATAAATTGTAAGATACCTCGTACATCAGCGTTCCACTTCTAGATAACACGACAGTCGTACCTTTGGTGAACGGCTGACCAGGCATAATGCCAATTTTCATTGTACCTGGAATTATCACTCCTGGGGTATTTGGGCCAATTATTTTTGCATTATTCTCCTTGGCTAACTCAAAAAGCTCTATTGTGTCACGAACAGGAACATGTTCAGGTATGGCTACGATAAGCTTGATTCCACAAGCTAACGCTTCCTTACCGGCAGATAGAAATGATGGTGCAGGAACAAAGATACCAGTTATTTTAGAACCTGTAGTTTCAACTGCATCTTTCATATTGTCAAATACCGGTATCCCATCAAAAGACATTCCACCTTTACCCGGTGTTACTCCTGCTGAAATGTTGGTTCCGTATCCTTTCATTAATCTTGTATGCGTGGAACCAAAGCTTCCTGTTATACCTTGAATTATTACCTGCTTATTCTCATAGTCACTTTCGCTAGATGTTCCTACGAGTATTTTCATCAAGTCGAAATTATCCATGGACTTTTTTCTCCTTAGGACTGATAGCTTCGATTGCAGCTGCTATTGAATCTTCTACGGAATCAAACATTCTGGCCCTACCCTCCCTGAGAATTTCCTTGGCTTTATCAGATTCTGATCCAGATATCCTAGCAAATAGAGGAACTGAAATCACCCCTTCTTTATATCCGTCAAATATGGCCTGTGCGACTAGACTAGTTTTCACAATGCCTCCGAAAAGATTTATCAAGATCACTTCTATCTGCGATAGTCCCGCGATAAGTTTTAGGGCTTGAAATATCGAATCTCTAGTAGCACTGCCACCGAAGTCTAAGAAAGCACCAGCGTTTCCGCCCTCATCCGATACCATATCCAACGTGGACATAACCAATCCAGCTCCGTTTCCTACAATTGCTATATTGCCATTCAACTCTACGAACGAAAAGCCGTTTTTACGAGCTTGGAACTCCTGCTCCGAAAGATATTCGTACTTGATCAATTCAGGATGCCTAAATAATGAATTATCATCAATTATTATTTTAGAATCAAGGGCAATTACCGATTCGTCAGTAGAGATAACCAGAGGATTTATCTCGGCTAACTCCGCTTCCTTCTCTACGACTAATTTCGACAAATTCAATATTATATTTGCAATTGGTTCCTTCACGACTTCCCTATAAGACAATTCATTGGCAATCCTATATGCAGTTTCTCTTGAAATACCCTTCAGGGGAACGTCCACTACTATCTTATTCTTCGTACTCTCGATCTCAACGCCGCCTTCAGGAGATGCAATAATAGAATAACACCTTTTGCTCCTATTAAGAAAATACGAAACATACAATTCCTCTTTAATATCAATGGCCTGTTCCAAAAGTATGCCTCTAGGTAATTCGCCTTTTATTTTAGTATGCAAAAGGTCATCGAATTTGTTGGCAACATCTGCCTCTGTCATACACTTCAAAATAGCCCCTTCTTTTCCCCTTCCACCTACTCTCAATTGTGGTTTCATAATGAGTGGATAGCCGATTTCCGATCCGGATTTAATCGCTTCCTCAATCGAGGACGCCAAAGTTGATCGCGGTACTTTGATCCCAGATTGTCTAAACAGCTCCTTGCCCTGATATTCAAGTAGTCGCATGTAGGGCAGGGTTTTATTGCAGTCATTTATATTCCTATTTGCAACACGGATCGTAGAAAACTTATATATGTAATCAAGAAATTCAGGCACATGGTTGAAAAAATGACTGCAGTCTGGTTAATCATTCTGACAATTCTGGTGTGCTCTTCTGTACCGGCTGTATTAATTTATTTAACATCTATTCCTCACCCAAAATTCCTAGCTGCATTTTCAAGTATTCCTGAATTGGTAAACTTGATTGCAATAAGATCTAATGTCCAATTTTTTACCTAGCATCCTAGAATACATCGGTTAATCAAGCAGTCTCCAACGAAGGTCATGGTCGAAAGTCGAGACTGCCTATCAGTAAGTTGAAATTATTCTGTTTAGTTAAATAGTCCAAATGTATTTATCTGCGATGTGAATTAGCCATATTGATGGGCCCGTTCCTTCGCAGGAAGCCTAAAAATGCTTTGCAGCCCTCTGATGACGATCTTAGTGCAGCTTATGATAGCTCTGTGTTTCAAAAAAATGAACTTTACAAAAAAGGCGTGAGTCAGATGGCTAACGACAAGTTAGAAGATGCTATTCGTAGCTTTGAATTGGCTTTGCGAGTAGACCCTCAATTTGTAGATGCTTGGATAAAGAAGGGTTATGCCCATTTTCACTTGGGACAGTACTCATCTTCGATTCAGGCTTATGACAGGGCCCTAGAAGTGGATCTCACAAATCCGGAAGCATGGAATCTTAAAGGGCTTACATACTATAAGATGAAAAATTACGAAAAGGCGATAGAATCATGTGAAAAGGCAATCGATTTTGATCCTACTGATGCCATGTCTTGGTACAATGAGGCTTGTTTCTTGATATTAAGTGGAAGAATTGACGATGGATTGGAGGCGCTGAAGCGTTCTATTGAAATTGATATCACTTATGCCAAGAAAGCTGTTAGTGATAGAGATCTACAAAATGCGAGGAATGAAGATGGTTTTAGACGTATAATTGAGGTTGTGGTATTAGAATCCGTTCGACAAGGTCATGATCACGTAGGTAAAATCGTATGGACAACAAGCATGGATCGGGAAGAGATTCAAGATGCTATGAATAGATTGCTTACAAAGGGTCTGGTGATAAGGAAAGAGAGGACGTATCCATTTAGAGGCAAAGAAGAATATTACGAGTTGACAAAAGAGATCGCTGAAAAGGTAGGCTACACAAAGAAAGTGGGCTTCTTAAGAAAAAATCAACAGATGTTAGCCCCCATCGAACAACTTCACGATATCAGTATGATACTATCTAAAGCTAGAGATGCGATTGAAAAAGGAGACTTGAAGCTAACTATGGAAAGCTTTGAGCAGTTGATAAATCCGGCAATACATGGAAATATTATTGTCGAACAGTTCTTTGACGAACATAGAGATCTTAGGCTTTTCATGATACGTCTACGAGACAAGGGACAGGACTACTTGAATTCTCATAAAACAAATCTATTGGATTTAATTAATCGGATGGATATTAAAGTAAGAAATGGGACTGTTTCCAAAAATGCAGATGATCTGTAGTGTGACGATACAAAGAAAACCAATTTTGTCAATCGCTGTTGCTTAACAACAAGAGTTTATAATATCGTTTTTGTTAGATTCAAGGGTAAATTTAATAATGTATTTATAATATTTCTATTTGATTCTTCACATGACAAAAATATTTAGTGAAGTAGGGGAAAAGGAGATTACTAGGACTATTGTGGCAATGTTTGGTGAAACGATGGCTGATTATGTTGATTCAGATGTAATCATAATTGGTGCCGGGCCGTCTGGTTTAATGGCCGGCCGAGATCTAGCCAAATTAGGTATAAAAACTCTTATTGTAGAACAAAATAATTACTTGGGTGGCGGTTATTGGGTAGGAGGATATATGATGAATCCAGTAACAGTTCGTGCTCCTGCACAAAAGATATGGGATGAACTAGGAGTTCCATACCGAAAAATCACAGAAGGATTATACGCGACTTGGGGACCACATGCCTGTTCTAAGCTTATTGCAGCAGCATGCGATGCTGGCGTTAGGTTTCTGCAATTATCAAAATTTGACGACCTGGTGTTAAAGAATGGACGCGTATCAGGAGTTGTTATTAACTGGATGCCTGTCTCTGCATTACCTAGAAATGTCACGTGTGTAGATCCTATAGCATTAGAGAGCAAAATTGTCATAGATGCATCAGGACATGATTCTGTTGCTGTCAAACGATTGATGGATCGTGGTTACTTAAAATGGAAGGGCATGGAACCGATGTGGGTTAATGGAGGAGAGGATCTGGTAGTAGAAAGGACAGGTGAGGTATTTCCTGGCCTTATCGCGTCTGGTATGTCTGTCACTGAAACTCATGGACTTGCTCGTATGGGACCAACTTTCGGCTCCATGCTTCTGTCTGGCAAAAAAGCCGCACAAGTTGCAGCCGATAAACTTCGGGAAATTCATACAAAGCCAGAATTAGAGGTGAGTCCGTCAGGATTATAGGTCTCATCCCTATTTTCTCTAATCTAAGAATTTCTATGTATGATATCCTATTCTTGAGAGTACAATCCTATAATGGGATATCAATTCATTGTTAACATGAGTAAACCGAATCAATATCTCAGTTCTGTTGTTACTTTGATCTCTAAGAACTTGTATCCACATGTGAAGAATGAGGTGTAAATATCCTAACTTGATAATTCCGAACGAATTAATAACAGGATAATAGATCCTTACTCCTCATAACGTTATGTCTGAAGCTAATGAAGAACATGAAGCAAATCGTAATGACCCAGTGAAGATATATGATGTTATAATAATCGGATCAGGTCCCGCTGGATATACTGCGGCGATTTACACTTCTCGTGCAAAGCTCAGCACACTCCTAATTTCAGGGTCACTCCCTGGTGGTCAGTTGATGACTACTAGCGAAGTTGAAAATTATCCTGGATTTCCAAATGGTATATTTGGACCTGAGCTGATGATGAATATGAGACAACAGGCCGAAAGATTTGGAGCAAGCTTTCTTGACGACGAAGTCACACGAGTGGATTTTAAAACCAGACCATTTAAGATAGAGACGCATTCTCAACAGTTCCGAGGCGAAACAATCCTTGCTTGTACAGGTGCTTCTCCTAGAAAATTGGGGATAACTGCTGAACAGGAGTTTGCAGGTAGAGGAGTATCTTACTGCGCAACTTGTGACGGACCTTTTTTCAAGGGGGAAGATATAGTTGTGGTTGGAGGCGGGGATACCGCAATTGAGGAAGCAACTTTTCTGACAAAATTCGGCAAGTCTGTCAAGATCGTGCATAGAAAACAGTCACTAAGAGCGAGCAAGATACTTCAAGAGAAGGCGTTTGAGAATCCAAAAATCGATTTTCTTTGGAATCATGTAATCGCAGATATTTCAGGAGATAAGAAAATCAAAAACGTGGTAGCAAGAGACATAATGACTGGGAAGGAACAGACTATTCCTGCTGGTGGTTTGTTTGTAGCGATCGGACATGAGCCAAATACTGAAATCTTTAGAGGGCACCTTGAATTAGATGATAAAGGTTACATAGTTTTGAAGGATCACACATCAACAAGTGTAGATGGGGTATTTGCCGCAGGTGATGTTCATGATTATAGATACAGACAAGCCATAACTGCGGGAGGCTTTGGATGCATGGCCGCCCTTGACATCGAAAAATGGCTAACTGAAAAGAAACATTTAGCGAAGATGAGTTTGTTAACAGAAAAAGAGAGATAGTGTAAGAAAAGAAAATGATGTCTTACTAATTATATGAGTAAGGGCATGCTGTTTCTGGGAGATATTCGTTGATGCGTATAAGCCGCTCATATTCGGTCTGGTTAAATACATGTTGTTCGGCGTATAGACTTTTGAATTTTCTTCCATCATCTGCAAATATGCCAACTAAAACGCCATGATCTATACTCTTGGCTGTATCTAGCATTGACGCCATAACTGCACCAGAGGAAGGTCCGACAAGCAAGTTCTCCCGTGATGCTAATTCTTTTGCCATACGGAAAGATTCGTCATTACTTGCAGTGAACCATGAGTCAACGACGTGCTGCCTACGAGTAAAAAGCTCCGGCATGGCAGATTCTTCAAAATTTCTAAGACCTTGAAGTAAATGATTCTTTTGGGCCTGCACTGCAATCACTTTGATATTATTATTTTGTTCTTTAAGATAAGTTGAAGTCCCAGTTATAGTTCCTCCAGTTCCACACCCTGTAAAGAAATGAGTTAAATTGCCTGCCATTTGCTTCCAAATTTCCGGTCCTGTGCTTTCATAATGCGCCATAAAGTTTGCATCATTCTCATATTGATTAGGCATATAGTATAGATCCGGCCTAGGTTTAGATATCGCCGTTGCTAAAGCGATGCTTTGATCTGTACCTGCTCCAACTCTAGGACATAGGTCATCTGAAGTCTCGTGTATTGTTGCACCTAATTTTCTCAAAATGTTCTTGGTTTCTTCACTTACTTTCTCAGGTATTACTATCTCAACTCGATATCCCAACGTACTGGCTATTCCGGTCAATGCTATACCTGTATTTCCTGATGAAGGTTCAATTATTATGCTCTTATCTTTTTTTAATAGCCCTTTCTTTTCTGCGTTTTTAATCATCCAATACGCTGCCCGATCCTTTACTGAACCATACGGATTGTACCATTCCAGCTTCGCATAAATTCTAACATTTCTGGTCGAAAATGATTCTAGTTCAATAGTCGGAGTATTGCCGATTCGTTCAATCAGATTTGAACTTGTCAGAGTAGTCATTGCTTACTTGGCCTTTTTTATTACAAACTCAAGATCGTTATCAGCTTTTTTAACCGAGACGAGCTCATGGCCGTTTCTGTTAACCCATCTTGAAATATCTTCTTCTGAAGCCGGATCATCTGCTACAATTTTAATTTTCTCACCAATATGCAATTTTTCTAATTCCAATTTAGTTCTAAACACCGGTTCTGGACAGAAGAGACCGCGTACATCTATAGTCTTACTGGCAATCTCATCATTAGCATTGTTCATATTAAGTTAATGCTAATAACAATTTCAATATATTAAAGGTTTAGAAGCTTCCTTTGAACACTGATAATTAGGCTTAATGCCTAAAAAGGTCCATTTCCTTACTTCGAATTAGGATTGATGTGCCATATGTTTTTGACTTCTTATACGCATACCCTCTTATGATGACTGCTGGAATTCTATTCGTTTTTCCCATCGCCAGTTCGGCTGCTGAAGCGATTTCATCTGCAACGGCTATTTCAGTTACCCTCATCTTCTTACCGAATATGTCTGATTTGCCTATATAACTCTCTATAGGTTGAATTCCTGCCAATCCTATCGCGACATTCGTTTGGCCATGTCTGAATGGTCTTCCAAATGTGTCGCTAATGACGACGGCAATTTCCTTTCCACATTTAGTCTTTATTCGCTCTCTTAGCAAAGCAGCAGACTTGTCCGGATTTTCTGGAAGCAGCAAGGCCATATCAACCGTTTGATCGACATTACTCTGATCGATACCTGCGTTTGCACAGATAAAACCCAATTTTGTCTCCACTATTATAATTCCTCGAGATTCTTTGATTATTTCGTTCGACTGTCGACGAATTAGCTCGATTAATCTCGAATCTTTATGGCTGGAAAGCGCCAACTTTCTCGATTCCGCAGATGGCACAATATTATTTAAATCTACAAACATATTTTCAGACTTTGATACTATCTTATGGGCAATGACCAGAATATCATTCTCTTTGATAGATTCTCCAATTTTATCTAAGCTTTCGCAAAGTAATTCACAAAGATCCTCCCCAGGACAAACATCTTTATGAACTTTGATCGGAATTATTTCAATCCTCTTGACCAAGCATTAAGACTTGGCTTTGTAGTATAAATTTTATATAGTTATGACTTAGCTACCAACACAGCCTTTCCGAATTTTTTTTCTAATAGATGTAACAATATTGATAGATCTCTCACCTCGATAACCGCGTCAGCCTTTTCTTTTACCTTATCGACCGGACAAAAACCAACAGTATAACCAGACAAATCAAAGAGTTTCAGATCATTTGCGCCGTCAACTACTACAACTATGTCGTCTTTTGCACATTTCCATTCTCTTATTGTAGGCATAACTGCCACTGCCTTATTTGACGTCACAGTCAGATTAACATCTTGTAGCCTTCCATCTTTGAAAATGAGTTCATTGGAATAAATTCTGTCCAGGCCGAGCTCCTCCTTTAACCTATCAGTGATAATAGTAAAGCCACCAGAGACGGCTACTAACTTCCAGCCTGCTCTTTTTAATGCAGCGCATAATGTCTTTGCCCCCGGCATTATTTCAAGATTTTCGGCTATTTGCTTTGCCATCTCAAAATCCACTCCTCTGAGAGCAGCTACTCGTTTACGCAGTCCCTCTTCCCAATTTATCTCTCCACGTATGCCCTGCTTAGTTATATCCCAAATTTCTTTTTCTTTATCCGGACCAAAGACTTGGGCTAACACTGGAAGATACTCTGCATTTAACAAAACTCCTTCTACGTCGAAGATAATCAGCATATACCGTGCTTGTTGGCAAAGCCTATTCCATTATATATTAATCTTGTTACAAAATCTTCCTGATAAAACAAAATCAAACATATTCCTATCATTTTCATTACAAATTAATTTTATATTGGGATAAATTAGAGAATAGGTCAACAAAAGTATTATATCACTACGACATTTCTTTGCTCCATGAATGAACTATCGGAATCAAAATATGTGGTTCCAGTGAAACAGGTTGAAAAGACGCTGAAACTAAGCGATCAGGCTAAAGCCGAGTTGCACAGTGTTGGTATGATGGATGACAAAGGAAAGCTGAAGTTGAAGGGTGTCAGCCCCAAAATGTTGAAACGAATGAAACTCGAGGCAGTTGACTGTCCAGTTCTTGAGAAAGAGGTAGGATTTATCCAATGTTATGTTTGCAAGAATTTTCATAGTAGAATAACTGGACAAGTTTATTGTAAAGGTGATCCATTATAGCTGGCTAGAGGAAAGCTTCATAAATCAATAATCATTCGACCTAATTATTGAGTTCCGCAAAAGAGGTTGGTCTCACAGTAAGAAAGGAAGATAACTTTAGTGAATGGTATGGTCAGCTTGTACTTAAGAGTGAGTTGGCGGACTATGGGTCCACTAAGGGTGCTCTTATACTGCGGCCATATGGATATTCAATTTGGGAATTAGTTAAGCAAACACTTGATAATCTTCTCAAGGACACTGGACATGAGAACGGATTCTTGCCAGTAATGATTCCCGAAGTGTTACTAAGGAAAGAAGAGGAACATTTTAGAGGTTTTAATTCTGAAGTCTTCTGGGTAACAAAAGCTGGTGACAACGAACTTACTGAAAAACTTGCCCTGCGACCGACTTCCGAGACCATTGCATATTCTGCATTCGCTAGGTGGATCTCCAGCTATCGAGATCTGCCATTCAAAATTAATTTTTGGAATACTGCGTTAAGGGCAGAAATTAAGGCAACTAAACCACTAATTAGGAACTCTGAATTCTTGTGGCAAGAAGGTCATACAGTACACGAAAGTAAAGAGGACGCCTTGAAGGAGGTAGACCTCATACTAAAACTATATAAAAAGATTATTGAAGAATATCTTGCAATCCCGGTCAGACAAGGTCTAAAAAGCAATCATGAGAAATTTGTAGGTGCAGTATCAACAGCCTCGCTAGAAAGCCTAATGGGAGATGGAAGAGCCTTGCAAATGGCTACTTCTCACAATCTAGGCCAAAACTTTGCCAGGCCGTTTGAAATAAAGTATCTGGGTAGGGACAATGTAGAACACTACGCATGGCAAACCTCTTGGGGAACGTCATGGCGTCTTATCGGCGCCTTGGCTATGATCCATGGTGATAATAAGGGCCTAATTTTGCCTCCGAATATAGCCCCAATTCAGGTTATCATAATCCCAATACATAAGAAAGCAGATGAAGGCTTGGTAAAGGATCATTCAAAGAATATACTTCAAGAGTTGCAACAAGCAAATATCAGAGCAAAGATTGACGAAAGGGTAGAATATACGGCTGGCTGGAAATTCAATGATTGGGAAATGAGAGGTGTTCCTCTCAGAATAAATATCGGACAAAGAGACATCGGGAAGAACAAGTTGGAGATGTCTAGAAGAGATACATTTGAAAAGATTACCATTGAGCGGAAAGAATTGGTATCAAGCGTGAATAAACTACTAACAAGTATTCAAAGGGACCTTTTTACTAAGGCAAGAGAATTCCTTTCGCACAATACTACACCTGTTGGAGATTTCGAAACTTTCAAGGAGATAATAACATCAAAAGGGGGTTTTATTGCCGCAGCTTGGTGCGGCAGTGACTATTGCGAGACTCAGATAAAGGAGCAAAGTGGAGCTGACATTAGGATCATTCCCTCAGATGTTGATTCTACCTCTAATCATTCCGAATGTGTGTTTTGTAGACAAAAGCCCAGCACAACTGTGCTTTTTGCGAGGGCATATTGATTATTAGCATAAACGACTTGAGGTGTTTAACTCAAGTACTGTCATTGGTATAGACAAGTCTCGCGATAGGACTAGGATTCTAATGTAAATATAAGGGCTAGGTTGATCTTTATTATTTGTTTGATTTAGCTGGATTCTTGGAGATTTTTGAGAATCTAGGCTATCTGGGTGTTTTTGTTATCAGCTTCGTTGGGAGTATTATCGTGTTCGTACCCATCCCATACTTTCCAGTCCTCATAGCAGCTGCACTTAACAAGGAATTAGACCCTAATCTTATTTCTTTAGCAAGTGCACTTGGTGCAATTTTAGCAAAATCAATAATCTTCTATGCAAGCTATTATGGTAGAAATGCACTTAGCAAACAGACCAAAAGACGTATATATCCATTGCAAAAATTAGTTGCGAAATATGGTTCCTTCGGAGCCTTTGTTGCAGCTCTGACGCCTATACCTGATGACCTTGTTTACATCCCGCTTGGTCTCGTAAAATATCCTCCTTGGAAGTTCGTAATATCTACATTTCTAGGTAAATTTATACTCAATGAAATAATTGTGTGGGGTGCGGTCTATCTCGGGAGGCCATTCATAGAAAAAGTCATTTCGAACAATATTGACCCTCTAATGTTTATCATAGTCACGGCAGCAAGTATAGCGATCCTAGTATTGTTGATTTATCTATCGTTAAGAATTGATTGGGAGAAATTCATAAATAAATGGTTTCCTGGACTTGACACCAGCAACGATGATCAAACTACAAAAAATAATGATCAAAATAAGTATGACCTTTAATAATGCAATTTGAAAACCCTAATTTGATTTACACCAATAGCAGATAGTAGACTTGTACATCACTTAAAACTAGGGAATCTTGATTTATAAGTTACATATAATAAACAATCGGCTCTGTAAAGTTAAGAAAACAGATTATTGTTATAATGGCTGACAAATAGATTCAACCATTTTTGTATGTGTTGAAATTTGCATTTACTTTTTCTGCAAGGAAAATAATCATCGAAACCTTCAGTCCTATCTTTGTATTGTACTGTCCTTTCTATGATACTTTTCTCATATGGAGAATGGATGTGGTGGCGCAGTCCCGGGAAGTTTCATCAATTAGAAATTCTGTAATACGTATCTTTCTGGAACTTGACATCTCTGGTTTGTATTTTTGAATCCAGCCTCGGATGGCAGTATGACTTCGTTTAACAAATCTATACACGGCTTTGGAAGTATTTCTCAGTGAAAGACCTAGGAAATAAAGATACAGACAATAGGCTATATCCTCTGGTTCTGTTCTTTTTCTTATTTGACACAGTATAACCTGTATCTGAGTCATAAATCTATAGATTTTTCCTTAACTTTACAGAGCCAAACAATCGGTTCCATATCTAAAGTCGAATATCACTAATTGTTAATACATTCCAATGTGTGAGGATTATTAGCGGTGCAAATGTGTTCTATTCTCATTCGGTTTGTGACGAGGTAAATTAATGGGAAAGCGAGCTAGTTAGCAGGTAGATGAGCAAGTGCATGGTATTCCGTGCTGAAGTAAGTTGAAATTTATACCACCAAATTAATGCTTTTAAGCTATAATGATCTGATGGAAGATTTAATTCTGAATGTTATGTGACTTAATCCGACCCAACGTGTGCGATCTTTTTTTAAAACAAGTGATGAAGAAGAATACTTGAAAAGGCATGCGGTCATGCCGGTCGTTCAATTTTACACTTCTTGAAAAAGTTTATAATGTATGTTTTCTCATGATATTCAATGAGAACCAAATTCAGCGGTTATAGCGTTTATCTTGCGTTGAAGGTTTGGCTTTATCAGTTATTGAAAGGCAAGAAAAAGAGCGACGAAAAAGAAATTTCCATATGACGATTGAGTCGGCCAATAATTTTTAGCTGACAAGATCTTTTGATTTATAGGTAGCATTGGATAGGTAGGTATGTGTATGCCAGTACTTGACATACTGAAGGAAGCAGCAATTGAGGTCCTAAATCAGACGAAATTAATTGCTGGTACTGAAAAGGCTAGTACTAAATTTGGTAAAGGTGCTGGAGGAGATATCTCTACTGGAATAGACCTTGTCGCTGAGCGAGCAGTACTCGACACTTTAAAAAAACATAATTTCAAACCTACCATATTAGGAGAAGAATGTGGGATAATTCAAGGAAATTCTGGATATCTAGTCATGGATGCAATCGATGGTACTACGAATGCGATACGAGGTATTCCCTTTTATTGCTGTTCATTGGCCTTTGCTTCAGAATATAGACTGAGCGCTGTCACTGACGCGGTAATCATGGATTTGGGAAGTGGAGATCTTTATACATCATCTAGAAATAAGGGCGCTTTTATGAATGGTAAAAAGCTCGAACTTGGCCAGTGGTCAGAGATGGAATTGCAAAATATAGTGCTAGGCATGAACATATCAGGAGTTTCTCATGAGATTTTGAACAAGTTATCGTGTGTGTTGTCAATGTTCAAACATGCTCGCCATTTTGGTGCGAATGCATTAGAATTATGTTACCTTGCCAGAGGACTTCTAGATGTATATTTGGATGTCAGAAATAAAATTAGAATAACGGATATGGCGGCAGCCTATTTAGTTGTGAAGGAGGCAGGGTGTAAAGTTTATTCTATGAATGGCCAAATGCTAGATTCTGATCTAACGCCCAACAATACCTTATCATTCATCGCAGTAAGAAGCGATGCGATATTTAAAAAAATTACATCTGAAGTGTCGGTTTTCAAATAAAGTATGAATGATACGCCCGGGCCGGGATTCGAACCCGGGTCGAAGGAGTGACAGTCCCCCATACTGGACCGGAATGTATGAAGCTGGATTTAATCCAGCCGCTCTATACTACCCGGGCATACATATTGAGCCTTTCTAACAAGAAATTAAAATGTTTTGATTCATTAACCAGATTCGTTCCGATAATATACTTACAAATAATCTAGCGTGAAATTTTGGACAACGTATCTATAAAATTAAATTGTACTATGTCTGAGCCTAAAATACAGGTGGGCCCGTAGCTCAGCCAGGTAGAGTACCGGACTTTTAACAATCTGAGGAAGAGATCCGGCTGTCTCGGGTTCGATTCCCGACGGGCCCGCTACTATAATAGCTTGGAATGAGTCATGACAGTTTTACGTATCAATAGGATCAACTAGTCTGACTTGTTCCGTAGTACATCTAACAATAAATGGAGGTAATGCTATATTTAGTTGAGAATATCTCAATATATGGATTCTAATTATACTTATTATTAATTCCATAAAATTTATTGAAAATAGTTGACTAGTGTAGTTGTGAGTTTTGATTGAAGCAATATCCTTTCCATCACAATTTGATTTGAAATAGATCGTTCTATAAGACAGCAACGTCTCGACACTGGATTCTTGTTTAGCATTATTGGTTTCTACCATCAGCCCCAATTTCCGTGCTAATTCTCACGGGTCGCTATTAAGAAGACTGCCATGCAAATAAACATTAAGTTTTGAAACATCAAAATTCAGTTTAGCCGTTCTCCTAATTCCCCGTTCATAGGAAATGTGACCCAATTGAGCTTTCATATTATGAATGCAGATACAAAAAGTGGATTGAATCATGCACTTGTTCGCGTTGTGTCGGTGCGTAGCGCGAGTGAAAACTCGAATACCGATTATACGATTACGAGTAGCGGAGCCATTGCGTTTGAAAAGCTCACTAATGGTAAAGGCAACATATCAGCAAAGTGTGCATTTCCAGCTGCTGGCAATTATCAAATAACAATTAGAACAACAACTATTGACGGTAGAGGATCATTATCTTCGTTTAGTTTACCAGTATTAAGGTATTGGTGGGATTTATTCTGATGGTGACAACATGACTTATTATTAAACTACAAAGAACAGAGTCAGAAAATTCGTTAAATCCGTGGCTATCATTTTGTCATAAATTGTGGCGACAAAGAAGGATAGGATATTAGTTATCGACTACCCAATATGATTACTTATTTGATGATAATTGCTTGAGGTGGGGCACTTCTTATATTCTCAACACACACATGAGGTTGGCCACCTTGCATTTTTGGATCCAATGTAAAAGATACCACACCTGTTACTTTATGACCAGGGCTAAGTACTAGCGGGGCCATATTGTGAAGGGCGTCGGTTCCCTTAAGTGTCGGAGGCACTCCCTGAAGTGCAACTATATTGCCTTCAACCGCGATTCTACCTGGTTGTTGATACGTTATTTGCAGCACCTCTACCATTTCAGGATTATTGCCACAAGGACTACCAACAACGTGGCCCAATTTCACAAAATGATTATGCCAAATAGGGCCACTGCCACGACCCTGAGTCACACTATCCTGTACACCCTCATGCGTTGTAGACACAATCACTGCATTCGGAAATTGATCTGTAAGTATGCCATATCCAAAAGCTCCACCCGAACCGTCCTTCGGGACCATTCCGCCAGTGAAAATTGCCGCGTTTAGACCAGACTGTTGAATGACCGCTTTGTGAATAAGAAGATACGGTGCGACTGCAGATTGCTGTTCAGCCTTTGCTTTTAATAGGGATTGTGGACCAATTGCCACCATTGCTATCACGATAGCAACAATTGTAAGAAACTTTAATGCCGAGTACATATCAGCAATGAATTAATTTGAATATTATTAACACTTTGCTATAAATTATTATAGAATCATTAACCTATAGTTTAAATTTGTATACAAAATTAAGAATAATTTAAATAGAATATTATATTAGAAAATCAGAAAAATCGTGACTTCATAGTAGAATTAATTAACAATTTGAATTCTCTACAAGAATAGAACTATTCTATTTTATATTTCCTCTCAAAAACGTCAGATTTGGAAGATTCTCTATTGTTCGCATCGTGTCATTAATCCAAATTCTGATTTGGCCTATTATACACCGTATTTTTATATTAGAATAATATGCAGAAATAGTCGTGCATATCCCAAGGCTCGTAGATCCGTTCCCAAAATTGGATGTTTACATAATTATCTTTTACTTTTCAACCATCTCAATGCTCGCGATATGCCTCTATGGGATCTATGAAAGCGCTGTTCAATATGATCAAAACAAAACCGTCATTATTGGCCAAGTACTAGTTAGTACAGACTTTCCAGCTCATGGTGTCGCAAAGCTCGTAACATATTTGATGGTATTTTCTGTAATTTCGTGGTATTCAGCAATGAAGCTAGTTGGAAATAGGCTCTCCAATATGCCATTTTCAGTCAGATTAGTGCTCCAACTTGTCATTCTGATTGCGTGTGTGGTTTCGCTATATGAGTTTGTTTACAATTTTCTAGTTTGGAGTTCGCTGATAACAGTTAATCTAGCAAATGGGCATTTAAATCTCGATAATATTGCCATATCCTATCCTAATCCTGATACGCCGTGGAATTTGGTTTTCGCGACAAAGATGACCTTGGCTGGCTTTATTATCTCATCACATGCTTTCTATATGATTTCAAGATCCAGCAAACAAGTGGCAACGACGGGAAAGGCAGTAAATTAAAATGGAACTATGTTTCCTCGGCATCAATTACATTGTGAATTACGCAAAACAAGATTCTTATCGACATAAATTAATTTTCATAATACATGCTTCTAAAAAAGCATTAAAATGAATTGGAATGCGTGCGTAACAAATTAATCTCGTGTGATCAAAATGTGTATGTAGACCAAATAGAACTGAAGCGTCTTCATATTAACAAGAAAGGTATCAGGGTGTTCGGAGCAGCAGAGAGTTTCAGTCAGGTTGACAATAAATCAAATTGGTCAGCTATTGTCATGCGGCGAGACCTGATCGTGGATGGTTTGTCATTCGGAAGCACTACTATTGAAGGAGACGATGCAACAGAAAATATTGTCAGGATGTGGAAAAGATTGGATCGCAATGATATTGCTTGCATTTTTTTAGATGGATTAGTAGTGAGTATGTATAATATTATTGATGGAGAGAAAATATTTCAACTGACTGGCCTTCCCGTTGTTGCAATAACTTTCAGAGATTCTAAGGGTTTAGAAGATTCGATCACTCATCATTTTCGTTCGAGGACAGACAAAAAGTTAGAAAGATACTTAGCTCTCGGGAATCGAGAGTCGGTACTCCTTAGAACAGGGAAACGAATTTACGTCAGATACTGGGGTTCTTCCTATGATATAGTTAAAAAGTTACTTGATATTTTCACACTCCAAGGCGCAATTCCTGAACCGATTAGGCTTGCAAAATTACTAGCAAGAGAATCTGGAAAGCACTTTTTGAAAAATCAGAAATAAGGGCCGTGTAGGGGTGCTCATAACTATCTAGCCAATGTCTTGATTTTATCAATATACTAGAATATGTTAACATACTTCTAGTTTACATATAATGTAGTTCATAGTCAAGATTCAGATTTACTTTATACTTTGGTTAATACCTTTTTATTTTCGATCCAAAACAGCTTTTTATGTTGCGTCGAGAAAGGGCCAAGAGGTATATTGCTGCTTCGGTTACATATTTTCAGTCCGAACGTATTTATCGCCTAGCTTTATGCCTAATCGTAATCGCTCCATTCATTGCTTGTTTTATGCTCTTCCCACAATCATTCCTCTTATCTTGGAACTTAGGCCACGCAGGTTTTATTTTTGCAGCTGCTCTGATATTTGCAGAGATTGTTGGTATTGACTTCTCGTTTTCACGACCTCGTGTCCTCATAATCATAATTCTATCTATTTTGGCGACTATCTACTTCTTAGCTCTCCCGCATGGCTTGAACCAGTTGATCCTATCTATAGGAAGTGAATACAAGGTATCTATAATCGACAGTTGGATCTTGATGTCTCAATATTTTACAATCACAATTTACACTGTAGCTTCGATTTTTTTGCTACTTGGACGAAATTGGTACAAAATTGCACCTGCAGGAGTAGTATACCTTGCAGCAACCACCGTAATCTTGTCCCTTGATTCCTTTTTCCCCTACGATACGCTGGGTCCACTGCAGATGATAGTTCCCATCTACCTTAAAATTGATCAATCAATTTTAAGGTTTGTTGGAAATCACATTGCGTATCTGGGAAGTGATACTCCTGCAACAGCCAACGGAAATCTATTGGTGTTAAGAGGCTTACATGGTGACTTCTATTTGCAAGTATTTTGGCCCTCTGCAGGTGTTCAGAGTGTAATCATTTATTCTCTTGTTATGCTTTCGATTTTACTCAGATTGAGGATTCCGTCAAGCCACAAAATCGTCTATTTCCTAGTAGGTGGACTTGGTACTGGATTAGTAAATATATTGAGAATTGCCGCTCTATCTATGGTCGCAATTACGGTAACGTCTAATGTGAAGGAATGGGAGGCTTTTCACTCTTTCGCAGGTGATATAATGTTCTTGCCATGGATTGGTATATACTTGGCCACTATAGCGTTACTAGAAGGCAGATCTGGGATAAAGCGCCAAAGTTGACTATGACATTTTTGAATTCCATTTATATCATTATCCTCGGTCGAATATATTAGGTCTCGAAAGTTAAGCCGACATTACCATATTTCAACTGAAAGCCCATTATCTCTATGATCACCATGCTCCACAAACATATTTAAGAATAGTATCATTATACCCATTTTTAGTTCATAATATCTATGAGATAATCATGCGCTTTTCTAGCGGCATGAATTGGGTCTTTCTGGTATGGGTATAGCTCTACAGTAATATATCCGTCATATCCGATGTCGGAAATAGCCTTTAAGACTCGCTTAAAGTCAATCACCCCTTCTCCTGGAATCAAATGGTTGTGTATTCTATTTTGAGCTATATCGGCTAAATGAAAATGTCCGATATAGTCTGCGAGATCATACACCAACTGAACTGGATCCTCTCCCACACAAAAAAAATGACCAATGTCAAAATTTAAACCAACCCAATCAGATTTAATTTCCTTGATAAGATCTAAAAAGTCCTTGGAAGTTTCAATTAGCAGCTTTGGTTCAGGTTCCACTAAAATTTTGATTTTATTCTTTTCTGCTTCAGTGGATACATCAGATATGCCCCTCAAGAATAGATTTCTTAAATAACGGACATCCTCCCTGTTTCTATCATAAAATCCTCCCGGTTCTGTAGACAGGGATTTGGCTCCCAGTTTACTAGCAAGTTCAATACAATTCAGCGTATGTTGAATTCGAACCTTTCTTTGTTCCGCAGAGTGATCTATCCATGAAGGATTGTATACATCGTTTATTGCGTAAAGAGAGAAGGCATTCATATTTGATATGTCTAAGCGATTTTCTCTTAAAGATGCCTTCAGTGCTTCAATCTTGATAGAGTTCATTTGTGGAGGATATGCATGCGGATAATCACATAGTATTTCTACCCCCTCGTAACCTAAAGTTCTAATTTCTTTAACGGCTGTATCAATCGAGTATGCTTTGAATGCATTGGAGCTAAAAGCTAACTTCATATTGCCAAGAATTTCATTGGTACACCAAATATATAGCGATGGGGCGACCGAGTAAGGAAGTATTTGAACTTGGGATGGCTCACAGTTCGATACTATTTATCAAACATATTATTATTGGGTTGTGCACCCTTAATCTAGGAGCTTGTCACGGAGTCATACTAGTATGATCAGTACTCCATCACTAGAAGTCGAATTTGCGGGACTAAAATTGCGAAACCCAACCATGTTGGCATCAGGTTTCATGGGAATAAATCAGGACAGTTTTAATAGAATCTACAAATCAGGTGCTGGGTGCTTGGTATCAAAATCTATGAGCATTGGACCTATTGTGGGATATTGTAATCCCACGGTTGTTGCGCTTAATGGCAAAAGCTATATTAATGCGGTTGGACTTGCGAATCCTGGTATTGAAGCATTTGCTACAGAGATACGAAATAATACTACTCCTTTAATTGTGAGTCTTGTAGGTTCTCGACAAACCGATTTTATCCCTATGGTCAAGCGACTTGATGGATTACGTATATTGGGTTATGAGATCAACTTGTCATGTCCCCACGTAAAAAAAATGGGAATAGAGGTGGGTGATGATCTTGAAATGGTGAGGACGATAATTAGAAAGGTAAGGAGAAATACCAAGAAGTCAATATTCATAAAATTGGGAATGGGTAACGTTGACATTCTTAAATTAGCTACCATAGCAAAGGATGAGGCTGTAACTGGAGTTACAGCTATTAATACAATTAGAGCAATGGCAATCGATGTGCAAACATATTCGCCAGTATTAAGTAATAAAATAGGCGGGCTATCCGGAAGATCGATAAAGCCAATTGCAGTAAGAAGCGTATATGAGATATCAAAGAAAGTAGGAATTCCTGTAATCGGATGTGGAGGTATCTTCGCATGGGAAGATGCTGTTGAGTTCTTGCTGGCAGGTGCATCGGCAGTACAAATAGGCAGTGGAATTGGGAATATTGGAATAAATATTTTTAACTTGATATCGAGAGGTATCAGGAAATATTTGGAAAACAAAGGATTTAGAAACGTTCAAGAAATAGTGGGATTGGCACATAAATACTAGCTAGTATATCCAAATCGAAAACCTGCTCAGTTCAATAGAGATGTTTCAGACGAAAATTATAGTCGCGTTTGACTGGCGTTTCGGCTTACGATCAGACTCATAAGTTATAAGATGACGAGTAAATTCGATAAATAAAGCCATATCTTTAATTGTTTAGATCTGTTTTCACATGTTTTCTCTTTTTTCCAAAATTCCTTCGTCGGATTGGTTTATCATGCTTGATGGACCCAGAAAATAGCCTTGTTCCTATGGCTTTTTTCGGCCGATCGACGAGTGGCAACACGGAAGCATAGGGAGCGGAAACTGAGCCAATCGTTTCGATAACTTTTCCGGTTCGCCTTCCAGAATCATCGTAAAGAATCTCTCCACTGCGGATTCTAAATCCAGTTTCAGATAGTTTGACAACGTATCTTCCACTCTTCGCAAGATGAATTACCTCCCCAATCGGCAACAAACCGAGAGTCAATGTACAGCGACCTTTATTTAAGAATAATGAGCAAAGATATGATATGTAGTGCGCTCCGTGTCTCTGAAATTCCTACTTTAACGATTTGATAGTCTATTCTTGTTCTTTCTTTGCACTAGTTTTTCAGCTATTGATCGAATCAAAGATGATTTGTTCTCCTTTTTTGGAAGCATTATATAGCCAGATCTAACGTAAGGCCTTCTTGGGTACCTTGCATGGTCGTTGGTATTTTCTTGTGGAGGATCATAACCGATGGACCTGGCAGCGTCAATGAGATCTTCGAGAGTTGGATCAAATACAGACGATTCTCGCTTGAGCTTACGACCCTTGTGCCTTGAAAGGCTTCTATTGAAATAATCTAACCAAATAATGTAATGGTCATAATCTTTCAATGGCCTTGGTTGAATTCTTGTGTCTTATTAGTTTTGTTTTTGGTGTGTTTGTTTTGTTAAATATCTTACACGTATCTTCGAATCTTTATTACAGGGCATGGTGCCTTATTGACTCATCGAATTCGGCCTCGCAGTCAATTTTATAACTACATTAGTTTCCTGACCACCGCGTAAGACCACGAGATTCGTAGTTTCTCCTATGGTCTTATATCGTTCTAAATAGGCCAGAACGTCATCAATTTTTCTTACTGGAGTATTACCAATTTGAAGGATAACATCTCCCCCTAGTGGGATTTGTTGGCCATTTATACTAACGATTTGATCTCCTCCTCTCATACCTGCTTTAGCAGCTGGACTCCCAGGGATTACGTCGATTACCAAAAATCCCCTGGGATCTTTCAGCCCAAGAGCTGTAGCAAGCTCTGGAGTCATATTGGTTCCAGAGACTCCTAACCAGGGATGAGCGTAGGTACCATTAATTATGAGTGGCGGAATAACCTTTTTCATGGTATCGGAAGAAATGGCGAGTCCGACTCCTGAAAATTCACCAGTATTAGAGAATATTGCTGAAGTCATTCCTATTACTTCATCCTTCATGTTAAGAAGTGGTCCGCCAGAGTTTCCTGGATTAATTGGCGCATCTGTTTGAATTACGTCTGGTATAGAATAACGCGAGCTCGAATTTGCATTTGAAGGAAGTAATCTTCCTAAACCACTAATGACCCCCTCGGTCAGCGAACCTGATAAACCAAATGGATTTCCAATAGCAGCAACTTGCTCTCCGACTCTTATGCTGGTAGAATTACCCAAAGGTAGCGGCACCAATTTAGATGTTGGAACTTTAGGAACATATAATACTGCAATGTCGGTGAATGGATCCGAACCTATTAGTCGTGCTCGATAAATTGTTCCATCTGCGAAGGTTACATCTAGCAAGTTATTTCCACTAACTACATGCTGATTTGTGACAATGTGCCTATTTGTGTCGTACACAAAACCCGATCCCAATCTATTGCTTGAATCAGAAGATTCAGTACCACGCACTGATGTTATCTGAACAACAGAACCCTGCGATTGCTTGAACAAGCCTGGGAGATCGAGCTTGCTATTATTCCTGGGCAACCCCAATAAGCCTATTATGCGTGAATTCCTGTCCAGGGGAGGTTCAGAAATTCCAATTCTGTTTTCTGCTGGCGATGGTTCAACGTTGCTAACATACGGATTACTTATGAAATGAAAGACATAATTATAGCCATATACAAAACCGGCTGCTGCAATAACGAGAATAATTATGAGAAGAACCTTTTTCAATATTTCGTAAGTTCATATCACATGAGATGTATATATAAGTCGTAATACCAGTCGATTATATGATCTATGAATGCAATGACCTACTAAATGTCGATGTCGGTATTTGATCCGAAGCAGACACTCTAAATTAAAATAATATTTGACAGTTAGAATAGTTTAAGTGTCCATAAGTCTTTAACAAGTCCTTTGCTCTCTTGACGGTATAACTTCGGTAATTGGAAAATTGAGTGAGGTCAAATGAAGATGCCATAGCTGAAAGACAATATTTTTAATATAGGGGTTCTAAAATAAATCATTAGTGGCTATCATCCACTCAATTTAATTTGAGTCCTCTAACTTATTTTACTAATGACAATACTATCAGAGAATAAATCGGCAAACATTCTGGTAATAGGTTCAGGAGGCAGAGAACATGCAATAGGTTGGAAGCTTCTCCAGAGCGATTTGGTCTCAAATATATATTATGCTCCAGGCAACGGTGGCACATCTACGAACATCGGTCTAGATGCTAATCAGGTGCCAGAACTTATCAAATTTGCAGCAAAGCATGATTGTATAACTATAGTCGGTCCTGAAGGTCCATTAGCAACTGGGATAGTTGACTCCTTTAATGCTGCAGACATTCCCATCCTGGGACCAACTGAGAAGTGTGCGTTGCTAGAATCAAGCAAGATATTTTCCAAAAATTTTATGAGAAAAAATAGCATTCCTACAGCCGATTTTAGAGTTTTTTCAAATAACGAAGCGGCAGCTGACTATATCCTCAACAAAAATGTGGATGTAGTAATAAAAGTTGACGGATTAGCAGCTGGAAAAGGCGTATTCTTACCTAATAGCACAGATGATGCTCTTGAGATAATAAAGAAGATTTTAGTAAAAAAAGAGTTCGGAGACGCAGGAAACAAGATTCTGATTGAAGAGAAATTAACAGGACGAGAACTATCCTTGATTGTACTAACTGATGGCAGTTGCTTCAAATTACTCGCTTCAGCAAAGGACTACAAGCGGATATTAGATAACGATATGGGTCCTAACACCGGAGGTATGGGTAGCTTCTGCCCGGTGCCTTTCTTTTCTGATGAAATCTATCATAGGACTTTGAGGCAAATTGTTGAGCCAACAATGAAGGGTATTAGAGATTTCCCTGAACCTTTCAAGGGATTCTTGTATTTTGGATTATTAATAGAGGAGTCCACTAACAATCCATACTTGCTTGAATATAACGTTAGAATGGGAGACCCAGAATGTCAGCCAATCATGATGAGAATGAATTCAGATCTGTATCCGTATGTCCGAAGTGTACTTCACGGCTCACTTGATTCCATGGAACCATTACAATGGAGTCCAGAACATGCAGTATGCGTAGTGATGGCATCTCAAGGATATCCAGGAACCTTCAAGACTGGGTCAATGATTACCGGTCTAAATTCAGATTTTGGTGATAACGTTACAGTGTTCCACTCTGGAACTACAAAAAAAGTTGATGATCAACTATACACCAGAGGAGGTAGGGTCTTGAGCATAGCCGCAAGAGGTTCGAATCTTGAGAAGGCAGCTATACGAGCATATGAAGCAGTACAGAAGATCTCATGGGGTAATAACGAACAGTACTATAGAAAGGATATCGCCAAAGTTATGAATTAGATTTTATCCCTTTAATTATCCTTCGATCCGTTATAATCATGTCCATGCGCTCGTCTTGTGGAGTACATGGAAGTGTCGATTCTTGTATCAACTGAAAGTCAAAGGCCAACCCGATGATAAAAACAGAAATCCCGACCTGTTTCAAATGTGATATGAATCTATCATAATAGCCTTTTCCATATCCAAGTCTACATCCATTCATATCAAATGCAGTCCCTGGGACTATTAATAACGTAATCAACTCAGATATGTCTTCACAATTGATTGGCTCTTTTATACCATATTTGCCTAGTTGTAACTGGTTTTGCCAAGCAGCTTGAGCGATTTCGTAAAATCTGATCTCTCCTCCCACTACTTTTGGGAGGCCAACGCGTTTACGATCCAATGCTGCATTAATTATGTTTTGAGTCAGTACCTCTGAATTAATTGGAAAATAACTACCGACGATTGTTGCAGTTCCAAATTCTGAAGAATTTATGACATTGTCCTGAATAATTTTACTCCATTCATATATTTGATGCCCAGCTAGTGAATTGCGTTTAACTAGAAATTCCCGCCTTACATTTGCTTTAATGTCCTGTGCCATCTTCGTTAGACAATTAATTCAATTCAATTCAATTCTTCGATAATGATGCTGCAATCAAAGTATTGCTTAGTAACATAGCTACTGTCATGGGACCAACACCTCCTGGAACAGGAGTGATCCAAGAAGCAATTTCCGACACAGAAGAATAGTCTACATCACCAGCTAATTTTCCAGCTAGTCTAGTAATGCCTACGTCAATGACAATAGATCCGGACTTTATCATCTTTCCGGTTAACGTGAACTTGTCTCGGTTTCCGATTGCGGTTATGACTAAATCCGCATCTTTGATCTCTCTCAGAAGGTTGTATGATTTTGAATGACAAATGGTGACAGTAGCGTCTCGCTCTAATAATAGGAAGGCAAGAGGCTTACCTACTAACTGGCTTCTATTTATTATCACAACATGTAACCCAGATACGTTTATACCATAATGATCCAGTAGTTCAATTATTCCAACGGGGGTACAAGGTTTCAAAGACCCCCTTCCACCGACAAGCAGACCCATATTGGTTGTGGTGAGCCCATCTACGTCTTTGATAGGGTTAATAGTATTCGTAACGATAAATGGGTCTAGGTGAGTAGGTAGGGGAAGCTGCACTAGAATTCCGTGTACGCTAGCGTCCTCATTCAATGATTTTATTATCTCAATTAGCTCAGATTGTGGACATGATAAATGTGGTCGGACATCCCTAGTCTTTAGTCCCAACTCAACTGCGGCTCGTTGTTTGTTTTTGATATATGTGGCTGAGGCTGCGTTGTCTCCAACTAGAACAGTTGCAAGACAAGGTTCAAAATTCTTAGATTTTAAGGCCGCAATCTTTTTTGTCATTTTAGATTTGATATAATTTGCCACATGGATTCCGTCAATTATCTGTGCAGTCAACTTCATGAGAATATTCTCATACCATTTATTTTGCTTTTGATTGGAGTGCTGAATTACTTCTAGATAGAATTAGTCCAGCTAAAAGCGTTGATTTCTATTTAGAGGGTCATTGCACTTTAGTCCTAAGTTTTGCATTTAGATATGAATCTATAGATTTTGGATAGATTATGTGCTCCCATTTCAATATCCTTTCTGCAAGCGTTTCTGGGGTGTCGTTGTCGTACACACTGACTGCCTTTTGCATTAGAATAGGTCCCGTATCTACACCTGCATCCACTAAGTGTACTGTGCATCCAGAAACTTTCACTCCATATTCGATTGCCTGCTTCTGTGCGTTCAAACCAGGAAATGATGGTAGTAGCGACGGATGAACATTTACGATTCTCATACTATATTTATCTACAAATCGATTACTCAAAATTCTCATATATCCCGCAAGGCATATGAGTAATGATGATGGTACCTTAAGTCCGAGATCGTCGAGCAAATTGGCGATCAGGCTATCGTAGGCCCATTCCCGCAATTCAGGGTTTTGAAACACAACTGTTGGTATGCCGAATTGCTTTGCATATTCAAGACCACCAGCATTGTCTCTGCTAGAAATAACGATCTCGGGAACTACATTACGAATAATTCCAGCTTGTATCGCCTTTAAAATGGCCCTCATGTTGGACCCTCTTCCTGAAATCATAATGACTATGTGTGTAGGATTATCTTTTTCCAATTGCTAATCAATTGAACGTTTAATAAAGTAAAGTATGTTATGCTATGATAAGGCTATCACGTGATATCGTCCTTATTTCCAATCATCTAATGACCTCCAATATGATTCAACGACTAAATCCTTAATGTTAAAATAATGAGTAGACCTTAAGTTGTTGATTCGATATTGCAGTGGACTATAGATTTATTAGATACTAATATTGTGGCACGGAGTAGTTATAAAACGATTTTATTAGACCCTCATAGAAAACAACAATCTGATTTTGTATTTGTTTCTCATGCTCACACTGACCATCTTTATAGTAAGAAAGGGGGATATCTTACATCAGTCACTTTGGCGTCCAATGAGACTTCTCGAATTGCAAGAGAACGGGGATATTCTTTGGGAGATATTGTCCAGGAACACTCTGGCTTCAAATTACTTCATAGTGGTCACATTCTCGGATCTAAGGGGTTAGTAATTGACGAGGAAGTTTTCTATACTGGCGATCTATCGACCAGAAGCCGAAGCTTTATGCAACCTGCAGTATTACCACAAATTGAAACATTAATTATTGAATCGACATTTGGACGACCTGAATATATATTTCCTGCTATATCAGAGATAGTGCATTCAGTCAATAAAATAATTTCTGATTGTTACAATAGGGGCATTCCGGTAGTTCTCATGGGATATCAATTGGGAAAGGCTCAGCTACTGACAGAGCTTTTTCGCCATTGGGAACCTATGTATGTCTATGATTCTGTAGATAGAATCAATTGCGTATATAGGGATCTTGGAGTAGACTTAAAGATGGCTTCATCTTTTCAAAGAGCTGAAAAGGCCGGCAAAATCAACAAAGGAATTCCATGGCTTCTTATCTCCCCATTAACTCATGGCAGGAGTAAATTCGTTCGTGATTTAAAATTAAGATATGATGCCATAACGATAGGCTTTAGTGGCTGGGCCGTTAATTCTAGATACAAGTACATGATGGGACTTGATTATGCATTCCCAATGAGCGATCATTGCGATTTCACAGAACTACTGGCTGCGGTCATTAAATGCAAGCCAAAAAAAGTCTATACATTTCACGGGTTCGCTAGAGAATTTGCTGCCACGCTTAGGAATATGGGCTTTGAGGCGTATGCTCTTGTGACGAGCACAAACACGAAAGCAGCACACCCCAGCCTAAAGGGCAATTCAAGACTTGATCCTTATCTTTAGTATCTAGCCTACTTGTACTGGTCTCGGAAATAGGGAATCACTTTGTTACCAAAGAGTTCAATGTTTTTGAAATATCCAAAGCCCCAGAATCGTATAATAAAATGATTTGTTCCAGCTTTAATGAACCTATCCAACATTTGAATAACGTCATCAGGTTTACCCACACCAATAGCGGTCCTAGCTACTGAATCTGGAATCTGCATTGCAGCTTTTTTCATTTGTTCCATTAATTCAGGTTTATTCATCGCATATTCTGTAAAATATCTTCTAAAGTCAAATTCTGAATCTTGCTGTATATTATGAACCTTCAGGAGCTCTGGTTTGTATAAACTGACTTTCACTGCATTTTTCATTTTATTCCATGCTTCTTCCCCGTCATCAGTAAAGTATATGTCGACATCATTGGCAAATTGAAAATCAGTCAAATTCCTATCTAACTTCTGTGCTTTTTCAGCAATAACCCTAGCATGATGTTTATACAGTTCTGGAGTATAGCCTATTGGAATCCAACCATCCCCATAAATGGAACATAATTCTAGCGTTCTTGGTGCGCCAGCAGCAATATAAATAGGCGGCCTCGGTTTTCGGATTGATTTCGCTTGGAGGCATGCATTTATGAGCTTGTAATATTCGCCAGAATAATTGACATGATTGTCTGGATCCGAATTAAATAGACGTTCGATTACTTCTAGCTGCTCCTTAAACTTGGACACTGGCTTGTTGAATTCTATACCAAAGTCTACTACATTCTGAGCTTCCCCTGCACCAATACCCAAAATAGATCGACCTTTTGTTATTCGGTCAAGCGTTATAGTAGACAGGGCAATGGTCGAAGGGTGTCTGCGTATTGCATCAGTAACACAAGTTCCTAACTCTACGTTCGATGTGGACGCTCCAATAGCGGCAAGCATTAACCAGGCATCGTTAACAACTGCATTTTTCCATTGCGGAACATTGGAATGGTCCATAACCCATACCGAATCATAGTCTAGTCTATCGGCTATTTGGCAGGCAGTTAAAATTTGTGTTTCGTCTAATCCTAACCGAGCGACATTAAGCCCTTGGGTAAATCCAAATTTAATTTTCATAGTACTCTAATTGACCCCTTTCATATTATCCTTCAAATTCAAGCCCATCCTCTAATCCGCAATCCATTAGTTAGTAGATTCTAAGAAAACAATTATTTAAATATGAGCTAGGGATTTCGGTGCAAGCCCTTCAATTAGCTTTACACTAGCCTACGGATCCAAGAAATGAATAAGGTTTATATAATAAGTTGAGGCTTTTTTAAATATGCTCTTGCCTGCAGAAATAGAGGCCAAATCTCTTATTCCAGCGATAAGGGCAATTCTTGCTGTTAAATTGATTAGAGAGTACAAGATGAAGGAAGAATTAGCTGCAAGAGCTTTAGGGATCACCCAGGCAGCAGTCAGTAATTATATAAGAGGTACCAGAGGAGACACCGATTTAATCACAAAGCTCAGTTCATTTCAAGAAGTTATGCGAATGATAGATGAAATAGCACGTGATCTGGCCGGAAACAATGCATATACACCGTTTACGATGTCAAAATTTTTGCAACTGTGTAATTATATGAGGCTTACTATGATTATCTGTGACGTACATCATGATATAGAATCTGATATCGATGAACAGATGTGCGAACAGTGCAAAGTCAGTATGATTGGTAACAGCAGGATTAATTGATTTGGTCAGTTAACCCGCTAATTAGTATTTATTGTATTTCAATTAACGATTTGTAGTATAGGAAAATTCAACTTTGCAACCAGTACCAGTCATCAGTAAGCTTTATTCTTTGATCTGTATGCTAATATTTGATTCAGAACTTGTTCCCCCAACACTAGTCCTATCTTTCCCCTCTGACCCCAATATTCAGTAAATCGTTCACTGCCATCGCTCTTCACACTACATCCAGAAAATAATACTGGGACAGGATCGTCGCTATGACTATTTTTTATACACGGAGTAGAGTGATCTCCTGAAACAACAATCAAGGTATCTTCAATATCCTTCCTGTCTACCAGAGGCCCAAAAAATAATCTGTCGATGGCTTCGATATTATTCTTCTTTCCTTCCCAATCACCATCATGTCCGAATTCATCTGGTCCTTTAATATGGATATACATGGCGTCCAATTCTTCCAATCTATCTATGGCATGCAATGCCTTGACCTGATAATCCTGAACATTACCAGCTCTGAACATCTTCATTCCTAGAACACTTGAAATCCCCACTTCGACCGGCATATCGACTATAGCTCCAAAGTTCAATCCATATCTTGAGTACATTGATTCGAGGTTAGGGTACTTGTTACCTGAATCTCGCGTCAATATTCCATTTATGTTCTTTGATCCCGACGCACTTCTTGTTTTATTAACAGGATGGTCTCTTAGTACTTCCAACGACTGAGTTGTAAATTCATTTACAAGGTTTGCAGATAGAAAGGCAGCATCAGAATTGTCTTCAGGGCGACTTTCCAAAATTCTCTCGTCGCTTGAGGATGCCTTTGCAATGCCAATGCCGTTAACTTTGGTATAAGCTGGATCAGTATTAGAAATCTTTTCGGACAAAGAATGCTTCGCATGCCTAAGTCTTATAACGACTCTGTGAGAAATTGTGGGAACTATACTAATCGAAACATCTGGATCGCTAAATTTGATCGTATTATTCAGACTATTGCATAACTCGCGGGCTTCACTTGCCTGTATGTTTCTGCCAGCTCTCCTATCTAATATTCTGCCATCTGCGTCTACTGTTGCAAAATTTCCTCTTAAAGCCAGATCACCATTCTTGAAATCGATCCCCGAACCGATTGCCTCAATTACCCCTCTACCAACATAGCTTCCATCACGAAAGCTATAGCCAAGCATATTGAAGACGGCAATATCAGATTGGGGTGCAATCCCTTTCCCGACACTTAATACATTTCCCATGCATCCTTTACTAGCCAAAAAATCCAAATTTGGCGTGTTCGCTGCTTCAAGTGGAGTTGTATTACCAAAATTTGGATGTGCTAGATCGCCTACCCCGTCTAAGAGAACATAAATAATCTTACAGTTTCGGCCATGCTCATTCATAGGTAACACGGATTATCCAGAGAAATTTATCTCTAATGGAACAATGACATGAATATTTCTTCAAATCAGTTTACATTTATCATCGACTATAAATAGTGTGCACTTTATCTCAAAAGGCTTTCAAAATATTCTAGCTATGTATGCTCTTATTATACTACCTGTAAGTCTAAAGAAATAGCCTGATCACGTTTATTAATCCCTAAGAATGTAACCGAAACAACTTATGATATTAATGCTTGATTCAAAGTATTGAGAACCCGATCTTTGGAGAACCTTTATTTGAAAGGTAACCTACGATGTTTAGAGGTATGACAAGCTAGTTGAGCATTCTTAGAAAGGATTATGTTTTGGACAAGTTTGTAGTTGTTCCCGTAGCCGATACTGGTCGCGTGAATGACGAAATCAAGAAGGAGGAATGTCCGTATTGCCCGGGAAATGAATCTATGACTGAACCTGCACTTATAGCATTGGTTGCTAAAGATGGAATGTTACAGAGACTTTCAGATTCAGATGAGAATTATGTTGATGGATGGTGTGTTAGAGTTTTCCAGAGCAGCCATCCAGCTGTTTCTACTGTCTCTATGTCTGAATTCTCAGATAAGCCGCATTACAGTGAACCCGCTTATGGTTATCATCAAGTGGTTGTTGCGTCTCCGAATCACAATCAGTCTCTCTCGCAGATTTCTATAGATCAATGGGCCAATGTACTGCTTGTCGTACAAGATAGAGTGAGATGGCTTTATTCACAAAAGAGCGTGACTTATGTATCAATCTTTGTAAATAGTGGATTGGATGCCGGCGGCGAAATTCTTCATCCTCATTTGAATATGATGACATTTTCAGCAATCCCTCCGACAATTGAAATGGAGGCAGAAGCATACCACAGATATATGAATGATCACGGAACTTGTTCAGCATGTCAGATCCTTGGCGTTGAGTCTAGCGGACCCAGACAAATTTTAGCAACAGATAGTTTTCTCACATTCTCACCTTGGGCACCAACATATCCATACGAATTCTGGATTTATCCTAAGAGACACAGCACTGCTTTTTCGAAAATAACACAGAAGGAAATAGGTGATTTAGCTCTTATGATGCGTGCGACATTGGGCGGTATGTCCAAGGCACTGGACAATGTACCTTTTAATTTAGTATTTCATTTATCTCCAGAAAAGAAAAACAGTAGGCAGATACATTGGCACATAGAAGTATATCCGCAACTGAGTATCTGGTCTGGTTTGGAAAGAGGTTTTGGGGTTTACGTGAATGACGTGACTCCCGAAAAATCAGCTGAACTTTTGGGATCAGCTTGTAGGAAGGAACTTGCAGGTCTAGTAGGCATCACATGAAGTGATATTATTTATTATGGTAGTCTGGAATATATTGCATGCCGAAACTTGAGACTTGGCTCAGTTTCGCCTCGCTGGGTCTATGCGCTATGTACGTTGCTTTGCTATTGTCATTTTATACATTTCTCATTGGTCCCGCCGGAAATGGTCCAAATACAGTCGTAGATCCTGTCGCAGTAATGGTACAGCTAGTTTCAATCTCTGGGGCTCCTGCTTTAGTGATCAGCGGGATTGTATTTGCGATGACGCGAGGTTCTCGGAACAAAAGCGTGGGCCCAATTCTCATAGTAGCAGGGCTTATTCTTATTGTTGGCATAATGTCACTCAAGTCTGTGAGCACTAAAATACCTGAAAGAATGATGATATCTACGTTCGATCCAGTGAATTATGCATTCATAGTCGGCGGAATTGGAATAGTGCTAATCGGAGTATACCAGTTCTTGCAACCCAAGAATCAAACAAGTAGCAGAATCCAGCTGGAGTAATCATGCAATTTACAAAGCGGAACCCAAATGATTATCAAGCGTACTACTATCAATTTCAACTAATTTGTGATAATAGTTGATCTTAAATTCTTCCAAGTTTTTCAACATATCTTTTGTAAGCCTGAAGATATGACCTCTTGTCGCCTATATCTATGAACCCAGATTTGGTTTTAAATCCCTTAACTAGTTTCTTCGCATCCAGAGCTTTACGAACTGCGTCGTCCATACCAAATGTACTGGATTTTGGAATTAATTGAAAGAACTCAGGTTCCATCACATAACATCCAATGTTTATAAGGCCCGTAATCTCCGGTTTCTCTCGCCATTTTGTTACTCTGCCGTTAAGAGGGTTAGTAGCATTGTTATCGTCAAGGTCAATAAAACCATACTTAAGGTTTGTCTTGTACGATGAAAGTGCCATAGATAGAAATGCCTGTGAATCTCGATGCTCGATTATCATTTTGTCGAGATTGAATTCATAGATGGAATCTCCGTATACGCACACGAAGCTTTCATCTTGAAGATGTCTTTCTGCAGTCTTCAATTGTCCCGCAGTAGCAAGAGGACGATCTGATCGAGCATATTCTATTTCTACGCCAAATCGCGTACCATTTTCAAAGTATTCTTCTATAGCTCGATGCAAATAACTCACACAAAGAATAATTTCTTCAAATTTCCCACCTCGCTTACTTTTTAGCCATTCGATTATATGTTCCAAGAGAGGTTTATTCCCAAGAGGCAACATTGGCTTAGGGATGAAAAATGTATAAGGTTGCAATCTTGTGCCTAGTCCTCCTGCAAGAATTACAGCTTTCATTATTGTAGTTCAATGATGTTAAAAATCTTCCATTTATAGTAACCTTTCATACTCTCTAGTCAGTAGACTTTCAGTATCCGAACTACTTTTTTTATGACTTCAATAGGTGTAGGAGCAAAAACAAGAGTCATTGCTTCCTTTCCATAATCGCCTTTGTGATAGATAATATCAGCGTTAGGTTTGTTACCCAATGCTTTAACAACTCCCCAGGAAATCGTATGCCCTTCTCTATTCCTTAATTTTTTAGGTTCTTTAGTACGATCGTAGCTTGCTACTACGAAAACCTTGCTAGCAATTGAAATAATTTTGGGATCGTACTTTATGTTCATGGCAGATCTCATAAAAGGCTTGAAACTCATATAAGTAAGAATTGCGGTTGCGACGTGTTTAGAGGCCCCAAATCCTAAGCTTGATGCAAGTCTCGCATCATTTCCAACCTTAACAATTCGTCCACTGGCTGCCATGACATCGCTGCTATTCTTCGGCTCTGTTATAGAATATCCTAGATTAGACTGAGTTTCAGGTATCAATCTACCAAAGTAAGGTGTGGATTCTATTACACCAATAGCTCGACGTAAGCCAATATAGACTTCATAGCGTTCAGCGAAATCGTAAAGTTTAGTGAAAGGAGAACTAACAATGAGATTAGGGGCGAGAATAATTCTATTTTTCAACGAAATATGGGTGAATTGATTTGCCATTTTACACGCATAGACGGTCGGAAAACTTCTAGCTATAAATGCAGTTAAAGATGCTGAAAAGGTACAGCCTCCTCCATGCATACGATCAAATTTCAGCCTTGGGTTTGACATCTCAAATTTCTGATTCTTAGAATCTACAATAATATCTGTGGCGAATCTGCCAGATAAATGACCTCCCTTTATTACTACATTATTTGGCCCCCTTTTTCTAATCTCTTGAGCAGCATATACCGCAGATTGCATAGAAGTTATCTTCAAACCTGAAAGTACCTCTGCTTCAAATACATTCGGAGTGACTATGGTTGCTAAAGGTAGTAAATTCGATGTCAAGTCATCTATCGAATCTGGATCTAAAAGAGGCTCTCCCGTTCCGGCAATCATTACTGGATCTAGTATCATAGGGATTTTGGCTCCCTCCAATGACTTTCTTATTGAATTGATTGTCTTTCTGCAGTATACCATGCCAATTTTGATTGCATCAGGAAATATATCATTCAAAATTGTTCGAATTTGAGTTTCAATCATCTTCGGTTGAATTTGTATGATTCCTGATACCCCAGATCCGGTCTGAGAAGTTACGGCTGTGATAGCAGTGCAGCCGTAGACCCCTAGAGAGGCAAAAGTCTTAAGATCGGCTTGGATTCCTGCGCCTGCTGAAGAATCACTTCCAGCAATAGATAATGCAATTTTCTTCAATCTCAATTACCGGATTAACACATTCAGCTGTACCATAAACCTACTAATTATGTGAAAAATGGTATATAATATCATTCTCAGCTATAAGCAAATTCTGACTCGATCTTAATACAGGCTAATTCGAAGGAAATATTCTTATTTCCTTGTCTTTATGAAAAGCGCCAGTCAACATCTTGCCATTATCACTCCCTTTATCTATTTTGATCCTACATTTCTTGCCTACCTGACTGCTAAATACATACTCATTATCAATATGAATATCCACCAACTTTCCGATCTGAGATTCAGGAAAGTATATCAGAAAAGATGAATCATTCTCATTGAATTCAAATTTAATCTCCCTACGACCAACCGTATTTTTCACGTCTACATCCAGACTTATGCCTAAGATTTTTTCCAATTCAGAAATTGTGGTACCACCTTTGCCGATTATCCTAGGAACTACGTTCTTATTTACTAAGACCTTCGCACGAATATTAGACAAAACATTGACTTCTGCTTCTGGATCAAACCTTCTCACTATGTCTTTGATACGAAACTCTGCTAATTTGAAAATAGGATTTTCAGAATATGAATCCATTTCAGTGATAGGCACTACCACGTTTTCTTCTCCGTAAGTATAGATTTCATATTCAACAGAACCTGATTCGAAATCTCTAACCTCCACTAAAGGTCTGGCGAGATCGGCCTCAGCCATTCCATTTGGTACCTTCACAGTAAGTCTAATTTCGTAGACCTTTTGTATATGCCCTCCTTTGATGAATATTATGGTATCCAGGATATGTGGAATCATTCCCAATTCTACCCTTCCTATAAACCGTTGAATTGCATCAAGTGGACTACTAGCATGAACTACGCCCACCATACCTACTCCGGCAAGTCTCATATCTGAAAATACTTCAAAATCATGAGCTCTTCTGACTTCATCGAAAATTGTGTAGTCGGGTCTAACTAGTAATAAGATATCCACTGCTTTCTCAAAACTGCCTTCTAGAGGTCCATACTGGGTGACTTCGATCGGAACTTGTAGATCCCTCGGGGATTCGAAGGTTTTTACGATTTTCTCGTTTGAAACGTAAAAGTTTGCCAAGCTACTAGCAAATGTACTCTTTCCAGATCCTGGAGGTCCAGATATTATTATTCCTTCAGCGCCACTTGATAGTTTCTCGGTCAACTTTTTTGAAATTGAATAATCATTCAGATTCAGTTTTACGATTGGTTTAACTATAGTTACTTCAATAGCATCTGAGAATGGCGGTCTAGTGACAGAAATCCGGTACTTGCCATATTGTATTACTGTTGCACCGCTTCTGCTTATCTCGACCTTACCGATCCCACTGACCCGTGATGCTTCACTAATTTCAGTAATTATCGATGAGATTTCTTTACGCGAAGTAACAATTTCCTTGAGTCTTGTAAGTTTGAAATTTCCAGGGGTCCCTTTTTTTGCAAACGGACAAACACCTTCTTTTAAGTGTACGCTCATTGTACTCTCATCAAAATAATCTTCAAACGCAAGGTTCGAAGTTTTGGGCGGATTAGCTATGTACATTGAATGTACTCCTTGAGCTTCTGCAACTAACGACTGGACAAGATCTGCAGTTACAAGCGTTGCATTCTGATTTAGAGCTATATCTTTTATAATAGCGTCAATTCTGCCACGCTTTGCTAATCTGATGTCTTCCAGATTTGGTCTCTCCCCAATAAAGCTAAGAGCTATTTGTTTTCTAAAACACAAATCTCTTATTCTTCGAATCTCATCAAGCCCGACGAAGCCATGTTCCTTGTTGAGCGAGGCTTGAGATTGAAGCTCGTCCAATACGGCCAACGGGATGATTATTTCATTGCCACTTTTGATTGTCTCAGCTTCAAGCATCCTTGTTATTTCGCCATCGATGATTATGCTCGTATCTACAACGAACTTATTGAAATCCACTAATTCTGGATTAGGATTACATCCTAAAGTATTTTGTTTTTATTTTTAGCACGTATCTTTCGCGGGTCAACAGAATCCGTATCGTTTGTCAAATTTTTAATTAGATAATCGCGAAGAATCGTCAACCAAGAGTCGGATTGAGACTAGATATTACGTAACCTGATCGGTAGCTGAAATTTTTGGTGCATCCAAATACGAAAAGTACTTTAAAAAGAAAAAAGGATTATGAGCTATGAAACTGAAAGGTAAGGTTGCTATAATCACCGGAGCAACGGGTGGAGTAGGTAAAGTTACGGCTAAGAGGTTGCTTTCGGAGGGATGCAAAGTTGTGCTCATTGGTAGGGATAAGAGTAAGTTGACTGAAATTAGCGCTAGTCTCGGTAACAAACGAGATACTTTGGCAATTCGTACTGACATTACTAAAGAAGCAGAAGTACTCAATGCAATTGATCAAACAATTTCTAAGTTTGACACAATAGATATACTCGTAAATAGTGCTGGTGTAATAAGCGATCCCACCCCATTTCATTTGATGAATGATGATCAATGGAATCTGCTAATCAATGTCAATCTTATCGGCACATTTAGAGCCATAAAATCAGTACTGCCCATAATGATAGAAAAAAACTCTGGTAATATCATAAATATCTCGTCCCTACTTGGAATTAGGTCTATTACCAATGTTCCGCTTTCAGTATATGGTGTAACAAAAGCCGGGGTAATAATGTTAACAAAGAGCATTGCAGTCGAATATGGCCAGTACGGTGTTAGATGCAATTGTATTGCTCCTTCTACGATTAAGAGTCCTATGATCGAACCCTATCTACAGGATGATAATGCAAGGCACATGTTAGAGTCTTCATTTCCATTGCGTAGTATAGGAGAACCAGAGGATATTTCCGGAGTGGTAAGCTACTTATGTTCCGAAGATGCGAAATGGATTACTGGTACTGTTATTATGGTAGATGGTGGCATATCGGCCAAACAGTAATCTCTTACAATCTATGCTGGGAATAGATTATTATAACTGGGTATTATAGTAATCAAGAAAACCATTACGGGAGTTTTTTGCTAATCCTTTTAACTTCCGGAATAATTCTGACGGTTATGATTTCATGTACATTCTCTGTTTTGGCATCAAACGAAAGCAATAATACATAATTTAGAGTATTGTCAGAATCGGTTATCGGTATAGTTGCTCTTATAAGTTTTGAGTAGTGAGAGCTTGCATAGTGAATTTTTCCAAGGTGGTACTGCCATCTAAGTCTCGTGTATTGCCTTGTTGCTGCGGTGATAGAATATTGTGCTCTTTGTTCGGGAGTCAAAAGAGGCTTTAATCCCTCCCTTTCAGCTACCCCTAACAAGACACCTTCATCATTAGCAAGTCCTGCAAATCTAACTGACTTGTCCAGCTGGATAATCCGATCACATGATTCCTGGAAGATATCTTTCAACATCTTTATTACAATAATAGGCATATTTGGATTTTTATGGAAATAGATCCTAGATAGATGGAGTTAGAAAGAAGATTTATTGTTTAGCTTTCAGGTATTCTGTAAAATCACACATGAAAATCACACTCAAGATAAAAACCTGAGCGAATACTTTTAATTTGATCTAGTCCGAGAATGAAGCACTAGATACTTTTGAAAAATTCAGTATTCACTTCTGAACATCCAATTCGCATCGGAATTATAGGAGGCGGACAGCTTGGAAAAATGCTATGTCAGGACGCAAGACGAATGTCCATGAATGTTGTGATACTAGATCCCGACCCAAATTGTCCGGCAGCTAAGGTATGCGACGATTTGATAGTTTCCGACTTTAAGGACGGTTCATCGCTCAAGTTATTAGCTAGCAAATCAGATCTGCTAACTTATGAAATCGAGCTAACCAATACAGCTGTTTTAAGGGAACTGGGAGTAAAAAATTACAACATCAATCCTTCGCCTGAGTCGCTGTACATAATTCAGAACAAGTTCAGACAAAAGACCTTTATGAATGAAAATAAGATTCCAATTCCAAATTTTGCCATAGTAAATTCGAAGGAGGACATAATTCGGAATGCAAAAGCCTATGGTTTTCCGGTCATTCTTAAAGCATGTGAAGACGGTTATGATGGTAAGGGGAACTATTTGATTAAATCCAATGATGATATTGGTAATGCTTTAAAATATTTTGCTGGAAGACAATGTATGCTAGAAGAGTTTGTGAAGTTTGAAAAGGAAATATCCATCATGGTCGCAAGAAATATGAGTGGTCAGATAGAATGTTTCCCAGTGGCTGAAAATCGCCATAAACTGGGAATCTTAGATAGAACTATAGTTCCGGGCCGAGTTTCTGAAAAAGTCAGAAAAAAAGCTAGAAAAATTGCTTGTGACATAATGCAGGTATTTGGAACCGCTGGAATATTCGGAATAGAAATGTTCGTAACTGCCAATGAAAAGGTATTACTAAACGAAATTGCCCCTCGTCCGCACAATTCTGGACATTACACGATAGATGCAGCTTCGATTTCTCAATTTGAGCAACATTTGCGAGCGATCCTGAACTTGCCACTGTCTAAACCTGAGCTATTATCCTCTGCAACTATGTACAACATTCTAGGGCCTGAAGGTTTCCAAGGAGAATATGCCCTAAAGGGGATAAAATCCTTTTTTTCAATCCCGAATGTAAAACTTCATCTATATGGCAAACCCGTAACTAAACCTCGCAGAAAGCTTGGTCATATAACAGCTCTTTCAAGTTCTTTAAGACAATCTATGCAAAGAGCAGATGATGCTAGTCGAACGTTGAAGATAGTTAAGGCAAGGCTTAGGTGACTGGAACTGACAGATGTTAAAGTAGGTATTTTGATGGGTAGTGAATCTGATCTCAAGGTGATGTCAGAAGCCGCAGACATTATGAAGACTTTTGATATAAAATATGAGCTCAGGATCGTTTCTGCTCACAGGACCACGAATAAAATGATTGAATATGCTAGGAATTGTAAGTCACGAGGAATAAGAGTCATCATAGCTGGGGCAGGAGGTGCAGCTCATCTACCTGGAATGCTTGCTTCGTTAACAACGCTGCCAGTGATCGGTGTTCCTATCAAAGTTTCATTCGATGGTATAGACTCTCTTTTCTCGATAGTGCAAATGCCGTTTGGAGTGCCTGTAGCTACAGTAGCAGTCAATGGTTCCAAGAATGCTGGCCTTTTGGCATGCCAAATTCTTGCAATAGGAGACGAAGCTTTATCAGAGAAGCTTTATAATTACAGAAGAGATATGGAGCAGAATGTATTACGGATTGCAGAAGATGTTGAAAAAAAATTGAACTAGGTTGAATCTATCTTCTCTATGACTTGAAATATAAAGCCCTTACTCTTCTCCCTTCATCTGCTTCCTTGTTTTAAATATCGGCTTGATACCGAGTGAGGTATAGTCGCCAGTTGAACAAGTGAAGCATAACTCGTCTTCTGGAATTCCGATGGCTTCGGCGAGTGTAGAATTGTCGTTATATGCTGTGAAGTCGGCACCAATGATTTTTGATATACTTTGACTGATCTTCTCAGTGGCGGTTTCATTTTTCGTTTGTTGAAATGCAATTAGTTCTTCTTGAGATGGGAAATCAATTCCTGCGTAACAGGGGTATCGAATCGGTGGGTATGTAACTATCATGCTAATTTTTTTCGCACCAGCCGCGCGTAACATTCTCACAATTGATTGAGAGCTAGTGCCTCTAACGATACTATCGTCTATGACTACAACTTTCTTATTCTGTATAACCTCCTTGATTGGTATGATACCTTTATTAATCTCCACCCTGGTCTCTCCGTAAGGTTCAATGAAACTACGCATAGAACCCTTCTTACTATATCTGTTTTTTAGTAGCCCTTCTTCAAATGGCAAACCTGACGCTTCGGAGTATCCGAGTGCCGCTGGCCTGGCCGAATCGGGCACTGGAATTACCAAGTCAGCATCTACAATGGGAAATTTTTTTGCAAGTAGTTGTCCAATTCGTTTACGAGCCGCATATACATTAACTCCTTCCATTACACTAGTTGGATGAGCAAAGTAGGTAAATTCAAAAGCGCAATGGGAATGAGGTTCTTGTGCAAAAACCTCACTTTTAATGCCTGCCTTGTCAAGTTTTATGATTTCTCCAGGTTGTACATCTCTTACTAACTTGGCACCAATAGCAGAAAAAGCACATGATTCCGAAGCGATCATATAGGTATTCGATTCATCATGAATCCCCAGTACTAACGGTCTAAAACCCTTGGGATCTCTAGCAGCATATACCGAACCATTGTCGGTTAGGAACATGAAGCAAAAAGATCCAATCATCTCGCCTCTCAGAATGGATATAGAGTCCCTCATGCTATGGTTATTATCTAAATGCATAATTAGTCTCTGAGCAGCAATAAGAGTATCACTCATTGTATGGGGCGTAAACGTACAACCTCCAACCATGCCAGACAGCTCTTCTACGTTCGCTATAGTACCATTGTGTGCTATGCACAGATCCTTTACTTTTATAGGTTGGGCATTACTCAAAGTACTCTTGCCAAAAGTGGAGTATCTAACATGACCAATAGCGATGTGGGATCTGAATTTTTTGGATATGCTTTTGAATTCAGCTGCAGAAGCGGATACTAGACCTAGTCTTTTGAATGGTGGTTTCTCTGGTACGGCAATACCCCATGCTTCCTGACCACGGTGTTGCAAGGCCCTTAAACAATCAATTACAAGCGGAGTGACATTATAACCGTCTATTGAAAATGCACCAAATACGCCGCAGTTCTCATGCACCATTCCTATGACCACAAAAACTCATTTGACTCATATCGCTGCCGCATTTGTATAATGCCAACAAATACGCCTTGCAATCTTTTGCGAACCAAAGGTAATTGATTCTCTCGCAATTGACTAAAAAATGTGTCGCATTGATCAATCAAGAATATTTTTGAATTGATTGAAACTTGTGAGTAAGGATTCCGACCTCTAAATTAGCCCATAAAATATTTATTTACTAAAAGGATCTGCGTTCCATGATTGCCCCTATGTTCTTATAGCTCTCAGTAATGCCTTTTTTAGATAGAATTACCGGAGAGTTGAGCTTGCTATGGTATAGAAAAGATTCGGATCCCTTATTGAAGGTCTTTCCTATTTCCGAGAATTCCAAGCCACTTATTGCCGATAGTGTAGTGCTAACCATCTTTCTGTTATTGGTACTTAAAATGTATCGAGAAGCTGTCTCAGAGAATAAGAGATTGGAGATACTCGAGCATGAGTTAGGTATCTTGCTTAAATCTATTTGGAAGTTATTGCTGCCACTTATAGCCATCTCACACAAGGCAATAGCAAGCCCTCCCTTCGAGCAATCATGAAGAGAGCTTACGACATTCTTCCGAATTAGTCTTAGAGCTGCCTGAGCATTTAGCATGTCAGACTTCAAATCCACAATGGGCACTTTTCCACTTCCAGCATGGCCAGTAGTCTCATAGAATTCCGACCCTCCCATTTCATCCTTAGTGTTACCAATTATAAAAATCGATTCTTCAGAGCCGAATCCTGGCCTCATGATCCATTCTGGCCGGTCAATCAATCCAATTGAGCCGATTACAGGAGAATCTTTTATGGGACCTTGATTGTTCTCGTTATAAAAGCTAACCTTGCCACCAACAACTGGTAATCTCATGAACTTGCAGTAGTCGATAATTGCCCTAACAGATTGCTTGAAACCCCAGAATATTTGAGCATTTTCTGGACTACCAAATTGTAGGTGATCAATGATCGCCAATGGTTTGCCACCAGTAGAAATGATATTTCTACACACTTCAGACAAAATACATAGGGTACCATGATATGGATCTAAATTGCATTGTTTTGAATTGCCATCAAGTTTGACTGCTAAATATTTTCCATTCTCTAATCTAAGAACACTTGAATCTCCCTTACCTGGTTTCAATACTGTCCTGATACCAACTTCATGATCGAATTGTTCATAAATCCATTCCTTGCTAGCGATGTTGGGATTAGCGAGCACTTTGAGAATACTTTTGTAAAGGTCAATAGGACGTTCTCTGAAGTACAAAATTCGATCCTTTGATCTAGATTTAGGAGGGATTGAGCCTCTGTTGATAAGTGGTGCACGACATATTAACTCAGAAGGCAAATTCATTATCACGTCGCCCTCGTATTTTATAACCAAGTTTTTGCCTTCAATTACTGAACCTATAACTGAATAGCTTAAGTCATATTTCCTTAGAATTTCTGTCAGATATGTCTGATTAGTCTGACTGGTGATAACAAGCATTCGTTCTTGAGACTCGGAGATGATAATTTCCGAGGGTAACATTCCATCTTCTTTGACGTGTAATTTTGAGATATCAACTTCTAGTCCTTTTGATAGAGTTGCTGAAATTTCTGAAAGACAGCAGGAAAGCCCTCCACCGCCAAGATCTTTCATAGCATTTACGCAACCTCTATCAACTGCTTCGAGTATTGCCTCCATTAGTAGCTTCTCCGTAAACGGGTCAGGTATTTGCACTGCGGATCGATCCTCTCCACTTAGCTTCTTTGAAGCAAATGATGAACCATGGATGCCGTCTCTCCCTGTCGCTCCCCCTACCAAGAAAATTATATCCCCTTTACTAGATCGGTTTCGAACGATCTTATCTCGTTTGGTAATTCCAATAGCGGCTACATCGACTAGACAATAGTTACTAAATCCATGATCAAATTCAATCTCCCCTCCGATAGTAGGGATGCCCAAACAATTCCCATAATCGGCTATTCCTTTGGTAACGTTTCGTAATAGCCATCTGGCACCTTGTGAATATCTTTTATTGGCATTATCTAAAGGATAAAATCTAAGTGCATTAAGTAAAGCAATGGGCCTTGCACCAAGTGATATGATATCCCTGATCACGCCACCTACTCCAGTCGCCGAGCCACCATATGGTTCTACAGCTGATGGATGATTGTGACTTTCAATATGTATTGCGAGTACATACCCTAGACCAATATCCAGCAGGGCAGCGTCCGACGCCAGTCCAGATATAACAAATTTACTACGATTAGGAAACTTTCTGATGAGCTTCTTTGACGATTTGTAAGAACAATGCTCAGACCATTCGGCGCTTATTACTTCAAGCTCGAATGCGCTTGGTTTGCGACCCAATTTTTTTCTCAGATATTTGTTTTCGCCCGGTGTAAGTTCAGACATCTCATATTTCTCCTAAATAGCGTAATGCTATAATAGGTAATTTCTTAAAGATTCGAATATACCAGATCCAGATCCTTCTTGCCGTATATCTTCTCCCGATCGAATTCGGACTGCTCTCTCCGGATGAGGCATCATACCCACAACATTACCTTGCTCGTTAGAAACCGCTGCTACATTATTCAGCGATCCATTGATGTCGTTGTGAGCATATCTAATAATTATCTGATTATTCTTCTCAAGTTTCCTATAGGCTAGATTATCAATCATGTATCTACCTTGACCATGAGCGACTGGAATTGATATTGATTCTTCCTTTTTGAACATGGTTGTAAATGGAGTAGAATTATTTTCTACTACAAGGCCAGCTGATTTACATACAAATTTGTGAGAAGAATTAACTGTCAAAGCCCCCGGAAGAAGACTAGATTCAACTAGGATTTGAAAGCCATTACAAATTCCCAATATCGGCAAATTCCGTTCAGCAATTTTTTTCAATTCTCTGATGACTGGACTATGGGCAGCAATTGCTCCGGCTCGTAAACTGTCACCATAAGTAAATCCACCAGGAATTATGAAAGCATCATATCCCCCTAGATTATTCTTTGTGTGCCAAATTAGCTCAGGTTTCAATCCCGAAAAATTTGACAGAACTGTAAAGACGTCTCTTTCACAATTACTACCTGGAAAAACTAATATACCGACGCGGGACATGGACCTTAATTGCACTTATTACGAATTTATTAATTTATTTCTACCTCTTACGAAGGTAAGTCAAAGGGTTTAAAACCATTTTTAAGGCACACGTACGAATTTGCAAAATCTAACTTAAGTAAAAACCCATCGATTTTCCAGATAAGTATGACAAACGTACGATAGAAGGATGTTATTTTCCAATTATGCTAAAATCCATATTGTGCACAAGGCACCTGTAATTCAACAATAAATTACTCACTATGGAAGGGATTTCACCACGTTCACAGTACAAGAACTTATAATTGGATTAAATATCCTCAATTTTTCACACATCTTCCTAACTAGTTTTTCTGCTTGTTCGGGATTCTTAGCTTTCACTATCATTTTTAATGACTTTGCCGTTCGGACGGACTCCACTACAGAATATCCCTCTTTCATTATTAAGTCGCGAAGTATTGTTTCACCTTCGGGATCGCTAACGTAGGGTTTATTTTCAATATTAACGAGCACTATGAACCTTGACCTAGATATATTGGTGTTCATCTATCATTTGTATAAAAATAGGTTTTAATTAAAGAAAATCTCAATCTGATAAACTATTAATAACCTCATACCGGAAGAACTCGATCAACACCGAATGCCTGGTCATGTAGCTCAGCCTGGTCAGAGCGAAGGTTTTGTAAACCTTAGGCCGTGGGTCCAAATCCCACCATGACCTTTGAACATACTTATTTTCGACTCTATGGTATAGGTCGAAAAGCAGACGAATTGAAAAGGCTTCTTGCTAACCGTTGTGCTTAATGAAGTATTTATAAAATGCCCACTCAGAGGTACGGAGTTGAAACTTATACGACGAGGCAAGGTCAAAGATATCTATGAATTAGAAAATGGTCATTTGTTACTTCATTTTACAGATCGCATATCGGCATTCGATGTCAAAATGACTACGATGGTACCACAAAAAGGAAAGATCTTATGCCGCTTTGCCAAATTTTGGTTCGAATATCTTGATGTTCCGAATCACATGATATCGGTACCGAGGGATGATATGATGGAGGTCCAGAAGTTAAGCATTGTACCTCTTGAATTTGTAGTTAGAGGATACTTGTATGGAAGTCTTTTCGAGAGATTCAAGAATATGGATAAAATTAGGGGTCTATTTGACGATTCATTCAAACCCGTGAAAGCGGCAAAATTACCTCATCCGATCTTGGACACTTCAACTAAATCTGAACTGCATGATCTACCTATCAGCAAACAGCAAATTGTAGAGGATGGGCTACTGACTGCAAGAGAATTTGAATTCCTTGAAGAGGAATCAATCTTGTTGTACAAAAAAATGAATTCGCTTGCCGAGAAGGCTAACTTCATTATTGCTGACGTAAAGTTTGAGTTCGGTAGAGATCCTAAAAATAACATAATTCTAGCAGATTCAATAGGTCCTGACGAATTTCGACTTTGGTTAATGTCCAACTATATCGCAGGACAAGATCAAATCAGCTACGATAAGCAGATTCTTAGAGATTGGCTAAAGACTACCGGACGATTGCAGCAGATCCAGAGCAAATCGTTGAGACCTGATACACTTGAAGTGCCATTTGAAATAACCGAGGAAATAATTAAAAGGTACAAGTTTGCATTTAACGAGATTTCTGGTAAGGTAGAAAATTAGAGCAGCAATTCTGAACTTCGAGTTATATTTATTGTTCAGATATTATTCTTAATAATCCTTTGCATGAAGGATTCTGTAACTGCTTTATCATGTTTTCAGGCAAGTCAGCAGAAGATTTATTGCAATTAATACATAACGTTCTGGATGAGATAAAATTTGATTTCCTCATAACGACATCTGTTTTACTCGATAAAGACAAATTCTTATCTCCAACACCGTTGATTATTGTCGTGATGGTCCCAACTGAAATCTTGATTATGATTTTGCTATGATCAATTTGGATCCTTTTTTTCAAAGCTTCATTTAAGTCCCTACAAGCCTTGCTTGCCTTTACGCCCAAAATGCAATCGCCACGGAGGCTTAGATGTGACTCTGTAGTTACTTCAATGGTTCTTCGATGCAGACACCTCACGTTTGGGTGACCATAAAAAATTATTTCATCCTCAGGCATTCCTAATGCACGACGTGGGTGACAATATGAGATATAAAAATAATGAAGGTAAACTTAAATTAAACTCTAGAAAGAAGTAAAAAATGTATTGTTACCAGCAGCAGCAGGATATGATAGAGCGATTACTGTATTTTCTCCAGACGGGAGACTTTATCAAGTTGAATATGCAATAGAAACTGTAAGAAGAGGCACCCTTGCTATAGGCATAAAAAGCAAAGGGGGGGTTATATTAGCTGTAGAGGAAAAAGCACGAAAGCTCCAAATTTCAAACGTAACTCAGAAGATATTTCAAGTGGATGACCATATAGGGGTGGCAGCAGCAGGATATATTCCTGATGCGCGAACTCAGGTTGATCATGCTAGATTTTTCGCACAAAGCAATCGTTTAATTTATGATGAGCCTGTTGACGTGGAAGGGGTTGCCAAAAACATTGCTGATATGGCTCAACAGTTCACTCAATATGCAGGCGTACGACCGTTCGGTGTAGCGCTTATTCTTGCTGGCGTCGATGCCAATGGAGCCTCGCTTTACCTTACAGATCCAAGCGGTACATATATTGGATATGATGCCGTCGCAATAGGTGCGGGGAGCGATCAAGTTACAGAATTTCTCGAGAAAAACTATAAAAATGATTTGACAATGGAAGAAGGAGCTGCATTAGCTATGGAATCGATATATCTTGTGAGTGAAGAAAAGACTGGAACGAGGCATATTAAAATGGCGATGATAAGTAACGAGGACAAAGTTATGAGAAAGGTTGAGGAACAAGAAATTGAAAAGTACGCCTCATTCTCCAAAGAACGACGTTCACAGGATCAAGCAAGTCCTTAGTTCTTTTGAAATATAGTCTGACAATTAGCGAAATGAACTATGCTATATCTGACACATGAACAATTTGATTGGTAAAAGAGCACCAAATCTACGAGTCTCAGACTGGATACAGGGTAAGCCAACTAATATTGATAAGGAAAAGGATAACGTAATTCTGGTTGAAGTATTCCAAGTTAACTGCCCTGGCTGCTTTATTTATGGTATTCCGGAATGTATAAGACTTTTTAATCAATTTGCAAATAATAATTTTAAGATTCTAGGCTTGGCTACAGCTTTTGAGGATTTCGATAAAAATAATTTGGAAAATTTGAAGAGACTAGTATATAAAGGAGAGGTCATAGGCGAGACTCAAAGGGTGCTTTCAGAATATGGTAAGTTAAGGAATGGGAACGAGTTGACGTATCGCATTCCATTTCCAGTAGCAATGGATAATTTGCAAAAGCTAGATAATACCTTGACAGAAAGCAGGGTCATGGATTTTATTGAGGTGAATGTACCAGATTTCAGGTCGTATGACGAGATGGACAGGCAGAGGATCCTGGCAAACGTTAAGCACTATCTTAGTGCAAAAATCTATACAGCAAAGACTTTTGAAGAGTACGAGTTGAGAGGAACTCCTTCCAGCATTCTGATAGATAGAAAGGGTATAGTGCAGGACATAAGTTTTGGTGCTACGAATTCTTTAGATTTTCATATCGAACAACTGTTGAAGGAGTAAATGCTTATAAGTACTGGATTGTGGGTAGCTATTCCAGATTCTGCGCTATCTGAACAAGAAACTAAGCGTGATAAGAGTATAATGGTTTCTCAAATCGCCAGAGCATGTTCAATCTTTCGGGTCACGAGAATTTACATATATCACGACAAGACCAGCAAATTTACGAAAGTCGACTCAAATTTACTAAAGATTTTACTGAATTTTCTAAACACACCTCCCTATCTAAGAAAATCAGTATACCCCATTATGGATCAGCTTCAATTTTCGGGCATACTTCATCCTATCATTGCACCTCATCACAAACCAATTCAAGAACTCAGAACTATAAAGAAAGGGGAATTGCGGATCGGACTGATAGTTCAACGAGGAGGCAAGATATTTGCTGACGTTGGATTGAAGGACTTGATAATATACAAGGGAAAAGCCAGAGTAAACGCAATTCTAACTTTGAAATTCATGGCTACCTATCCTCATCAATATGTAACAGAAGCTGCAGCCGATGATATAGGAAATAATTACTGGGGATACGATGTTTTCGAGTCATCGGATTTGACCTCGTTGATCAAAAATCATCCTAATACAGTAATGCTACTTACTTCAAGGAGCGGAGTCAAATTCACGCATATAGAGAATCGTATACTAGAACGTCTCAGAACTTTACAAAGCCTGCTCGTCGTTTTTGGGGCTCCTCGAAGCGGTTTGCCCGAGATTTTAAAGTCTGAAGGCTATAACATCAAAACAATTGAATTTGTTGTGAATTGTTTTCCCATGCAAGGCACAAAAACGGTAAGGCTTGAAGAGGCAATTTTGGGTACGCTCGCAATAACAAATCATATCTTTTCTCGCTCTTGAATCTTATCTAAACAAAGTCAACTAAAGGACCAGCATAAAGACCAAAAGTTATAAATTTATTAAAGGCTAACTAGACCGTTCTTTTGTCGTTATTATGGGTCATCGTAAATATAGTGCTCCTAGGAGAGGAAGCATTGCATTCAGGCCGCGAGCGCGAGCAAAAAGCTTAGAGGCTAGAATGAGAAATTTTCCAGCGGAGCGATCTGAAGGAGTAGGATTCCTTGGGTTCGCAGGATTTAAGGTCGGTGGAATCGAGGTTTTGACAGTTGATGATCGGGAGAAAACCCCAAATTTCGGAAAACACTTGTTGAACCCCTCGACTATTATTGCAGTTCCCCCAATTCGGATTATTGGTATCAGAGGATATAGCTACATTGAGGATACAAAACGTGCGATTTTCGACGTGTATGGAAAAGAATCTGTGAAGTATTTATCTCGCAAATTGAAAGCTAAGTATAGCGAAGAACAGTTCGAAAAAGTCTCCAAGGTGTTAGATTCCGCCGCTGAGATTGTTGCATTGGTGTGTGCTATTCCGCATAATATAGGAATTTCCCAAAAAAAACCATTTGTCTTTGAGATTCCAGTTTCATCTCAAGATACCAAGAAGAGTTACGAATTTTTGAAGGAGAGACTAGGAAAGGAGATCAAAGTCACTGAAGTCTTTAAACCAGGACAATATGTTGATGTTTCTGCCATTACGAGAGGAAAAGGGGTAGAAGGTCCAATTACCAGATTTGGCGTAAAACGAAAACAACACAAATCGAGGAAAAGTGTTCGAGCAGTTGGAACATTAGGTCCCATTTCTCCAGCTGTCGTAATGTATACAGTTCCTAGGCAGGGCCAAAGGGGTTTCCATCAACGTACAGAATATAACAAACGGATTTTGTTAATTTCGAATCCTGATCAAGACAAGGGTAAGGCAATCAATCCACAAGGTGGTTTTAAACATTTTGGCATAGTGAAAAGTGATTATATTGTTGTGAGGGGATCTATCCCCGGGGTTGCCAAGAGGTTGGTGAAATTGAGACAACCTATTAGATATTCAAACAGAAAGGTAACCGAACCAAAAATCTTGGAGATCATGACACAACAATGATGAAAGCAAAAATATCAGAGCTCAATGGTGCAGAATCTGGAGAATTAGAATTACCCACTGTATTCGCTACACCGATAAGAGAGGACATTATCCACAAAACATACGTTAATTTGTTATCACACGGTTTTCAAAAGCAAGGTCGTTTTCCGAATGCTGGAGAGGTTGTAAGCGCCGAATCCCGAAATACTGGCCAAGGAATTGCTAGAATTGCGAGGGCAAGAGGTGAAGGTTTCCAAAGGGCAGGACAAGCTGCTGGAGTTGGAGGTATTAGACACGGGAGAGTGGCACATCCTCCTGAATCTTGGAAGATGACATACAAGAAGATAAATAAAAAAGAAAAGAGGTATGGCTTGTGTTCTTCTATTGCTGCAACAGGTATAAAATCTCTTGTTGAAAGGCGTGGTCATAAGCTAGGAAAAATAACTGATTTACCAATAATAGTATCAAACGATATCGAAGCTATGGCTAAAACGAAGGATCTGAAAATTGCACTGTTAAATCTTGGAATAGGTGAAGATCTCAAAAGGGTTGAGAAATCTAAGAGTTCTTCAGGAACGAGGAGACGAAGGGGGCGAAAGGGAAGGGCAGGTAAAAGTGTGCTTATTATTGTAGATGAAAATAAGAAAGTGCTTGATCTTTCTGGCTCTATAAGTGGCGTCGACGTGAAGTCGGTCAAAGATGTCAGCGTTTTAGACACTGCTCCAGGTTCAAGACCTGCAAGACTAACCATATTTTCCCTCAATGCGATTGAAAAATTACGACCGTTGAAACTGGCTCTTCATTACAATAGGGAGGCCTCAAAAAGCAATTGAAAAAACAAAACAAGAGTGAGATGACTATCAATCAGGCGAAATCAATACTCTTAAAACCGTACATTACTGAAAAGACATTTAATTTGATTGAGAAAGAAAATAAGTTGACATTTATTGTCTCTGATCGGGCCTCGAAATCTGACATTATAGGAGCTCTTATGATATTGTACGAGGTCGAAGCAGCTGAGGCAAATACATATAGAACTATTCACGGAAAAAAGGCGGTATTGAAGTTTAAAGAGACTGAAGGAGCTAGGAATCTCGCGACCACACTGGGACTGGTTTAGAAATTATGACAAAGTTCTTGGTTAGGTTTAAAAGTAGCATCAGGTTGGAGTAAGTGACATAATTGGTTCGAGAATTTAAATTTAAGGGGTATGCCTCCCATCAAATGCAATCTCTTTCCATAGAGGCACTCCTGCCATTGCTAAACTCTAGGCAGAGGAGATCTCTTGACAAGAGGGTCGGAAAGTACATGAGTGATGATAAAAGGAAGTTGCGGGAAGAAATTAAATTGTTGCGCGACGGAAAGTTGAAGGGTCAGCTAAAGACTCATGTGCGGGACATGATTATCTTGCCTGATATGGTAGGTCTCAGTATGAGTATTCATAATGGTAAAGATTTTTCAGCAATTACGATCAAGCCTGAGATGATTGGTCATTATTTGGGCGAATATTCGATAACTAATAAACGCGTGCAGCATGGTGCTCCTGGTGTTGGTTCATCTAGATCCAGCTTGTATGTTCCTCTTAAGTGATCTAAATGGGAGATTTTCGATACTCATTTCAGAACTTTGATAGATCAAAACACGTCAGGGCAGCTCTAAGGGAGAAATCTATATCTCACAAACATGCGCGTGAAGTTGCCCTTTCCCTCAAGGGCATGTCTATTGAACGGGCTAGAGTTTTTTTGGAAGATGTAGTTGCTAAAAATATAGCAGTTCCTTATAGAAGATATAACAACGAGGTTGCCCACCGTTCAAATATCAGAGATGGTTTTTCTTCTGGTAGATACCCTCAAAAGACCGCAAAAGAGGTATTAAAATTACTCGATAACCTGGAATCAAACGCTGAGTATAAGGGTATGGATTTAGATTCTTTGAAGATAGTCAGTGCTGTAGTGCATAAGGGAACAAAAATCGAGAGATTTACTCCTAGGGCTATGGGTAGAGCAAGTCCCAAATTTAACACTTTAGTACATTTTGAATTGGTGGCAATGGAGGGAAGACAGTTATAATGAGTGCAGCTAGGAACGTGGTCAAAAATAACTGGAGGAATCTAGAGCTTGATGAATTTTTGTCCACCACACTTAAGGATGCAGGTTATGGAGACGTTGAAATTCAAAGAACTCCCATTGGTACTAGAATTACGCTATATGTAACTAGACCTGGGTTAGTAATTGGTAGGAAAGGTAGTGGTATAAAGGATCTCACAGCTAAAATTGAGGAAAAATTTGGACTACCTAATCCCCAAATATCCGTTCAGGAGGTGTCTATCCCAGAGTTGAATCCCAAAATCATGTGCAATCGAATTGCCCAGCTAATAGAACGTGGGACAGCATTTAGAAGAGCAGCGCTCTGGACTATGAATACTATAAACGGTGCTGGAGCGTTAGGTGTAGAAGTATCAATCGCAGGTAAGCTGAGAAGTGAGCGTGCACATTTTGAAAAGCATTCGACTGGGGTCGTTCCAAAGAGTGGAGATGTCGCGGAAAGAATAGTAAAATCTAGTATATCTCATGTATCTACTAAGATGGGCCTAATGGGAATCCAAATTCGGATAGCAATCAAAAATGAAATTCCACCAGAATTTGAACTTATAGAGTCGTTACAAACCCAACAACAGGAACAACATGAGCAGCAACGTCAATCTGAAACCTTACCTTCAATGGATGGGAAGAACTCTGAAGTTCCATCACAGAAAGCAATTCCCAAGAATGAATCTGAAGCTAAAGTACCAACGGAGATAAAGACTAATGGGCAGAGTTAAACTAAAAACACTTAGAGAAATGAATGAAACTGATTTGTCAGACAAGCTATTTGAGCTTAACACTGAATTAGCAAAAATGAGATCCGAAGGCGCAAAGGGAACTTTGAAGAAGCAAACTGGAAATATCAAATGGCTTCGACGAGATATTGCAAGGATAATGACATTGCAGAATGAACGGAAAAGCAGCTCATCATGATTACAAACGAAAACTTGCATAGTCACGAATTGATCGGATTGAATGTGACCATACATTCCTCTCCCCTGGCATCGATAAGGAATATTTGTGGAAAAATAATTTATGAAACCAAAAAAATGCTTGTAATAGAAAGCGATAACGGGATTAAAGCTATACCCAAGATGGCTGTGCATGCTATGAGGGTGGAACTGTCATCTGGCGTTTGCTTTATAAGTGGTTCTAGTTTGATAGCAAGACCAGAGGATCGTATATTACGAATGAGTTGATTTTGATGGTTAGAAATATAGGTTTAACTGTTGCACCTCCCAGAAAATCTTGTGAAGACAAAACTTGTCCCTTCCATGGAAATCTTTCGATAAGGGGCAAATTGTTAACTGGATTTGTGGCAAGTCACAAGGCTAAGAACATGGTCGTAGTCGAAAGGAGCTACTCTCGTCCTGTCGTAAAGTACAAGAGATATGAACGAAGTAGATCTCGAATGCACGCTTACGCAGCAAGTTGTATTGATGTAAAGGAAGGTGACAAAGTCACTATCGCAGAATGCAGACCACTTTCAAAGACGGTATCATTTGTCGTTGTTGAGGTGAATTCAGGAAATGGCGTCTAAGACAAGAGCAGTTTCTGCAAAGGGTGTTGAAGAATTTCGGCCTTATGTTACTCGGGCCTTACCAGTTACAGCAAAGTTGGTGTGTGCTGACAATACTGGAGCCAAAGTTCTCCGCATTGCTCAAGTCACCAAATATAAGGGAAGACATTCAAGACTTCCCTCAGCCGCAGTTGGGGATTTCGTTACTGTTACCGTTAAGAAAGGCCCTGCCGAATTGCGGAAACAAATTTATGGTGCGGTCATAATCAGGCAGAAGTATCCCATTCGAAGACTTAATGGAACGCGTTTGATATTTGAGGATAACGCCGCAGTACTCGTGACTCAAGAAGGCGAGATTAAAGGAACAGATATCAAAGGACCAGTGGCAGCGGAAGTTGCTGAGAGATGGCCCAGAATTGCTAACTTAGCATCCATGATAGTTTAGGTATGATTAAGGTTGGAGGTTAAAAATTGAATAATTATAAAATAGCTCTAACGAGCAGGAAAGGAAGAGATTCAAGTATCTGTGCAACGCTAAAGGATAATCTTCGTCAGCAGTACAAACGCAGGAGTGTGAGAGTGATCAAAGGAGATAGCGTAAAGGTTATGCGAGGAGAGTACGTTGACGTAGAAGGAAAAGTCGAGAAAGTTAACACAGAGAGGGGCACTTTGTCAATAGAAGGAATTCAGAGGGAGAAGGTTAGGGGTGGAAATGTGAAGGTTCAGATTCATGCTTCCAACGTTATTGTAACATCCTTGCACCTTGATGACAAAAGACGTCAATCTCAACTGCAGAAGATTTCAAAGCCAAATATTGCCAAGAAAGAGAAAAACAAAAAACAGCAATCGAAATTAAAGGACCAAAATAAGAAAAAAAGAGGAAAGGGATCTAAATAATGGGAAGAAAGGGAGGCAACAGCAGATTAAAGAGGCAAATGGCACCTTCATTTTGGCAGATAAGGCGAAAAGAGAGTAGATTTGTAGTAAGAAGTAGCCCAGGTCCGTATAAAAAACAGAATTCTTATCCTTTGGCAATAGTATTGCGGGATATACTCAAAGTAGCAAGCACTTTACGCGAAGCGCGAAAGGTGCTAAATGAAGGAACTATACGGATCGACGGTAAAGTTGTTTATGATTATACAAGAGCAGTAGGCTTGATGGATGTCATTGAGCTGGTTAAAACTGGTCAGACGTTTCGACTTGTTCCAAAGGATTCAAGACAACTAGTGCCTTTGCCGATTGATAATCAAGAAAAGAATTCTAAATTGGTCAGAGTGACCAGCAAGACGACGATAAAAAGGAATAAGCTTCAATATGGATTTCACGATGGCAAGACTGTCATAAGCGATCTAAAAATGTCAGTGGGTGATTCGTGTCGTCTTGAGTTACCTCAGTCAGAGATAAAAGATCATATTAAATTTCAAAAGGGTTATTCTGGGTTAATTATTGGCGGAGAAAACGCCGGAGGCATGGGAAAAATCGAGGACATTAAAGATGGATTATTCTCATTGCCTAAAAGAGTAGTAGTTGCCTTGAGCGAAAAGTCGGTTGAACTCCCAGTGGACAAAGTAATGGTGATAGGAGACGAAACTCCAATAATCAAGGTGAGCTAGTCGATTTGAGTCAAGAATTACAGATTTCAGATGGAATGAAAAAGATTTCCATAGATAAAGTCGTGGTGAATATCGCTGTAGGTAAATCTGGTGAGCCTCTAGAGAGAGCAAAGAGGGCACTTCAAGAGCTCACTGGTCAAGTTCCAAGCGCAAGAGGGGCTAAGAAGAATTATCGAGATTTTGGTATTCACAAAGGCGAACCAATAGCAGCTATTGTGACTTTAAGGAGAAAAATTGCACAAGAATTCCTGAAAAGGATTATCGCTGCAAAAGCGAATACATTTCTTGCATCATCCTTTGACAATATGGGAAATATTTCATTAGGTATTCATGAACACATTGATATTCCTGGCACAAAATATAATCCTGAAGTTGGAATAGTTGGAATGAATGTGAGTATAGCTTTGGTAAGACCTGGATACAGAATTGCTAGGAAGCGAAATAAAGGCAAAGTCGGCAAAAAGCATCGAATCACCAAGGAAGACTCGATTGCCTATTTTCAAAAAGAATACGGGGTGGCGATAACATAATGCCGAAACCAAGAGAATACGCTGTCACTGGTAGAAAACAATTATCCCATGGAAGAGGTACGAGATGGTGTAAAAGATGTGGTTCATATACTGGCTTGATACATCAATATAACCTGATGCTTTGCAGGCAGTGTTTCAGAGAGGTAGCCAATAGTCTAGGGTTCAAGAAATATGAGTAGTGGAGTGTAAAGAAATGCCAGCATTAAATGTACTTTCTAACCTATTAACGACATTGTATAACAATGAAGCAAGAAGGAAGAAAGAGTGTATTGCTATACCTTCTTCTCGATTTACCAGCGATATATTGAGAGTATTGCAGAAGCAAGGTTATATAGGCGAATTCGAACAGGTCGACGATGGCAGGAGTGGAAAATTCAGAATTCAGTTGCTTGCTAGAATAAACAAGTGTGGAGTCATTACTCCCAGGTTCAGTGTAAAAAAAGATGGTTATCTCGATTGGGAACGACAATATCTTCCTGCATATAGTATGGGAATGATAATCGTGTCAACAAGTAGCGGAGTAATGTCACATCATGATGCTCAGAGTAAAGGTTTAGGAGGAGTACTGATCGGATTTGTCTATTAGCGAATCTACCAAAGAGGAACTAGTATCTGTAGTCGACGTCCCGTCAGGAATCACCGCCACACTAAAAAATAACTTACTGAGTATCAAGGGCAAGTTAGGAACTATTGAAAAGGATGTTACAAAGTTGCCCGTAGATATCAAGATCAGTGAAAATCAAATTGAGATTAGACCTTATGGTTCAAGAAAAAAAGACCGTGCAATTTCCAATACCTGCAAGACTTTAGTCAGAAATATGATGACAGGTGTTCAAGATGGTTATACATATAAGTTAAAGATTGTGTATGCACACTTTCCAATATCAGTCAAAGTAAAAGGAAAAGAGGTTCATGTTGATAACTTCTTCGGAGAAAGATCCTCGAGGGTCTCGCATATCATAGGAGAATTGACTAAAGTCAACGTTACTGGTGACGATGTAATAGTACAAGGTCCCAGTCTTGAAGATGTCTCTCAGACCGCAGCGAATATTGAATCATCTACCAAAGTAAAGCAAAAGGATCAGAGGGTATTTTTGGACGGTCTATACATATATCAGACACATATGTAATTTCACGTAGGACCTCGGTCTATAACTTTTATACTCAAATCATTTGTCTAGTTATACTCTTTACGTATAAAGCTCTGATTTAAAAATCCATTAAGTCTAAAATCTTAGGCGCCGCTGATCAGACTCGAACTGATGACCCACTGGTTAACAGCCAGCTAAGCTGAAGAGGCTTTTAATCCTCTCAATTTGCTCTACCATGCTGAGCTACAGCGGCGCAAATATAGTGCAATTTTAAGCACAAAATAAATGTTGTGCCACAAGCAGTACTTCAATTTTGTACTTCTAAATTATTTCAGAACTCGAATTATGAAAGAAAAACATAATTATATTTCCAAGACGTAAATTTAGCAAGATTAGTAAATTGTAATAGTTTCTCAAATTTTTTATTTGAAAGTCACTTTCGAAAAATTAAGAACCAATGCTAATTCTAATTTGGACATGTGAAGCCATTACACATTTCGCTTCAGCTTCAGCATATTAGAATACAAATATATCAAGTGCTACTGCATCAGCCAAAAGATCCAGATGGCGACTAGCCACAACGTAACCATTCTTAATTTCCGACGGAGAAACCCATCTGTTTGACGAGGAAAACAATCTTTCCTTCCTCATTCTAGATTCGATTTCCTCGATATCCAATTCCCTCTCCTCAATCTCCTCGGTGTCCAAGTGCCTAATGGTTAGCAATATTTTCCTGACCAACAGCCTACTTCCGAATCTCTGAGAAAAATCTCGAGCATTCTCATCGTAATCAATCATTTTGACTTTGATTTGTATTTTATTCAGAGCGTCTCTGCTAGTAAGTAAGCGATCATCAACGAATCTGTCATAACTCATGGCATAATCTAAATAGGGAATGAAATATAATAATCAAGCTCTTTCAATTCAGATATCCTACGATTTCAAGGACACTTTCTAAATTTATAGAAAGGATACCCGTTATTATCAATACCACATCCATACAAAACCACTTTACATCCTACAGAGATACCAAATCCTTGAATTGATCCTAGCAAGTGCAATCCGTCAATGTCGACTATCCCGAATTGTTGGGGGATATCTGTAGTAAATGTAGTACTGAATTCACGTAAAATCCCTTTTTTCGAGGTTCTCATAAATATTGTAGGAGAAAGACAAGTTGGACAAGTTTCGAATGGAGGCCAAATAGTCTCCTTGCAAGCCGTACAAAGTGGCACACGAAAGTCTCCTTTCCTTAGAAAATCCTTGAATCTTAACATCTATTCTGCACTCAAGATAATTACCGTGGCTGAGGTGCCCGCTGCAGATAGGTTGTGAACTAGACCATTTTTGCATCCTTCAACTTGTCGTCCCCCTGCATCGCCACTCAACTGAGCCGCAATCTCAGCTACCTGTGAAACTCCGGTAGCTCCTAAGGGATGACCGCAGCCAAGTATTCCACCACGAGGATTTGTCGCAATATCTGATTGTTCTATGAATTTACCTCCCTCGCCCCTGTCTACAAAACAGAGATCCTCATAAGCCATTATTTCCATGATCGAAAATGCATCATGTAATTCAGCAACATCAATACTTTTTGGAGAAACATTAGCCATCTGATACGCTTCGCTGGCAGCAATTCTAGATGTCCCCGTCTGATTCAGATTACACATTACCTCTGCTAAACTGGCAGAATTAGTCTGTGAACCTATACCAGTTACGTATACTGGATTCTCAACTCTCTCAGATGCCATAGTCTTGGATAAAAGAAGAACTGCAGACGCGCCAGTACACAAAGATGAGCAATCCAGCAATTTTAAAGGCTCTGTGATTCGTCTAGAATTCATCACCTCGTTCACTGTTATCTTTTTTTGATACAGGGCATTCGGGTTTTTGAATGCATTTGTACGATTCTTTACAACAATGCTCGCCATTTGTTCCTCCGTTGTTCCGTAGGTGCGCATATGATTTCTAGCAAACATAGTGGCCCAATAGATAGGAAGTGTGAAAGATCCTCGCGTAACATCCCAGCCAAGTAATCTGCCAGGTGAATTTTGTGATTCTGCTCCTACTATCAACACCGATTTGCAGAGTCCAGATGCTATTAAACCATAACCGGATATTACTGCGCTTGTTCCAGAATTGCATAGATTGTCTACTCTAACTGCAATCTTCGGCTTTATGCCAAGCATCTCAGCCAGTATACTCGCGGTGTACTGTTCGGAAGAACAACTTGAAAAAATAATAGCATCAATCTCACGTTGAGACACGATTTCATGTCTTAAGAGTGCAGAACCTGCTTCTGAAGCTATGTCAAAAATTGACTGCTGGGTTTCTTTTCTAAAGCCCGAGGTTGAATAATCACCAACTACTACCCTTTGCATTTAAATGTAGATAGCATCTCCTTAAACGACGATATTGAATCATCCACCGGATTTATCTGTATAATCGGTAGGGTAATCCCTGTAGATAAGAATCTTTCAAAAGCACTCAAACAATCGTCAATACTTCCTGATATAGTTAGTGTGTTCAATAGCTTTTCAGTTATAGCCTCAGCTGCTGACTTGAGGCCACCATTTTTGTAACTATCTGTGATTAAAATCACCTCAGTCTCAAAGCCTTGCTTGGTCAAGAATTTGTTATAGTACCTGCCAGTAGATATATAATAAGCTAAAGTCTTAGATGCACGCTCGCGGGCTTTTTCGGGATCTTTACTCGAGATGGCACAAATTATTGAACAAGCGATCTCGAATTCGTGCTTACTTGAGTTGCTTCTATTCTGTGACTTAAGTTTTGAAACTGTCATTCTCAGTTCCTCTAAAGGTCTCAGATAAAAAATAACTCCATCAGCAAAGTTGTATGCAAGATTAACCATCTTTTGATTGACTGCACCTAGATAGATAGGTAAAGTATATCTCGCCAACGGTTCCAATATTCTAAAATCAGTTATCTTAAAATGATTACCTTTATAATTTACTCTTCGACCTCCAAAGATAATTCGAAGGCATTCTATGAATTCTCTTGTCCTCTCCAGTGGCTCATTAAATTCTAATCCGTGCCAACCTGAGATGAGTTCTGGGGTGCTCGTTCCAATGCCTAGAATTGTTCTCATATTTGAAAGGTTATCTAGTGTGACCGCGCCCATTGCAACCGTGGCTGGAGTTCTGGAATAAATATTCACAATCGAACTCCCTAGTCTTACGTTACGAGTGATCTGAGATATGGCGGCTAGTGTAGAAAAAGTATCCCTGCCCCAAGACTCAGGAACCCAAATAGAGTCAACAAGGCCTGACTGGTCTGCAAGTTTAGCAATCGCTAACACTTCATCTAAAGAAAGTAGTGGTCCTAAACTAAATCCAATTTTAAAATTTTTCATCAAAAGCTAGTCTTATTTCCTTGGATGCTTCTTCGATATCTTTATGTGAATCAATAGATCTCCAAAAAGATGATTTGAACGTTCTAGCCTTGAGTTTACCTTTCTTTGCCATTAGAGGTAATGCAGTTGTCTCGATATTCCCAGAATCTGGCAAAAAATCAAACACCTCTCTAGTTAAATAATAGACCCCAGCATTAACCCATCTGTCAAGTATTTGAGGCTTCTCGACAAATCCCTTGACGTAAGAATTGCTATCGACCTCTACCACACCATATGGACTACGAAGTGGAACAAGTGCCAATGAGGGCAAATCTACAGTTTTAAGATCCACAGGATTTAGATCTGTCAATATGTCTCCATTTACCATAAAGAAACCATCCTTCAAACCAGCTCCTAACAGACTCTCAGCGTTCTTTAGTGCCCCACCAGTTCCGAGAGGTTCTTCTTCTACCGCATATCCTACCTTTACTCCAAATTTTGCGCCACTTCCAATATAGTCTATCACATGTTCCTTAAGATAACCAACACAAATTACAATTTCGTTGATGGAATATTTTCTAAACCACCTTAGCTGCCATTCAATAATAGGCACGTTAAGCACCTCGATCATTGGTTTTGGCTTGTCATCTGTCAGGGGGCGTAGCCTCTTACCTAGGCCACCCGCCAATATCACTGCCTTCATTAAGATATATTGGGGTTTTTGCAATATTACATATAAGGACTTGTATCGACACTAAACCGGCGAGTTTGTAAAATATCCTTTCGAATCAAGTATTCGATAAGTGTCTACTACCCCTCGACATTCATATTAAACAGTGATTTCATGTAGTAGTTGACACTATCGGAGATATTCGTTCCTCTGTGCGATATGCCTCTTGTCATAGAATGACTTTACAATACCCAAGGCGATAAGCAGTATACCCATCAAGATCGTCGATCCAATAGTTCTGGCTGAATTCGCGGTTGGAGCAGCCTGAGCCATAATGGAAAACATGCCTGCGAGAATTATCCCACCATTTACGATTAACAATATAACTACGTTGCGAGATGGAGCTTTTCTAGTAATAATAAATGCAATAATGGACATAACAACTGCTGTGCCTCCAAATGCTATACCCCGTAATGCTTCACTGAATGGTAGAAAGCCTCTAGAGTTTTGACTCCCTTCCTGACCGGTCTTGGACATGGCCACGACAACGTCAGCTCCATAAATAATAAGCAATGCCAGTGAGACTAGCAACAAACCAGTACCGATCTTTACCATCAACATTATCAATTAATTCACAATGATATTTTATAAATCTATTTTAATTATACTTAACATTTATTTTTCATTACCTACAGTAATGAATAATCGGAATCAAATTATTGAACTTACTACAATTGATCTTCTTGTAATATTGGCTTATGTGCAGACCATATTGAAAGTAACTTTACAAATCTATTTGGAGTGATTCAGTGTTAAATGGCGTGGTGCTATTCTAAACCTTTAATTGCATTTAATATTACACTTGTCTAGGTTAAACATCAAACAATGTCAGGTTCTAAAGGAATTCAGCATCTTCCATTTTTTATTGAGCATAAAACCTATAGATTTGGGATCAGGTGGACTATTTGATTCAGGAATGGAAAATGTTTCTTTGATTCCAGTTAGCATGCGAACGGTACTCACTAGGAGGCTTTGAGACTTTTCCGGTTTTCTAGGCATCCTGTTAATAATGATCGCTGCAACATCTAGGCGATAACTCGAACATACTTTTAGTGTTAGCAATATGTGGTTCAAAGTGCCCAATTTAGCACTAGCTACAACTACCACCGGTAGTCCGAGTTTCTTTGCAAACACTGCTAGCGTGTACTCTCGAGATATCGGAACCATAATCCCCCCCATCCCTTCGATAATCATATATTGATGTCGTCGGGATTCCTCCAACACTTTTGATATTGCACGGTTCAGACTAGGTAATTTTTGATGGGTTATTCTGGAAGCAATAAAAGGCGATGTTGGGACCTTGTAAAAAAATGGATTTATCTGTTTGTCGCAAATACCATTGCCTGTAGCCAATGCCAATTTGTAGCTATCTTCCGATCGGAACTTGCTAGAGAAGATTCTTTCAGCTGAGGCAAAAGGCTTCATCGCTCCGACATCGATCTTTTTACTGTGTAAGATTTGAAGCAACCCTGTGCAGATAGTGGTTTTACCTATACCCGTATCAGTCCCGGTTACAAATAGCCCTCGCATTAGAATAGTAATAATAGATGTAGTGATCTTTTTAATTTAATTGAATCTACTGCCAATTGATAAAAAATATGTCTGGCACCCATTCACTCAGATGCAAGGGTGGAGTCATTCAAATTCACCAGTAATCGTTCGAGGCAAAGGATTCTACCTAATCGACGAACACGGCAACAAGTTTCTCGATGGTATTGCAAGCATGTGGTGTAATGTCTGGGGACACGGGGAGAATGAGATATCAGAAGCTATGATTAGACAGATTCAAACGATTCAACATTCAACGTTATTTGGGCTAGCTAATGCTCCTTCAACTCAACTATCCGAAATGTTAATTTGTTTAGCGAAAGGGATGGGTCATGTATTCTTTTCAGACAATGGATCAACGGCTATTGAAGTTGCAATGAAAATGGCTATACAATACTGGAAAAACAAAGGCAAAAAGAGGAAAACCAAATTTATTTCAATGGAGAATGGATATCATGGAGATACAATAGGTGCGATGAGCCTGGGCTATCTACCTAGATATTTTGCTCCATATCTACCTTTACTTCGTGAGGCAATTAAGATTCCATGTCCTGTTTCCAAATTCTCTCAGGTTGATACTCAGGACTACGAAAATCTCTGTCTTGAAAGAACGGAATCCATTTTGGCAAAGAATTCTTCTGAGTCGTGCGCACTAGTGATGGAAAGTGGTGCCCAAATAGCCGGAGGTGTTTCGATTTTTCCTAAAAAATATCAGAAAAAAATTGGTGAGTTGTGCAGAAAATATGATGTATTGCTTATACTCGATGAAATTGCCACTGGCTTTGGAAGGCTTGGAAATATGTTTGAATATGTGGAACAAGAGACCCATCCAGATATAGTTTGTCTGGGCAAAGCATTAACTGGGGGATATTCTCCTTTGGCAGTCACACTTACAACGCGTACTATTTTTAAAGCATTTTTGGGAGAGCCCAACCAAAATAAGCAATTCTATCACGGTCATACCTTTACCGGTCATCCTATTGGATGCGCGGCAGCAATGGCAAATATACAAATGTATAAAAAATATGGATTGGTAAACAAGATTAGGGAGAATAGCGCATATGTAAACCAAAGGCTGCAAGAGATCTATTCGTCCTCTATTGCCAAAAACCTAAGGTTAAAGGGCTTATTAGGCGGCATTGATCTATACAAGGCAAAGAAGCCACTACTTAGATTAAGAGACGGAACAACGACCAATTCATATATTGCCAAAGAGGCGCTTGAAAGTGGAGTATTTTTGCGATCACTCGGAAATACACTAGTTATAATACCTCCACTGGCATTACCTAAGAAAGACTTAAAGCTATTGCTTGATGTTATTTTTAATCTTGTGAATAAGATTGAGAAATTTGTATAGGTTTGTCGAACTCGTGCTTGCGAAGTTCTTTGTACAGAGTAGCCTTGCATACTCCGAGATTTTTGGCTATTTCACTTCGAGGCAGTTGATTTGCCAATAGTTTTATTAGATTATCTTTGTCCAGATTCTTTGCTGGTCTACCTATACGCTTTCCAGAGTTTTTTGCCCTGGTCATTCCATCCTTAGTTCTTTGTACCAACATTTCTCTTTCTCTTTCTGCAACCCAAGTAAGTATTCCCAGCATTAACTTTCTAACACTCGCCTCAGTAGACTGAAGGAAAGTTTCTCTAGGAGAACAAGACATCAAAGGAGCATATTGCTCTATGGCCTTGATAGCATCAAGCGTATCCCAAAATGTTCTTCCTACCCTCGATAGTTCATAAACCAATACTGCATCGACCTTTTCCTGTATCAAAAATTCTAGCAAATCATTAAATGCATTTCTTTGCGTAGCAGGGATCTTCCCACTAATAGCCGAATCCTCAAAATAATAGATAACATGAAATCCCTTCTCCGATGCCCATTTATCAATTGCTATCCGCTGATTAAGTACTGTTTGCTCACCAGTGCTCACTCGGACATATCCCACAGCAAAGTTCATTGTAATAGGTTAGAAATGGATCCATAATAATTCAAAAGTCAAACTGTTATGATTCACTGTTCAAAAAGGGGTCAATAAATAAATTTATACACAGTACAACTGCGTTTAAAAATGGTACTACAATTTATACCGTATACAAATGGGTCCTTATTTAGACTGACAAGCCAGTAGCTGGGATCGCCGAAAATCGTTTTTGCTGAAGTTCCGATTAATAAATCCTACATATGAAAAATTCATCATTAATAGGTGTAGAAACCAAGCTTTCTATCTATGAAAAATCGCAAATCCCATACTTGTTTGGGCTGTTTAGTGCCTTGACAAAAGAGTATTTGCAATATGGACCATATGTGAGGATTGCCACTTATTAAAAATCTGACCGTCTAGATTAGTCAGTCTTTACTAGTCTAAACCGAAATTTGTATTATATGTCATCGGTGCGGCAGATAATTATATATCCCACGGTGATCCTGTATCAAGAAAATGGATAGTGAGTCCGCGTTCATTCATGAAATGATGGAAAAGGTCATTTCTGGTTCCGACTTGAACTTTGTTGAAGCTGAGCGTTTAGTAGAAACTACTAATTTAGATACTTTGACTAAATGTGCGGATACTATTACACGAACGTTTAATGGTAATCGAGTCGATGTAGAAAGCTTGATTAATGCAAAATCTGGAAATTGTCCTGAGGATTGCCATTTTTGTTCACAATCATCGCATTACAAAGAAACTGGAATCAAGGTATATCCTCTGTTACCCAGAGAGGTCGTCTTAGAACGAGCAAAACTTGCGCAGGAATCTGGGTCAAAAAGCTTTTGTCTTGTTTGTGCATATAAATCTCCACCAGACAGAGACTTCGATCTTATTTGTGAAATGATCACTGAAATTAAAAATACACTAAATATAGATGTTAATGCATCTTTAGGATCTATTTCAAGAGAACAGGCAAGAAGACTGAAAACAATTGGGGTGAAGAGATATAACCATAATCTTGAAACTTCTGAAAGCTATTTTTCCAGTATTTGCAAAACTCATGACTTCGGTGACAGGTTCAGTACTGCCAAAGTGGTAAAAGAGGAAGGACTAGAGTTATGTTGCGGCGGTATTATAGGCATGGGTGAAGACGTGAAGCAACGACTAGAACTTGCATTTTCCATAAAGTCCCTGGAACCAGACGAAATTCCGCTTAACATTTTGATGGGTAGGACAGGTACTCCATTAGCAATGCAGCAAAAAATTGATCCAATGGATGCTATCCGGACTATTGCAGTATGGCGATTCATTATCCCAAGAGGCATAATAAAAATAGCAGGTGGAAGAGAACTCAATCTCAAAGATGACGATAAGACTGCATTAAAATCAGGAGCAAATGGAATTATCACCGGCGGGTACTTGACTGTGGGTGGCAATACTGCGGAGAAAGATACTGCAATGATCAAGCAGATTGGTCTTACCACATAGACAGTTTGAAATTAAGTCTAAAAACGACAGATTCAGTTTTGTGACGGAAGAATTATGTCGTATAAATAAGGCAAGCCTTTATCGTAAACTTAACGTAGTCAGTAGCGACAAACATTCAACAATCAATGTAAACGGCTCTTTGGGGTCGATTAACTTATCGTCCAATGATTATCTTGGTCTGTCTAGAAATAAAGCGGTGTTAAAGGCTACCATCAACAATCTATGTCAAATATCACAGTGTAGTTCCAGGTTAATCGCAGGAAATAGTGATGAGTTGGATCAGTTGGAGAATAAACTGGCAGATCATCGTAAGTCTGACAGAGCATTAATCTATCCAAGCGGTTACATGGCAAACCTCGGTGTCATATCAACCTTAGCCAATAAATCAACTACAATATACAGCGATGAGTACAATCATGCTAGCATAATAGACAGCTGTAGGCTTAGTGGAGCACGAATCGTAATTTATAGACATAACGATTTGGACCATCTTCACCAGCTTATTCGTGAGAGCACTTCGGATAGAAAAATCCTCGTCACTGAGACGATTTTCAGTATGGATGGCGATCGTTCCGACCTAAGAGGGATTCACGATATTGCACGTCATCACGATGCTATAACAGTAGTCGATGACTCACATGGCGACTTCATTTACAATGATAGAGGGAAACTGGCCTTGGAAGGCATAAATTCAATAGATGTCCATATTAGCAGCTTAAGTAAGGCTCTAGGCTGTTTTGGAGGGTATGTATCTGCCTCTAGACAAGTTATAGAGTTCTTGATAAATAGATCTAGATCATTCATTTATTCTACTGCCTTACCTTCACATTTATGTTCGGCTGCATTAGCGGCTATCCCAATAGCAGAACAAGGCGACCTACAAAAACAGCTAATGAAAAGCATTACCTTCTTTTCTTCCAAAGTAGACAGATTGGGCTTTGGCAATGTAAGATCTGAATCTGAACCCCGAAGTCAGATTGTTCCACTCGCCGTAGGTGATGAGAAAAAAACGACCGAGTTCTCAAAGCTGCTTCTTTCAGAGGGTATTTTTATTCAATCAATACGATACCCTACTGTTCCATTGGGTAAGGCAAGATTGAGGGCTTCAATTACCACGTCATTACATATGAAGCAATTGAAAATCGCATTAGAGAAGATCGAAATGATTGCTCAAAAAATGAATATAATTTAGCATTGTATGTGTTTATCATAAATTTATTTGGATTGTATTCAGACGAAAATTTAATCATGGGCATCTAGTTTTTATCATTCATCGATTAAATCTTTCAAAACTCGAATTTAGAAAGAAAGGGTTTAATTGTTCTTAACATAATGTATTTTGTTGAAGGAACTGACGTACAAGATCAGGGCGACGGATCTCCAGGATAAGGACCTTAGATTCTATCTCAGTACACTTACGACCGATATGGTAATATTTGGATTGAAGTTCGCTTACCAGCGAATGAAGGCTCAGTCAGGAGGTTATTTAATGCCTGGAAGGAAAAGCAAAGTGAAGAGAGAGACATTGCTATTGACTCCCGACCAGGCGGCTTGGAGACTTGCAAATTGGAAAACAATGATCCAAAGCTACAGACGTATGGGTTATAGTTACCCGACGATTTCTAGAATCAAGAAGTCGATCAAACAGATCTCATCTACAGAAGGGAAGCCCAGAAGAAGTAAAAAGTGAATCGTATGCCTAGAACTTGGGTTCGAGCCAAGATACAACCACATCTCGGTCTCTTCACAGTGTTGAGGGGGTACCAACGACAACGAAAATAAATTGCAATGTAGAAGTTTTAGAATTCGAATCTCTGTACATAGAATAGGTCGTTTAGACATACCTTTCCTAGACGACGATTAGCATTTTGTTCCATTTTCTTATTTAATATGACGGATCACACTAAAACTATACCGATAGCAGTAACGTCTAAACTAATTTCATACTTCTACCTTCTATTATTTAATAACACTATGATTCGCTATAATTGACTATCGTCTCGGATACTTAAGAGGCAGTCGTAATTCTAATTGTAGGAAAACAACCACAGGTATGACAGTAATTAGAATTGTCAGTGAGACATGCATGACAATCTGGGCATCGCTCCCCAGTACAAGGCTCTTCAATTGGCATTGGAAAGTATTTTCGATATATTTCAAAATAGTATAAATGTTCTGCATCTCTTATTCGTGGTCCTTGGCTGCCTTTATCCACTACATCTGCTAATTTGACGGACTTGCGTTGCTTTAGCAAGATATTTCTTATATCTGCAAATCCTGATCCCTGTTCTTGAGCATATTTACTTCTCCATGCGATATTCACACCGAGATCTGATTGATAACACTTCCTAAGAACATACTTTCCCCACATTCTTCCATTTCTTAACCCTACTTTAGCATTAACATCAAGAGATTCAGCAAACGTTACCATCTCTTTATCTAAAAACGGAGTCATAACCCTTATACCCATCTTCCTACCAATCCTAGTGGACGAAAAGGTCATTATCTCTTTGAGTCTTCGAAGCTCATTAGCTAGTCTACTTACATCATCAGAGTATCTTAGCAAATAGTTGTAGCCAGCGAACAATTCATCAGCCCCATCGCCGGTCATTATGCTGGTTCCTCCATCTCTTTTTACATGTTCGATCGCTGCCAATAGTACGCTAGAATTTCTTATTTCAACCGGATCAAAAGTCTTAAGAATGTAGATAACATTATGAATAACTTGCAACAATTGATCTAGATTGAGTATTAGTTGAGTATGTTGTTTGCTGTATTTGCTTGCAATTAACTTAGCATAACTCAAGTCTGGTGCATTAACCGATGAGGCAATCGTGATCGTTTTCTTTGGGTGGGAGATAGAACAGACTATGCTACTATCCAATCCACCTGAGAGTAGCAAATTTTCCGAAGGGTTCCTGACTACGCTATCATGCAATATGCTCTTTAAATTTCTACTGATCTCAAATTCATTCAAAATTACGTTTGTCCTCAAACCAAATGTGAATTATTGTTTATATACTTAGGCAGATTCCGAACTGGTTATCTTGTCATAAATATATCTTACCTCAGGATAAACCATCGATTTTACACACTTAGTTTTCTAAATTGTAAAAGGTTCTTTTACTATGAGAATAAGCGATCCTTGATCGGTTCATTCAATCGATCCTGCGTACTAGTGTCAGTAACAGAATCCAAGTCGGGAAGATCAGGAATGGCAGGGAGTAAGACTAACAATTGCTCGTATTTTGATAAATACTTTACACCAGCTTCAGTCGTTTTATAAAGGCCGGTAGTCTCTGAGTATTCCATTAATCCTTTTTCTACCGCTATTGCAAGATATCTAATCAATTGAGAATGAGATACTACTGCATTATTCATAATTGTGGTTTTGTATTCCCAATTCGAAATAGCGGCTCGCAAGATTGAAGCCATAACTTCTATATCTGAACGATTCTTCATTGTATTTATAGCACCGCCCTCTTTTTTTATGTCCCCTACATATGAATAAAAGATCATTAGACAAAATAGAACGACAATCGATAATATTATTCCTGACATTAGTATAATAAGAAAAAGAATCAGCCAATTCTGATCTCACTAAAAGTCAAAAAATGGGTAAATACAAAAAAGAGAAGTATCAATTATTGTTAGGCACGCCCAAAAACTATCTTATTATAAGTCCAAGGAAGTAGGCAAGTATTTAAAATACAAAATCGAACCTATAAAAAGAATGATAGAGGAGAATATTAATGTAAATTCTCGTACATACAAAGTAACCGTCAACGATCGAACACAGATGTATGCTGCACGACTACGTAAACTCTATCAGCAGACATACAGTGACATGGATAGTTATGAAGAAGTCAGTTCAGAAACTTCCATAACCGTGAATAATCTACTCAATCATGCGGTCTCTCCAGATGTCAAGGAAGAAGATATGGATGGCGTCATCCATCAAGTTCTGAAGATATTTGATAAGCCTGTTCAAAAGACGAAAAAAGCTAGATAGTGAGGCACATTTGGATCAATTCTCAATGGTTTTCAGTAGAATGTTGAGCGGCAAGTATATTTATTGAATCCTACAAAATTTGTAGAATTATTTTCTCTTGGCGATTCGTGGTCAGACGACAACGTAACCTGTTTGTATGTACTTAAACCAGTGACCTATCTATATATATAGACAAGTCTTACATCGCCGTACTTCACAAATGCAAATGGCTAGCAAGAAGTGTATAAATCCAGATTGCGGACTAACCTTTGACATTTTAGCAGAAAATTATATGTGTACTTGTGGCAATTTGTTAGATGTCCAATATACAGATTCTCCGAAGCGAGAGCTAATTGAAAAGTTTTATGAAAGGAGGGATCATGGAGGAAATATATATGATGAGAGTGGCGTATGGAGATTCAGAGATCTGATAAATTTCTCCAATATAGATTGTGAAGACTTTGCGGAATGCGCCTCTTATCTTGTGTCTCTTGATGGAGCTGAAGGTAGACTTTCTAAACCTTACAAAATGACCAAAGTTGCAGAATATGCGAATATTAATTCAGATTTACTCCGATTACAGCCAGAAGGGTATAACCCCAGTGGATCTTTCAAGGACAATGGTATGTCTACTGCAGTGACACATGCAAAAATGTTAAGAATTAAAACACTAATTTGCGCATCCACAGGTAATACCTCGGCATCCGCTGCAATGTATGCCGCAAACGAAAGAATGAATTGTAGTGTATATATTCCGAAAGGAGAGGTTGCCCCAGGTAAGTTAGGACAGGCATTTCAATTCGGAGCCCAAGTGATTGAAGTGAATGGGAATTTTGATGTCGCTCTTGCTACATCATTGAAGGCTGCAAGGGACAACTTAGGATATACAGTAAATTCAGTAAATCCATTTCGAATTGAAGGGCAAAAGACGATGATCTATAGGGTATTAGAGAATTTGGATTGGTCTTCTCCTGACTGGATCTTTTATCCTGGTGGTGCACTAGGTAATACTGCTAGTTGTGGAAAATGTCTAATGGAGTTGTATGAATGGGGCTGGATAAAAAAAATTCCCCGATTGGTGATTGTAAATTCTGAAGGTGCAAATACTTTTTATGAATTGGTTAATGGATTGTTCGAAGAAGAAAGGCTCACCTGGAATAACGGAAGACCTGATTTAGCGCTCATAAATCGATATTATGAATTTCATGATGCGATAGGGAAAGTGCCGAAAACTCAGGCTACTGCCATCCAAATAGGCAGACCCGCTAACATTGTTAAAGCACTTAGAGCATTGGATTTTACTAACGGATTGGTTACTCAAGTGAGTGACAAAGAGATGGCCGACGGTATGTCAGTTGTTGGTCTAAACGGCTTTGATTGTGAGATGGCTTCAGGTGCCGTGCCAGCTGCCGTCAAGAAACTTAGAGAACAAGAGGTTATAGCAAATGATGATATGGTTGTAGGAATACTCACAGGCAGGCAAAAGGATCCACAACTTGTTGTAAATTATCATCTAAATCCGAAGAATAGATTTGCTAATCCTCCTTCTGAGGCATAGGCTATTTTAGTTATGCAGCTTTTTGCCCCTTGTGGTTATTGAACAGATTAACACTTAGAAATTACTCTTCACAATAGGAAAGTAAGTGCTAATAATCCCCCAGTGAGACGGGAACACCATATTGTTTTCGACATAGCGGAAACCAAGCTGGGCTCGGAAGTAAAGTCTCTGTTTAGATTTATTCCTCCTTTGATTGCTACAGGTAAGGGAATCAAGCACACTAAAGAATATATCGTTGTGTAACCTACGACAGTACCAATTGTTATCATGACGTAAGGGACTAGGATTAATATTGAAAACAACTTGGCTCCCTTTTGTTTTCCAATCAGCACTACCAAAGTCCGCCTGCCATGTTGTTTATCTGCTTCAAAATCAGGGAAGGAATTAACGAAAAGAACTATTGCAGATAGCAGACCCACTATTAAGCCATTATAAAGTGCTATGTAACTAATTTCCGGCGTCTGTACATAATATGTTCCTTGAACTATCAGCATGCCTTTAATGATAACAACGACTTCACCGAGTCCTACGTTTACGACTTTAGTTGAATAAAAATATATGGAAACGATGGCAAAGGTAAGTATGAGAACTATCATTACTCCTCTAACCATCACAAAATATATGCCAATAACAGCTCCCACGCATAAAAAAAATATACCTGCAGTGTAGACAACTCTTGGTGTTAGTATTTTATCTGGTAGTACACCGGAACCACCACTGAATTTTGTGCGTTTCGTATCCTTATCAATGCCCCTGGCAAAGTCCCAATAATCATTCAACAGATCAATGCTGGCATGAAGGCAAGCAATTCCTAGAAGAGTTAAAGCGCCATAAATGAAATCAATGTGACCAATCTTCCAATAGGTGACAGAGAGTCCGACCACTACAGAAATAATTGATGATAATAGAAATCTGACTCTAATAGCGCGGAGCCAATTTGTTAACACGTATTCATTCAAGATATACCCATATAACTAGCATATCTTAAAAGAATGACACAATGTTGTCTCTACATTAGCCAATTAAAATCTCGGTACTTTAACACAAGTAATAAGTAATGATGATGTAGTTCTCGTAGTCCTTTTGAGTCCAGCTGAAGTCATTGCCCAAATGTCGTTAGCAAAATAATTTAGAATTCGTCAAAATCACTTGATTTCATTTCGGTATTTATTTGGTCGAATTAAAAGATGATACTTTTAAGTAGTATTGAATCTTTTGTACAAAATTGCGTTTACTGATTGAAAAATGCGGATGTTAGATCTAGTCTATTAAGGTACGTCTCAATTGAAAATCGACATTCTATATGTGACGTGATATTTTTTTATGGTACAATTGAATCTACTCAAAAAACTGCGATAATTTTGGCAGAATCAAATTTGAAATTAGAAAAAGCTCTTATTGTTGCGAACGAACAAAGTCTGGGAGTGGGTCGGAGCGGCAAATCTTGGATATCTCCATTTGGAGGAATATGGTTCTCACTAATAATTAGGCCAAAAATAGAATCGTGTATGGCTTCGTTCATAACCTTTGTTGCATCACTATCTGTCTGCGATGCTATACGATATGCAACTGGACTAGATTCAAAAATTAAATGGCCAAATGATATTGTTATAAACTCAAAGAAGGTATCAGGAATTTTGACTTCTATTGGTGTTGAAAATACGAAATTAAAATATGTTGTAATAGGGGTCGGAATAAACTCTAACCTGGATAACAAATCCCTAAACCATATCAATAAATCTATCGCTTCCGACTATGAAATAACCTCGTTAAAAAGAGAACTGTCTGGCAAATGGATTGACTCTGGAAGTGTGATACTAAATATCTTGCAAAAAATTGACAATTACATCTCCAACCTCGAATTAGGGGAGTTACAGTTTCTCGACAAATGGAAAACAAGATGCGAGACTATTAACAAACATGTTCGTGTCCTTCATAAGGATAAATCACAATATGAAGGTCTTGCTTTAGACGTAGCTTCTGATGGTTCACTAATAGTTAAGATTGCTAACGGCGAAATTATCCAAGTATTTGATAACGAAGTGACTGTACGGGTACTGGCTATATAAGCAGTTTGCAACTCCCGATGTGTAGCGATGAGCGAGATTACGTGTAACTGAATTTGGATTGCTATTTGGCACGGATAACCATGGAAATGTCGTTGACGTTTGTGCCTGTTCTACCCGTAGTAATCAAAGAGTCTAAATCTCGAAGGGCGTTGCTACTGTCATGTCTAATCAGAAATCCTTCATACATTTTCCTATTCGACGAAATCAATGGAAATATTCTGGACGTAATAATCGCACCTGCATTTTTTGAATTCCCGTCTATACCATCTGTTCCCAAACAACAGATAGATACATCCTCATTCTTCTTGTGTTTGAAGACTATACCTGAGCTTAACACTGCTTCTTGATTTCTTCCCCCTGTTGAATTTTTATAGATTTCCTCGAGTTTTACTACTGTCTCTCCCCCTAGAACAAAAGCTGACGGAAGGCAGTTAGCTGAGAATTGGTATGCTAGATGAGCAAGATATCTACCGTGATCCACAGCAAGGCCTCCAAAAGATGAACCAAGATATATGGTGTTAACCTTCATCTTCTTCAATCTGTTGACAGCAGCCTTGCATGCTGATTCATTATTTCCGATTATAAAATTTCTAACATTAGATATCGAATTATCTCCAGGCTTTACCGTTTCTCGAATTATTCCATTTATTCCCTTTTCTATAGTCTTTCGTACAGCAATTATGCCTTCTTTATTGCTATCCCATATCATGTACTTTTCTAAGATTTCCTTAGCCTGAACAAAGGTAGATCCATCGGGGAAGGTCGGGCCAGATGCTATTATGCTAAAGTCATCGCCTATAACGTCAGAAATGATAAGTGAAATAACCAAACAGCCAGGTCTAATCCACTTAAGGAGCTGGCCTCCTTTGACTGCAGAAAGATGCTTACGAACGACGTTGACCTCACTAATAGATGCACCTGAAAGAAGTAACAACTGAGTAATTTGTTGTTTTTCAGACAATGAGATTCCATCTCTGGGCATCGGCAAAAGCGCAGAACCACCACCTGAAATCAAAGCGATAACAACGTCTGATTTACTTGTTCGACTCAAAAGGTTCAGGATTTTCTTAGTACCAATGACACCATTTTGGTCTGGCAAAGGATGCCCAGCTTCCTTAAATGATATTATATCAGAATTTAAATCAGAATTGTAAGGGACGTTAATGGCACCCCTGGAAACTCTTTGTCCTAATATCTTGGTGATGGCTAATGCCATTTTACCTGAAGCTTTGCCGGCGCCTATAACATACGTATGTCGAATGTTAGATAAATTGATAGTAACACATTTGCCATAAATGTCGCTAACCAGTAAGTTGTCATTTTTCACTTTCACATGGTCGTTGACTAGACGGTGAGGATCAACTGATCTTATTGCATCCTCTAACGCAGCGAGTGCAAAACGCAGTGATATTGAATTCTTGTTTTTTGTCTGCAGAACATTGCGATTTGCTATCTTTTGTAAACGCTTAGCCATTAGAATAAACGTATCAGAAGAGCAACGAGTACCTAATAAAAGAATCTGGCTAGCTTGAAACAATCAGATATGTGAGTGTCATAGTTTGTCATATTGATACTTATATCACAACTTGCTCAGCATCTATAATTTAGAAATAGAACGGACTGGGACGGGTACAAGTACAACGCTCAAGACGACATGTTTTTTCATTGACCTAAAGTGGACCGATTTTTGCTGTAGCCGAGAACAATAGAATCATATAACTTAATACTAAGAACAAGCGATGGTAATTATTAATTCTACCAATCAGAGAGGCTAAGAAGAATGACCAAAATTGCCAGATTTAATATAACAAAACTAGACTGCGATTGTGATCAATTTGAACTGTTCAAAAGACTATATCATCAATACGATAGATTATTCATTTTCGAATCGCTAGTTGGGCCTAAAGAGCTTTCCGAGTCGTCTATTATTGGATTCGATCCAAACTACGTTATTGAATTGGACGGCAGAAAACTACTGATCACAAATAGAAGAACCAAAAAGGTATACAAAAAGAGGGTTGATGATCCATTTTCAAACGTGCGCTTGCTATTGCCTCGTGTCATGAACAAGAAATTAAGGTATTGTGGAGGCGCCGTTGGTTATATTAGCTACGAAGCAATACGATTATGGGAGGACGTCGATCCTCATACTCCTCAAGCAAAGGCTAAATTTCCACTCATTGATTTAGGAATATATACTGACGGAATTATCTTCAACCACAGACAAGAGACTATCAGTTATTTTCACATTGGAGAAAAAGACAGGCTTAATGTAGTTAGAAAGTTACTTGAGAAATCTGCACCAGAGATTGTTGGACAACAATTCTCATACTCAAAACCTAAATCGAATTTGAACCGAAATCAGTTTATCAAGATGGTAAACAAGGCGAAGAAGTATATTTTTATGGGCGACATTTTTCAGGTCGTTCTATCTAGAAAATTAGCATTTGATATATACGGGGATCCACTAAAATTCTATCAAAGTTTGAGGAGGATTAACCCATCTCCCTATATGTATTTTTTAAAAATGGGGAAAAATTCCATAGTTGGCTCGAGTCCAGAAATGCTCCTTAGGATTACTAATGGTTTTCTTGAAACATTCCCTATCGCTGGAACTAGACCAACAGTTGATAGTGAAGTCGAGAATTCAAGATTAGCCCAAGAACTTCTGAAAGACAAAAAGGAAATTTCAGAACACACAATGCTCGTTGACTTGGCAAGGAATGACATTGGAAGGGTGTCAAAGTATGGTTCAGTAAGAGTCTCAGATTTAATGTCAGTAAAAAGATTTAGTCATGTACAACATATAGTTTCTCATGTTTGTGGTATTCTAAATAGTAATCATGATTCATTTGATGCATTCAGAGCACTATTCCCTGCAGGTACTGTTTCAGGAGCCCCAAAGGTTAGGGCGATGCAAATAATTCACGAACTTGAACACGAACAACGCGGCCCATATGCTGGAGCTATAGGTTATTTCTCATGCAATGGATCTTGTGATTTTGCAATATCTATTAGATCGTTGTATTTGCGCAGCAAAAAAGCATATCTTCAAGCTGGAGCTGGTATAGTGTTCGATTCAATGGCTAAAAACGAATGGAATGAGACCCAACACAAATTGCAGGCCCTGCTGTTGGCGATGAAACAATCTAAAGGAATAAGCAAATGAAACTATTTAGGCACTTTCGAACTGTTGGAATTGATTCTTCAGTCTTATATGAAGTTCAATATCAATATATTAATAGTGTCGAACCGTTGATGAATTAAGCATAGCCATGCATATCGTGACTATTTTAAAAATCAAGTCACTGTTCTTCCATTTTTAAAGCAAAATCAGTCGAACTTAAAGAATTACCGCAATATTTGCATCGTCCGTTGTGTGGGCGAAGAAGATCTCTTATGGCTTTAAGCTGTATAATTTTGCTGATTAGATTACCACATCTGCCGCAAATCACTTCTATGCAAGGATAGGACATCAGTTTTGAATTGGTTGGGGTCCCATTTTAGCTATCGAGTCACATTAACTTGACCAATCGGTGTTCAATTTTGTGTTCTTGTGGGACGATGTATTCAATAATTCCTTGATAAAATCATCATAATGAATAACATAAATTTCAGTCCTAACCTAGTTATACTCTGGAAACTAATTCGGTAGAAATAGATAGTGCTGCCTGAAATGTTAGAGCGGATGCCAGTGGACCCGGTATGTGGAATTGAGTTAGAAGAAGAGATTGCGGTTTCGTTAATCCACAATGGGAAATCATATTTTTTCTGTTGTGAGGGATGTAAAGGAATTTTCATTAGAAAACCAAAGAAGTATAGAAAAAAATAAGGTGGATTTTATACTGATTAACCTTTGATTAGGCATTAACTTTATTAAAATGACAATTAGTTATGTAGGAACTGAATTAATGGCTATATCCAGGGCAACCAAAAAAAAGGACCAATGTTTTATTCAACATAACTTAATAATGCAATGGGACTGCCGGTGAATATGAAAGCCGCATTTGTTGGAGTTAAATCTAGTGTCGAAGTCAAGAATATTCCTATACCAAAAATCGAAAGAGGAACCATACTCGTACGAATGCGTGCATGTGGTTTATGTGGTTCAGACCTAGAGAAAATTTATGGAGAATATGGCATGAGATCTGGTAGGCTGGGTCACGAACCAGCAGGTGAGATTGCGGGCATCGGTGGTCAAATAAATGATTTTAAGGAAGGAGACAGGGTCTTTGTTCATCATCACGTCAGCTGCTCTTCATGCTATTATTGTCTTCACGGTAGCTCTACAATGTGTTCTTTTTACCAGAAAAGCAACATAGACCCTTGTGGATTGTCCGAACTATTCTTAGTACCACAGTATAATATCGAACGGGGAGGAGTATTGAAGCTTCCTAACAGTCTGACGTATGAAGCTGCTTCATTTATCGAACCCTTGGCGTGTTGCCTACGAGCTATTAATAAAGGTAGGATATGTATGGGAGATAATGTCGCAATATTTGGGGCAGGTCCAACAGGACTAATGCTTGCAGTCTTAGCTCGATATCGCGGAGCTGGTAATATAATACTAGTGGATTACAATCGATTTAGATTGGATTTCGCGGAAAAATTTGGTGATTTCAATGTTCTTAACGCAGGAGATCCAACACTGGTGGATAAATTACATAATTTGACTGGGAAAAAGGGTGTGGATTTATCGATAGTGGCAACTGGTAGTTCTACTGCTTTCCAGAACGGGTTGAAGGTCACACGAAAAGGCGGATCAATATTGTTGTTCGGAGTTCCTTCAAAACAAGCCGAGATCTCGCTTAATTTATCTAATGTTTATGCTAATGAGCTCTGTATAATACCTAGTTATGCAGCTTCTGAAATAGAAACCAATTTATCACTAAAAATTTTAACTGAGGGTCGAATTAATATATGTGATCTAGTGACTCATAGGTATTCTATAGACCATATCGCAGAGGCAGTTAGAGAAGCACACGAAGCTACTGACGCTATGAAAATACTTGTAACTAATTAAAAATGTCTTCACTGTTTTCAATATTTAAATACTGATTTCAAACAGAAAAGTTGGAAGAAATATGGAATGGGGAATGCGAAATCGTCTATCGAAGATTATTAGGCCAAATGATTCTAGATGTTTGATGTTAGCAGTAGATCATGGTTATTTCTTGGGACCGACGGAGAAGCTTGAATCTCCATCGAGTACTATCGGACCGTTAGCGAAATATGTTGATTCAATAATGCTGACTAGAGGGATTCTAAGAACATGTGTAAATCCAACTATCGATATACCAATTGTGCTGAGAGTATCTGGTGGCTCCACAATTATTGGTGAGGATTTGTCGAAAGAATCCATTACTACGTGTATCGAAGAAGCTATCCGACTAAATGTCTCCTGTTTGGCTCTTTCTATATTTGTAGGCAGTAAATATGAGCATCAATCGTTGTCTAATCTAGCTAAACTTGTTGATGAGGGCGAAAAGTATGGAATTCCCGTTCTAGCCGTCACAGCTGTCGGCAAGGATATGATAAGAGACTCAAGATATCTGGGTCTTGCTTGTAGAGTAGCTGCGGAATTAGGTGCCCATATCGTCAAGACATACTACTGCGATAATTTCAGCAGCGTTGTCGCGGGTTGTCCAGTTCCCATTGTTATTGCAGGTGGAAAAAAGACGACGGAAAATGAAGCATTACAGCTAGCCTCTAATGCAATCAAAGATGGGGCAGTAGGCGTAGACATGGGACGAAACATTTGGCAATCAGATTATCCCGTACCGATGGCTAGGGCAGTGAAGTCGATTGTCCATAGCAGCTACTCTGCCGAAAAAGCGTATAAAATTTTTAGAGATGAGATCACCTCATCTGAAATAAAAGCTTGAGTAGCAAGCCTTAGCCTCTCAGGTTTCCTAATATGACCCCGAATATAATAGATAGCACAAAATTTATTAATTATTGCAAACATTTGAGGTACTAAAATGACCACCTGCAAGCCGATAGTTCAATTACATTATTACGTATTTGAAAAGGGCATTATAATATTAAATGAAATTTTAGAACTTTCCTAATCATTGGTTAATATTCGGAATGAGCAATTGATTGTCTTGTAAGAATAGGAGTAAAAATAATTGGTGGAGATGAATGGAGCGAAAGCTCTGCTTGCAGCTTTAGAAAAGGATAGGGTAGAAATTGTATTCGGCCTCCCAGGCGGGGCAAATCTTCCGATTTATGATGCCCTTGTCGATTCAGGACTGCGACACGTCCTAGTCCGCCATGAACAGTCTGCTGCGCACATGGCTGATGGGTATGCAAGAATCAAAAGAAAAGTAGGCGTTTGCTTTGCAACTTCTGGCCCTGGTGCTACTAACCTTATAACCGGTATTGCAACAGCGTATGCCGATTCATCACCTGTGCTAGCAGTAACTGGTCAAGTAGCCTTGGCGATGATTGGAAAAGATGCTTTTCAAGAAACAGACATCATAGGCGTTGCAAATCCATGTACAAAATACGCATTTCAACCACGTACTGCTGCAGAAATACCTGAGACTATCAAAAAGGCTATTTATATATCAGAAAGCGGAAGACCTGGACCTGTACTGGTAGATATTCCAAAGGATGTGCAGCAAACAACTGAAGATATATTTTTTCCAGAGCTTGTAAAAGTACGGGGCTATAATCCGGTTCTCGACGCTGATTTTTCTCAGATTGGAAGGACGGTTGAGCTCTTGATGAATTCTGAAAGACCAATAATAATGGCTGGCGGAGGAGTCATTTTATCTGGGGCCTTTTCAGAGTTACAAGCACTAGCAGAGTTACTCTTGATTCCAGTTGTCACGACATTCAAGGGAAAGGGCGCTTTTCCTGAAAATCATCCACTAGCTATGGGTCCAATCGGAATGCACGGACATGCAGAGGCAAATAAGATTATTGTTGAAGCAGACTGCATATTAGCAGTAGGCGCAAGATTTTCCGATAGATCTGTTGGTAGATTTGATGAATTTGGGAAAGGAATGAATATTATTCACATGGACATCGATCCCGCTGAGATAGGGAAAAACAAATTAGTAGATGTAGCTGTAGTGGGAGACGTAAAAGCATCCCTGAAGACGTTAGTTAAGATGCTCTCCAACCAAGTCATATCTACGGACAAACACAATCCTTGGCTCAAAAGGAGGAAGGAACTGATTGATTATTACTCTGAAAGCATTAAAGACTACACGAGAGACTTGACCGCTAAAAAGGCATTAAAAAAGTTGAGAGAAATCCTACCGTCTGAAGCAATAACAACAACTGAAGTTGGTCAGTGCCAGATGTGGGCCTCCTTGCATTTCGATGTTATATCTCCTGGTACCTTCTTCAGCTCTACTGGACTCGGAACTATGGGATTTGGGTTCCCAGCGTCAATAGGAGCTAAAGCCGCAAGACCTACAGTGCCAGTTGTAGATATTGCAGGTGATGGCTCGTTTAACATGACCGAGAATTCATTGGCTGTTTCGGTTTTAGACGATCTTCCAGTAATTGTATTTTTGATGAACAACTATATGTTAGGAATGGTAGCACAGTGGCAAAGAACATTCTATAATAGAAGATACATGGGAGTACACCAAAAAAGCTGTCCCGATTATTCGAAAATTGCAGAAGCATATGGGGCACAGGGCATAAAAGCGCAATCCGTAGATGAGCTTGACAAAGCCATTCGATCTGCATTAAAAAGTAATGTAGCCACAGTTATCGATATCACAATAGATCCTGAAGAGGACGTTTATCCTTTCGTTGCTCCTGGGACTGGCTTGAAGGATATGATAACGGGCGCTTAATTCATGACAGCAACTACTGAAGCACAATCACATGACAGACTCGTCCCTCTTTACATCCTATCATCACTTGTTGAAAACAAACCAGGTGTGCTTTTTAGGATAACTAATCTATTTAGAGCTAGAAATTTCAATATAGAAAGCATCACAGTAGGTTCTACAGAGATGCCTGATCTATCAAGAATGACAATCACTACTAAAAGTGATGAGAGGACTGTGGATCAGCTTGTTAAGCAGCTCAGAAAATTAATTGACGTCGTAGAAGTCACAGTTCTTGACAAGGAACACACGGTATATCGTGAACTTGCTTTGATAAAAATGAAGGCAATAGATCCTCCTGTAAGAATGGAAATAATAAATTACGCTTCCATCTTTAGAGCTAACGTCCTAGATATAGCTAAGGAGAACATCTTGGTTGAGATCACCGGAACCCCAGACAAAATAGATGCATTTAAGAATCTGGTTACTCATTACGGGATTATCCAAATGGCGAGGACTGGGGTTTCTGCTTTGCCTAGAGGTTAACAAACTAGGCCAGTATGATATTGAATTTCAGAGACATCTCGCATAATTAGTGGCTGTGTATGCTCGTCTCGGCCAATGTATTTCATTTTACGTTCAGGCCAGATAATTAAAAATATAATAATCCATCTTTTTGAACTACAACTTATCTAGTATCTTCGGAAATCAGAATATTCATTAGACACTTTCTGAAAAAAAATCATTCTCAATTATAAAATATATCAGTGACAAAATGTGCATCATCTGAAACGAATTATATTGCACTTGTAACGGAGTATACAGGTAACGCCTTATGAAAGTGTATAAGAAGAGTGTGAACTTTTAATCTGAGAAGGTATAAAATTACATTAATAAGAGGAGATGGTATCGGCCCTGATCTTATCAATTCTGCGAAAACTGTGCTTGAGACGATCAATGATCATAGTGATGTTAAATTTTCGTTAATAGAATGTGAAGCAGGTGATAAAGCTAAGCTGGATCTTGGCCAGGCTCTCCCACAATCAACGATGCAAGCTATTAGAAGCACAGATGCCTGTATAAAGGGACCTGTAGGTGAATGTGCTGCAGATGTCATCATAGTTTTGAGAAGAGTTTTAGAATTGTACGCAAATATCAGACCTGCAAAATCTTATCCGAATATTGATTCCTATTCCAATCAAATTGATTTGATTACGGTAAGAGAGAACACTGAGGATCTCTATCTTGGCTGGGAGTTTAATACAGATGACAAGACTGCAATAGCTATTAAGCTTATAACAGAAAAAGCGTCCCTCAGAATTGCAGATTATGCATTTAGACTGTGTAGATCGAGAGGTAAATCTAATCAGGTTATAGCAGTGCATAAAGCTAATGTTATGCGCAAAACAGATGGCCTATTTCTTAACGCATGTAGAGCAGTTGCTGCCAAATATCCGGAAATCTCGTATAAGGAATCGTATGTGGACGCATTTGCGATGGATCTGATAAGAAATCCATCATCACATGACATAGTTTTGACGACGAACCTTTACGGCGATATATTGTCTGACGAAGCTGCACAATTGGTCGGAGGTTTGGGTATGGGACCTGCAGCCAATATTGGGAACAATTATGCCCTATTCGAACCTGTTCATGGGGCAGCATTTGATATTGCGGGAAAAAATATTGCGAATCCTTCCTCTATCCTCCTTTCTACAAAGCTAATGCTAGAGTGGCTGTCAGAAAAATACCATGATAAAGAGACTCGAATGTGTGGTGCGCTAATTGAGGATGCAATTGTAAAATTGTTGATTTCAAACAAAAAAACCAAAGACATTGGGGGTAGTTTGTCTACCAAAGAGTTTACTGATCTAGTTGCATCGACTCTTTATGCTTGAAAAGCCATACGGTGGAACTATCATACTAACTATGACATTAATAGAACCCCAATCAAATTTGATTGTAGTTGAGCTACACCAACCAAATCTTCCCGGAACCTAAAAGCCGAAATGAGATGACATATGCTTCATTTTCAAACTTTTGAAGTTGAAGCTTCTGCAGTTGGGTCAACTTATTCGATTTATCATGAAGTTGTTATATGTGCAACTAATCTCGAACCTTTCAGGATCCAGTTGTATTATCGGCCTCCTATCTATTCTATTATAAAAATTTAACGGGTCCAATTTGATAAGAAGATGATAAGAAATAGTTACAAGATGCATGCGAAAACCTTTTTACGATGTGTATGAGGTAAATACCTCGATCATGACGAGAATAAATAGTGAGATTATCGCAGGTATAGCGCTTATATTTCTTGCTTTGCTTTTCATATATGCAGCAACAGTGAATGCCCTTTGGAAATTGATCCTGCCAGCAGACTTTCTAATTATTGCGCTAGGAGTTGCATTTATTGTTCTAGGATATTGGGATATACGAAAATATCGAAACAAGTCGATTCAGAAACATTAGGTTACCAACCTCGTCTTACAAAGTACAAGAGCCAATCTTTGAGGATCCATTTTCTGCGTCGGTATTGCAGCTTAGACTATAGTAAACGAAAAAGATCATTTCCAGTAAATTTGGTTTTGATGATCGACCATTCGAAAATAAATACATTTTTAGTAGTCGATATATGTACTAGTAAGGAGATGGTTGACCACATCGAATATACCGGGAAGGTGTATGTTTATAATAGTGGTCTTTCTCAGGATATCGTTGCCTTAAGCAAACATAAACTTAATGAATATGGTGTAGATCCTGATGACATTCAGATAATTGAAGTACCTGAAGGTGTACCCAAAGACAGCATCTTAGTTACAATCTGGCCTCATTACCTTTCTGTCGCCAAGGTTAAACATATTAGAGATGGCTCATTATATGCTCCACAGCTGTTTAACATTGAAATGTAACCTTTTAACACAGACACACTCTAAATGGTTTTATAACACTATGCAATATTAATTTGAGTTGCACCTGACGTTCTTCTGTAAACGAGGAAGACACTCTGAATGTCCGTTAGAGTGGCCGGTCGATGATCACCCTAGTGAAACGAAAGATTGTTCATTCGACGTGATGTTGATCAAATGCACGTGTACGTGTCACACTCCACAAGAGTAAGCTCTACTTTTTCCAGTCATTTATTGATACTCTGGAGGGTTTCGTGTTCGATTGTTCATAAATCGATAATTTGTGTTTGCAAGTATTGGATCAGACATTTGATTATTAATCACAATTTCAGATAGGATCATCCAGCCACCGTATCATCATTTCCATCACTATTCCTTCTGATAGAATCTAGTCAATAAATCTTTGGCCATGTTCTGAATCGCTGAATTAATCCGAGTCAAGACCATGCCCTCGTTGGGTTGCCCGTAGACCAGCACAGAATTTTTTGGCAAATGGGCAAACATTGGGATCGCTAGCAAATCTTCCTCTCCATCTACGATTATCTTGGATGGTTTTCTCATTTGTATTAGGCTAGTTACCAATCTGCAAGCCTCTTGTGTTATATAACCGGCTGGATTTTTGCATTTGTATTCTGGAATTCGGACATCACGTAGGTAGACCAGGAGAGGGTCGTATTTGGGATCCTTAGTTAGCTTGATGTTACTGCGCTTGGTCTTTCCGTCGGTAATTGAAATAGTTGGAGTTATCTTAAGACGTACTAAAGCACACGTCGTATCATCGCCTACGGTTACGATGAATTTGCAATCTCCTAAAAAATTTAGGAGATTGGTTCTAGTAATCCTTGAATTCTGCCAAAGTTCGCCGAGTGGCTTTTTTAATGCGTTCTTTTCAGATTGAGTGAAACGCATTATTTTAAAATACTATTAGGTGGTTGCCTGTACTTCTCCAGCTGTTTCTGCCTCTTGCTGGGATTTCAATTCGTTTGCGATTACGCTTACTCTGCCGGCCATCTGTCTTGCAATTTTGTCAAAAATCTTAGCCTGATCTGAATTCGGATTTATTAATGGGATAGGATTCCCAGTATCACTGTTGGCCATAATTTCTGGATTAAGTGGGATATCACCTACGAACGATATTCCAAATTTTTCGCTCACCTTTTTGCCTCCACCAACACCAAAAATAGTCATATGCTCCTTACAGTTAGGACATTCCAAGTAGCTCATATTTTCTACTACTCCAATAATCGGTATATTCAATTTATTGAACATTCCAATTGCCTTGATAGCGACATTCATAGCGACATCTTGAGGGGTAGTTACAACCAAGATACCTGTAATTGGTATGGTTTGTGCCATCGTCAAAGGTGCATCGCCAGTCCCTGGTGGCAGATCTATTATTAAATAATCCAATTCGCCCCAATTTACATCAGTTATAAATTGCTTAATTATGCCTGAAACTATTGGGCCTCTATAAATTCCAGCCTGCTGAGATTGCTCGTAGAAGAACCCCATAGAAATCACTTTCACATCGTAAGCGATGACTGGTTGAATTTTCCCGTCAACTACTGCGGGAGAATCCTTTATGCCCATAAACAATGGAACGCTAGGACCATAAATATCCGCATCCAACAATCCTACCTTCGCTCCTGTCTTAGAAAGTGCAACGGCAAGATTAACTGCAACAGTTGTTTTACCTACTCCACCTTTACCACTTGCAACTGCAATAATGTTTTTGACACCTGGCAGGAGTTCATCCATCGATATCGCCCTACCTTCAGTAACCCTTGCTGTAACCTTTACATCTAAATCCTTAATTCCCAAATCAGTCATCCGATTACGAACATCTTGTTCAATTTCACCATTAAATGGGCAAGCCGGTGTCGTTAATTCTAAAGTGAATGATACTTTGTCCCCTTCAATCGAGAGATCTTTGATCATTCCCATCGAGACAATATCCCTATGAAGTTCTGGATCAACTACTTGTCTCAATGTTGACATTACTTGATCAACATGAACCATCTTAACTAACAAAAATTCGAATCACTAATATTTAAACTATATAGCTCTTTGGGCTTGAATAATTCATTAATATAATCATGATTTCATAAATCGACAAACTTTCCAAACGAAATTCGATTCAAAAATTGGAAGGTAGATCATATTTGATTATATCATATTAGAAACTCATTGAGGAATGATTAGTATAATAACATCTAGTTTATTATCGAGCTCATCGAATGCCTATTTAATCAACATCTTGGCTCACAAGTCTACAGATAATAGATCTGATACAATAACCCGTTCCTTTAGATTTGACCATGAGTTATCTAAGGTTTTAGATGAGGAGGCTGAGCGAATGGGTGTCTCTGTAAATTCCATCGTAGGGATAATATTAAGAAGATTTGCCGATTTTACGAGATTCCTTCCCAAAATTGATATGGTAACTATCAATCGAGAATTACTAACTACGCTTATTGATTCGCTAGACGAAGATACGATTACTGCCTTGGGTTCGAATCTAGGAGGATCCGTCCCCAGGGATACAATTGTATTTTGGAGAAAAGATTTGACAGACGAAGCTGTTTTTGAGTATATTGAAAAAATTATGTGTCGCTATGGGCATCTTGGTACATATGACGAGGTGAAACAATCTGCGAAGAGAACTATAGTTGTAAGACATAGGCTTGGAAAAAAGGGATCAAAATTCTTTGAAAGCTTCTTTAGATCAATGTTCAAAAACACTATAGGAAAGGAATCTAGCGTCGAATTAACAGACGCATCAATAAAGATCGAAGTCATCTATTAACGAGCCCGATCAAGATCTGAATGTAGATGGCCAAAGGTTAATAAATTGATCTTTGTTGACAATTCTAACAGATGTTTCTCATAATCAATATGAACGATGTAGTCAGAATTCCTCCTAACAGACTTACGAGTTCGTTGAAAAATACGGCTATGGCCATATTGAAGGAGAAATATGAGAGTATGATTAGCCCAGAATTAGGCTACGTAATTATGATAATCGATGCCTCAGCTAACGCTGTCGGTAAATTAGTTGCTGGTGATGGTTCTACTTACCATAAAGTACAGTTTAAAGCTCTAACCTTTTATCCTAAATTACAAGAGGTTGTTGAAGGGGAAATAGTAGAGATAACTGACTTTGGAGCCTTTGTCAGAGTAGGTCCCACGGATGCTCTTTTACATCTTTCCCAGATCACAGACGATTATCTTAAGAGCGATGTTAAACAAGGTGTCATAATTGCTAACCAAAGTGCTAAATCCTTAAAAATTGGTTCGAAAATCAGGGCTAGGGTTACCGCGATCAGTCTTGGAAAAGGTACAGGGATGGGCAAAATCGGGATCACCTGTAGGCAACCATTTTTAGGCTCGAGTGAGTGGATTGAACAAGAAGTAAAAAAATCAAGACAAACTCAAACTGTACCTCCCACAAAGGAGAAAAAAAGTGGAGGTTCAAAGTAGTTGCCTAAGGAACTAGCGTGTAAGAAATGCAAGGCTATAACATATGGCAAAATATGCGCAGTGTGTAAGTCTACGGAGCTTTCACCAGATTGGTCAGGTATAATCCTAGTTTTTCAACCTTTAAATTCCAAAATTGCTGCGGCTTTGAATATCAACGTGGCTCACAAATACGCGCAAAAAGTCGCATAATTATTTGAGAATTCACACTTCCCTGACGACTAGACAAGCACTCACAAGCTTTTTACTTGAGGATATTGGGACTGGCGATATTACTACCAATAATCTCGATGCTAGAGATACAAATGTACGAGCAGAAATAGTAGTGAAGTCGGATGGCGAAACTGTAGTAGCAGGACTAGAAGAGGCCATTGTTATCTTTGATATATGCGGTTGCAATTCAAGGAATTTGGTAGATGATGGTTCAATTGTTAGGAACTATCAAGAGGTACTGGAGATCGAAGGGAGAGCAAAGGACATTCTTAAAGCAGAAAGAACTGCTCTAAATATACTAATGCGTATGAGTGGCATTGCAACTGAGACGAGAACCTTTATAAAAGCTATTCGAGGCGTCGGTAGTGCTGCAGAGATCACTAGTACCAGGAAAACTTGTCCTGGTCTAAGGACATTTGACAAAAAAGCTGTTAAGCTTGGGGGAGGTAAACCACATCGACAAAGGCTGGACGAAATGGTCTTGATTAAAAGCAACCACATTTATCTTGTGGGATCAGTGAAGCGCTGCATACAGGAATTGAGGGAAAAATGTGGTAGCATGATTAAAATTGAGTGCGAGGTTACTAGTCTTCAAGACCTAATTACTGCAATTAGTGAAGGGGCAGACATTGTGATGCTAGACAATTTTGACCCAGTTGCAGCAAAGGATGCAATTAAAGCAATATCCAATCTAGGTTTACGAAAGAGATCAATAATAGAAATTTCTGGTGGTATTAGATTGTCGAATATCAAAGACTATGCTGAGGCAAGCCCAGACAGAATTTCTGTAGGCTACCTCACACATTCAACCAAGGCAGCCAATTATAGCTTGAAAATTGTTGATAAGATGAAATAGATACTCGAAGTTGGACCCTTCGTATACTTCTCTCAATCTTTTGGGATGGGTTCGACAATCTCTTGACATGAGCTCAAATCTAACTGACTTGCAACATTCTGTCAATGGCCAGTCTGGCTCGATCTGCAATTTTCTGCGGCACTTTGACTCTATAAATATTTTTAATTAATGAATCATAGACCTTTTCAACCGTTATCATTTTCATGTATTTACAAATCGCGTTTTCTTTGATTGGGATGAACGTTTTCGAGGGGTTTTCCTTAGCCATTCTATGCAGAATTCCAACCTCAGTAGCAATCACGTATTTTGTAGCGGTTCCTAATCGAGCATGCTTCATCATTCCCTCCGTAGACAAAATATGCGGCTTCTTAATTATGTCGCCATTTGAGCTATTGTATAGGGTAGATGTTGTGCAGCCGCATTCCGGATGAATAAGAAAGTCTGCATCTTTATATTTAGTCAACATCATGTTAACATCCTCTGCTCTTATCCCTGCGTGCACATGACACTCTCCAGGCCAAATAAACATATTCTTGCGTTTAGTCACGTCCGCCACATATGCTCCTAAAAACATGTCTGGAAGAAAGAGAATTTTAAGATCTTTCGGGATGCTATTGACTACCTTCACTGCATTACTTGAAGTACAACAATAATCTGACATAGCCTTGATTTCCGCACTTGTGTTGACATAGCTTACTACCACCGCATCTTCATGTTGGGATTTCCATGCCTTCAATTGCGAAATATCGATAGTTGAGGACAGCGAACATCCTGCATCCAAATCAGGTATCAAGACCTCCTTGTCAGGACAGATTATAGAAGCAGTTTCGGCCATAAAATGTACACCACAAAATACAATTGTCCGTTGTTTTGTTTTAGCTGCATTGATTGATAATCCTAATGAATCACCTACGTAATCGGCAACATCTTGAACTTCAGGCAACTGATAATTATGAGCCAAAATTGTGGCGTCATACTTCCTCTTCAGCTCCTGGATCTTAAGCTTAAAGTCATTTGCGACAAGAGACATTTTAAGTTGATATGTATAATAGTAATAAAAATGACATTTAAGTTAATATAATCTGCTCGTATGTTGCCTATTTTGAGCGTCTATAAGGCAATGTTTGCCCCCTTCTTGTATATCTTATAATCCAATTCAAAACAATCAATATATATTAGACTTACATTCAGAATAGGCGAATAATTTATGCCAACTCATGGCTCACTAACAAAAGCAGGTAAGGTTCGGGGTCAAACTCCTAAAATCCAAGGAAAAACGCGCTTGCAACCCGTTTCTAGGTTACGTAATAAAAGTAACTTTGAAAAAAGATTCGAAAAGAGAAGATTACCAGGACAGAAAAAGCCTGAAAGAGGCGGCAGAGGCGGCAGAAGATAATATAATTTAGATCATGAAGAGGTCTAAACCACTTATTACGATGGTGATTTCGTCTGCAAGTTGAAGGGTTATTTGATCCCCTTCTACAATTATATCACCGAATATGAATACGCATTATTAATCTGTTGAATACAATAGGTATCATTGGTTGTGGAGCTATAGGTACTCAGGTCGCATTAGCTCTAGATACTGGAAGGATAAACAATACTGTCCTCAGATTCTTGTTTGATGCCGACAAGTCTGCTGCAAATGGTCTTGCAGCCAAGCTAACCACCGGAGGTATTGCGCGCTTTTCAGAATTCACCGAATTGATTTCGTCAGCTGAGTTCAAACAATCCAGTTTGGTGTTGGAATGTGCATCTCAGGAGGCAGTCAGGCTATTCGCAAGACCTCTGCTCGAATTAGGAAAGGATATGATAGTAATGAGTGTAGGAGCTTTGACTGATAACGCACTGTTATCAGCGCTGCTAGATTTGTCGGCTAAAAATGGCACGAGTCTGATCTTGCCAACTGGCGCGATAGCAGGAATTGACGCAATTCGAAGTGCTAGGGAAGGTCTTGAATCTGTCATGCTTATCACGACTAAGAATCCCAAAGCATTAGAAGGAGCTCCATTCTTTAAGAAAAATAACATTAGTCTAGACACGATCAATAAGAAAACTACTATATATTGCGGGACGGCTGCAGAAGCTATTTCTAATTTTCCTGCAAACGTCAATGTGGCATCAATCCTTGCATTAGCTGGACTAGGAATGCAAAAAACCATGGTTCGAATAGTGGTAGACCCGAGGATTCGTTACAATCAACACGAGGTCATAGCTGAAGGCAAATTCGGTAAGCTGAATATAAAATTGAAGAACTATCAAGCAGAGGGGAATCCTAAAACAAGCTACCTTGCAATTCTTTCTGCCATAGAAACCGTTCGCTCTTCATCGGTTAGAGGGTTTAGAATAGGAACCTGAACTTGATTTATCGCTAGGACTACCCTGTTACGGTTTATATAAGGTAATGCTTTGACGTATTTTAACAATGAGTTACGGAGGTTTTAGAAGGAACGACAATTTCGGACCGAAACCAGTGGAAACTGGTAAAGAATACGACGTCCAAATCACCGAGATTAGTCGAAAGGGGGACGGTATAGCTAGGATACAAGGATTTGTAATCTTTGTGAAAAACGGAAAGGTCGGACAGAACGCAAAGATACGTGTAGTTCAGGTAGGTAACAGATTTGCCACGGCTGAAATAGTCGATGGTGCTTCAAGTTCATCATCGACTGAAGATATGGCCGCATCATCATCTGCAGCGGCAGCGTCAGAGCAGTCCAGTTCCTAAGACAGTTCGAATGCCAATATTCGAATAATTTTTATTTATTACCGTTCATTGCGAATTAGCTTCGTCGATGTAAAATATACGCTCACAAAGTCCTTTAGGGCTGGTTGTCAAATTTATTATTGATTGTCTTAGCCTATCTTCATCGGGTTGTCGACCTTCAACATTGCCAGCTAGGATCAAATACGGCTTGATTGAGGAACCCAAAACATCAGAAAGCTCTTGATTTACAGTAGTAACAAGGGGCCTTAGGGCTCCTCTAAATATTTCTGATCTACTCCTCAATAGTCCCGACACTTTACCAATTGGTGCATCTGGACCCACGATTACGATTGCACCCGTCGAGGACTTAAATTTTGATGGGTCATTTGATGCATCATCGGGGGACATCGACTTTACCCCTTCTTTGATTACCAAATACGGTATATTTATGAAATTGTCTATTAATGATTGCCATTCATTTCCTTGGAATGAGAGAATCTGGCGCCCATAATCAAATTCTCCTGTAAAATGAATCAGGGCAAATAACTGACCAAATTTTGATCTGACTATATTCATGAACTTCGCAATCTCACTGTCTTTTAGGAGATCGATCGGATGTGTGTGAAATTCTCTTAGTTCATCGTGATTTGTCGACGAAAGAATTACAACCTGTTTTACGCCAGACTCCATCAATGAAGAGGCAAGTGAACGCACACGTGAAATCTCTTTTTGTTCCTTTGAATTTGTAGTAATAACAATAACCTTGTCCTTAAGGATAGATTGATCTTCAATCATGGGCACGGTTGATCCAATAATTGGCTTGACTGGATAAAATACGCGATCATTGGGGATGACTCTACTATTCAACATCTTATTCATTTTGCCATCTGCAAGACAAAGCACCATTTCACCTACTTGTTCCTGAGTGAGAAATTCTCCGTCAGTAATCATTTTTCTTGTATTGTTCTGGATTTTTTCAGCAATCTCTTGGGTCTTTTTCAAAAGCCCAGATAAAGAGCCTGCAAGCGATTTCAGATCTCCTGATTTATCATTTCTTGCCTTTAGAATATCTGAACTTAGTTCTTTTATACCAGCAGCAACCACTTCTTCGGACTCTCCCATGATGGAAAAAAATCTTTCAGCATAATTTCCTATTTCTTGCGGAGTCACACCTGGATAACCACCAATCCTTAAAAACTCCATAGCAGCCTTGGGATAAACGGTCTTGTAGATTCTGTCTGAGTGGACTGGTCCGGGATTGGTGACAATTGAGGTTATGCCCTTATTTACCAATTCCCAACCCAGAGCTTCTCCTAGCCTATTCTTTGCTCCTTGAGCCGCTGTGTAGGGGGTTCTAAATCTATAGGGTCTTTGCTCAAATTTGTTCTCCTCAGTAAAAAAGGTAGAAATCGTAATTATCATCCCTCCATGTTCCATAGCAGCTATGGCATGTTGCGAGGTCCAGAAAGTTCCCGACAAGTGGATAGAAACACAGTCTCGGAATTCCTTGAATGTGGAACTTGGAAAGATTTTAACTGGGCCAGAAACGCCAGCATTATTAATCACAATATCAATTTTCCCAAGTTTACTCTTTATATCTTTGAACATGCTCTTGATTCCGTTTTCATCAGCTACGTCTATCCCCGGATACGAAAGTACTTTCGACGAGGGAGAAGAAGATTCAAAAATTTTTTCTAGTATATTTGTGGTATAATCTAAAGGCTCTTTTCTTCTTCCCATAATTATAATATTAGCTCCCTCTTCAGCAAATTTTCTCGCTATAGTTTGTCCGATTCCAGTACCACTTCCAGTGATCAAAACATTTTTACCGGCGAATTTTAATGGCGATACAGACTGCAAATCCATATACCCTAGGCTTCAGGACATGCTAATTAAAGTTAGCGAAGATCCCCATCGCATTTTATTTTGAACGTATGATAATGATAATTATAATATTGGCTTAAGCAATCCTTATCTAGAGTTTAATCTAATATTATGCTTTAGGATATTGTGATGCGACCAAACATTAAGAGTGATATACTGACCCATCATAACAATGATACTCAGTTTACTTGACAAAGACTCGGAGAAGTAGGTAGAGATAAATCTGATTACATGAAAACTTTGTGGTCGGCATCATGCGATCGGGATAGTTCTGCTAAGCTCTCCACCACTCAAATCCGACATATGCTACACTTTTATTGTTTAGATTCGGAATAGCGAGAATGAACTGCTTCTTAACGGTCGTAGCCAACCTTCCAGCGAGAACTATACCCGTTGCAGTGACAAGGTCCTTTCTCTTGTATACCTCTATCAGGTAAGGAGCATGATCAATACCAGGACCATGTTCGTAAACTGCGAAATCGCAGCCGAATTTGATACCAGGTGAAACAACATATCCTCTATCACGGAGATCTTGAAAGACTTGGTATTTTCTGTCAAAATCTGAATAAACCTTTCTGCAAATTGACTTGATTTTAATCGTCGATACTATTTGATGTGACCGCGACCTAACTGTCAGTTCATTGTGCTGCATCAAATAATAGCTTTCAATTAAGTCTAATATGAGAGGACTTTCAAATTCTATCCCTTTAGGTTTAGGAATACCCATAGGCTTTCCATAATAGCCTTTGGAATACAGATTTCTTGACGAATCTATATCCCACACTACTATCCTGTTTTCGACAAGGTATCCTTCTGGCTTCATTTACTAGTAACTACTTGGAAAAAACTAAGGAAATCAAAAAGTACAGTCCAATGACTCTAGCAGTCTTCAACATGCTGTCAATTTCGTAGTTGATTCTAGTACGCACTTTCTGGTCTGCTCGGACTTCTTGTCCTTTATTTTGCATTCATTGTGATTTGAATGGCTTCGGTATTAAAATTCTTTTCAGAAGTGCTCTTAAATGTGCTGGTTGTCAGACTTGAAGAAATAAGAAGTGATTTTGCAATATAGTTCATCGGAATTAGAGATAATGACCGATTGCAACAAAAACATCTGAGTGCAGAGAGGACAATGGAGTTAAAGCACGTCCTCCGCTATAGCTTCTCTAATTTCGATCAGATCTCTGACTATCGAACTGGCGGTTTCCATTCCTCCAGCTCCTCGACCGATTATCGTCTTATCGCCAGAGTACTCGGAGCAAAACGTAACGGCATTTAAGGTACCATTGACGCAAATGGGGTCAACTTTTTTTATAATTGTAGGTTTCACTTCAAGACGCTTATTATCGCAGCTTGCAATAAGTTTTACAGAATTCTTGTTCATTACTGCATTGCTAACGTCAGAAAGGTCAATACCGGAGATACCTTCCCTCTTGATATCTCTTATGGTTACTTTCAGTCCCATTATCCAATTAGCCATAATTGCTAGTTTAGAAGCTGCGTCATATCCATCTATATCGAGAGAGGGGCTGGCTTCTGCATATCCTTTTGTTTTGGCATCGTTAAGAGCCTCTTGAAATTTTAGGCCATCCTCCATTTTTGATAGTATATAATTAGTGGTGCCATTCAGAATCCCTTTAAATGAGATAATCCGTTCACCATTCAAGCACCTTTTTGCGAATTCAAGTATCGGAGTTCCACCACCCACCGTCCCGCTAAATTTGAACTTGATATTGTTATGATTAGCTAATTCAATAAGGGAAGGGAAAGCTAAAGCTAACGGCCCCTTGTTTACTGTGATGATGTGCTTTCCAGCACGAATGCCAGAAATAATATTCGTAAGTCCTGGTTCAGCACTATCCAAATTTGTGGGAGTCATCTCTATTAGTAATTCCGCTTCGACGCTGTCTATGACATCTGCCAAAGTTAACTTCGACTGACTCTCATCATAGGCTGCTATCGTCCCTTTAGATTGTTTTGCCTCCAACAAACGATCCAAGTCTAGTCCGGTCTGTGAAATTGCACAACCTTTACTATCCAGACAAGCTACAATTTTGGGATTGATTCCATACAAGGTATACAAATCGCTTGCACGGGATAGCAAAATCTTGGCAAGACTCTGTCCTACAACTCCAAATCCCACTAAGATAATGCGCAAATTAAGATTTCAGTATCGCGCTGGCTTTAATATGTTTACAACTAGATATTTTGCTAATTCGGAAGCTCCAAGTTAGTTACTAATCAATGGAGCACCTGCAGATATTTTCCTTATTCTATCTTGTACCTACGATTTAGTACCTTTATATAAGAAATCGGCTTGATTAAAACTGATCCAAAGTTTGACGTGTGAAAAATTCCAGAATCCATGCTTGCAAGAGTAGCATGAATTAATGTATGATTCTGTCTGGTTGTGGTTTATTTGATTGGAGAAATTATAATAATGATCATGATTGGAACGTTTGCAGGATTTATAGGTTCATTGGTTGGTGTAGGAGGCGGGATAGTAATATCACCCGCATTGACTTTTATGGGTCTTATGCCTGCTCAGATTTCGAGTACTAGCCTCATTCCAGTGTCATTTACTTCTCTTTCATCTACTATTGCATATTCAAGACAGCACAAGATAAACTATGGGATAGGTGTGAGAATTGCATCATTTGCGATACCTGGAGCTGCCATTGGAGCCGTGCTGTCCTCAAGTTTGCCTTTGGGACAGTTCAAACTATATTTCGCAATCATATTGTTTCTCACTGGTGTATACCTTTGGATTAGAAGCAGAATTCGTAGAGAAAGTACTAATAATGAAGTTGGGATCTTCAAAAACAAACGAGCTAGAGAAATAATTTTGGCTTTTGGCGGTCTGGGTGCTGGAATAATTTCCAGCCTATTTGGAATAGGTGGTGGGATAATTTTCGTACCGTTAATGTTGCTAATTCTAGATTTAACTATGAGTACCGCAGCTGCTACTTCGCAACTTTCACTCTTGATTACATCTGCAGTTGGTAACCTTGTCCACATTTTACTGGGTCATCCGGAATATCTTCCCGCTATTTTCCTTTCATTAGGTTCAGTCATAGGGGCCCAGATTGGTGCTAATTTATCGAAGTATATTACTGATACGATCTTGGTTAAGCTATTTTCTATTTCAGTAGTGGTAGTAGCTGTAAAGTTACTTGTAGACAGCTTGCCATCATTGTAACTTAGTTTATTTATTTTCGCTAGTCCTGATAAATAGCTAGATAGGCAGAGGTATTAATTTATCTAGTTAATTTATGCTAAATACAACACAATCAATTATGATCGGTTCACTAGTCGGAATCAAAGCACTTTATACGGCAAGGTTAGATTATCATTAAATCATTAACAAAATGAAATACAGAATCAAATACAAAAAGATCAGAACTGCTCGGAATTAGCGGTCAAACCTTGTTACTACTTTCATAATTCTGCTACGAATTATAACAGAGGACTTAATGAATTACCTATAAGAAAACTCAATAGCCCAACAATACGGCACATCAAGATCTAGCGTCTGGATTTTTAACGGGTTTTAGAGGCGGTGGGAGCTTTTCTAGTTTATGACTAGGATTAGCAAGATAATGTCTAGATGCACCTTCTCCACTTAAAACAATATTGCAGTTAACGCATTTATATCTTATAGCCAAGTTTTACCCAAATTATATAATGTAAACATGGCTAAAAAGGATACTGGATGGCATAACAAAATTACCGTAGTCGAATAATCTCTCTAACATCAGGGACCCCAGATCTTACTTTAAGTTTGTGATAAACTGTACTGGCGATATTTTCAGACTTTGACTTTTCCCCATGATTCACCAAAACCCTTTTTGGTTTTACCCTTGAAATGAAACTAATGATTTGATTGAAATCACTGTGTCCGCTGAATCCGTCGATTTTCTGTGTGGAGCACCTTACTGGGACAACTTTCATCTTTCCGTTCTTGTCCATCATACTTATCTCGTTCATCACACCATCTATCACTCTCCTGCCCAAAGTCCCATTTATTTGATATGATACAAATATTATCTTGTTCTTTGCATCTGGTGCGATCTGCTTGAAATATTCAACCGATGGCCCACCCTCGAGCATTCCCGAAGTTGCCATAATGATAGAGGGATTCTCATCGTTGAATATATCCTCCCTCTTCCTAGAACCGTTTACTATAGTAAAATACTCTGACTGAAAAGGGTTGACACCTTCAGTCACAGATTTTCGAACATTATAGCCCAAATAATGGGCATAAGACATATGGATTGCACTAGCTTCAGAAATCATTCCTTCTATATAAATCGGAGATTCTAGTAAACGCCCTTCTTTCATTTCACGATCCATAACCAGCATTATTTCCTGTGCTCTTCCTACAGCTGGAACTGGTATCAGAACCTTCCCACCTCTGCGGAGTGTTTCGTTAACATTCTCTGTAAAGCTACTGTATACTGATGACTGTTCAGGCATAACGTCTACAGAATTTCCATATGTACTTTCAGTGATTAGGGTTTCAACTCTAGGATAAATAGAAAGCGCATTATCCAAAAGCTGGGTTCTAGCATATTTGTAATCCCCCGAGTACAAAATGTTATGCGCACCAGAAATATTAAGATGGACCGTAGCACTACCCATGATGTGACCCGCATTATTCAAAGTAACTGTAATATCTGGTGAAATGTCTGTCGGCTTACCATATGGCAATGTTATACATCTTTTAATGACTTCATTCACATCTCTTGCCTCGTAAGGAAGGTAAGTCCCGTTATTGTTTGCGATTTTTATTGAATCCATCTGTAACAGAGTCATTAAAGGTAGTGTTGGTTCTGTACAATAAATCGGGCCCTTATAGCCGTATTTATAAAGAGCAGGTAAAAATCCTTGGTGATCAATATGTGCGTGACTAATAATTACTGCGTCAAGATCATCTAAGTTGAAGCTGAACCAGTCAATACGTGGATAAGCATTCAAGGATATATCCTCGCCAGGATTAATCCCACAATCCAGCATGATTTTGCTCTCTGGGGTTACTACCACAAAGCAAGATCTTCCAACCTGCTTGACCCCACCCAAGCAATACAGCATAACCTCATGTTTGGTTACACTATAATTTGACGGACTTGGTGGACTTGCCCTAATGTCAGAATTCGAATTTTCAAATTGGCTTTGTGAAGCCATATTGTTACCTTGTTCTAAAATGGCAGAATTCTCTACAATGTGTGATCCTGTCCTAGTTGATTCAATGTTTTTTATAGCAGATGAACTTGCTATAAGTGGTTTTCTGAAAATCCTAGTTCCAACGCGTTGATAAAATGCGGTTCTCTCTTTGGCGGAACCCTTGAGCATCGAATGTATTAATGTTATACTATTGGAAGGAATATGTGGCGACTGTCTCGTATGAGCAATCCATCCTGTCGTTTCGGCTATATTAACAACCAAGTTTGGATCAACGGCTTTGGGCCGATTCAATTCCAATATAACTTCACCTGTCGCATCATCACAAAAAATTGCTGAAAGTATTACGTCTTTAGGAAGTAGCTTTGAGATTCTAATTCTGGCTTCATCTTCGTTGATCCTAATATCCGGGTCAGTTCTAACAATGATCCTTTTCTTTAATGACTTGGATAATGATGACAGATGCATGGTTAATTCGGTGAGCGAAAATCTAGGATTTTTTGTATAAATTGCGATACTAGGTCCTTCGAATCTTGCTCCGGCAATCTTTGCTTCTAACGGCAGCGATTCTGTTATCACCGCCCACAGCGAATCCTGGTCATTGGAGGTAACTTTCATCTGCCCATTTACGCTATTAGAAGCTTCTTTTGATTGTCCCTTATCTATCACAACCAATGTATTCTCGGCCGGAATGTTACTATCCAAGACATTCCTATTTCTCTTCATTCTGCTCTTGTTCTTGGTTTGAGCATCTCTTTCTCCTTTATCTGATTTGTTGCTATTCTCTCTTCGCACAATTATTCTACTTCTGGCAACCGCGGCACCCTATAATCATAACTTTGCATATAATCGATTAGCAAAGCCAAATAATTTCATATTAATAGTTTTCCGCAAAAAGCCATTAAAGATCTCACTTAATCATTAATAAATATTACTGCACTAGTTTGATATTAGAATAATAAACTTGACAATAGAAGCTAACAGAATATAAATGCTTTCATTTACAGTTACCGATGAAGCCTTAGAAATAGGCTCGCTCTCATTAAATTCCTATAGGTTATGAATCTGAAGTTGTCCCGAACTCTGGAATTAGATTATTTTAATTAGTGGATATCCATACAATAGAATAGCCCAAATTTCATGTCAGAATGCAGATAAGTCAATTGTCACCGAGATCATATTTGAAAAGTTGAATTTTCTAGAGGATAATTGCAGAGCGTGTGATGCAAGGACGATTTAAACATGTTTATAGGTATGTGCGGAAAGCTTAGACTATTAGTACTAGTTTTGATTATCCTAGTTTATACAAATACTCGACTGATTGTGAGACCGAGGTTTAGCTCGCTAAAATAGTTGATATTTCTTAATTTTCTAGACTTCCTTGAGCCTTTTTTCGTCAAAAGATTTGGAATTATACCAATTGTACCTATAGAAATCTAGACACCATTCATGAAACAGTCCATCTGACTGACCGCTAGCTGATTGATCAGAGAATAAAGAATTCATATCTGTAATTCCTTTTGTGTTTGGAAAGAGTACTGTCGCATGTCTTTCATTCAGAACGACGGCTGTTGTGATTTTATCAATCATTCTTCTTTCTGCAATTCCACTCTTCAATAACTCATGAAATCCGGAAGCTTTGAGCAAATCAAACCCCTTTTTAGGAATTACAGCATTTTGGGGAAGTATATAGCTGAATTTGATACCGTCCTTCTTTATCTTGGAAATCACTGTCTCTATAAGTTCGAAGGGTATCTGAGGCAACATAGCATATATATATTCTGAAGAACTGTCGTATAGCTTCTTCCATAGTTCGAGTACCGCGACAAATCCATTGACGTATTCCGAATCGTCTAGAGACCCAATTCTTTGGACAAATTTCATAGGCAGGTCACTTAGAATGTGTTCAGAAAAATACGATCTATTTCTAGAGAGGAAACCGAAAGTTGAGATATGTTTGATTATAATATTCCCAAATGTAGTAAGAAAGAATGACCCACTGGAATCCTTGTCAATAATTCCAGCTTCCGACAATCTATTAACATTTCTGTGAACTTCTTGCATAGTAACATTTAGATCTCTTGCGATTTGTGCGAGTCGCAAACTGCCTTGGTTTAGCTTGAAAAGGATTGCTAACCGTTGCTCGCTCGCTAACTCAAAAAAAATGCGTTCCGTATGCTCCAAGTAACTTTCTTCAAGATTTCCATCATTGTCTGAATTAGGATTCAATTTACACGACTATGGGAATCCTAGAGAATTATACTTTTTGTTGCTATTGTAGCTTTCATTGTCAAAAACCACAGACGAGTGACTTTACAAATTATACAGGCCAAATCTATGTTATTTTAGCTGGACATAGGTCACCATATCAATTAATATTCAATTTACCAATAATCTAATCCACTATTTTCTTTCCATAAATGTATTCTCTGATGTAGCCAAGGAAAGAAATTTACATCACCTTTTTCAAATTCTGATTTTAAAATTCGCATGATCTTCTTTGATACTCTGCCTGGCTCACCGTATAGGTGCTTCTTGTTCTTTAACTTTACCCCTAAACCTTCCCTTTGATTATAGGCCTGAGTCACGAAGGCTGAAATCAACTCTTTACTTACTGGTGGAATCAAAATGTTGCTTTTTGCATCAAATACAGTTTCAGGACGGTCCGTATTGAGCCTAACCGTCAATGACATCACATTTTCAAAATAAAGCAATTCCTCTTGCATTGACCCAGAATCGGTCATTTCAGCCCAACAATGACCACTATCTAAGAACTCTATTACGTGAGCATATTCCTTCCATAATGGAGAGATAATAAACCTTTTAGGGTAATTATCCGCAAGTTTTTGCAAGTATCCCTCTAAGTTAAGTGATTTAATTGTGGCTTCGGTTGCATTTAGCATTATAAAAATAATGTGCTGTTTACCTTGCCTTACCAATTCTCCGATCGAATGAAGTATGGAAGTGAACCTTCGCCGTGTCAGGTTCTCACGTCTATGTATATCGACTCGAAGCCATTCGTCTGATTCCAAGGCAGGAAAAAGATCAAATATTCTGTGTGATGTTTTCTGTCCCCTCTTCATGTTTATAGCGTCCACAACTGAGTTTCCTACTGTATGGATATACTCGGACGGGTACCCTTCTCTAATTAGATTGTCCTTGTTAAGAGAAGTTGGAGCAAAAAAATATTGAGTCCCTGCTGAACAGATCCATGTATCTATTTGTTCAGGAAATGGCTCATCTCGAGCTATGAACCAATCTCCGTGTAGTTGAGATGATACGAATCTTTCTATTGCACTTATATTTGGTGCTTTTAATCGAGTTACATTTTTCATTACAGTTGGACTCATTGATCTTAGCCCAGCTTCATTTTGAGCTACCTTTTGTCCCACACCGAATACCCAAGCAAGTGGAGCTATGCCTGCTACTATAGTATCTCCGTGTACTATTGGTAGAACTCGGATATCATTCCCGTATTTTCTTTTACAATATCTTCCAAATGTACCAAATTTTACTATCAGTTCGCTTGCTTTTTCCATCAAATCTCCTCGGATTTGAAGATTGCAGCCTACTTGGTCATGAATTTCAAATTCACTGATACCATATCCGAGGAGCTTATCAAAATGCTGTCCTGTATTTATTACAAACATAGGAATTTGAGATTTAGCGGCCTCAAGGATAAGTGGAGCCTGCTTGTAGAAGTCAGGTTTGGTCCCTATTACAATAGATAATATTGGCATATTACCATTTGAGCTTGAATTGAATACCTTTTCCAACACCGAATTATTCAGCTTCACCGGCATGATTTTTCTGTCAAAATGAATTTCGTCAGCTACTTCTGTCATTTTTCGCATTATGTGTAGCCTCTAATGGTGTGAATGGCAAAATATCATAGAATCTATTAGTTGGTGACATGATATTTGGAAAGAAAGGCAACTATGATCATAATTTATTTGTTTAATCCATACATACGAGTTCTCTCATATGGCACTCAACCCGTTCCTATTTCGAGAATGAGCACTATCTGTATAGACTGGTCAAAAGAAAAATAGTTATTAATACAGACTCTGAAAATTTAGAATCCACGGGCTAATGTGAAATACAGAAAGCCATTAGCCCGTAGGGATATTCAAGCAGATTATCCTATGGAGTATGAGTTCGTCGATGCCTCCTATTAAAAGATGTGCATGTTTATGTATTATCTTTATATTCTAACTTTTTGTGAGATCATTTTTCTAGATTTAATTGACTATAAATTTTATCTCAAATTAGCGAAATACCCAAGGCAGAAGGAATGAAGCAACCACTATGGCTGTCATTACAGCACTTAATATTAGCGACGCATTTTTTAGTCTCTTAGTCCGAGTTTTTAATTTTTCTTCAATCAGTGAATTATAAAGCTGACCTCCATCAAGTGGTCCAATCGGCAGTGCATTAAAAATACCCACATTAAAATTCACAAACCAGAGCCAAAACAAAAAGTTTGAGATTATTGGATATGCCTCTCCAAGCATGCTAGAAGAATACTTTGAAGCCATCAAATCCGAGTAGGGAACCGATCCTTGTACCATTGTTGGTGGAAGTAATAGTGCAATTGGATTCGAACCAAAAGCTGCCTTGTAACGATTCAGTACCATCTTCGGATCAGGCGCAACATTAGTAATAGTGACACCTAATACACCTTTATCTGGTTCAACGGTTTTAGGCAAGTTTGCGGTGTGTGTTATCAAAGTACCCTTTTCATCCTTCCACACTATAGTCACGCTAGTCCCCAAATTCGATTTCAAAATTCTAGTGAGATCTTGAATATCTTTGACTTGAGTCCCATCAATATTCTGGATTATAGAACCCTTCACAAGTCCGATTGACTTTGCTATAGTTCCGTCGCCAACGCCCAAAACTTGGACGCCGTATTTTGGGACTCCTGTAACCGGCAAGACGGTCAGGTTGGAAATTATCAAATAAAGACCCAAGAGACATAAACCAGCAAGAATCATGTTATTCATTGGCCCCGCAGTAAGGACGGCACTTTTTTGTTTAAGAGGTGTCCTAGATAGTTCCTCCCGTTCTATATTCACGAATGCACCAATGGGAATACCCAGAATTAAAACGAGTCCGGTCGACTCTACCTTTATACCATATATCCTTGCCACTATTCCATGTCCAGCTTCATGAACTATTATAGTAATGACAAGTGCTATCCATCCATACGTCCAGGGGAGGTACGGATTGAGTCCAGGTATCAGTAGATTCGATTGAGGACCGGCATCACGAACACCTGCCCTAGCAACTCCGTTTGAGAATAAAACCATCATTGAGCCAACTATTAGAAATATTGCTAATGCTGTGATAAGAGGCATCAAATATATATTAAATTTCGCATAAAATTTCGCAGGCCTGGTAGCTGCTATCTTATCAAAAAAGCTTAATCCATAAGGGGTATGAATTAGTATCAATGGGAACTTAACTTCCGCCCGTACTTTTCGGCTACTTTTTTGTTGTTCCAATTATGGACTTTAACACATACACTGTATTTAAATCAACTCGTCAAAATATTTACTCGAACTCAAAACAATTCACTGTAATATTAGTATAATATTTTATACGAATTTTTGTCTTTGTCAAGTACCAAACCTGTGGTAATATTAAAAACTATCACAGGAGGCAGTCTCCAATTAAAGCCAGTCCAAAATAGCCTGTAGTCCTCGGAAACTAGATCGATTAGCGACATATAAAAATGTCAGATACAAATAAAGACATAAAATGCCTGTCGCAGAAGAACGTGGTCACAATACAGACCATCAGTTAGATGATGTACATCAATCTGAGACGAATGCGGAAACCAAAAAGAAGATATCCAGCCCTCCTTTGAATCTGCTTTTTAACCCATCACTCATAATTAAGAAGGATATCTGGCAAATTGACATTGTGTCCCTGCTTCAAATGTTAGTTAAGTTAATTGATGATTCAGATAAACGAGATTTAAGATTATGTGGGGTAGCTGCTCTGACCTCTTCACTGATACACAGGCTTAAGGTAGAAAGTATATTTAGATTAGAAAAGGTCGCGATGCAGAGAAAGCGACCAGATGAAATTCCATTATCAATGCCAATTGTAGAACTGAAACCTATGGAAATTCCCTACAGATTTGAACCCACCTATCCTGTGAGTTTGGAAGACTTGCTCGGCCTTCTTGAGAATATATTGGTGAGGCTAAACAGTCCTAAACCAGTAAAAGCTAGCCTAGAACTAAATTCTTTGGATACTTTTAATTTTGATCAATATTTTATCAAGATAGAACAAATTCTACAAGAACGAGAGCAAATTATTTTAGACATAGTTAATGCAGATGGAACTATACTTTTTAGTTCCCTCTCTGCAAAAATGACTCGCATTGAGGTAGCGAGATACTTTCTTGCAGTTCTATATTTAGCCATGAAGGGAAAAGTGGAAATACAACAAGTTGTCAATTTAGACGATAAAGAGAAAGCTGAGGATATAATTATAAGTCGGTTGGGAAATACATGATAGGCTTTTGTGTAAATTTATGTACAGGAACATTCAAGTGATCTAAAATGCTACCAGAAGATGAAATTACTGCCAGAATTGAAACAGTTTTGTATTCATCTGGAAGGCCACTCTCATTGGACGAGATTGTGATGGCTTCAGGAATCTCATCTAGAACTCGGGTATCTCGAATCCTCATGACCCTTATCGATAAGACTAGATCACTTTTCAAAGCTATTGAGATAGCTCGATTAGATGATGGAAATTATGTGCTACAAGTCAAGTCCAATTATACACCTCTAGTCAGAAAATTTGCTCAACGTCCGATTATTTCGTCAGGTGCGTTAAGAACTTTGTCATATATTGCGTATGAACAGCCTCTCGATTCGAGGCGTCTGTTGCAAATACGTGGTTCGCAGGTCTACGATCATGTACGGGAATTACTTCAGGTTGGTTTTGTCGAATTTGAAAAAGTCGGTAGAATTAAGATATACAAAACGACTAAAAAATTTCAAATTTACTTTGGGATTTCAGATTTTAGCGCTATGAAGGAAAAGCTGGTCATTTCGTCATCGATACCTACTGATAAAAATAAATCTTAGATAATGGAATTTGCATGGATAATTGCTAGGTTACAAGACAGGATCAACAGTTGAGTTTAAGACCTAAGATTCAGATATTACTACACCTTTAGCACTGGGTAAAATCACGTCGAATAGAGTCACTAAATTATACATAAATTAGATATGACAAAGCCTCATAAATGCATGAGGAGCTAACGACCTTACGGCTTTGAATGCACACAGAAAGGTCTTAATTACGGAATATTGAACCAATCCAACTTAGAGGAAAAATGCGAAAATCGATTGAAAACCTTGCCGGAAGAAAGCTTACTGGAGGACGAATAGTGTCAATGAGGAGTCGAAGGAAATATGAGATCGATCGCTATCCTAACGAAGCAATAATAGGCAATAGTAAGACGGTAAATCGAAGGACAAGGGGCAGTAACCATAAAACTGGGCTTAAGACATCTGAATTTGCAAATGTAGCAGATTCCAAATCAAAGAAGGTCACAAAATTGAAGATACTTAATGTAGTAAAGAATACTGCAAATAAAGATTATGAGCGAAGAGGGGTGATTAGTAAGGGAGCACTACTGGAAACAGAATTAGGCCATGCCAGAGTTGTTTCGAGGCCTGGTCAAGATGGTGTTGTAAACGCGGTCCTTGTGGGTAAATAAAGATAAGAAAATTAGGTATTAAATGCCATTGTGGTACAATGCTACAATAGCAAACTCAGCTGCTTTTTCGTAAAGCTAGTGAACTAGAGTTCGATGAGATATGAAGAGTAAAAATCTAGAGTTCTTCTTACAGTTTGCACAATAATTTCGTTATTATCTTGGAACTGGAAAGATGACATGTTATCTAGTTATTTGAATCCTTTTCAGCTTCTTTTAAGCGATTAGTGTTAGCGATTTATTTGAGCTGAATGTCTGTGCAATACCAAATCCTCAATTAAAAGACAAGATGACGATTGAACATTTTTAGTCAGCTATTTAATTAGTCTTGTGAATGTAGTTATATGAGTCTGTTTTATTTGGTTTTATTTAAAATTCAGCTCTAATTCCACATTTATCACATACTAATGCCCACTCTAATCCCTTAGAATGTTTTAGTGAATCACTTAAGTAAATAAGTTTTAGATGGCCTTCGTTGCAAGCCGGGCATAGTTTGCTATCCTCACTTGACGTCCCCGACACTCTAATCAAGTGGTCGAAAAGTTATTGTCGCTTAAAATTGTATCTACTCTCAGATAATAATACCCAAACAGAAGGAAATCTTATGAAAAGTAAATTTTCTGTATGACAAGGATTCGAATTTAAACAAACGTCGACTGTCTGATCTTGGTATAAACTGTGTTATCCATTCTTCAATTCACTATAATCGTCCCTTTCATCCAAGGATGAAAGACGTCAGCATAATGATATATTCCCGGCTTAGAGAAGGTTGCTTCGAAACTGGTCAAAGCACCTGGATAACCCCTTTCGAGTCCTTTTGGCAACAACCAGCCAGAGTTGATATACTTTTCGGTTCCAAGAACTTTATAATATCCAGTTGAATTCTTTTGGACAATTTTAGAAGCTAGTCCGTTTTGGCCAATTACTATAGGTTCAATTGCTCTAGAGTTAATTACTAGCAGCGTTGCTGGCTTACCGGGGTCATGCCTAATCAAAGGCATATTGTTCTCTCCAGAAGTAACTGGTTTAATTTGTGAAGAATTTGAGACTATTAAAGGTATAATCAAGGACACAGCTGATTGATTATTGAGGACAAACGTTATGGTATGTGGATCAGGGACTGTCGCAGGATTGGACCAAATAACCTTTTGTCCACTCTTGATATTGAGGAGTGATGGACTAAATTGAGGAGCTGGATTGGCTAGACCGGTCGTGATGTTTATTGGCCGAAGCAAAGATTGTGCAATAGCTGCAATTTTCGTTGCATTTGTTTTAGCTGTGCTATTATTACCGAGATGAGTTTGAATCGATGAATTGGAATTCCTTTCTTGGGATATGTTCTTCATTGAATCCGAAGTCGACGGGACGACATTAGTAACCTTTGATTTGTTCACTGCTATTAGTGTAAGTGACTTTGTCGAAGTGTTTTTCGAAGCTAGCTTCACTGGTGTCTCTTTTTGGGGAGCCATCACAGAACCCGCAGGAACTATTGGTTTTAGAGGTTTGATGATGGAATTCTCTGAACTGGTAACGTTGTTTGCGATAGCTGGCTTCGTCTTAGTTATTGGATTTGATGTTGGTTCTGAGCCATATGATTTTGGGCTTGATGTTGTGGATTGTCCATTGCTATTAGCATATATCACATTCTCGCAGTCATTTGTCTTGGTATCTCCTTCTGATGGATTGAAATCTTTAATGGTGTCGTTGCCAGGTCCACAGTCAAAATGATCAGCTCCTGGTCCTCCAATAAGTATATCATTGCCGGCATTTCCAAATAGCTTGTCATTTCCTTTACCGCCATATATCATGTCATCCCCTGAACCTCCACTAAGAATATCATTTCCTTGGCCACCACATATTGTCGATTTGCCATGACCATTATTATTAGATATTACAGATTGACTGTTGCCATTGCTACTACTTGAGCTAATCATGGACGATGAACCTGATGAAGAGCTCGAGCTCTGCGACGAAATAACAGTTGAACCTCCGTTGACAGTGCACCCCTCTTTAACCTTATCTTTTGCTGCATTGATTATACTGTTGGCTAAATCATTTCCAAGATTTCCTAAATTACCAAGATTTCCAAGATTTCCTAAATTACCAAAAGTTCCCATGCTAGAATCTGACGAAATAGATTCACTCTTCCCCAATGCCGACGTATAGATGGCAAAAAAGCCAGCAAAAAATAAAACGGCTATTAATACAATTACAGATTTAGTTTTAAAGCCAAATAATGATCGCATACGACATTTATCAGTTCATTCGTACTAAATATTTATTTTTTAGCTTAAGCCTCTAGTAAGTTTCTATATTATTCTTAGATCACTTCTCATGTACGATTCTTATAGTAATAGAGCTTGCTATCTGTGCCGTTGATTTGTTGAATGAGCAGATGGTGTTAAAAATGAAGAAAAATGAAATAAGGATGCTATGGTATTTGCGCCTGCAGAAGTTCCTCCAAAAAAATTGCGTAATTGTTTCAAATTACATGGCCTTGGAAGAATCGTATAGATTAACTGTCACAGAACTTCCGGGTGGGAGTCTAATAGATTGCTTGGTTGGGTTATACAATGCAAGATCCAATATAGTATTATTTACGGTACTGGGTCTAGGTAACAGAGTATTCTGAGATATTTCTAATCCATAGATGCATTGAAAACCGGGACTTGACATCCCACTTATTGGCTGTGCCTGCTCGCTGATTGGTTTAAGCTTTGGTAGGTAGCCTGCTAAAATCAAAACACTGCTTTTCATATTCGAATTACAAGGAAGCCTTGCTACTAGATTACCTGTGACATTCCCCTTAACGATAGAATCGTACAGATAAAGGTAATCCTTCGATGGAATCAGCTGATTCGATAGAAGAATTGTGGACGTATGTGGGGTGACCAGTTGAACCTGTTCCGTTTTTTTTGCATCATTATTTTTTGTACTGTTTCCAATCTCATTCATTGCCGTAGATAGCAGGGTCCTTGGGCTCATTATAGAGCCTATGAGTGATTCTGCACTCTGGCTAGCTCTTGTACCCGCTGCAGTATTATCGTCATTGCTAGTGGTATTCATCTTCGACTTTGAATTAGAACCATCTTGGAATCCAAAGGGCAGTTGTGCGGGATCTACAGTCTGCAAATTTGAATGTGAATCATTCAGTGCTGCAGCAGACGTATTTGTTTTAGTCAAGGATCCATTTGAATTGCCAAGGCTGTTGGATGAGTTGCTGGTATCAAATGCTGAAAAATTAGGATCTGGGTTTTGTGAACTGGATTTAGGACGAATGGGCGGAGGAGTGTTAACTAGCTGAGCAGCAGCTGTAAAATTTTTAGAGCTGTGTGAATCATTCAGTGCTGCAGCAGACGCATTTGTTTTAGTCAAGGATCCATTTGAATTGCCAAGGCTGTTGGATGAGTTACTGGTATCAAATGCTGAAAAATTAGAATCTTGGTTTTGTGAACTGGATTTAGGATGAATGGGCGGAGGAGTGTTAACTAGCTGAGCAGCAGCTGTAAAATTTTTAGAGCTGTGGACTTTGGCATTTTGATGTGAATTATTTAACAGAATCTCTTTGGGTGCAATATATTCGGATCTGGCTACGATTGCAATGATTAAAATCAAACTTGTTATCGAGAGTGCCGAAGATATAAAGATCAAAGACCTTTTTTCGTTGGCACTGAAGTGCATGATTACTACTCCAATCGGTTTATAGTAAAAAGCGGAATTGTCATATTTTGTTGATTCTTGTATGTCAAAAAGTCAGTTAGGGTTTCAGTCTCCCGTTTTGGGCAGCATCATTCTTCAGAGGCATCACTGCCAAAATTCTACACTGAATTTCACGAACTTTGTCAGGCAGATATTGGGTTTTAGTTTTTTTGAATAAAAATATGTGTATTGGATTTAGGTTTAATAATCTATGTCGGTTCACCGTTCAATTTTGAATCAATCGTGTGGATATCCCACTGCTCTTTTCTACGAATTTGGTTATCTCTATTATATTGTAGTACGCCGTTCTTTAGCAATCGGCTAACGATACTTGCTGATATAGGTAGGGCACCTGTAGCCCCTGGTGAATTATAGTTTAAAATATGAAGTGAGTTTTCATCTCTAAATTCAATCAACTCTGGTTGAAGTTTGCCATGATTATCGACTAAAAGTGATCGTATCCCAGCAGTACCTCGTTGAGTAAACAATGAAGGTTTTAGAATGGGCAAGAATTTTCTTACTCTATTTATCATTGCAGTTTTGGAAACAGAGCTTAATAATTCTCTTCCAAGCAAGTAGATGAATCTGCCGTTTAGCACAAGTTTCGCAATACCCGAGTTTTTGGCAAGTTCAAGTACCTTTGGTACAAAACTATGCAAATTGGTTTGCAAATCATAACCATAAGGACTAAACACGGGGACAGCATTCGGACCGATCTCATTAGATCCATCATATTTAACCACCCAGTGTGGATCAAGAAATGGAAACTCTGGGAACCTTGGAACTGAATAGATGCTTAGTTTTGTTAATCTTTGATATTCTTGTGGGGCCCGCCAATACTCACCTCGAAAATAGAGATTATTGTATTCTTTTGCTATATTCAATTGATGTGCAATGTTGACAGCATTTCCTCCTGCGGCATTAATCAGATAATTCACATAGATCTTAAAGCCCGATCTTTGATAATTTGATCCCGCCTCAAACAAGTCAAATTTCAGAGAATCCTCTATTTTTAATTCATTTTCCGAACTATATCTCCTCAAACTATCTAGTGTCAAACTAACACTCGGATAAGTGGGCATAATTTGGATTTCACACATCTTATTGATTCTATTTACATTGATTACTTTCATTCCCTTAGCTACTGTACAACCATATTCAGATGCTTCATGTATAATATGTCTAGCAATTGTTCCGTAATTGACTGATGCATCTCTTGAACAGTAAATTGCTGACAAACATTTTATGTTAGGTTCAATCTTAGAGAGCGTATTATTATCGATCAAAAATAGCTCGTCACTTTGCAAGCCATTAGAGGTTCCCCATTTGAGATACTTGTGGAGAACGTCTATCCCTTTTTCATAGGTAGCGACCGACATTACACCGTCCTGCTTGAATGGTAACGCAAATATGCCACAATATTCACGCAGCATCTCGTACCCCAAATATGCAGCCCTTGCGAACCGACCTCTGTTCACAGGATCGTACAGAAATGGAGCGTGAACCTTACCTGTATTTCTACTGCTCGCGTGCACAGCTATCTCTTTTTCCCCTTCAATCAAAATAACACTATTTGATGTGGAAGCAGAAATAAAATATGCAATCGACGCACCAAGGATACCACCCCCAATTATAGCAACATCATAGTACTGCTTGAGCAATACTAACAATAATTCAGTGGGACAAATCTAAATAATTTTGGTTGATTCTAAGAAAAAACATCATGGAGAGCAAAATAGAAAGATCTCACTCTAAATAAGATATATCACGTAGGCTTAGAATTTGTGTACTGTGAGACAACCTCCTTAAATGATTGGTTTCAACCATTTTATGAAAATGGTAAGTACTTGAATATCCAGATATTCGAAGATTACAATTTGTACTAGTTGAATGATTTATGAATTTCACTGTAAGAGAAATCAGATTTATGAGAGAGCAATATATCTCCTAATGCAGATAAATCATTACTACATTATGCTGTTTGAGAATTATAAGTATGAACAACAAAACAACATATACAATTGTAGCTATCGCTACACTAGCAGCATTGTTGATTACTACGACGGCAGCGAGCAATGCTTATGCATGGGGACACAGTCACCATCACAACTACTCTAAAACAAAACAATCTCAGTCACTAGCTCAGGCAAATGCTTGCGGAAACGGCCAGTTACCAGTTAAAGTTGACTGCCAAAACGCAGGTTCACAAATTCAAGGCAAGCGTAACGCAGCATCAGTAGCAGCATCACAATAGAACTAGTTAATAGACTAGCAAACTCTTTTTTTATTTTTTGAAAATTACCTTCAATTGATTCCAAAGATTTATAGACACGTTTTGACGCACTACGATTAGATATATTCCATTCTTGCGAAATTCTGAATACAATTGCATATAGTCTCCATATAAAATGATATGAGTTTCGATATCGTACTGTACTTTTGAATTACCTATATCCCTAAGGTTTTGTAGATCTATCCTCACAAACCATAATATTGTAGATCGCTACTGTAAATTGATCTATTTGTAAAAGGTCACCATGGTAACTTGCCACTCCGTAAATAATGATTCAAGACATATCCAATCCCGAGGCACAAAACAAATGCCATTGCACCCATCAGGAATCGTAACTTATCTCGATTCACAATAAAGATGATATTAGATCGTGAGTTATATTTTTAACTTAAAAGAGACTAGCTTGTAATTTCGGAATGGATTGGTTTTTAGTTAAGCATTGAGCTGTAAAATGTACATTCTAGTATACGGAGGTATGTCCTCAATCAATGCAGTATTGAAAATACATGCAAAGGTCAACTTCTAACCTAGTAATACGCGGTACTATATTAAATTCCAATAGAACTATTTGTTGTTATAAAGGCAAGAATTTTTCAGTTGGAATGATTAATACTATATTATGTTTTCCACGACAAAATGCAGACTATGTGGTGATAAGGTTCGATTTGCTTTGAGGCATCTAAGAATGGAGCATCCTGAAACATTGCAAGATAGTGATGTCATAAATCTAAAGATGTCAAAAATAATGAAAAAGTACTTTTCTTGATTTTAGTTAAAACGATAGTGTGACCCAATTAATAAATAGTCTCAAATACATAATAATATAGTGAAAAGTGAGGTCAACGATGGTAAAATATCGTGAACGAAAGCATGATGTATATTTTAGCCCAGGATTTGGGCACAAATATAATTCTGATGATTATCCTACAACCAATGACATTAATCTTGATGAATGGGAGCACAGGATTCTAATAGCTTTAAGAAGTAGCTCGAAGACAGAGAGGAGGATATGCAAGGAAATAAAGCTAAATGCATCAATCGTTTCTGAACTTATTACCTCGTTAATGGAAAAAGGACTTGTCTCTAGTTTTAGAAAGAAAAGATTCATTTTTTACTCAGCCGAGTACTTTTCTACAACTCTCGACGCTCTCAAAATCCTTCAATTTGATGCTCGCCATAAGAAGAAAAACGGAGATGGTTTATTAGATGATATTTTGGCTTTTGCTAGCTATTGGTTAAGATAATCGCTTCGATAGACATAGATTTCAGCACTATATTGTAAGAGTTCTTGACGATTTGATTATTATGTAAAGTATTAAATAGTTTGATGGTAGTCGGACAGAACGCTGCGGACAATAGATAGAAATCTCAAGTCAGGCACGTCACAGATAGATATTTTCAGAATTCAGTTTCAGCTATTTTCCAGTTTCAAAGGTGACTATTGTCATTCACATGATCTTGTCTCCTGTTTTAACTATATGTTAAACTACGCTAATATTGTTAGACTATACTAAACTTTATATTATATTCTAGGATATTACTGCTAGCAAGTGAAGGATAATTCTCAAGGATCAGGCAGAAAGGAAGAATCTCGCATCTCCGTAGACCAGCAGGTTTCTCGAGGGTTTGACTTTGTTCATTTTATGAAATTTATGGGAATTGGGTTAGTAGTCGGAGTAGCTTATATCGATCCTGGAAATTGGGGAACCGATATTGCTGCTGGCTCAAAGTTTGGATATTCCCTACTTTGGGTAGTTGTCATGAGTAACCTGATGGGAATGTTGCTCCAATATTTGTCCTCTAAGCTCGGTATCATGACGGGTAGAAGCTTGGCCGAAAATTGTAGGCACAATCTCACAAGATGGAAATCATTGTCACTTTGGGGTACTGCGGAAGTGGCTGCAATCGCAACAGACCTTGCTGAAGTTATTGGTGGTGCAGTTGCGATAAACTTGCTATTCGGTTTGCCTCTAATATATGGAGCAATAATCATAAGTTGTGATACGTTGGTTATCCTAGCCCTTGAAAGAAAGGGGTTCAGAAAATTAGAAGCTGCAATAATTGGAATGGTCGTCGTAATAGGATGTGCCTACGTTATTGAATTGCTATTGGCACAACCTGAATGGAATAAGATTGCATATAATGCGGCAATCCCAGATTTTAATTCTCTTAAGGGTGACGGTCTACTCATAGCGGTCGGAATTTTAGGTGCCACGGTGATGCCTCATGCTATTTACCTCCATTCATCAATAATTAAGTCGAGATCAAAGATATCATCCTACGCGAAAACGAAGAAGCAGTTAGTGAGGTTTTCTCTAATTGACACTATAGTTGCATTGAGTCTCGCGGGCTTAGTTAACGGAGCAATCTTGATAGTGTCTGCCGCTACTTTTCACACGCACAACATTATTATAGATTCCATTGACGTTGCATATAGAACTCTTAGTCCTTTATTAGGTAACATCTCAAGTTATGCTTTTGCAATTGCTCTATTAGCCTCGGGTCTGGCTTCATCCGTTGTTGCAACCCTCTCTGGTCAAGTAATCTTTGAAGGCTTTACTAATTTGAAGATTAAACTCTGGAAGCGTAGAATCATTACCAGACTTATTACTTTGGTTCCTGCAGTAATAGCTATCTCGTTAGGTGCCTCCCCACTTTCAATTCTCGTAATAAGTCAAGTAATATTGAGCATCCAACTTCCATTCACTGTTATCCCTTTGGTCTACTTCACCAGCAAGAAGAAAATAATTGGTGCCGACGGAATTAATAGGCTACCAACTAAGGTTCTAGCCTTACTCTGCACTGGTGTCATAGTAACCATGAACGTCTTGCTTATTATTTACCAGTTTTTCATGTAGTTAACGGTCGTTATAGTAACCAAGAGGAATCTACCAAGTATCATTAAAGATTATTATAGTCCTATGCTCGGCTTGAATTCATATTCTACGAACAGATTGAAATTCAGAATGAATACATGCTTCGATTTTTCAGTTGATATCACTGAACCACTAACTTGCCCTTCATCTCAGGATGAATAGTACAATAATACTGAAAAGTTCCGGCTTTATCAGCAATGAATGTTACGCTTTTGCTCTGAAAGTAACCCAAGTCTCCAGTATGAACTTTAAAAGCGTCAATGTTCAGGTTATGCTGAGAATCTCTATCCTCGTTAATCAAATGCATGGAATTGAGTTCGCCTTTTTTCATGGTAATAGTTGGGCTATTATATCCCCCTCCGATACTTTGTCCTCTACCACCACTAGCTTGGCTAGTAAAAGTATATCCAGATTGGGGAGAGTATGTGGCCTTCATGAAGGTATTGGCAGGAGCTGCAAATACTGGAGAAGTACCATTAACTGGAATTAACGTGCGAACGCCGAAATAAACACCCAATGCTATTACAATAGCTATACCTCCGATAATTATGTAACCGTTTCTGGACAGACCTTTGTGACTTATATCCTGCTGCTTTCTTTTCTGCTTTTTGCCCATAAAGGATTCGTATGCGTTTTGCATATATGTACTTAGTTATTCCACAAATAGAATTAACTTCGTGGATGAACAATGTACTTGTATACAATAAGCACTAATGCCACAAGTGCTTCGAACAGATCAATTTATGAAAATGATATTAGATAGTTGTATTCTTGTTCTAAATGACAAAATCAGATAAAACATCCACTACCTGAATTGACAAAGAAATATTCTCTGCTAGAAAGATACACAAGCCAACAATCCACTCGTCTGACACGAAATTAGTACTTTATAGTTCAAATTTGGCGAACCGAGATGAGAACAGCAAAATTTAAATTTGTATATCTAGAAACCAGACGAGGGTCAAAAATTCCAGCCTTAGAACGGACATATTCGGGATACAAGGGTACATTTGTATTAGAGGATGGTTCGATTTTTGAGGGAATTGGATTTGGGTATACGACTAGTACAATCGGCGAAGTAGTTTTTAATACTGGCATGGTCGGCTATACTGAGACTCTTACAGATCCATCTTATCGTGGCCAAATACTATGTTTGACATATCCTCTAGTTGGTAATTATGGAGTACCTAGCAAGGATGAGAAGGATGAATTTGGATTGCCCAAATATTTTGAATCAGATCAGATCCAAGTAAAAGGCTTGTTAATTCATAATTTGGCGGCTCTTGCCAGTCATTGGAGCTGTATAAAAACGTTAGACCAATGGCTCTATGAAGAAAAAATACCCGGCATCTTTGGCGTAGACACTCGTGCAATAACCAAACTGCTAAGGACAAATGGTGTGATGAAAGGCGCGATGATCGTTGAACACGGACCAACCATAAGCTCAACCGTCAAATCTACTTCAGCAGGTCAGGCCGAAATTATGAAAATATATGAAAACATTAATTATCATAGTTATGGCGCTCAGAATTTTATGCACGAAGTATCAACTAAAAAGCCAATTAAGTACTCGACATCGGGTAATAAATCGTTTCAAACGAAACCCATTGTGCTATTGGATACTGGCACAAAGTATAGTATAATCAGAAATATATTGAAAATGGGTTTCAACGTTATTAGACTACCCTGGGATACCCCTATTGAAGAAGTGATGCATCACGATCCTGCTGGCATAGTCATAAGCAATGGTCCTGGAGATCCGGAAATATGTGGCGAAACAGTGAGGACAGCTTCGGAATTGATCAGGATGTCCAAACCAACTTTAGGAATATGTCTTGGTCTGCAAATTTTAGCCCTTGCAGGTGGGGCCAAGACATACAAATTGAAATTTGGACATCGTGGCCAGAACAAACCTTGCAATGATTTGCGTAATAACATGACATATATCACAAGCCAAAATCACGGATATGGAGTTTCACCTGAAACGCTAGAAGGAGGAGAGTTTAAGATTTGGTTTTCGAACACCGATGATGATACAGTCGAAGGTATCGAACATGAATCAAAGCCGATACTTGCAGTACAATTTCACCCAGAGGCTTCTCCAGGTCCAAATGATTGTATATTTGTTTTCCGAAGGTTCAAAGAGATAATAGAAGGTACTGACAATTCATTGTCACATGATATTTCTAATAGTTTAGAGCGAATCATCGTTAATCAAGATAGCCAACTTGCTGTAACAGGAGAGAAAGACTATACTAACAAGGAGAACGATTCGCAGAGTATTGAACAGTCAATTGACGACACTTTGGACGTATCTAAATCTGAGCAGATTCTAAAAAACGGCAATAAATTAAACAATAGGAGGAATTATGACTCGAAATGAAACTATAAAAAAGATTTTAGTGCTTGGCAGCGGGGCAATTAAGATTGGAGAGGCAGGCGAAAGTCGCTCTTGTTAAAAATGATCGATCGCTAATTTGACTACTCCGGATCTCAATGCCTCAAAGCTCTCAATGAAGACGGAATCGAAAGTGTCCTAATAAATCCGAATATCGCCACTATACAAACCGATAAAAAATTCGCAGACAAAGTGTATTTGCTTCCTATTACGGCCGAGTACGTAAAAAAAGTTATAGAAACCGAAAGACCAGATTCAATAATGCTGGCATTTGGTGGCCAGACGGCGTTAAACTGTGGCGTGTCACTTGAGAAAGCCGACATATTGAAAAATTATGGAATTAGGGTACTGGGTACTCCCATAAGAGGCATTGAAATAACCGAAGATAGGCAGCTGTTTAAAGAAGCAATGATAAAGTCAGGAGTACCCGTATTGGATAGCGCGCCGTGTTATTCTGTTGAGGAAGCTCTTACGACTGCAAATCGTATTTCGTACCCCGTCATGATTCGAGTTGCGTACACTTTAGGAGGAAGAGGAGGAGGTGTAGCTTACAACGAGTACGAACTTCAAGAAATTGTCCAACGAGGCCTCAGTTTAAGCATGGTAGGACAGGTCCTAATAGAGAAATACGTAGGTCATTGGAAGCAGATCGAATATGAAGTTATGCGAGATTATGAAAAAAACAGCGTCATTGTATGCAACATGGAAAATGTGTTATCCATGAGGGTACATACTGGTGACAACATCGTAGTTGCTCCATCGCAGACACTTAACAATCACGAATACCACATGTTACGTTCAGCCGCACTTAGAGCAACAAATTACTGCGGAATTATTGGAGAATGCAACATACAGTTTGGGTTAGATGTTAGTTCAGACGAATATTGCGCTGTTGAGATCAATGCAAGGCTATCTAGATCCTCCGCTCTTGCAAGTAAAGCAACTGGCTATCCACTGGCTTATATGGCAGCAAAGATTGCTTTAGGGTACTCTCTACCAGAACTTATCAATCGAATTACCAAAGCTACCACAGCTTGTTTTGAACCATCACTTGATTACGTGGTCTTGAAGATGCCTAGATGGGATTTCCAGAAATTCGAACTTGTTAAGCGGAAACTTGGTAGTACGATGAAATCAATTGGAGAAGTCATGGCGGTCGGAAGATGTTTTGAAGAGGTACTACAAAAGGCCATAAGAATGACCGACGTGGGTAAAGACGGTCTAGTAGCAAACAACAATGACAAGTATGAAATTAAGTTTAGGGGAGGTTCATCTTTTTCTGATACGAGTACCAACAAAGTAGTCCAGCATAATGATAATGAAAGTTCTGGTGAATTGGAAAATAGTAATAATTTGCAAGACACGTATCCTTTAAACTCCCAGGAAGCGTATGATATAGAACAAATGAACAGGGCGACTGAACGAAAAAGTGATGAATATAATCCCCTGACAAAAAGAGGCTTAGTTGACACAAAGACATTAAGCGAAACAAACGTCGAAGCAATTGAAGACCGGTTATTGCATCCGAATGATGAAATTTTGTTTGATGTAGTTACTGCTATTAAGGCCGGGATAAATATTAGTAGAATTAGTAAACTATCAACGATCGATCCATGGTTTTTGGCTAGTTTTGCAAACATTATCGAGATGGAAAACAAGTTGGTCAATGCAAAATTTGATCAAACTCTGCTGCGAGAATCGAAAAGAATTGGCTTTTCAGACAAACAAATTGGAAGATGCGTTAGATTGAATGAAGACAGCGTTAGACTGTTAAGACAAAATTTCGGAATTGTTCCCGTAGTGAAACAAATCGACACTTTAGCTGCGGAATGGCCGGCAAAAACAAACTACCTTTACCTAACATATGGTGGGGACAAAGACGACATCCAATTTGATCACAAAATATCTACTGCAGAAAACATGACAAATAAGGAAATTGGATCGACGTCTAACTATCCCGAGTTTATTCAGAATGAAGAGTCATTAAAGAAAGTAGCTAGTCCAAGATTAGAGAAAAATAACAAGATTGAAAACACTCCGATATCTAAAGATGCAAGTGAACAAAACATTGAATCAATAATAGTTTTGGGGGCTGGTCCATATAGAATTGGGAGTAGTGTAGAGTTCGACTGGGGAACAGTAAATATGGTTTGGGGACTCAAGGAAAGCGGAGTTCGAAAAGTTTCGATTATTAATTGTAATCCCGAAACCGTTTCCACCGATTATGATATATGTGATCGGTTATACTTTGAAGAGCTGACTTTTGAAAGAGTGATGGATATCTGTGACAAGGAACATCCTACAGGCATCGTAACTTGTGTGGGTGGGCAAACAGCTAACAATTTAACTCCTCTTTTATCTAGTGCTGGTATTCGAATAATTGGGACTAAAAGCGAAAACGTAGACAAAGCTGAGAACAGATCAAAATTTGGTAGACTCCTGGATGAACTTAAGATCAAACAGCCGGCATGGAAGATATTTACTAATCTCCAGGAGGCGAAAGCGTTCGCTATCGAAGTAGGTTATCCGATCCTTGTCAGACCATCTTATGTCCTAAGTGGCGCTGCTATGAAAGTGGTATGGGCGGAGTATCAATTGGAGAATTTTCTTGCGGCTGCTACAAGAGTAAGTCCCGATCATCCGATTGTAATTAGCAAATTCTTGCAAGATGCTTCAGAAGTGGAGGTCGATGCTGTGGGCGTAGATGGAAAGGATGTAGTAATTGGATCAATTGTCGAACACATTGATAACGCAGGCGTCCATTCAGGTGATGCGATGATGTGCATTCCGCCTTGGAGGTTAGATAGAGAAACGATTGAGACAATAATAGACTATACAACAAGAATAGGCAAAGCGCTCAGAATAACTGGTCCGTTTAACATTCAATATTTGGTAAAGGAAAATGAAGTATCAGTCATTGAAGCTAACGTACGAGCATCAAGAACAATGCCATTCGTTTCGAAATTTATTGGAACAAATTTAATTAAACTAGCAGCTAGTGCGATGACTGGTCATATGCCTAACCAGGAAGTCAAGAATCTTTGGTTAAAGACAAGTGAATTTGGAATTAAAGTTCCACAATTTTCATTTATGCAATTAGAAGGCGCGGACATTGTTCTTGGAGTGGAAATGCAATCCACCGGAGAAGTTGCGTGTTTTGGCAGGAGCTTTTACGATGCATTATCAAAGGCATACACCGCAGCAGGGTATTCCTTACCTACTAAAGGGTCGGCATTAATCACAGTAGGTGGTCAAAGAAATAAAGAAAAAATACTGCCATTAGTATCAAAAATTGCAAATCTGGGATATGATATCCTTGCCACAGAACATACCGCTGAGTATATACTAAAAAATGTTAGCAGTATCAAATTAATGCCTGTTTATAAAATAAGCGAACCTGATAGAAAACCTAACATATCAGATTTGTTGTTTAGCAGAAAAATTGACTTTATCATAAATATCCCTTCAACCTCAACTGCTGAAAAATATGTCGGTATGTTGGACGATGAATATCAAATCCGTCGAAAGGCAGTTGAAATGGGTGTGCCTGTTCTAACAACTCATGAGGCAGCTAGCTCGTTTATTAATACTCTGGAATGGATCAGGAAAAATACTCCGACTCTCGACTGCCTTGGAGATTATCACGATTTAGTTTAATTATGCGGGCTTTCGAGTGCAGATATATTTATTGGAAATCGTGATGAAAATTGGCCTTATAGTTCTTGATAGGATTTCCACACTGATTTAAGTTTACGATTTTATAGTTATTGTCAACCGTCAGTCTATATTTCAGATTATACTGATTTGTTACCACTTTCGAAGAATATATTCAATTGTCTTCAGCAAGGTTATGTGGGAATAGTTTTTCTACAGCACATAAAGAAGGTGGAAGATTTGAATATTAATCGATAGCAATCAGGGGTTGCTATCGAAGCCTCAAAATTATGTAATAGACAAGTGAATGAATAATGTTGGCATAGATATCTTTCTGTGTTTTCGACAAATAATAGGATTAGGAGATATTGTTAGAATTATAATTTGGTTACATTATTGAAAATTATAATCAACTCGATGTAATCTTACAAATGATTCGTCAAAAATAAAAAATAAAAATAAAAAATGTGCCTAACTGGAACTTACTGTGGAGGTTGTATTTCTCTGACACTCAAGTTCTTTATTGATACGTTGTTAGCGTTGTCCCATCTGAATGTGGCAATTGGTCCTCCCCATGTTATTAGCTGATCCGTTGCTCCTCCACATTCTTGACCGTCATCTCCCCAGCCGCCACTATCAACATGCTCGAAAACTTTCTGCCATGAATTGTTGTTGTTAGGATCTACCCAAATCTCAAGTTTTACTGCTGTCTGTCCGTTCTGTACTATGTTATACATAACAGCTTTGAATCCAACAAATTTGCCGTTACTAATTGCAGGTGATGGTTTAGATCCAGTGAATAGATAATGGACATGCCATTGTTCTTTTGCATATCTGACTTGCCCACTACCATAGAACAGGTCTGCTTTGTAGGCAGTTCCTTCACATCCTTCAGGATTTCCACTACCTGTGTGAGTACCGCCCCTTGCGTACCATGTCCAACTGTCACCGCTATCACCACTGACAAATTTGACTTGACCGGTCATTTCGATATTCTTCCAGTCATTCGGTGACTGCATATATCCTTGTTTTTCCATCGACTTTTCGTCTGTTTTATACTTGATCTGATCTGGGTGATAACCTGTAGAAGTAAAGACTCCATACCTAACTTTCCCACTAGTTACTTTCCAGCTTCCATCTGAATTTTGTGTCATGCCAGGAGGTGCAGTGCGTTTGTCATGATTTGGGTCTTGCATATTCATGAACCATTCTTCACCACCTGGTTTGGTTGGATATATTTCCTTTATACCAAATTTGTCTACGCCTGATCCAGTTGCTCCGCCTCCGCCACCCGTAGATGCTGGTGAAACTGTAATGTTAATTGTAACGACATTGCTATGTGCACCATCTTTGTCAGTTGCCTGAACACTGAAACTATCCGAACCTGAAAATCCAGTATTCGGAGTGTACACGAAACTATTCTGATCAGAGCCACGTGTGATTACTCCATGGGACGGAGAGTTGGTGTTAGTGATAGTCACGTTATCCCCTTGGTCAGGATCTGAAACGGAAATGGGTATTGTTACAGATGTATTTTGTGGAGTAGTGATTCCAGTAATATTCCGAATCACCGGAGCGTGATTCTGTGCTGGTGGTGGATTACCTGTTGGTGGTGGATTACCTGTTGGTGGTGGATTACTAGATCCAGAGCCATAAACCGCAAGTTCGCTTATTCCAACGCCATCAGCTCTGTTGTCACCAGATACCAATATCCTAACATATCTTGCGTCGGTGTTATGAATCCGATAAATCTCAGGTAGACTAGTTTCACCTTTACTTATCCCTCTATATACATATTGATAATTAATACCGTCTCTGGACGTGGCTAATGCAAATGGATATTGTCTAGTGTCGCCTTTGAACCATGCAATACTTGCCCCACAAATAGTTTTAATTGCACCTACATCTACCTGAATAAAAGCTGCATTATCAGAGCTTGACCATTGTGTGCCGAGATTATTGTCAATTGTTTTATCAGGCGTGTTAGACCCGTCACTAGAAGATGCTTTTAGATCAGTAATCCCTAATTTATAACACCTAGGTGATGAATTTGAAACAACGTTTAAATTTGATACAACGTTTGCAGGCCCTTCTCCACCTTTGATACTCAATTCCTTGATAGATGCAGATTTGTCATGACCATTATCGTTACTATCAAGTGTTACTCTTACATACTGGGCATGTATATTTCCCAGATCGTAGGATTGATAGTCGGGACCCTTTGTGGTAGAGCCTTTCAGAATGTTCTTAAAATCTGAAGTATCATTTGAAGCTGATACAACAAAATCATAATTCTTGTGACTTCCCTTGTCCCAAGAAATCCCGACGTTGCATACTGATTTAGACGAACCAAGATCTGCTTGGATATATGAACCAGATCCTTTTGCAGACCATTTTGTATTTTCATCCTTATCTACGGCTCTAAATGCATTATTTCCATTACTAGCTCCACTCGAAGTAACAGACGCAATAGGTAAATCCGTACAGGAGTTTTTGGAGATCGTAGGATTGGTGATCTGATAAGTCTTTACATCGTTACCTGTCCTGATCAATGGCCTATCTCCGTAGAAGCTAGCGAACTTTGTGTTTTGCTCGTATGATAATTGAGCTGATGCAAATTGGTTTATATTAAAAATTGATAATACTATCAGAGATATTGCGCAAACAATACCGCATCCTCGCATTGCCGACACGTGATTTGATGTAGTCAATTTCCTGTTTCCTCTAATGGTTGACAAGGTCCTACGGTTCTGGTCGCAGGCCTGCTAATTCTTCTATCACAAGCGTTAGGTAATGTAGGAATGATTACCATAGCACTTGCTTCATGTAAATCCAACATCATTAGAAGACGTGTTGAAAATTAAGTATTTATTAGGAATCGTTATTTGTACTAAGGTTCCTATCAGTTTCTATCGAACATAAAGATCTAATTGGCGTCTATGACATAACTTTGTATTTAAATAAGTGTCCATTGTACTTGAATAATTTTATCGTCAATTGTTATATTGCGTAGGTCATGACAAGGAAATCTTGTGAGGTAGTCTTGACAAGTAAGGACTGCAGTTTCTTAGTCGCACAATTACTGAAAGGATGTGACAATTTCACAATGATTATGGTTCTAACTGTTCTTCAAAACTTTGTCATATAGTAAAATAATATCAGTTTGAACCTATTAACAGTAACAAAATGAATAATATAATCACTTTAGGATTACGTACATCTAATTACAAAGCTAAACAATTATCAAGAGTAGGTGGTTTTATATTCCTGATAAAACGTCTGCTTTAGATTTTCAGCAAGCTCGCTTACTTCCTCGATATTATTAAGATCGTTAACCACCTTCACACTAACACCTAATGATTCTAGCTCGTTTAGCCACCAGTCGTATTTTTCTGGACATTCTCTTCTGATAGCCATAGTAAATTTATAATTACAATACACCATATAAAGCCTAGTTAACTAGGTTAACTAGTAGTTTATCATGAATTTGATCTATCGAATCTGTAGAGATGCGAAGTATAGGCTTTTATGATTATCTTTTAATGTCTTAAATTGCAAATGCCTCAAGATATAAATTCTAATTTTAGATATTATTATGAACGCAGACTCTAACGGCCAAAGACGGATCGTTGCAATTGTCACTAGATTTAATAATAAATAATGAGAAGTCTAGACTAGAAGAAATTTGGGTCTTACAAACCGAGTTACGACGTTGGTTAAGCAAAAGGTAAATGTCCTACTCAATAAATTCGAGAATCCAAAAGAAGCTTTAGATTACTCGTATACCAAGCAGGTCGAGTTACTCAACCATTTACGCAGAAATATTGCAGAAGTCATCACAGCAAAAAAACGTCTTGAGATGCAGAAGATCAAACTTATGGATAACAGCCGAACGTTGGACGAACAGGCAAGCAGAGCCGTAGATTCTGGTCGAGACGATTTGGCTAAACTCGCGCTCGAAAGAAAGAATGCAAACGTTCTTCAACTACAGCAATTGGCTAAACAGATTGCGGATATGAAGGTCGAACAAGACAAACTCGAGCAAACCGAAAAAAGGCTTTCTACCAAGGTTGAGGAATTCAGGTCAAAGAAGGAGGTAATCAAGGCTCAATATACTGCAGCAGAAGCCCAAGTAAGGATTAAGGAAAGTATTACTGGAATTTCTGAGGAGATGGCCGATGTTGGAATGGCTATGAATAGAGCAGAGGATAAAACTGAACAGATGAAGGCTAAATCCCAAGCATTAGATGAAATGCTAGATTCTGGCACCCTAACGGATTACACTGGCGATAAGGGCTCAGATGAAATTGAAAGGGAACTGGAAAAAGCCTCTATGAGTGACTCAGTGGAACAAGAACTAGCGAAGTTAAAAGCCGAGAGCCGCCGTAAACGAAAGCTGAAACAATCAACAACCGATAATTCCGCAGATTCCGATGAGCAAACTGATGGTCAAGAGGAAGAGGAAATAAAGGTAAGCTCTTCTTAAGAGCCTGCTATTATGTGGAGGAAAAATGCTTATCGGATAATTCTCCACAGTGATCTATCTTTGCCTCATTACATTAGATTCATTTTAATCCTTCAAATATATCGTTAATAATTGCAATTATCATTATTCACGAACTAAGAATAGCGTGCCTACTTAGGGCAGTGTCCTTATTGAGCACTTGAACCACGAACAGCATTTTGGGTAATATCGTCTATGTCCGAACGAAGTTAGGGCGCTTCGCTGATATTATGAAATAAACGAGCCAGTTAAAATACTAGTGATGAAGTGACGACAATGAATCGGAAGTGGGAAAATTGTATCTTCACAAGATAAGAATTCGTCAATTTCTTTCCATGAAATAGGGCTTTTTATTAACTTAGTCAGTATGAATGCTTTTTCAAAAAGAGAACAGACAGTTTTGATAATGAGATACTGACATCTGGCTATCTGCGTATTTCAATTCACCTAAGCCACAGTTCAAAAATCTTTGAGCCCAAGTAAACACATATGTTGTTAGGAAATTTTTCGAGACAGACTTGGATCAGTATCTATATTTTGTAGAAGTGCGAAAAAGACTCACAACATACACTCTGCGTATTCTTGCTAGATTTTCCTTTCAACATCAATATCGTTATAAGTTAAGCGATCACAATATCATTCATGTCAGAAATTATTGATGAAAAAAAAACTAAGGAAGGTTCTAGTCAATGGCCTGATCTTATGGCGCAATTATTTGATCGTCTAACTGGCAAAGGGACTAAGATAACTTACGAATTTCAGGATTTAGTAGTTGATATCCCACGTGCCACTGGACCTCAGGGCCAGGATCTCGGTGCAGCAAAATGGACCGTCAACGGGAAGATTGTTATTACTGCACAAGCGCATCACGCAGATTGAAAGTAATAGCTCTTGTTTTATGACGTCGCAATTATCCATGAATTCGGTCTAACCTTTAATATTTGAATTCGAATCAAATTTAATTAGAATGGACAATTTTTAGGAATTTAGTTGAAGTTCAGCTTCCTGTTGTGCATAAAATATTAATTCTAACCCTCTTGTCTTACTTTTAATAATATGATGTTTAGCAGCACCTGAAAATTTCGATGAAATACGGTCAAACAAAACTGCTAATAATTCTCGTACAGAAAAATGTTTCAACGGATGATCGAATCGAGTCATCTATCCCTTATGATTTGTCATACATATATCTCGTTCCTAATCATATTTTAACGTGAGAATCTTAGAAAATACAGTTTTCACACAGAATTTGTCTCACTTATGATAGAACAATTTTCAAATACCGATGACAGGTAATACGCGTAGTCAACTGAAGTGTGTGGACTTACCATCTGGCCTTTGACTAGCATTCATTATTGTTAGAAAAATAACATTGACCAAAAGTATATCATAAGAATAAATCGTGAAATTTTAAAAAAAGAAGTAATAATTACTTTATGCTGATTTCCTGAGTTATTTTTGAATTATCCTTAGCGGACTGCTCAAAAGTCTTTGCTGCGTTTACACCTATTCGTGATAACTCTTTGACATTATTTTTTGCTTGTTGGAGAGAATTCTTGAATGCTTCAGCATAGCCAAATATGACATTGTTAGTTAGTCTGGTGACAGTGAATAAATTGTCGGCGTAAGATCTGGTGGTATTTGTGTACACTTCGGATATCCTACCTGGAGATAGCAGAGTAGATACATTTCGTGTATAAGTTTCTACATATGGGGCCCATGCGGATTGATAAGAATTAATGATTTCCTTCTGTGATATGACAAAGTTGTCAGCCAATTCTCTAGTCGCTTCTATAGTTTGCTCCTGATATTCATTAATTGCACGCGTGTATCGTGGAATTTCCTTCTTAGCTTCATCAACAGATTTTCGAATTTCTTCCCTCGTTTGATCTAAGGCTCTATTTATTGATTCTTCATGATCCTTTTTGAATTGCGAAGTAGATGTAGTTATATTAGGTTCTAGCTCTTTTTTAGATGACATATTAAGGAAATTATCGAGAGTCTGATATATATTCCTTGCCATTAAATGGTTTTAAATGCCATTGATACCCTTTCTGATTATATCGTCACCAGAAATTACAAATAATGAACAAACTTACATCGAATGATAGGTTCACCCAAACCAATTTGGGAGGCCTACGGAGAGTTAATCAATAAATCCGATACAAAAAAAGGTTCAAGCATGATTGTTGGTTAGTTCTTTAGGAGCGTTTTGAATTGATCACCGCGATTCAAATGCCTCAGTCAACACAAGTTATTGTATAGCGTTGCCACAAAAGTTGACCTTATCCTGTAGCCATAGTTTATACAAGATTATGTCTACAATTAAATTTCTCCGTAAGCTTAATACAATATTCAAAATTTGAATGGATAGGATGCACTAGCTAGTCGCTCCTGATGGCCTTGACTTGCAGAGTCCACCATTTTTGAACACTTACAAATCATAGTACCAATTCCATAATGAAATATTCGGAAAATATATCAGATTAATGGTGAGTCAAATTATCGCCTAATCTAGATAAAGAATTAAATGGATTATTCCTTGAAATTATGAACAAAAATTCGTTTACAATAGCTGCTATTGCAGTTTTAGCGGCGGTATTTGCGACAGGTGCAACCATGTCTTCAGAACTTGCATTTGCAAGTGGACATCATTCTTCAAATCCTAACAGACAAACTCTCGCACAGGATAATTACTGCGGAAATGGTTCATTGCCTCTGGACGTAAAGTGTCAAAACGTAGGCAGCCAAGTAAGGGGAAGCCATAACGCAGTGAATATAATCGGTATTCAACCCGGCAAGTCAGGCGAAATGAACCACGGAGATGATCACGGCAGTAGCAGTAGTGATGACCACGATGGAAGCAACCAACATCCAAGCGGTAACCTGCCAGACAATCCAAACAATCCAGGCGTTCCAAGCCATCCAAGCCTTCCAGGCAATAATAACCAAAACCCAAGCGGTCACTCACCAGGCAATAACAACCAAAACCCAGGCAGCGGCAAACCCCAAACTAGTGCACTTCAAAACGGCATCCCATCGGGCAATCCCGCTATCGGTGCAGGAATCTAAATCCCTTCTAATTTTTTGAAAAAGGATTCGGACAATAGCCAAATTATTGCAACAAGAAATCTCAATTATTCCATGTTCTTGCGATTCATGCGGTATTGAAGCAAATAATCAATTACATCTAATCGTTAAGCAGATCCTAATAGACGTTTTATTCTGTCGTTAGGGATGCTTAGAAATAATAATTTGATTAGATAAATTGTTATTCATTGAAACTCCTATTTTTATGTGACAAATGAATAGAGAGTATATCCTCTCTCAGACTTTGATGATGTGGTTCTCCTGTGAAAGGACGACCCGGGTTTCTGCTCCGTTCACCGCAGGTCGTTATTTCGGTAAGGGTGAAAGGCCGAACACGGAGCTGGCTAATAATAGCACCTTTACCTGCGGGAGCACAGCGTGTGTTAATGATCTCGAGTTATATTAAAGTAGGACATTGAAATTCGTTGGAGCAATCTAGCTAAGAATTGAAATCATGACGCATTTTGTATCTCATGATCGTCTTATCATTTGACCTCGAGGGCGACTCATATGAGACATTCAAATCAAGATGGTAAATAGATATTCATTGTGTGTTTAACACCATCATAGAGGCAGCTGAAATATAATAATGATTACTACATCAGACTAATGGTTAAGGAAATTATAATTCAGATTATACTTTATGAATTTTTTACTAGGAATAGCAATGTCGTTATCAAGTTTATATTACGAAGATATTTGTACTCCGGCTTTTGTCTGTAGCCACGGATTTCACCATTCCTGATTTTGTCACCGTGCACTTTCGTGATAATCTGAACCTTTGGTTTGCCATGCGTAATTAGTGCGTTATTGTTATTCAGTCTGAATGCTTATGCATGGAATTTTGACAGCTTTCGTGACAAAGATAGATGTGGACAATATTAACTTGAGTCATAAGCTCTTTCGACAAGACATATTCATCAAGCATACTTGTTTGATGCTGGATTGATATAGGTCTGTTGCCATTGTGACCAATGTGCCGAATGTTTTTATGCTAGAATCTTCTTTCTATTCTCATGAAAAACCCACCTCCTCAGCCTGTAGTTACTGCAGTTACTGCAGATTCAGACGGGATTATCCAATCAGGAGCTGAGTTCAATTTAAACAGCTAAAATATTCTTGTCCGATGTGCACGCAGCAGTCCAACCGTAGATACAACATGAGAGTCCATATTGCAAGACGTCATGCGATCGGTGGAGTTCCTATAAACAATCGCGATGTAAGACAGCCAGCATTGGGTTCTCAACCTATCAAAGATGATATATCAAAGTTTTATTATAACAGTCTCCTTCGACGTTTTTTGCCGATCTCCAATAATGGTGGAGCAACGTATCCTAACTCGCATTATTCCTATTCAGACCCTCTTCAGAGCAGTGTAAATATTTTGGAAAGTATTACAGAACTTTTCGAAATGCGTAACAAATTTCTTAACTTTTACACATCGACTCCCGAATCTGCTTTCCGATATTCCTCCGGAAGTCAATTGGGGTCTGCGCATTTATTCGATACTTTAGGAGCTAATTATATGCAGAATATTCCAGCTGTAATAACACACAAGTATGAGCAAACATCTGACACTCTAATCACTGAAAGGGAAATACAGGGATTCCGTGTTGATGTATGTAGCAACTGTCTTGAGCTTTATTCAATTTCCATTTGTGAAAATACTGGATTCACACTCGAGGAAATTCTTCAGCAGATAACTACTTCGATCCATCATTGCGGCAATTCTTATTCTGAGATCAGTATCTTGTCCACCCATGACAAACAAACCAGATATAATAAGTTAGTTAATATGCTTAAGCCAATCATCATGAACAAAGTCCGCGATTGGCTTCAAGGCGAGAAGGCTTGCTTAAGAGCCTTCATGTTACGAGCCAATCCACCTGCGGGATGCGTTCGTTTTGCCAAGCCTGTCGAATATCCTTTTAGTTTTGTTAATAGAGCTATTGAAATCGGACATACAACTCTAGAAGAGAGCGAACTAAATGATTTTTTGCTCCTGTCAAAATATAGGTCCACAGGTATTTATGCAGCCATCAATTCTAGACCTGGTAGTAAGAAATTTCCTGATTCAACTACATACGGAATTCTAATTACCAGATACTGATTTACTAACATAACAAAGGAACTTCTTTTGAGAGTATAGATTGCATTTTGTGTATTACTTGTAACAAAGTACCTTTCCGCTGGTAAATTTTGAACTCAACCAGTTATCTCTGACTGCGATCGAACACCTAAATCCAACAAATAAATAATCACAACCCGTGAAATCCATCAACTTCTGACTGAGACATATTTTCAATATGCTGCCGTAGCTATTTATTGGCAAGTGCAGGAATGATGGTCGCATCTCTTTCTAGTATTTGTTTATACACATTACTGTGTTCTTCTGCAATTTTAGTCCAGCTAATATTCCACCTAAATTTGTCAACTGCATTCTTGTAAAAGTCATAGTACGTATCTAATTTCTCAAGTGCTTTAGCAAAAGCAGTACCGTTACGACTCACAGTAATTCCCAATCCTTTATTAGAAAACTCTTTAAAAAATCCTAAATTCGAGGCTACAAATGGCAAGCCATGTGCCAAGGCATCGAACATAACTCCCGAGCCAGAACATACCTTATAAGGTAAGAGTACCGCATCAGCAGAAGAAAATAAGAGGGATAAATATTCATCCGAAAGAAAATTCAATTTCAAGTCAATGATGCCGTGTTTGGTCAAAGTCCTGTTAGAGTGTTTTTGGCCAAAATCATTATTTGAGGAATTTGTAACTATCGACCATCCAGTTGGAACATCAATTTCTTCCAAGATGTCCCATCCCTTTGTAGAGGTCATAAAACCCATCGCTAGTGCTATCCGGTCACTTTTTGGCAGATTAAATAACTTTCTGGCCGCTTCTTTTACTCTGGAGCTCGACGAACTGAGCTCTGCACCATGATAGATTACTTTGCCGCCTCCAATTATTTTTGACAAATAGTCCGAAAAGACTATTCCCACCTTGCTTTTGGCTAACTTTTCTTTGTTCAAGTTATGGAAAGAATAGTAATTTAGTAAGCTTGTCCAATACTTAGCGATAATAGAACTCGAAAAGCCTTTATCAAAATTCGGTTTCAAAGGTTTTAGCGACTCAACTAATTTAAGCCATTGGTTAAACGTGTATGCCGAATGGAATGTCGTTACTATAGGTGTTTTGCAGGTCTCATAAAAAGAATCAATGTTGGTATGTGTTTTCCTGGGGTTTAATCCATTCAATACCAATCCATACATCCCTTGCTCATACTGCACATGAACTATGTCAGGTTTGGTCTTATCTACCAACTGGAGTAGGATCTGAGAGTCGTCGGTACTGGTCGGAGAAAGCCCTGAAAAATCTCCATTGCCCATTTTGTTGCTTAGAATTTGGACATCATAACCAATCTTGCGAAGTGCTAGGGACAGGTTATGTGTATATCTGCCTACTCCTCCTTGCATGGGTGGATATTCTGTACAAACCATCAATATTTTAGGAAGCAAATTAGAATTAAGAAACAATTTATTCATATATTGATTAGCATACGTATCTAAATATAAGTCTAATTATATATATAGAACAATATTTAAATACACAATTAGAGGACTATGAGAAAGGCAAATGCCTACAAAACATAGAGTGACCATCTCGTCAATGGGTTCAAGTTCTATAATAGTCCTTCCTAAGCCGGTAGTAGATGGATTCAATTTGGAAAAAGGTAATAGATTAGAGATGTTTGTTAATGATGACGGGATTTATATCCCATTAGGTGAAGGAAAAATGAAACAATCACATTCACGAGGTCCTGAAGTACTATGAATGGGTACTCGACTTTAGACAAATGTTGATGGCGTCAGAATACATAGTACCCATGAAGAGTACTCGCTCAATATATCATTAGCATAAATAATAATTTCAAGTGTTCCAAACAAATCAATCACAAAGTAAAAGCAGTTTTGAAAATTGTATACGAATTCCAGGTATAATATTACCTATGACTGGTAACTAAAGATAAAAATTCAGATATACAACCGTCAAACGACTAGCCTAACTAGTGAAAAATTAACCATTTAACGCACAGCTGATCAAATTATAATTCGTAGTAACATGGGCTTTAAGTATTTTGCTATTTTGCAGAGTCATAATAGCTATCTTAACTCGATCATTCTCCATGATTTCCAGAACTGATTAACTTATATTTACATAAATTTGCAGTAGAATTTTAAACGGTCTAAAAGAATAAAGTAAAATGAGGAGCATTGTATTGATTTGATTAAAGCTTCAGTGCATATCCCAATCTCGAACTCTGAAAATCAAGTGACATTAAAGGTCAAATTAGCTATTCCAATTAATCCCACCGGCATAGTTATATTTGCTCATGGCAGGGGAAGTGGTAGGAACAGTCCAAGAAATAGTGCTGTAGCTGAATTAATGAACAAGTAGGGGCTTGAGACCTGCTGGTAGATTTGCTCACACCAGAAGAAGAGTGCAATAATATTGTAGCAACCCAACTTGATAGTAATCCTGGACTCATACTAAATAAGTTAAATAAAATTTGCTATCAAGCAGACTAGTCAAAATAACCGAATGGATAACACAAAATCAGAATATCAGAGTACTTAAGCTAGGATACTTTGGAGCAAGTACAGACACTGCAGCTGCCCTCAATGCGTCATCTAACAGTAGGACGTGCAAGTTTGTAGATGCTATTGTGTCTCGATCAGGTAAACCAGACCTTGTTGTAAGAAATTGTTTGAGGCTAGTTACTGTCCCTACACTATTCATTGTAGACGGGAGTGACTATCCTGAAGTAATCAATTGGAATAAGAATGCTCTACGAGACATTGGCTCGGAAAAGAAAAAGATGGTAGTAGTGGCAAACACAACTCATCTCTTTGAAGAACCTGGAACACTCGATGAAGTCGCAAGACCTGCCAGTGGATGGTTTAGATGTTACTTTTAAATAAAAGCTCATCAATCTGCGTGATTGTTGTCAGTTACTGCTCTTGCTTTATGTTGCTAGAACACTTGATACATAATCATTCTACTTTGGTTAAGTCGTAGACACAAACTCGACAGTCGAGACATATTATTTGTTACGATAGCGATTCTAGTGATAAACCCGATAGAGGCATACCAACTCATGCGAAGAGGGAAGCATCAGACTGGTTCTTATTTCGATGATTATCTATAGGTCTAAAGAGCTCTATCAAATTCCTAGAAAAGTTCATAATTAAAATTATGGTTAATATAAGGTTAGATTCAACTTCCATAGACCACTTATGACGATGATTGAAGATTATCACTGGCTATCAATGCATCTAGATGATCCGAATACAACCATTTTAGATGCAAGAGGAAGTATGTTATACAGGTTCGGACATATCGAGAATGCCTTGCCAATCGGTATTGAAAGCCTCATTTCAGTCGCCGATAATGGGGCTAACTTGGTAGCTGATTCTAAAACTGTTGAAAATGTTTTCACAAAGCGGCATATTGACCAATCTAAGTCAGTCATAGTTTATGGCGATAATTCCGATCCAACCGCAGCTCGTATAGTTTGGACTTTACTATACCATGGTCATACCAAGGTCAAACTTTTGGAAATTGGTTTCAGAGACTGGATTAATGCCGGGTTGGCTGTGAGCAAAGTTCTCCCTGTCTCTCCGCCCCCTACCAACAAATCTTTCTCTTCACAATTAGATAATTCAATCAGAGCTGATGCTCATATGATCAAGAATAAGATGAGTGAAGATCAATGTATAGTCGTCGATGCTAGAACTCCACAGGAACACTTTCAAGCACGGATTCCGGGATCTATACTTCATAATTGGGAAGAAGGTATAGGACACGATGGAAAAATGATGAAAGAGCGAGAGGAATTGATCCTTGATTTTGAGAAGAAGGGTATTTCAAAAGATAAAGAGATTATATGCTACTGTCACTCAGGAACTAGAGCATCTCATACTTTCTTGCAACTTAAAGAAGCCGGATATAATAATGTGAGATTGTATGATGGTTCAATAATAGACTGGGCGCAGCGTCGAAATCCGCTGCGATAACCAGCCAGCACAGTCTCTCATGTGTATAGATCTATAACTTTCACTTATCTTATCTCAACTTCCAAAATCGATCTTAAATGTTCGACCTAGGTAATATTTTCAGATCATCCGTCAATAATATGCATAGATTCTATGTCTGACAATGACCGGTGTTACGAGGATCATGCTAATATTCCTCTTATGGCCCCTTGAATAGGTGGAAAGGTTTGCTTACATAAAAGGATTCAGAATGAGGTATCTAGAATATGGTTCACCCAATATCAACTCCGACGCAGATAGGCAAACGCATCATATTCTATTTATTCATGGTCTAGGCGCTTCCGCTGATAGATGGTTAGACTTTCCTGAGGCGTTGGCTAAATCGTATCATACGATTGCAATTGACTTGATAGGTTTTGGCAAAAGCGATACGCCAAATAACGTAGAGTATAATATAGGATTTTTCAGAGATTGTGTAACAGAATTCATGAGAACTATTGGTATCGAACAAGAAAAGACTTGTTTGATCGGACATTCTCTAGGAGGATACATTGCGGCTGAAGTTGCAATCGAAAATGGGCAGCTGATAAATAGACTTGTATTGATTGATTCTTCTGGATTATTGAATGGGCCCACGAGTCTTCTCGAACAGTATTTGCATGTGGCGATGAATCCATCTTTTGATAACGTTAAGAATGTATTCCAACAAATGATGGCAAATCCGTCGGCAATTGTTCTCTCTTTAGTTGATCTTTTTATCTATCGACTGAATATGCAGAATGCAAAGTATTCTTTCCGCTCAACTTATGAAAATAGTACTAGAACTCGGATTTTGCCTGAGCGATTAAAGACTATATGCAAAATTCCGACGCTTATCATTTGGGGTAGGAATGATGCCTTGATTCCTATCGAATATCTCGAAATTTTTCGAAATCTCTTAACAACTGCGACGATCGAGATTGTTGAGAATGCAGGACATGCTCCATTTGCAGAGAAACCACTGATAGTTTATGAGGCAATACGTACATTTTTAAGATAGCGTGTTCGCGAAGGTAATCTGCTTAGATGTATTGATCAATCATAGACTCAGTTAGATTCGCCTGACTCTAGTCACTATACTTATGCCAATTTAATGATAGCAATATGGTCATCAATCCTAAAGCAAATACACATCTGAATGAATGGCTCATTTCTAATTGAAATTGTAGATAGTGAAATAATTTCTTCGCTTTACGTTTCACTTTTTAGTTTAGTAGTCTATGGAAAGGGATTTTGACTAGTAACAGATTAGCATGGAGACTGCATTAGATTTTAGTTATCGGTTACATTCCCAGATAGGATCATTATAATGCACTCTTAAAACATTTCTTATGTGACTGATGGTTTAGCAGTATGAAATTAGTGCAAGTGCAATAGATTTAAAAAGTCTGTTTTAGTACATCTTTATTTATCCACAATTAATAGTAGGAATCTTTTTGTGCTAGTTTTTAATTGCAGTTTCAATTTTGACGATATTTTACGAGATTTGAGTAGGAAGAAAATGAATTTAGATGCTGTTTTATATTTGACTCAAAGGTAACATTTTCGTTATAGGTTTTGCATATTAGTAGATAATTTTCATTTATTTGTATCCCAATATTCTATTGTAGATCCGTTACTGAATTACTCCTCTTGTATCTATTGTGTTATAGTCTTAGATGTTGAGACGGGATGCAATATCAAAACAGGACTATTAAGCATTTCATTCTTAGTTTCTGTGCTCCGGTGTTAAATTTGATTTGAATGCTTTTGACAAAGAGAAGAAATAGAAAGTGTAATGTCTCTCTATTCGCTTCTCTGAGATACTGAGCGATGCTGGTATAGAATAGATTAAAGAAAATGTATAAAATACTTGATTAACATTGTTCCTTATGAGATACAATAACAAATCTAACAATAATTAATCAAGCTGGAGTAAGGTATAATATCATGATATATGGCTCACAGGTATAGAAAGAAAAAGTAAATTGATAACAAGATGTCATAGGCTTGACATTTGGTTCTGATTTGTTCTTTTTATTGACTTCCGTTATGTTGTAATTGGGTGTTCAATTTGAATTGTCACCTGATTATCGTCCGTTATACATCTCCATCTAAGACATTTTGTTAATTTTGATCCTGTTTAAAGGAGTCCTCTCGAAATTGACACTGATGTATTTTATATTTTGTTGCAACTACTCAAATTGCGCATGCAAAATTTACGCTTGTACATGAATTTTTCTGGAATCTTAGGCATTTGTTGAACAATTGATTTGGGCTCCTCGAGACTAGTTTTAGAGTCTAGACTGTCATTCTAAAAAGCCTAGAATTTTGCAATGTCTACAAATTTTATTTCGACGCATACCGTTAACAGGAATCATTGTATAGAATTTTTTTATCGTCTGGCTAATGATCGTTTGTTGCTTTCCTTTTATCATTGTTCTTTAGATTAAGACTCTTGCAGCGATAGTGAGCGTAGTGATATAATATCATTATGCGTGTTATGACGCAGAATTGAGAACTACTTATAAGGTATGTTACCGTACTACTACCGTACTATGCATGTTTAATCAGAAGACGTTACAATATTTATGCGGAAAATGCGGCACAATTCTAAAGGAGCTAGACTCATCTATTAATAACATATCGACCAATAGTGAGGAATGTCCCATATGTAGATCCTTACTTTCTAGTACTCTTATTAAAAGGAATTATGATGAAAGAACGCATTTATTCTCTCAATCATCTCGACGACAAGAATCATTACTCAAATTTAGAACTGCTTATGAATTAAATTACAAGGGTGATACATTAGATTTTGGTATTGAAAAATTAGACTACCTCGTAAATTTCTCAAATGATGATAGAGTATGTGTAGTAGGTAATAAAAAATATACAAATATGATAGTTACAAGATTATGCATTCGTGCTTTAATGTCAAAAAGAGTAGGAGGATTTGATGCACCCAATATTATAATTATAGACGGAGGAAATAGTCTAGATTTTTATCTATTTGTAAACTTTGCAAGACAATATGGATTAGATACTAAAAGTATACTACAGCAGATAATTGTAAGCAGAGCATTCACAGTCTATCAATTGACAGATTTAATCATTACTGAATTACCAAAAATAATTCAACATTATAATTCCAATATGGTAGTAATTTCAAACTTTTTGGAAATGTTTTTACGCGAGCCAAGACTAGACATTAATGAAACAGAATATCTAATAAGAGAAATTAAACATTCGTTAACGAAAACGAAAATATTACAAAACGTCCTGATTATGATGTCTTGGAATTACAATGTTCAACAATTTTGTAGATACAATAACATTCTTTCCTCAATATTTGAAAAGCGCATTGAAATTATAGATAAGAATAAGAATAAGAATAAGAATAAAACAGGTCTTGTAGAATTATTTATAAGTACATACAATAACTGTACAAATAAAGGTATTAAAAGATCTCAAATTCTATTGGAAGAACAAGATTTAAAAACTGTTTCTATGAAATAGACTTCTGAAGACTAACTATAGAGTACTGTGAGAAGACGACTCTTATAAAGTCTAAACTATATTGAAATAATGCATTTGCAGAAATTCATATGGTTTACTGGTATCTTCTATCCAGACTATTTTAATTCTGAATTATTTTATTGACTTTTTCGCAAAACATTACACGAATCCCATAAATTTCGCTACAAATAAATTCACCATAAATGGCTGAATTGACGTAAGAATGTCATTTATGAGTCACCCTCGTAAATTAAAGAATTTGTTAACAGGGCTGTTTCATGCTAATATTGATCTGAGTTAGAGAGCAAAATGATTTTCTGTCTAAATCAATAATAATTCAGGAAAGATTTAGTAAAAAATGAAGGAAGGTTTACGTTATTTGTGTTTGATTAGTTACTTTCGTTTTTAAGATTAGTTGACGCTCATCGATGCGCCGTCATCGTTGTTGCCGTGGTCGTTGTTGCCGTGGTCGTTGTTGCCGTGGTCGTTGTTGCCGTGATCGTTGTTGCCGTGGTCGTTGTTGCCGTGGTCGTTGTTGCCGTGGTCGTTGTTGCCGTGGTCGTTGTTGCCGTGGTCGTCACCGCCTGGCATACCTGGCATGTGATTGTCATTGTTTCCGCTAGGACCAGTTCCTTGTGCAGCTGCTACTGCGGCTGCGTTATTTCTGCCTTGAATTTGTGAGGCAGAATTCTGGCAGTCTATCTTTACTGGCAATGCGCCGTTACCACAGTTGTTTTGTTGTATCAAAGTTTGAGTTGTTCTCTTTTTATAGTGTCCGCCTGCAAATGCGTTGTTTGGATTCATGGCCGATGTTGTGATTAACAATGCTGCAACTATTGCTATAGCAGCAATTGCGAAACCAGTTTTGTTGTTCA
>JBEDUN010000092.1:0-16556 GCA_040414675.1 Nitrososphaeraceae archaeon | reverse complement strand
ATTGCTATGGGTGTCATATTCTTCAAATTCAGAAGAGTTAGCAAAATTTCATACATTGTACCTGCATTATATTTGATATCGATTGCTATAATGTATGTTACATGGCCGCCAAATCCAGATAAAATTGAAATTCCAATGAGTGTGGTCAATACTTTTAGAGCCGTGACTGGAGTAACAATGGCAATATTTTTTGGCCTAATTGGACTATTCTTCGGAAGCCTATGGAAGAAATACAGACCTGATCTAGGTTCAAGAATACCCACTGTGCAGTACTAGCAATTTTTTCATTTTCATTTTTATTTTTTAATTTTACTCTTGTAATCACTTCTATAGTATCATTACGATTATTGCATGTCAAATGACGAATTAATTAGTGACAATAATTAGATTGATCAAATATACTTATTTGATGGATATCTAAAGACATATGACTTATTTTGACATGACCAATAATGTTAGACCCTCTTTTCTGCCTGGAGATATGGGGAACTGATTACAATAGGATAAAAGAAACTTGTTTACTTGCTGAAAACTTAGGATATCATGGATTTTACTATGGCGAGTCTTTAACTGATATTGATCTGGATTGTTGGACAATAATTTCTAATTTATCAGCAATCACTCAGAAGATTAGACTAGGACCCGTAATAACGTATATTCTTCCTGAATATAGAAATATTTCTCTTTTAGCAAAACAAGCTCTGACAGTACAGGAAATTTCAAACGGAAGGCTTGAATTTCGAACAGGCGTTGGAGCAATGCCTCGATGGGCTTCGAAATGGTGGCATCCTTATGCAATAGATTATCCAAACAACGCCGAAAGAGTATCAATATTTGAAGAAGGGATGAAGTTATTGAATATGTTATGGTGCAAATCTTCCTCTAAAATAACCTTTAACGGTCAGCATTTTAAGGTACAAGATGCTGCATTACTGAAAAACAATTTTCGAAAAGTCATTCCTATAACGATCGCAGCTAGACAAGCAAAAACAATGCAAATAGCTGCCAGATATGCTCATATATGGGAATGCTCTTATCTTGATCCCGAACAATTTGTATTACTCGACAAGAAATTCGAAGATATATGTAAAATAATTAATCAAAACAAAGATAGACGAATAACAAAATCAATCGAACTAGATGTGATTATCTCGGAATCTAATTCAGATTTACAATACAAGAAAAAAATATTTGCTATTGAGAGAGGATTATCCACTGTAGACGGAATATTTAGACAAGGACTTATTGGAACACCAGAAGAAATTCGAGAAAGACTATCACAATATACCAGAGCAGGTGTAAATCAATTCTTGCTTGCATTTTATGATCCGCTTGATACCAAAGCATTAGAGCTATTCATGGATATGGTAATTAAATAGTCTGTAATGTTCCTTATTATATATATGCCTATATCTCTAACACTCCTTGGAACTTCCTACTATCATAAATGCCATTAATTACTAGAATTAGATATATGCGGCATTTTAATATAATAGCCTAATGATAGATGTGCTTATAACTTCTGGTCATCATACAGGCATCATTCCTATACATTTGATCTCTCAATCTAGAAAAGGTTTTTAATGTATTGAGTTTCATACCGTTATTAGAAGACGCTATTTCCGGTATGATAATACATTTCATCTATGAACCATCTTAAAAATCGTGCAACAGAGATTTTCGAAGCTTAATGTATCTGGGGAAGTGTGAATTGGCAGTCCTCCTTCTGGTTTAGTTGATTAGATTGCCGACGCACCCTAACTTACTATAGTCAGTGAGTTATGTATAATATATTAGATTCTGCGTCGGCGAGCTCGTTTGCATGAAAAATGAAGGCTTGAATTTTGTATGATCCAGAAAGTAGCTTTCCGTTGTCATCAAGTAGACTAATGACTACATTAAGATGGCCAGTTGAGTTAGTCCTTGATTCGGTGGTTTTATGCGTCTTGCCATCTGGAAGTATTAGGTCAACCAATATTTGTTGGTCGGCGCTCACAGGTGTTACTGCCCCAAATACGAAGAGATTGCTTTCATCCTGTTCCTTTCTTGCTTCTATACTTATGGTCGATTTCTTCCGTACATCTGTGCGATAAAAAGTGCCACCAATTGGATAGAAACGTGAACCTGGAAAGCGGGTACCTGGAGGAGAGTGTGAATTTTCCATTTCTTTGCTATAGCTTCGCAAGATGAAACCCGCAAGATTGAATGGAGCGGTAGCCGGTAGCTCTCCTTGCTTATTGCTACCAAATTTATAAGCGTTAACGTCAGCAACTGGCCATATAACCACGTCAAATTCCTTCTCCGCTTTACCATCGAGCCATATCCAAGAGTGGGGAATTTGGGCCGACCAACCACGGGGTAAACCATGCATCGAGAGATGAATCGCGCGACGTTCTTCAAGCGGATTGCGAACTGCTGTTTTGATAAATAGGGGGTTGACAGGGCTACTGCCGTCAGCTTGAAACTCAACCACATTCTCCTGTGCACTATTATTTCCTCCAGATTGTTCCCCAAATTGTTGAGATACAAAGACTTTAAGACAAGTGTGTTTACCCACCACAGGAACCCAATCACAAAAAATGTCTTTGTATCCATCTTGGGGAATATTACCAATTGTCTTTACGCTAATAGGCGCCCAATTTCCGTTGTCACCAACGCCTGGAGGTGTAATAGCATAGAATGTCACCTTAACGTTGTCAGCTCCCATAGCGCCACTTACATGTACACGAGCAGTGAACTGATTAACGTGATTCACCCAGGGCTTGTCACCAGTATTTTCAGGTCTGCCCTGGCTATCCATAGGATAATCAAAGACGCCAATGGGATCACGATCCACCCAGATGTCTGGCGACCCCCAATTGCTATCCCAAGGGTCTATATTGAGATCAAATGCACCATTTGGATCATCTGCAACTGTCTGTGCCCATTCGACATGAACTTTATAGGCTAACGGACGTACTTGCATGGTATCATCTACTACAGTGATACGCAACGCACGTGCTGGATCTTCTATGATATCGTTTGGGATTTGTACCCGATTATCATGCATCAAAGTGATGAATCGTGTCTCCTGGTTATTGTGCATCTGATCTGCAATGACTTTTGTTACGATAACTCCGCCTAGGTAGGGAGCCATTCCAAGAGGAATAGAATCATCAAAAATTTGAGTGGTCGCGCCTGGCTGCTGACGAACCTCCACGTAATATGAAAGAGCGTCAGATACTTTGATTTTCAGGATGTGAAAGCGGCCTGAAGTTGTGTTTTCTGAAAGTCCATGTGCTATTATTGTGACATCCTCCGCATGTGGATTTCGGTTCCAGTGTATTTCTTTGATATTTGCTGTATTGTAATATCCAAGCTTCTCAAGGTGATATCCACTGAAAATTGGATGTTTGTCATGATTTCCCATCAAATCAAAATCCGCTGCCGTCTCTGCATTTGGATCGACAAGACCAGACTGGTAAACATCTTCACCAAGTGTTGCAGTACCATCACCTGTCTCTGTGGGAGCAGACACGATATTGTGCCCAAATTCGTGTGCAAATCTTCCCCAATTGGCGTTCTCTCCAATCCAAAGTAAATTGATTTTATGATCCAAGGAAATATGGATATGGATATGGTTTGGATCGCTTACTGGCTTTCCATCATCGTATGAGAATACCTGCGTGTCAGTTCCACCATAGGCTCGAATGAAAGCACCATCAGTGAACATAACAGAACAGAGCATTTGATAGTTATTGAGAGTGAAACCCGCATCTTGAGCATGTTTAGCTGCGATAGCTGCAATACGATCTCTTTGACCATCGATTACATTCTGAGTAGGTGCGGTCAAATCTACAAAGTCTGAAAAAACTCCATCAAGACTGGCAGCAGTAATGACGAAATCAATTTGGACATCGGTTTTGCCAAAACTTGCTTGACTATAAAAAGTTTGGACATTGGTCCAATCATTAATTAAGGTAGTGAGGACATCATCTGAATGCAATGGCACCTTGTCTGTAGCCTGACAAATCACAACGAGCACTCGAATTGTACCTATCGGATTAACATCTCCAGCGAATCCCTCACCTGAACCTATCGCAAAGACAGGTGGTCCGTCATCGCTATTATCAGGGTATCCCTTTACCACAAAATCATGATCGCTAACTGCAGATAGGGTACCGATCTCAACCTTAAGTGGTCCACTATCAACATCTTTTGTTACTAGAACTTTTAGTTCTGTTGGACTCGCTGCGAGTACAGGTATAGAGGTTCCTCCTATTGTTACTTGATTAGCGAATCGTTCTGTTGCAAAATTTGCTCCTTGGATAGTGAGTATGGTGCCCCGTTGACCACCATCAGGATTGAATGAGTCTATACGTGGGCCCATCAACCATGGAATTTGGACATTGAGCCAATCTCTTAACGCAATGGGAGATTTTTTAATAGTCGGATCAATATCGTCGATATTAAACTTGATAGTTGCGGATGTAGATATGAGTTTTTGCTTATCAGGTATATCGGCTATAAGTGAAGGTTTATTACGTTCTTCGACACGGGATCCCGCTTGATCACTAGGTACTCTTTCTTTATTCTCCACATCTTTTCAATTAGTTTAGTTAATATTATCGTTTACTCATATGTATAGTGTAAAAATCACGCTCTGTTCTAAGTAATGTATAAGAATTAGAGAGTTTTTGATTATGATTGCTAAATAAATTAAAATTTTCCGTATTGAACTTCTAGAGTGTTTGGACCCAAATTTTTAGTACTCAACCATTGACGATTGTTGTAGCATTTGGTGTGACTCCAAGGTAGAAATATACATGATTATTCGCTGTTACCTATGTAAATTAATAAGTAATCTATACATTTGATCTCTCAATCCAGAAAACCTTTTTAATATTGAGTTTCACACCGTTATTAGAAGACTTTATTTCCGACCAATTATTCCTGCTCTGAATATCAGATATAACGTGATCGAATTTCGACTACGAGAGTCTATGATTTAGTCAACACATTGTACAAGTATAGGTTTTCTATCTTTAGTTTTTCTAGACTTATTGAAAGATATCCACTCCTCAGTGCAGAATTGATATTATATTTTATCATGTACTTAGAATGAAAGTCCAATCTTCTTAACTGACTGCATTTATCTAACCAAGTTATTATTGCATCATAAGCCTCATCAACAGAGCATTTTCTAATATTAATAAGATATGGAGATAGGATGCGCCAAACAACAAATTTCCTGTAGTCATCTATTGGAGTCTGTAATAGTTTTTCGATCCATGAGATCGTCTTCGGATTGGATGTCTGGACACGCGCCCTCTTACTATCCATTTGTTTATACTGAATCTTTTCATTGATTAGCCACAGTTGAAAATAACGTAACAGATAATTTATCGCTGGTTTATGACCATCCCATCGTTGTATTATTTTAACTTCCTGCGCGCATTTTGAATTGATGGTTCCAGGAACTCTAACAAGACATGAGTTTACTGTAGGATTATGCTGAGGATCTCCTTTTTTATTTGTTAGATACTCTTCTGCGAACTGTATGAATTTTGAGGTCAGATCTTTGCCATCGGATTCCTTCAACCTTGCAAATCTTTCTTCCTCTTCTAAAATAAACCCCTCCATAGGCTGATAAATGTGGTAACCGTTGCCGGTCCACAATACAGTAGGATGACCATGTATTACAGAGCTAATCTTTCCGAGAATTTTATCTAGTCCTTTATCGAGATTGACTTTCACATTATCAAATTCTCTAAGATCTAGATCTATCATCACGAAAGTGGGCGCGACTCGATTGATCCCCTGATAATTTGTAAATGGAGGATATGCATTGATTCTACAATCTTCATAATTCGAGGACTCGAAGTATTTCATTAGTTCTTCCTTGCTAAAGACCTCTTTCTGGTATCCTAATCGTTTAGTCATAATTTTTCTTGGAAATGTCGGCTCCAGGAAATGAGATAAAATAAAGTCTACGTTTCCGGAGATTATTTCAATTTGCGATATGCCATTATTCATCGTTATTAGATTCAGCATCCTCCTCGTCTTCGTACTGCTCGGCCATCCTCCTCTTCGTCTGTTGTATGGCATAATCTATTCTAACATCTATTGAACCTCTACCTATGGGCAGTGTTAGTAGTTCATTTCGATGGCTTTCCAAAATATGGTTCCCTAGATCAAATTCTATCTTATTTTTATAGTCGCACCACGCACAAGGTATCTCTGGCAATCCGGCTAATGCCGCGTCATTGTCTGCGACACATGCGACACTTGCGACAGATCTAGAAGACGGAGATACATCTTTTTCAATATTATCACGCCTGCCTGCGACACTTGCGACAGATGCGACACATGTAGAGGACAGGCAGGCCTTTTTCTCACTATTTTCAGTATCTAATTTATCATTTCTATTTATAGAATTGCTATTATTATTATTTATTACATTTTCATGATTTGCATGCTCTATAATGGGATCTATTCGTGCTGCCACTGCTTCAGTCTCGACTTGAGGCTCGACGTTAATAGATGACTGCCCAGAATCCGATGACTTATTGCCCTCATTTAATAGGCCATTTTGCCCGTCTCCGTTCCTATAATCTGTCGCATCTGTCGCATCTGTCGCAGATTCCTTATCTGCCGGATCCAGAATTAAAATCTCGTCTGGGACATCATAGTATATCGCTTGCCTGTCTAGAACTTCTTTAGAAAATCTCCATCCTCTCTTTGCCTCACTGCCACTTCCCTCTTTGAACGGTTCAGCTTTGAATTTGGATTTATAGACAGATGCTATATATTTATGTGAAATAGTTCCAAATTCTATAGTGTAGAATGATTCTGACTTGAATTGGCAGTCCTGACCATTCATCACTGTTTTGACTTCGGCCCATAATTCATCATTATGAAATGCGTATGTGTCTAACGTATCTCTATTATTTTGCCTTAGAATTAAATTATTAATTGCCTCCCGTAACTTTGATTCAATGGAATTTCTCTTTAGTTGATTTCTTTCAGATATGATTTTAGACAGCGCACGCCTTATCTCTTCTAATGCTACTGGAGCGTCATTTCGACTGCTAAACAAACGTAACAGCGGCTTGGCAAGTTCTGCATTACGATGTTTAATATTCAAGCAAAGATCAGGAATTACTTCATCATAATGGATTATTCGGAATGCAAATAGCAGTTTACGCAAATCAACTAATTCATCGTAAAGTGGTTTGAACTTTGGTTCACCAGCGTATTTTATTATGTCTTTTATATTATATTCGACATCTCCAACTACGAACCTAAAGATAAATGACCTATCTAGAATTCCCTTGATCTTTTTATAATCTGGTAATTCCTCCATCGCAAGCCACTTCATACAATAGGTTAAGAAGGATCCTTGTGTTCTACCAAAAGTCAGATCTACTTTAGGTACGCTTCCACCTGAAGCATATCCAGTCTTTAATATCTTCTGTTTTTCTTTATCATAACCAATATCTTCAGCCTCGTCTTCGGCGATAGTTCCTTGGCATTCCTCAACCTCACCTAAGAATGTGAAATAATTAGGCGCACTTGCAGATACAACATAGAATGCGCGATATCCCAAGTGCCTAAATAATAGCAATGCTGAATTCTTACCACTTCCGTTATCACCTACAAATATATTATAATGTAAAGTAGGAAATTTGTCTTGGAAATAACTATAGATAGTATCCGCAGAGAGTATACAAAGTATATGATCTTCAATATTTACATACTTACTGTAAATGACTTTGGTCTTTGAATATAATGAATCAAGTGATTCATTCCGAGCTCTTTGAAGATATAATTCTAATTCGTCAGGCGATTCAAACAAGTACGGCAATGGATTGTGAGAATCGAGAGTGTCTGACGGAATTAGTGTCATACCTGGTCTACTTATTTCAGGATGATATCTTGGTTGTCCATCTTTGTCTAATGAAAGGAATGCAGTTTGACCATCTCGAATTACTATTGATTCGTGTAATGGCAATGTCCCATTTCCTGTATACTTTCTAATCTTAACTGGTCGACTATGATTTTCATTTCTATTATAAGCATGATCTTCTTGTTCAGGCTCTGTTAAGCCCAAAACACTATCATAATTATAGTTCAATACATCTTCTGTGAGTGCAATATGTTTGTCGCTGACCCCGGTGCGTTTTAACTTCTTAACAAATGTATGTACAGTCTCATTCCATTTATGACCTTCATAAACTGGAGATATTATTTGCTTTTGTTTATAGACATGATTTAGTGTTAGCCATAGGTTATTGGTACGCTTATCCTTTCTGAAAGATAGTACGATCTGCTCTTTCTTTATTTCGTCGGTTAATTCTAATTCTATGAAACATTCAGAATTGTTATCTGATGCCAATTACAAAAACCTCGTTTCTACCTTAAGCTTTGACCCAGTCTATAACTTGGCCGAGTCCACATCAAAAGACTTATCTTTATCTTCGGTGAATCCATATTTAGTGTCCTTGACGTTAAGAGGATCTGGTACATGCAAAGTGGTGTTAGGCTCTGGTTGCCCAACCTTCTCTAACACCTTCTTCTTGCTTTGACGTCCTGAACTGTGCTTAGCTCTTAACTGCTTTATCTCAGCATAAGCGTCCTCAAGCAGCCCATATACAAACTCTAATTCATCCTCAAATTTCATGCGTTGGCGTACATTTTCAAGGTCTAAATCGATGATTGCTTCTTCTGACTCAGCTAGTTCCTTTATACAACAGGCGTAATCCGAAGTTTCAGATGGCCCATTATTTAGATTAGTCATGTCTGTGTAGTCTCCTGGAATTTGGAGACGCAATGGTTGCAAAGTAGTAGAGAAATTACTTTTTGGTTTCCTGCTCTAACTTCGATCTTATCTGTGGCTTTAGCAAAACATCCAGCCGCTTCACAGATAGTATTATTAAGTTCCAGGTCGTAAGTATATTTATCCATAGGCCTAATCACTTATGGTCTCAGTGGTTTACTTGATCCAAGGATACCAAACTCGCGATCAAGTGAACCATTTACGATTCCATTTTTTCCTTCGAATGCGTACTGCTTTTCGAGTATTCTTAAGACGTAACGGCTACGTGGAATGTCACCACGGTCGACGTCAATCTTTTCCATAACTTTTTTTGGCAATGATATGCCAATTGCTATACTTCTCTGCATACCTAACAAAATTCATAACTTTATATATCTGAGTTTACTAGAGTACTCTAGTTAATAATTGGAATATCTTCAAGAAGTTAAAGATACAATTCTGGCTACCTTGAGCCAAAAAGGGTCTGTGTATTGGACAAGGCTCTATAAAACCGTAAAAGAATCACATCATAAACTGGCAAACGAAACCTTTAACATTTGTATTAAGGAGCTATTATCAAACAAATTTATAGGTAGAATTCAGGTGCTCGAGAAGGGTAAAAAAGTTGATTATCATCTTACTCATAAGGGAAAGCTCTATGTCAGATTTCTCCTAGAACGTAGTAAAGCAGAGGACATATATGGCAAAGAAAAAGAAAGACGAAAAATATTGTTATTCCTATTACTACTTGATCGAAGGCCTCATGACCTTATAGTTAGGTCAGAACAAGAATTCAGGGATCTCTTGTCATGGAACAGACTGTCCGAAAGGGATTTACTAAGAAAAATTCCCAGTGTAGAATTTAAGGATGGCAAGACTATCACCACTACACATTTCGAATCCGATTCGGGCATTTATGTATGGAGGATAGATACATTAGATAATAGAAGAAATCCTCCAGAAATGTCAAGTATATATAGATATGATTTACCAGGCTTATCAAAAACAGATATTCTAGAATCTCACAGCAAACCAGCATTTTGGCATATTAATTTTACTGAGGATGAAGTTCAGGGTATGTTTGATTCACTGCATAATGAAAATGATCCTATGTTCAGGGTTGTTGCGTTTGATCATAACGGAGAGGAAAGATACGATGTTTGTGATGAATCATTAGGTGAATTATTAGATTCTTGTTGGAAAATACATAACTTGGCATGTTTTATGGCAGAAACTATTTGGAAGAGTGTACGCAAACCAACAGAGGATGAAAGAAAATGGCAGGAGCTACTTAAAGGCAAAGAGAAGGCGGCTAATATGTTCAGGCTTTTTTATGAAAAGAGAAAGCATTTAAAGAATGATTCGCTATTTATCAAAAAAGTCAATGAAAGGATAAAAGATTGTAATAATAAATTAAATGATCTCGTCTTAGATCTAAAGAGAACACATGCCAGTGTGATAGGGAAATATCAATTTCCATGTGACGAATTATTGGAAATAGTCTACCCGAAATTTTTGCAACAACTCTAGGTACAAAGATAAATCTGTCTTATCATATTTTCTTATTCATTAATGATTCTGGCTTAACTTGCGCCAATTTGGGATTGTGTTGTATCATCGATATAATCTGATTGAATCGCTGATTAGTCTCTTCACGCATAGTCTGTAAATCCTGTTCATATTTTTCTTTAATGGCCTGGATTTCTCCATCCTTTTCAGATAGCTTAGCTTCAATGCTTTTGCCTCTAGCTTCCACTGCAGTATAATCTAAAAATGTAAGATACTTCATGCATTTTGTAAGATATGTCTCTCTCCTCTCCGATTCTTTATTTGTATAATACACGCTACCAATATGGCCCAAGAACCATTCGCTATAATCTCTTCCAACTTGATCAGAAATCACTGTTTTAACAAAGCGCCGCAATGAATGTAGCGTGATCTTCCTTCGTCTCATCCCCTCCTTCCTTTCATCTAAACCAGCAGTCTTTAGTACTTTAGTAAATTCTGTTCCTAGCTTGACATATAGGATCTCTGGTTTTGATCTCGTTTTAAATGCATTAAATACCAGATCATCAGGATTGATGGATCTTTCACGATATTTCCAATCTAACAATTGTTTGAGATATTGAGTTGCTTCATCTGAGACGTAAATATCTCGTCCAACTCTGGTTTTTACATATTCAGCTCGAATATGTATCATAGTAGGATTAACTTCAAAATTGATATCTTTCACACGTATAGCACACCCTTCAACCGCTCGTAGACCTCCAGAGGCAAGAACCAAGAGATATGATTTAAGCCTGCGGTTATTGCATGACAGAAGGATTTTTCTAATATCTGCTGCGTCTAATGGCTCCTCCTTTTCATAAAGAGTTTTTGGCATTTTTACTTTTCTTTTAAACTTGGATGGTATGATATCTATATCAAAATACGCGAAGTACGATTTTATTCCTGCAGTGTATATTTTTATACTCTGAGGCTTATTTTTTTCCTGACTTCCCGGTATACATTCAAAGGAAACAAATCCGTCAAATAATTCGTAGACATTCATTTGATTGCTGGATATAAGATCGATAATAGAATCCACATTATACTCGCCGGCATATCTATTGCGAAGAAAACGTTCTAAATGGACTAGCGCAGTTTCATAATTTCTTCTAGTATTTCTACTGTTTTTTCCTACAGTATCTAAAAACATTCTAGGCCTGTTATATTTGTTAATCTCACTTCGCACAGACTTTGTTAACAATACTTACTTTATTCTCACTTCAAATATAAACTCTTTTAGTTGTTGTTAAACATATAATACAAACAGAAACGAAAATATTGCTGCATAGTTCGTTCCAAAAAGGATTATTCGTTACGACCATACCGAGTCCGACAAGTCCCACTTGGCCGGATTTCATATGGTCGTGTGTGCAGAAAAGGCAAGGATTTGTGAAAAATTTATTTTGAAAATCTCTTCAAAACTTTATTAAGTTACATGAACACTAAACTAATCGGCGTGACCCGTACTTGTTGCTCTACTTTTTCTATCTGTATGTAGGCTAATCAGTTGGTATTGGGAGACCAGACATTATTGCTTTAGCAATATCCTTTAATATTGGCCTAACCTTCCGCGACAAATATTCGACTCTTAAACTCAAGTCTTTAATACTACCTTTCTTTCTACTAAATCGCTTTTAACCTTTCCCCTAGTCAATAAATTTCATACCTGTAACCACCAATGGCTAAATCATAACGGGTTTGCCGGCCTCGATGTTATTCAGTTCATGGTTTACCTATTTGGATTACTTCACATCCTATTCTATTAGTTATCAACTCATCAGATGCTGCTGTATTTTTAGGTACAAAGCTAGTTCTCTCAAGCTCAAATGACTACAATAATAAGGCACAGATGTCTTGAATCGTTGTAGCATTTTTTGAGGTATATCACTATCACATTTGAAAAACTAATCAAGCGATCTCTCATTACATGTTTCAAATCACGGAAAACTTTCAAGACTCGATATGTGTTTTGAATATACTCAAGGCTTTTTGTAAATGAGACTTTTCTGAATATTAATAGAATCTACAATAAAGCTTATGAAGAGATTCTGGATAAAGAAGCAAGCTCTGTATAACGATGTCTCTAGTCCCTTTAGGCAAGTTTTGATTGTATCAATTTGAAGAGAGGAGGAATGAGTAGTGGGATTTTGACAAGCATAGTAAGAATTATTGATGTTTGATACTAATCTGTACACTTTTGCATATACCAATCGGCTACATTATCAATGGTCTAAGCTTTAGCTTCGTATACTATATTAAAGTCTGTTTGGGTAGCACGCTTAAAATACTTAAAGCCACCCGCAGTGACTACTTTTGACAATCTTGCTTCTCCAGCTTGTGATCCCAGTGCAGGACCATTCTGATTTAATGATGTTGGTATACAGATCATAGATGATGCGGCGTACATCATACGACCTACAGGGTTTAGATTATCTTCCAAATTATCATTTGCAAAAGGCTCTACAACCATTACTATTCCATCAGGTTTTTTGAGCATTTTAAACGCATGAGCGGCTGCTCCTTGTGGGTCTTCCATGTCATGTAAGCAATCAAAGAAGGTTATCAAATCATATCCTTCTGCTCCTTGTAAAGAAAGTGGAAAATTAGTAGAAGATGCAACGTCAAATTGTATTCTATCTTCTCCTAAACCTTCTTCTTTTGCCTTATTTCTTGCATATTCTATAGATGGAATATGGTTATCAAATCCATAAAACTTGCTATTAGGATAAGCTTTCGACATTAGTATTGTAGAAGTTCCATAGCCACACCCAATGTCAGCAACTGCTAGGCCGACTTGTTGTTTGAGTTTCCGCTCAACATTGCCATTATCAAGAGCAGGAATCCATGAGCTGACTAGATTAGCAGTATATATCAGTGTGGCAAATTTTCCTGTTCCCTCAAACAGGTCTTTATCATGCTCTCCCCAAGCAATCCCCTTGCCGGTCTTGAATACCTCCAAAAATTTTGGCTCGTCTCGATAAAAGGACATGAGTACTTGAAAACCTCCAATCGCATATACTGGACTTTTTTCATTTGCCAGTACTTGAGCATGTTCATGAGGAAGATTGTACCTTTGAGAAGACGGATCATAAGTCAGGTATCCACCGGCTGCTTGATTTGCAAGCCATTCTCTTATATAGCGTTCAGAAGTTGCCGTAAGATTTGCAAGTTCCAAGGATGTAATTGGTTCTCCAAAATCAGACATGGCTTTGTACAACCCAAGTTTGTCTCCAATGTATACTAAAACGGCACTGGCAGATCCTCCAAAATCGGATAGTATTTTGCCCATAAACTGTTGAAGCCTTTCGTTGTCAATTGATTGTGACGATGATGTCGTTGAGGTTGATGACTCCATATATCAGACTCCAATATTGTATTCAACTTTATAAGAATGATCAGCCTATGTCAACGAGGCTTTTGAAATATGGGGACTATATCGTCATCGATATTGTAATAATAGATCATATTTGGTTAATTGGTCAGTGGGTAACGTGGTCCTATCTACATCCTTGCCTTTGAATCGTATAAGTCGATTGGCAATAGTAAATTAGAATATATTCCTACATCATAGCACTTGGCCGCGACAAAATCAGTGATGAATGATTTCAGCGTGCATGTATGAATCTGATATATAAATCCGAAATAGTATTCGAAAAACCATTTTAAAAGCCCTTCAATCCATATCTAATTAAATAGCAATAATAGAGATAGAGAGAGGAGAAGTTCATTTGAATGACTTGAATAAAGATTCAACGACAACACTAATAACAAAACCTGCAAAAACAGACTATCCCATAAACGATCTCATTGCAAGAAGGTGGAGTGCAAGAGCATTTTCTACACGACGTGTAGAAAGATCAAAGTTATTATCAATTTTGGAAGCAGCTAGATGGACTCCATCTTCTCGTAATGAGCAGCCATGGCGCTACATTATTTTTACAAGTGATAATGTTGAAAAGCTAAAGAAAGCACAATCGGTTCTAAAAGAAATAAATGATTATGCAAAGAGGGCACCAATCTTGATTTGTGCGATAACCAAAAAAACCTATTCAGATACCTCTAATTATAATAGGCTTCATTTTCATGATCTAGGAGCAGCAAACGAGAATATGTTTCTTGAAGCATTCAATCAAGGCTTAATCATGCACGAAATGGGTGGCTTTGATGTACAAAAAGCCAGAGAAGTTTTCTATATACCTGAAGACTTTGAAGTTGGTATCATGATAGCAATAGGTTACCAAGACACACATCATGTATTGCCAGAAAGATTGATACAAAAGGCAAAGATGCCTCGAGAAAGAAAACAGATATCAGAAATTGCTTTTGATGAAGAATTGGGTAACGGTATCTCTGTAGATATAAATGAGAATAATCAAATCAAATAGAAATTTCATATTCGAAATCATAATTATGGTCATTTCGGATATAGTGTCCCAATTATTTATTGATAAATTGATAATGATCTGAGTGTAGTATTCACTCCTCACTTTTCTTTTTTAACAATGAAAATAACTTCAAGGGTATGGCAGGTTGGTCAGGTATGAAGGTTTCATAACGGTACACTTGAGGACCTTGGACCTAATGCTCACACTATCGAGGTTGAGAGGAAAATATATCTATATCTTTTACATGATTTCTTGATATCATTTCCTTTTGTTTTGTTACAAGTCGATCAAAGTCAAGTAACTGTAAGGTCGTCTGGTGATTTTTTATCTCTACTTTATAAACAGCATAACCATGACTTCATATATCAATTAAATTTGAATAATCTTCTCAAACATATTAGCTTGATTGATTTTATATGTTAATAACTACATCAATCTGCGGATATACACCCCTATCGTTGTTGGACCATGTCATTATTACTAGATGGCTCATCTAGTAAGATCCGGCGACGATAGATTCCATTCGCATATATGACTTAATATCTTGCTTGCTTGCTTACGAGTATTAGTATAAACTTAATTACAATTAACATGAAAAATCGCTGGTACTGCAATCAACATGAGTGGAGCTAGATTATGGTTGCCAATTGCAGTAATTAACCAGCCAGCGACGAGTAATTGTGTTGAATATATGAGATAAGCAAGTATTTTATCCAGACTTAACTTTGTTATCCAACACAGTCCATCAAAGTATAGATAATTTTTGTTCATTCGTTCGAGTCAAATATCGCATGATCATATCGAGCCCAATAACGAGGCTTGTTGCTTGATGAAAGAAGGTCATAGTATTTTATGATGATAATAATTGATGCGGTAGACTGACTATTTGATCATTTTCGATCGCATTTACCATTGTCCCGATCGCAAGATTGGAGACCCCGCTTGCAGTTAAGTCCTATCTTTTAGATAGTGAAATTAGATGTATTCTATAGAAAGATCTATCTTCATTTTTTAAGAAATGCTGCGCATTATACAATGAATCTGTAACCTCAATAGACTCATCAAGTAGTCTAAATTGCAACACTTGTCTCATTGGCTTTTCTGTAGATCCGTTCCTCTTGCTAACGCTCATATCATAAGTAAGATGAATCTATTGATATACCGTTATCTTAATGCTATCCAATGCACATAATTTAACTAGTTTTTAACTCATATTATCGATAATCTATTTTGAAGTTAAGATACCAATAAGCATTCTAGTTAATAGTACCTCATCAACAGACGTTCCTACACGTAAAAAGAAAATATAGTAGAAGATAAATAGGTAATACTTATTTCCAAAATATCTCATCATATTATTGGCAACTTAATAATAGTCAGCGATGGTCATCATGGCAAGCATGATCCTCTATGAAATCGATCATGCTACTGCATTGGATATTAATCAAAAATAAGATTTAGTAAAGCAGCAAAAAATAGAAATGCGGCATATAATGAACAGGTACTGCTTCATTAGTTACACCCCAACGCTGTTCTGAGATATCAAGTCCATATTGAAACAAGTATTCATAGATTGTTTAAATATACTCTATGAATCGTATGCAATGGTCGTAGGTTTTATTTTCATCCTTTCTACGCGTTCTATGCTTAGCCCTCACCTTCCTTTAGTAAAAGTAAAATTCACTAAGCATGATCAACAGCATGATTCAGAAAAATCGTTATAAGGTGGCGACTTTAGCAATTCTCAAGAATAGACCATAATGAATCCCTCTCTTTTGACCAATGGTTTCAAATTTGGTTGACTAATATCAGATTCATGCAACAAA
>JBEDUN010000091.1:0-4449 GCA_040414675.1 Nitrososphaeraceae archaeon | reverse complement strand
CTCTTAGACTTGGTATCACGTATTGTACAAGCTAAGCTTATTGGCTAGCAGGAATAATATTTTAAAAGTGTGATACCATTAAGATTTTTCGAAAAGATGAAATTATTATTTATGCTATTTTCTTTCTGACTTTTTCTTTGATAGTCAAACTTGTTAAAACGTAATATAGCGGTATTCCCATCTTCTATGAATCAATATTATTATGCGATGTTAGGAATAATAATTAAAGTCTATTTCTAACTATCTGGTGTAAGATAATCTATTATCTAAATCTTTGACATATTCATATTAAATGAAGTTTAGAAAGTTCAAGGCAAAGATACAAACAATTGAGGGTAGTTTAAGTTGAGCAAAATAACGGAAGCAAAATTTGGCAGAGAGATATTTGATCTATTAAATTCTGACTTGGAATCAAGAAGTGTGGAATTAAATGCATTATTTCTTCAAACGTTAAAGCTGCATGAAGCTTATAATACAATACTACCTAAAGTAACACCTCGGCTTATAGATGATCTTTTTGAGAGACTTCAGGAAAATCCGCATATAAAGCAACCAATTTATATGATGGAAATTTTTACTAAGAAAATAAAAAAAACAGACAAAGGAATGACTGCGGTAGAATATGATAAGTTCAGGGAATATCTAATCTCAATATCTGGTGGTTCTGTTCCCGCAATTTATGATCATGATAGTCATTACGTAATAAACATAAAGTTGACATTTGAAATTCTTAAGGCATTAAATGATATCGATTTTATCTTACAAATATGTGGTGATTATACAGGCACGGTGACATCAGTTGGCGCAGCTAGGGAATATCGAAAAGAAGAATTAGAACGGGTACCCGAAGTACAGAAACAATCTAAATCTCCCATAGAAAAAGAAATTGAAATAGAACATACCGATTTTGATGATGACAATAGGCAACATGAACTCAATACAAATATGACATCTAAAGATGACAGTCAGTTAAGCAATCCGCTTCAGCACAGAAAGAATTATCTAATTAGTGATAGTCTTAAAATGACACTCTGTATTCTAATCGCTACAGCGGGAGTAGCTTCGTTAGTAAATCTTGGTGTAAACGGAGATATTATCATGCCAAATACAGGTGTTTTCTTTCCGACTCCGGCATCAATATTAAAGGAAACCTCAGACTATGGAATGATAGATGGTGAGGTTACCAGTCAGTCACCAGCGGCGGCAACTAGTGATGGTTTAGTAAAAGTATACAAGATTTCTGGCTTGGTTGATTCTCTAGAGAAATCTCCTGGTTATAAAGAAAACTTAGCTATTTCCCATGATGGTCATTTCATGTTTAAATTACCATCCGGAGTATATAGAATAACTGTATTATATCCAGATGGAAAAGACCAGTTAATTGAAAACTACGCCGTATGGCCTGGTTCACACACTACTCTAAATTTAATACATCGACAATGAGTTCATTTGTGAGAGATATAACAAGAATCCTGATAATGATGAGAGCGTAGTAACACAGTGACAAGACAATAGAAATCTATCTTATAATTTCTTGCTTATAGCCAATCTTGTAACAATCGAATCAAAACAGATATTGCGAAATATTCAAGATCGACCTACTGGTATCCTCCAGTTTCACATACTGGAATGTAAGGAAAAACCCCGCTTGTATTATTGAATAACGTAATCATCTAAATCTTTACATACATCTACTAGCAATACTACAAGAAAATTCAATTGACAAATACTACAGTCAGTTAGTTATAACTATATCTCGATCATAGGTATATAGGGTGTAATTCCTCCTTTAATACCAATTCTATTGCGGGAATAAATTACGCATCTAAGCTTCCAAGCTCAGAGGATCTTATTAACTGTAGAGTATTCTTGCATTGATGTAATATACCGGTAGTGTTAGATTGGTGTTCAATAAACGAACATTACTTGATGTAATATTGACTCTCTTCGATCGGTTATCAGGGACCTGCTATCTGTCCACGGATTTCTCCGTTCTGATTCTGCTGCGTATGAACATTAACATAAGTGTTCCTATCCTGCATAAGCTTGGCTAGATCTGACAATTGTTCTCCACTCAATGGTCCCTGCAAGTCTCCTGATGTAATTTCACCCTTGCCCATAGATAACATGACTACTGGCGGTCCATTTTCTCCAGATTTACCATTATGAATATGAGCCATCATAAAGTTATTCAGATCTTTTACATTCAGATCATAATCAATTTGTTTTCCATCTGCACTGATTTGAAATTGGGCAGTCCCGGTTGCTTTAGTATCAACTGGAGGAACTTCACTTTTGCCAGAAAGATCTGCTGAAAATTTCTTTAATGCGTCCTGTGCCAACGCCAGTTTATCAGTCATTCCGTTTGTTGATACAACGACCATACTGACTGCCAAGACCGTGATTATAAGAAGAGTGGCAGTAACAAGAGTAGTAGTGGTTGTGGTAGTCTGGAATTCCCTTGAATTATTCATTATAGATCTATACTTACTCCGTCTTCTATAAAACAATTCTCTACTTCATTCAGATATTATTAGTTCACCCCAAAAGACACCCGATATCAAATAACACAAAGAAGACATTGTCAGAACTAGAAAAAGCTACTTAACCTAGGAAAGAGATTTGGTCGTTCCACAACTACTATAGTTCTACCAACGCACAATATCAATCGAGCAAATAGACTTTCAGCTCCAGACTGATTTTTGGGCTTTCTTTAACCTTTAGTCATCTATACCATAAAACTTTTTGATTCAAACCAACACTAGATGAACTGTAGGATTTTCTATTCTACAAATTTAAATACAAATCCTTGTTGGGACATAGAGAAAAGGCAAGTGGGAGTACTATTGCATTGGAGGCTGGATTTCTCTTACGCTGAGATCTGCAAAATCCCAATCAATATTGTCTGATCTGAATGTCACAAACGGCCCTGAATTTGTAATTACATAGTCCTTTGGTCTATTGCAATTTGCACTATAGAATTCATCATTTGAGCTTCGAGCATACCATCCACCATCATCCACCAGATCCGATACTTTTTTCCAATGGTTGTCATCATTATTGTCAAGATAGGCCTCCATTTTTACAGCTTTATTGTTGTTTATATTATACATTATTACTTTCCAGCCGATCCACCTATTAAGTATCGAGTCTGCAACATTATGTGTATCTTTTGACCTAGTGTATCCTCCGGTATGCCAAATCTCCTTCAGCCACGATACCTCTCCGTCAACAGAAATAGTTCCTTTTAACGCAGTGCCTTCACAGGGATTATCGCTGCTATGAGTGCCACCTCTAGCATACCAATCCAAATCATCTGAATCAGAATCTGCAGATGTGACTCTTGCATATCCAGTTATCTCTACATTTTTCCATTGTTCTTCACCATCTGGAGTTCCAACAGACATCCTGACCTGATCCTCAGTCTTGCTGCCTGGTCTCGTATTTCCGCTTACTTGCCATGATCCATCTGGCTGTTTTTTAATTGGCGAGCCAGGATCAAATATGCTATCAAAGGTCGGATTATTCATATTGATGGCCCATTCTCTACCACCAACTTTTGTAGGATAAATTTCTTTTACTTTAAAGGTATGTCGAAATATGTTCGTGGAGATAGGACTTGGTTGAAAATAATAAATATAGATTAAAAGGGATGCCCCAATTAGAATTGAGAGTACGGATAGTATGATCCAGCCATTGTTAACCATAGTTATCATACGAATGAGCTTAGGTAATAATAATGAGACGTGGACCAATTCATCCTGATCCTAAATTCAGTAGATTCATCCATGATTCCCATTTAGATTAATATATCTCTAATAGTTCCTTAAGTCATCATCAATAGGTTTTGGAAAAATGATAAATTCACATCGGGAGATAGTAATAACTCGAAAATATTGACGGCTAGATACGCGATCGGACAACTGTCTAAATGAGCTTGATTGACTCGCAAATTCTGGATGCGAGTAACTAAGTAAAACATTGACCTTAGCAGTTATTCACTTCTGAGAATTCCTCAGTTTCTAATAACTAGTCAACAATATTAAAAGTTAACAAGATTTTGGATGAAGATATTTTTACGCGGAGTAAACTGCCAAAGAGAATGTCTACCAAAAATTCCAAAGCTAACGATAGTCACAGATCTGACTTTCTAATAATAAGTTGTTTCTAACGACAGTATGAATCATTCACTTTACTGGAATTTAACTGACAAATTCAAAAATTAATCTAACTGCTTGTTGAAGAATTACCCATCAGGTACTAGAATTACAAATGACTACAATAACGAGGATGATAATTAGATTGCAGGCTCATGTAAACTTATTAGCCAAATTCAAATCATTTTCAAAATACAAATACAAATCATTACTAAACTACTTGAACTACTTGAAGCTTTGTACAAGCCTGAGTCTTACTCCTTTGTGTAAGATTTTGGCAATAATTTCATTT
>JBEDUN010000090.1:0-23465 GCA_040414675.1 Nitrososphaeraceae archaeon | reverse complement strand
GTGGCGGCGGCTCTGGTGGCGGTACAGGTGGCGGCGGCTCTGGTGGCGGTACAGGTGGCGGCGGTACAGGTGGATCAACTGACCCGATCATCTCAATACCAACTAACTTAGCTCAACAATCAGAATGTGAGACTGGTGGCGCACACTCCCCAATTAGCGCATCATGCAACAACAATTCCACCAACACAGTTGAGAATTCTGGCGGAATACTGCATTTGCCGTAAATTAAGATCGCGCATAAAAAAAATCCATCAGATACATTTTTTTATTTTTGTCAACATCTATTATTTTATATCATTGGATTATACAAACTGAGGTTAATACGCAGATGTCATTTACTTATAATACATCAGCATGACTCTTGTATATTATTCTGAGATTTGAATTAAACTCGACATCTGCTGTTGAACCAAAATTTGTCGAACAAGATTCAATTCATATTTTTGAATCCGGATTGACATCAAGTCGCTATGCAATCAATTCAAATCCTATCTCTCACGGTTTAATTCTGATTAAGCAAATTTCATAGGATTAATCTTGTTCTATGTTTATCTTGTTCTAAGTTATAAGTCAGAGATCCGAATAGATCAGTGCAACAGTGAGTCGTAGTAGAAAATGGTGTTATCATTATGATTTATTTGTGCTAGAAAAGTGCACTTGTTAAATAAGATACTTTTCAAATCAAATTTTCAAGAAACAGTTTTGTTTATATTATCCGATCCAATCTCTTCAACAGTCTCGTTTTGTAATGGAATACTAAAGTAAAATGTGGCTCCATTTTTATTTCTATTGTTCATTCCCCAAATTGAGCCTCCATGTGCTTCAACGATGCTTTTTGAGATGTACAATCCCAATCCAACCCCACTCGCAGACTTGCTTGTAAATTTTGTGAATAATTTTGACATTATCTCTGTATCTATCCCACGACCGGTATCACTTATACTCACACTTGCATGATTTCGATTGCTCTGTACTTGAATTGAGACCAAACCATGGTCAGTAAACTTTAGAGCATTATTTAGAAGATTGGCTATAACTTGAGCAAGCCTGACCCTATCCCCATTAACAAGAATGTCTTGACGAGGTGATGTATATTCTGTTTTCACATCTTTGCTCTCTTTTTTGATCTGAGTCTGGAAATCTATGATAGCATCATATACGATTTCATTTAGCTTGACTTGTTCTTTCTTTAATTCAAGTGTTCCGCCTTCGATTCTGGTTATGTCAAGAATATTTTCTGAAAGTTTCTGTAGTCTTTTGGCATTTCTAACCACGATATCTATTATCTCCTGTTGCTTTTTCGGATCTATACCTTGAGACCCAATCATGGAAGATAGACCCAAAATTGGTTGAATCGGTGTACGAAGTTCATGAGCGGCAATATTGATAAATTCATTTTGCATTTCATGGGTCTTCTTTAATTCTTCAATGACTAAATGTTCTGACCAAAGCAATTCAAATACTGATTTAAATGAATCTACACCAGGCTTGCTATTGGAGTACAGGCTAAAGCCGACTGACTCTGAACAATTATCTACATCTGCATTGTTCGCTTCGACGCGTAAAAACCTTGAACCATCAGCAATAAGCATTCCTGCAGAGGAGTTATGACTATGGAGAACTCGGATATTGGGAGCGCTTGTGGTCAGCCTTGTCACAAGACTCGAATTAATTCCAGTCACCGGACAGATTATTTTTACAACAACTCCGCGCTTGGACAAGTCGATTAAATTATCAATAATTCCTAGCTTATCGATTCTGATTATTGCTCTGTCATTAGGAAGCAAAAGCAAAGCTTCTGTCTTAATTGACTTTACTAGGTCGACTAATACTCTGCTAACCTTTTCCCGATCTGTCATCACCTCAAGAAAATCTGGCTCAATGCCATGTTCTATTGAATTTATCCTATCATTAGCATCTATTCCGTTGCTCCATAATTCCTTAAAGATAGAAATGAAATGATCTATGTACGCAGGTTCACTGCTTACCAAAAGATTGTGAACCAGATCATGGTATTTTGATTCGTTTGTAGATTTGTCGCCAATTTTGTGATTAACTTCAATTTGGTGTAAGTTGGCGATCATTGCTTTGTCTGATACTGCAAAATCAATCGGAGGCAAATTATTCACGTGTCTTATTTGTACGCCTAACTTTAGAAATTCCTTGAACACATCAATGCTATCATTATCAACATTTGTGACCATTCTAATTCCTCTGTGTTCTCCATTCTTGAAACTGGACATAACTTGCTTATACAAATCAAAGTAGTTATTATATGCCGATCTTGCACTACTCGACTTTAAACAAGCCAAAAATTCATTTGAAGTTTCCAAAATTTTTCTTCCTTCAGATAGTATTTGATCGTAATCTCGAACTATCTTGATTTCTTTCATAACGTTTGATAAATATTGTCTCATCTCTTGCTCGGTTAGTGATGCCTTAACACCACTCTTTTCGGTCAATAATTCTTCCTGTATGACTGCAGTCGAAAGCACCTTTCTTTCCAGCTGTTGCTTTAGCTGAGCCGCGCCTACATTTACAAGTGTCTTTGATTCTTCCAAGGCTGATTTTCTGATAAAGTTCCGTAGCTTTGCATCTTGGGACAGAAATATAGCTGATGCATAAAGACCAATACAGAACATGTATGATGATAAAAGAACTAATGAATGAGCTGCTACACCATATGTCTGTTGCAATGCGGACACCTCGTTTGCAATCCCCACAGTAGACAGGCCGATGGCAGCAATCATCAGATAGTCTTTAACTTTTTTTGAGCTGATATTCTTTGTTATTATGAAAAATGCAAGACCGAACAGTAAGCTACTTCCAATCGTGCCTGCTCGAAATACTATTCTCATGTACATTCTATACGTTGCATCATTTGGAAGTGATATTATCAGACCACTTCCGACTATATACAATATTAGGGGAATAGACAACAAAATCCAATATTTAACAGGAAATTTGGCTATCTTTTGACCTATTCTTTGATAATACTGACGTAAAAGTATGAATATGCCTATCCATGTAAAAATATATGGAGTATCTGAAACTAGATAGGTAATAAGCTTGTGGAACGAGAGCATTGAAGTTGGTACTATATATATTACAGTAGACTCCCGATTGACTATTTTATACTGGACTTGACCATCGTATTTTTTGCTAGTTTTGTAGATAAATGAGGAATTAGGGATTGTATCATTGCCAGATCTTTCTTCTACTACTTTCTGCAATACTATTTTGTCTAATGCGTCAACACCAATCGACATCCCCAAGCTTGCAGCCGCTAGTCCAAAAAATAGGAGCATAATATTACTCTTCTTGGTAATCTTGTACCAGGAAAAAAATTGATAACTAAATAGTCCCAAAACTATACTACTAGCTAAAGATGCTATTGCATTTACCGAGGTTGCCTCTAATCTTGAGTGCATACAATAGTTAAAAAAATCATAACAGTTTGTTGTGTTGTCATAGATCACGAAAAGAAGAATGCCTAATAACGAAAATTGCACAATCGACACAAAAAGGTGAAGCCTCTTTATAAAGAGAGATTTTGCCCTCAAGACATTGCTGGTTTGTTTAATGTACTTTAGTAGAACCCACGAAGCTAATCCATAGCCAACACCAGCAATTAATAAAAAAATAATAGTCTGAAACACATTGTCAAAAGTTAAGATTTGGCGTGTTAACAGAAGAGAAACTATTATCAGGAAAAGCATGACTGCAGTAATACAGATTAATAATTTTGTACTATATTCGTAGCTCTTACTAGCTACGAGCCTGATGCCAGACAGCTTTTCCATATCTTCATGCAGTGAATATATTGGAACAAGATATATCTATACTTTTAATGGAAAAAGGAATCACCAGATATTGTGACTGATGCTTTAGAGAGTTTGTTGGATTCAAATACTGTAATTAATCTATAACTCAATGTATCTCTGCCTCGCGGAGTAATGTGAGATCTTGCTAGTATTGTAGTCCTTTTGATTGATCATATGAATTTCAAATCATTCTAATCTCTTGCCACATAATCAGAAGCAACTAGAATAGTTAATTAATATCTTTTCGATACTGCATGAAAGCACTGTCTAAAGTGTCTCAACATTGCTTATGGAAGACGAATCAACTTGAACATCCTGAACTCTATAAGAAAATTGTGATTTAATATATCGCAAATTTAAGGTCTCTGCAAGAGTTAACTTTAGGTATCTTGGAGAGTGCGCTAAACCCTAAAGCCGATGGAAGTTTTGACTGTAATTAATATCTGTGTCTTCTTTATGCTCATGAAGGAAATTACGAAACTGACGACGGTTATGACGACGAATATGACGAAAAGTTTACCGTCAAGATAGAGGTAGTTAGACTAGATCAAAATTGGATGGAACGTCCACTCTGTGATTATTCCATAAATGATGATTTAAAATGCCAATATCATATAACAATCTGTGATTTCACTCTGTCCTGTCACGTATTTGATATTTTGATATTCTTTACAATACTAAAGCTGTTTCCAGACACTGTATCATGTATAATGTATTTCAATATATAGTCTCCAAGTGGAAATGGACTCGTCTGAGTCAGACCTACTGTCAAAATCAGCTCCTTATTCTTATGATGCGAGAGTATTGTAGATATTGGGAGATCTTGGAATCCAGTCAGTATGCGCCCCTCCTTGTTAGAAACCAGTAGATCGGCAGTAAAGTTCATCAAATTGAGCGATTGTACTGGTTTGTATGCATAACCTATAGGCTCTACGTAAAGTGAAATTTTCTCTCCAGGTTTGAAACTACTGGATTCATGAGGCTTGTAAATTCCATACCCTTCTACCGATCCAGGCACAACAAATGAATCAAAGCCAGAGCGGAAAGTACCACTATCTTCCTTTGTAGTCGCCGGAACCTGAGCATGTATTGCCAAATTACCACAAGGAATCATGACAATTGCCGTAATAATCACCACCACTATCGAGTAGATGAATAATTGTTTCACCATACGCAATTCTGTAATCAAGCTATCGGTTAAGAAATACTTGACGTATATAAGCAGTACTTTTTTCTTAGTCTCAGAGTACTACTATTTTGAAATGATTTAATGCCAAAGACTTTAATTTGCGTATTGCCTCCTCTAGGACATGCAAGAAATTCAAAAAGCAAAATGCGCTTCATGTGGTGTTACGTTTGTATCTGAAAATGCAAGTAGTTTATGTCCATCATGCGCAGAAAATCAAGGCCATGCTCACGGCCATAGCGGATGCGGCTGCGGACACTAACAATTCGAGTCGCTATCCCGTTTAACTCTGACCACATTATTTTTGTACATGAACTTATAATTGTCATGTCATTTGAATAAACGTTGTAATACATGTTTTCCTTTCTATAATAAATTAAAATTCTAAAGTCAGCTATGTACAATTGGATTGCTCATTTCTTAGCAATGACAAAAATCAAATCACACCAACTTTGAATTAGAATACTTGATTAGTAGAACAAAGGACTTGATAAAACTTATCCGACTTAACTGGGATATTGCTCAGTCTGGTCTCCTATAATGATCCTGTGTCTGATCATATCTCTCATTTAGACTACTAGAATGAACAGGCTAAAGCTGATCCTAAAAAGGATATAGGATTTAGTTAACGATGTTACATACACATTTCTGTTGCAATGAAATTATGAGATATTTCTACAATCGAAATTACGGCTAATTGATCGAATTACGGGATTATCTAAATAAAAAAAGAGTGGAGAGAAAAAATCATGCCATGTGTATTTACAAAAACTAAACGTTCTTGATTGATACTAAGCTGATACTTTTCCTTGTATTGGTGTATCACCGAAGTGATTTCCTGTAAGTTTGGGATCGACTTTTAAGCTAAAATCGCCACTGTTTGTGATTTTTATGCTAACCGGTACATTGTTAGCTGGTCCTTTTTTCAGCGAAACTGTGGCAGTGCCATTATAAACAGTGCCATCGCTACTCTTTTGAGGGCTGCCTACTAACTTGAAATCATTTATTGTATGTTTGTGTTTTGCAGAACCGTTTAGCATTTGCATTCCAAAATTAGCATCAAATTTTGGAGTTTTACTATCAAGCCCTGTAAAAGTCCAGGTACCGGCGACTTTCCATTCTGGCTTGCCATTCTCTCCGTTCTGGGTGCTTGAAATAGTTCCCTTTTTGTCATTAGCCGATTGTGCGAATGTATTAGAGACGCCCATGGTTGCTACGACTCCCATCACTAGCATTAATCCAACTGGGATGGCCAAAGTGAATTTGTTCATTAAAAAATCCTTGTAAGATATACTATTTATTAATTTGTGAAGGCCAATTGTTAATCAATGACTAATTTTTAATTACAGAGTTATTCTGACCTGAAGAAGTAGATCACGCGTCTAGTAAGGAATGTCCAGAAATATTGGACTTTATCAAGCTGTGCTAAATCAGAGCCAAATGTTAACTTTAGAAATTATTGAAAGACTCATATGTCAGTTGCTTCGCTTCAACCAAAATTAATATTGAATACGATAGGTAACATTATCAATCGATCCTGGAATACTCCTATACCGAGGTTTGACATCCTGTGCCACAATTTATTATCCATGTTTGGCGCTCCTTATGTCGTCTTTTTTCTATTCATTGATCAAGTCCAATGATTCTTCGTTCTTCGCACGTGATATCATACACTACAGACCATAATTGATAGAATAGATTATTAACTTAAATTAATATGAGGGAAGATGTCGTACCTCAAATGGATATTGTCAAGATGTTGTCAAAAAATCAAACTGATACTGAGGTCGTCAGTTGTAGATCTAGCACAAGTGAAATTTTGAGTAAATCTAAAGTGGAAATGGACCTAGCAGGATAATGTCAGAGGCAATGCAAATGTAAACGAGGCTCCAAGTCTATCTGGATTATTTTGTTCCATTATAAGCCTCAATAATCTTCTTTGATATGTACAAGCCATGTCCTGTTCCTGAGGATTCATTTGTACAAAACTTGGAGAATAGTCGATTACCTGTCAACAAACTAGGGTCGATACCGGGACCTGAATCTGTGATAGTTATTCTCGAATCGAACCGATTATGATTATTCCTATTACTAAAATTGCAAGTTTTTGTGGTCATATCTATTGTAATAGTTCCACCGATCTCCGTATATCTAATAGCATTATCGAGGAGATTTGAAATAACTTGAGCTATTCGTCCCACGTCTGCAAATACAAACACTCTTGTTGAAATTTCTATCTCTTCATCCACTTCCAGACTTGATCTATTATTTTTCGTGTATTGTTGTTGATAATTTATACGTACATTCTTTTTAGACGCAACTCTCCTGAAATCATTTGCAGTTTTAATGATTAGTTCATTCAAATCAACGTCAATCTTCCTAGGATGTAACAGTCTACCTTTTATCTTTATGACATCCAGAATCTCAGATGAAATTTTTGCCAATTTTTGTGTATTGCGAATATTGGTCTCTATTTGATTCTTACTTAAGCTTGTTTCTTCTTTATCTATCACTTCTAATTCTGATTTCATAAGTTCAGAAATACCTAATATCGGCATTAATGGATCTCTTATCTTGTGGGCATTAATGCTAACAAAATCCCTCAGCTCGTTGTACCTACTTGTGAGCTCATTAACCGTCTTCTCAAGTCTGTCAACTGTTATTATCAGTCTATTTTATTCTGATAGCAATCCTCGACTTCGGGTATAGTAATCTTTGTGCCGCCGTGGTTCAGAATCATTTGCAATTGATTCATCTGCATAAATCGAACCACTTTCTGCAACTTCATTATCTTTATTGCTTTGCCTATAGTAGTGATTCTGATCCAGTGCTACCGATGAATTGTTTTATAACTTCATCGTTACTTAAAATCTGTCAAAAATATTATTTATAGATATAAAAATGACTTAATTTATAGTTCAATTATCCTATTCAGTTTGAAGTTTCCTATCATTTGTATTGAAAATAATGTTATCACGCGTTACTTGTGTCAGTCCAATCAATAAATAACCTTTCCTTTTTCGAAGACAGACCTGGCTCCTAGGAGCCAAACCAAATTCAGTGTTTTTATCTTTTTTATTTGAAAAGTACAATGATTAGAAATCTTTTTAAGCAAAACGCCTCATAAATGAACCAAAGTCCTCATTGATGAACAAAAACCTTATTTTTGACCAAACAACGGTAAAAAATAGTTTAAAGTTACTGTCGGTTCTATCTCGTAACGATAATCTTACCATATTTATGAGTGCAGCCTTAAATAAGGGTTTGAATGCGGATTTAACCACACCTCAACAATTGGGTATCGCAAAAAAAACCTACTATACTAGACTAAAACAACTGATAACCGCAGGGCTAGTAAGAAAATCTGAAGGGGCATATGTTCATACTACTATGGGAAGTATTGTTTATCAGAAACAACTCGAAATGATGGATCAGATTAGAAATATTAAGCAATTTAAGATGATTGATGCACTAAAAAGTACAAAGGAATTTAGCGAAGAAGATATCAAAGGATTTGTAGGTAAGCTAGCATCAGAAAATACAATCGTCGTCCGGAATTCTGGAGATAACACACATGTCGACATCGTATGGAAATATGAAGATATGGTAGCAGCAATCATTCAAAGAATCGAGTTATGCAAGGATGAGATCCTTTTGGCATCCAAATACACTAACGAGCTAATAATTAACAGTATGTTACACAAAGCCCAAGCTGGAGTTAAAGCGAAAGTCATCAGCGATAAATCCCTTGTTAGAAAATTTTTTACCCAGTTTCAGCATAATATGATCGATATAAAAGATAAGAATAATCTTGAACGTAGCACCGTAGTTGCTAATCCTTGGTATCCCGGTAATATAGATAGAAGGGCAGCTGACCTTCCATTTAGTATGATTATATTGGATGGTAAGGAAGTAGGAATAGAACTTGTACATGCTAATGATCCAAAGACCTTTAATGGTGTTATCTTCGTTCGTGACGAAAGGATAGCTAAACTCATGGCAAGATATTACCAAAAAATTTGGGATTCTAGTACCAGTTCTGATGACCTATCTTACGTTTCCGAGTCTTCAGATAGTAATAGGTATATTGCACCATCTACAGCTTAGGTAGCCAAGTCATCTATATTAGGGCTATCAAAACTGATACTTGCATAAGTATATTGAGATATCTTACGTTGTTTCTTTTTGACTTGACAAGTAACGGATCATGCAGTCGATTGCTCATCCATCCTATGAAACCTACGACTAGCAAAGATGCACTAACTATTGCGGCCGTCCCATAAATGCTGATATGCATTATACTAAAGAACAATCCATTCATAGTTAATATAATAAAAGGTACAGAAGTCATTACTGCGAGTGTCTTGCCCATACCTAGTACAAGTGGAAATGTATTCCTGCCGGCAGCTTTATCCCCCTTGATATCTGCAAAGTCCCCTAAGGGAGATTGAATAAAATAGAATATTGAAAATGAAACTGCCATGTAAAGTGTTGATAATGGAAGTATAGCAGTACTAATTGAAGTATCGTATGCAACACAATTACCAACCGCAGAAACTCCACCTAGCATTGACAAAAGTCCAGCTCCTGCCGCAGTAACGGCTGTTTTTAATGGGAATTTGCTCTTCAAGCTGAATTTGGGATGTGAATAGAGTATACCAAGGAGAATAAACATGAGGGAAATAAGGAAAGCCAAGGGACTTATTACAAAAGATATCGCAACTGCAAAACCAAATAGGGTTATCACAAGAATGATTAGCTTGTTCTTGGACTGGTTTCGTGTCATAGTAGATTGTTCTTTTCTATTTATCTGATCGACATCGATGTCAGTAATGTCGTTATAGATATAGGTAGCTAGCGCTAAGCAATAACTTGCAATACTTACACCAAATGCCCCAAAAGCATTGTCTAGCACATGAGTTTTAGAAATTAACAGAAAAGATAGTATTGTTGCTATGGGATAACAGTAAACTGGCGGAGTTCTTGTCTTAACATAATAGACAAATATCTGAATCAGATCTCTGAATTGACAAAGCGAGTTGGTTACAGATTTGCCATGGTTGTAGCTAGTGGACACCTTTTCATTTCCAAATTTTGAATTGGTCACCATATTCAGTTAGTTTTTACATTTTTGCATATTAATATGCATTTACAGATCCGAGTGGTTTTATATTGAAAGTATCACAAATATTAACTAGTATTAGTAAATATATAATAAGAGTGAATGGATATGATGTATTTATTCAGTAAATTTGATATAGGTCAATTGCTTTCGGAATCCAGAGAATCGGAAGATAATGGCTATTGGTATAGATTTATGAGATTATGTGAATCTAGTAATTGATATTAAGAAATAATATTAATCTGTTGTAAACTATTCTCGCTAGTATAGATTAACTATTTTATTAGGATGACGATTAATGAATCAAATATCCTCGAGTAAATTGCTATTATTTATCATTCCTATGAAAAGACGCAGACAGTAGTCATTTTTGTATGTTATTCCTTATTCCGGGATATTTAATCATAATAAATACTTGATAGTAGGACTTTATGCTTAAATATGCTCTATGCCTTTTAAAGACAATGACTACCGTAAGAACTTCTGATGTGAACGAGGAGAAACATTCAACCGTTTTAATATTAAAGGCTTTGTCTGATGACAGATCTTTGGAGTTATTTAAGATCATTGCTTCTGCCCCTGCCGATTTTACTGATTTTACTATCCCAAATAACGGACAGATAAATAGTCAACTATTGATATCTCGAGTCAGTCTCACTAGAAAGCAATATTACTCGCGTATATCAACCTTGATCTCCTCTGGTTTGGTAAAAAGGGCTAACGGTAAATATTTACTTACATCCTTAGGCAAAGTCGTATACAAGGTTAATGCGTTAATCGATCAGGCTATTCACGACCATTGGAAGCTAAAGGCGATTGATGCACTTGAAACTAAATCCAATTCTGGAATACAGGATGAAGAACGAGAAAAAATAGTTGACATGCTTATTGATAACTCTGAACTCAAAGGTATACTCGCGGCAAAAAAATCTAGACATGATGAAAGTAACGACCAAGTTATTACTTCAGAGATAAAAGCTCCCTCAGCTGTAGCCAAGCGTCCTGCGCCGATACGAATGAATCAAATTTAGGATACTAATCGAGTTCCTAGAGATGCTGCGCATAAGTGAAAGCACCTTAGGCTAACTAGAGCTATTACATTGTCGTCATTTGATGCTATATAATATAATTTAATTTAATTGGATTTGCACATAGCATGAATAATAGTGTCTATACGAGCCAGTACGCTTAAACAATTCGCCCATATTAAATTATCATCCGTTTTGATCTCCCCATATTAGGATCGAACTATTGTACTAATGCGAAGAGCTTAACTATGTGATCCGTTTCCACAAATCCAAGATGGACGCCAAACTATCAATGTTTATGGTATGGTTCTGCACAAGAACTATCTTCAGTTAGCGGCAATGGATAAGAAAGGAAAAATACTACGGGAATTCTAGAATCAATAACAATCTGAAGCCCTGAGTCCTAACTGGCTGCTGTTCTGTTTGCTGCGGAGGTTGCTGGTGTTGGATTTGTTCCGCTCTTTGGAAACGCGTTACTGAGGTCCCATGCTTGTTCATACGTATTCTGTAATTGTAATTGGTAGTCTAGATCCTTTGCGCATCGAAGACTGGCTGCTTGAATAAAGTATAGGTCTCTGGCTCGTATTTCTCCAACTGGCTAAGGTTAGCGAAGGAAACGCCAGGCTTAACACCTGGCTTCCAATTGAAGATTTTTGTCGTTGTTACTTGATTCATATTATCCTACCTAATAGGCACAGTGCACAGAGTATCGTGTAAACCTTAGGTATTCAGTACTGTGCGATGTAATGTACTTTCTAGGTGGGGTTAAGTAGGTATCACAGTATAGGTTAAATTTGAATGAACAGGCAGATTTAGTTGAAACTAAAACTTTGGGCCGAATTAAGATTGACGTCTTCAAGCGTGAAAGATGTGGTCATATCTAGTTACCACATGAGTATACAGATAAAGACCTTGTAATATGCCCAAAGTGTAGAGTCACAACTGGAATAAGACTAGAAAAAAGAAATGACTCGCCATGAATTCAGACTATCGTAACTTTAACGAGTTCCAAATGGTAGTAGATTATAATGATATTCGGTATTACCGACCTGAAGACGATACGTTTAACGCAGTGAAATGGACAGGTTGGTATATGTATTTTATGGGTCTAAGAGCGACCAATTGCTAGTTTGGAACCGATCAAGTATTGTCCATGGTGTTCGAAGAAACTAACAAAACCAGAGTCATAGAACCAAGTAAGTTCTGACTGTTCTAACCAAAATTGTTCACATGGCGTGATCGGACGTTAGGCGCATCAGTGCTTTTTAATAGTCTGAACACAATTACCATTATCGCATACTATAGTAGTCTGAATACATCTGCCATTATTACATGTCACTGTCGTACTTTGTTCTTGTCTTTGGTTATTGCCGTTGTTAATCACGTTATGTTGTTCTATGTTATCATTACCATTACCATTATTACCATTACCATTACCATTATTACTATTACCACTATAGTCAGCGCCTAGTTGAGTATTGCCTGCTACTCCACCATTATGTCCTTGTTCACCATTTGCGTCATGACCGTTAGCACCATTCTGGCCTGATGGTGGCAGGGTTACTGTTGGTGATTGTACTGGTGTTGGTCTTATTGGTTGTGGTGGTGCTATTAATGCTGGTGGTGTAGTTACTGGCAGCATTGGTGTTTGTGTTGGTACTATTGGTGCCGGTCTTATTGGTTGTAATGGCAGTACTGGGTTGCTGCCTTGGCTAGGAGACAGAGGTAAATACCCTCGTAATGCTGGCGCCAACCACTGGTCTAGCCAACCTGGATAGAAGTAATTATAGCCATGTGAGTAGAGACTGGGGTTAATAGGCTGCGAGGAGAAAGGGTGTATGGCATAAGGTATTGAATAGCGAACCCATTGAGCGGCTGCCGTGTTAATATTATTGTTAATCAATAAGGCTGCTGCAATGATTAAGGTTATGGCGAATATTGCTACTGCAGTAACCCTCTTGCTTGTCATCAATTTCTAATTATCTGCTGGTATTATTAGGCAAAATGAGAATCATTTCTCTAACAAGATTCTTTTGTAGTTTGTTCACTTCGCCCTATTTTCCCGCTTTTAGGCAATTTATGCAATAGTACGTGTATAATCTTATATGCATTTGAGATAACATAAACTTGTGAATAAATCGGTAATTCTTGCTTTGGTCATAGCCACTATTGCAATAGCAGTAATAGCATCAACCATAGCAACAGATAGTGCATATGCTCATAGACGTCATGGAGGCGGTGGAAGTGGTGGTAACTACAACGGTAATGGCAACGTCCAAAGCAACTCCGCGACCGGCAACGGTAATGGCAACGGCAACGGCAATAATAATGGCGGCAGCTGAACAGGTTGTGGCCCAGGATAGGCCAATAGACTAGCAAACACCTAATCTTTCTTTCTTTCTTTCTTTACCTTTTATTTGGTGATAAACGTCCAACAATGGAAACCCTTTCCATACCAGTTATTAACATCAATTGGCCTGACATCAAGAAATAATAGGCAGCTGGTGTGGTTATACTATAAAAAATAGCGGGAGTTATTAGTAATAATACTACGGCAACGGGAAAGATGGGTTAACTCTGCAGCTATGAGAACCGCCCAGCGTGACACCGAGTGGACTTGCACAAGAAGGTATCGGAGGAGGACCATCTGGTAATTGGGTAGGATTTTGACAATTAAAGCCCTGTGGATTGACAATTGTAGGACGACCGCCTCGTGTTTGTGCATGGGCTGCATGAGCTAATGATGTTAGTGGAATTGTAGATACCGCAGACAAAAGAACAGCGTATGCCAGTATTGATATGACTATCGTTGTTTTCATTATTATTTCAATATGAATTATATCTTAATATTAAAGAAATTTGCAGAGAAACTTATCAAAACTTTCCATAATTCCTTATTAACATCAATTATTTATCTAGATACATCAATTTGGCGAGTCGTTTTTTCATACTATAAATCATATTCTTTAAGACTAGATTACTTTCATCTATAGAAGTAGCGAATGCGTGACTTTCCTCCCAGAGTTTAACCATTTCGGTCTTTAGTCGTTCAATTTCTTCAGTCCTTTCAGTCTCTAGTTTGGCAACATGCTTCTGTAAACGGAACGTTGGGTCAATGGTAAGTGAATCGGCTGCATGAGTCATATAATCTTCCAATATGTCCGATTCTGCTGGCCAGTAGTATTTGGAGGCTAACCCTACGTTATTGTCTATAAACGTTTCAATGTGCAATGACTTCATACCTTTCTGCTCAAATATTGACTTGAAGCTTTTTCTTAAGACATGAGAACGCATTGACTCTTTGGTTTTGACCACCGTGCTTTTCAACGCTTCATTTAGTATCACATTAAACGAATGCTTACTCATAGACCTTGGAGTATTGATCTCAAATGGATCTTGCCTATTGAATTGCCTTCTGAATAGTGGCGACCTATTTTTTTATTAATATCTGTATCTGTATGTATATTGGTATCAGTCTCGATTTCCGACTCTCTTTTCACCGCATCGCCTTCTATAATCTAGATAATCTCTAATTGCTTTGTAGCTTTCAGGGATACAGAGAGTGTAAGATCTATCACACTTTTAGACCTGGCCTAATCCTTGATTTTGTAGACGCTTAAACCGAAATGCTTATCCCTATCATAAGTTGTCTTGGTTAGGTCTCCTGTAAAGAAGATAAGGCTCCAAACCTTATGTCCGAACTAGCAAGCAATAGAACCATCGCCTTACTGCGCAAGTTATTACATCCTATTGACAAAATATGCTGGATTTCCTCCATTGTATAGGACATATCTTCATTATAGGAAGTTGACTCGTATGAAGGATAGTATCTGGTAATCTTGTGTCTATTCAGTTCTGTATCGTTATTATCAAAAAAGTATAGAATTGCTGCAACATTAGTGCCTTCAATGCTTCTTGCATACCTCTTCGGATTATCACGAATTGATATAACATACTTTATTACAAGTTTCTGAATTGCTTCACTTCTTAAATCTAGCAGCACGTCAAGGTTGTATATTCTAATGAAGTTAAGAAAGTGATTGAAGAAGTTTGTGTATTTATCACAGGTTTCCTTTGAACGATGCCTCAGTTACTTGAAAGATCGTTCTCTGTTGACTCCTATCTGCAATCGTAGTCGGGGGGCTTGGTCGTTATGGCAGTCCGATTGTCGGGGCCTAAAGATGATTCCTATTATGTTGATGCTGCTGTTCCTACTTCTCACATCAGTAATTAGAAGGAATTGGTATTATTTCTGCTAATCTGGCTTACATGAGACAATATTTTCAAATTCCAGAAAATGATATCTTCTGCCAAAATAAAGGTTCTGTCTCTATTCATCTTGGAAACCGATTTTAACTACGATATTATCCAACATATCTAAAGCATCCATCGTATCATTTGTGTTGACCATTTAATTCGAAAACGAAAAAATATACTATATCGAATTACTTATAATCCGTGATAAATAAAAAGACATTAGAAAGAAATCAGTTGCCGAGCTTTAATGTACCTCTATGTTAAAGTCTTCGCCTATATTTCCATCAAAACTATTACTTCCATTCGCAGTAGCTCCTTGCAAGCCATTTTTACCATTTGGGCCTTCAGGACCATTTCCGCTCCCTCCACTAATACCATTAGTATGAACTTGTTCGGTTCCGCTTCCACTTTGCCCAACAGCACCATAATGTTGATTCGTATTACCATTATTATTACTATTAGGTCCGTTTAGGTTGTTCCCCTGATTGTCAGCTCCCGTATTACCAGTTTGTGTTTGGTCGTTCCCCTGATTGTCAGCTGCTTTTCCATTTTGTACTCCATTGCCGCCTGCCTGATTGTTGCCTTGACCCTCGTTGACATTATTACCCGGTTGACCCGAAGTAGCGTCAGCACCTTTTACAATCATGTCTTGCTTGAAAGCTGTAGCCAAAGGACTCAAAGTAGTATAGCTTAGAGCCGCCACGACTAATGCCAAACTTAACATTGTCAATGTATTACGCTTATTCATGACCATAAGAATAACTATGAGCTTATTTGACTTGCGCAAGTATTAACTCCCATATTTTTTTGACAATTCATCAAAATCTACAACTACTAAAAAATATACTAATAATTTTTAGCGAGTGTATCTAGGGAACAAAATAGGAGAACTTAATAAGTATGTCGGGATACTAATAATGGCAAGTCTCATTCATTGGGATATTTGTGTAGGGAATATCGACATTAAGAATAGACGGTGCTTTTTACCTATTGGATAATTCCAGTAGTCTTTTCTTCTGAATTTTTAATCATAAAACTTATATACATCTCTACCATAAGTTGTTGCTACATATGGAAACAAAAGTTATTGCAGTTGCAGCTATCGTAGCAGCAATGGCATTCGGAAGTATTGCAATGTTCGCAGCACCAGCACACGCAGACACAATTGCCAACGGTAATGGCAATGGTAATACTGATCAAAGCAACAGCGTCAACGCTGGCAATGGACAGTGTTCACACTGTGGCGGCGGCGGCGACCACAACGGTAATGGTAACCACCAAAGCAACCACGCAAGCCACAACGGCAACGGCAACGGCAACCACAACCGCAACGAGAACTAAAACGAATCTTTCGTTTTTTTATTTTTTTAGTAAAAAGTACTAATGTGAAACTTTTTAAGTAACACTCTAAGAGAGTTAAATTTGAATTTTATGTAGGTTTCTTAACTGATTTAGGCCTGCAAACAAGCTTTTCTCTACGTTCCATTTTTGGAAATGTTTATATCATAGAATATGTGGTGGAGGGGCTCTGTAAAGTTAAGGAAAAATCTATAGCTTTAAGGTTATGCTATGTCAAATAAGAAAAAGAACCTGAGGATATAGATTATTATCTGTATCTTTATTTCCTAGGTCTTTCACTAAGAAATACTTCCAAAGCTGTGTCAAGGTTTGTTAAACGAAGTCATACTGCCATCATCAGCTTAGAAATCGTCTTTAGGAAGTATTAATGACTTGGATAAAATTAAAACATACACTTATTCCTAAAGTCGAAAATAATGAGATGATCGTTTATTTAATCTACTGCCATTTCGCCTTCGTTTTCTATAAATGAACATCATAACAACAATTAGACTTATTATTACTAGTAATATTCCAAATTGATCAAATCCATAGGGAATAATGTGATGCCCTTCACACAATTATAATCCTCTTTTAGTTTGACTGTTTTATATATTGACTGTTGGAGAACACGAATCTACAGATTAAATAATGGGAGATCATAACCACGATTTAAACAACTCATTCGATATGTACATCCACTGAATGCGGAATAAATCTATCTCGCAAGAATATATGTTCTTCTTATCGAAAATTTCAAAGATTAAGTTAACTTAATGTAAATAAACGATAATTGAAGCATGTTCTTTAACATGACAACAAAGGCTTACGTAATAGCTACAGCTCTCGTGGCATTGATGACCGCCGGAAGTATTCCCTTGATAGGATTAGCAGCCGCGTACGGAGAAGATGGTGGACATAACTCTAGACAGTTAAACCTTATCAACGCAGGTAACGGTGGAAACGGTGGTCATGCTGGAGACGGTGGAAACGGTGGAGATGCAACTCACTGTGCATTCTGTAAAGGCGGAAACGGCGGACAAGGCGGAGATTCAAATGGCGGAGACGGCGGCAATCACAACGGTAACAAAAACCATCAATCAAACGTCATTAAAAACATTAAAGAAGACGGAAAACACGGAAAATACTAGTTCAGAAATAGTCTAAACATACACAAATAACTTAAAAGGAAACACCTTTTATTTTTATTTTTTTATCTCTATAATAATTTGGAAAAATTTTCAAATGATATGTAGAATAAACTGACAAAATATGACTGATATCTCGACGAGTAACAATTACGTTTTTACAATTAGTCACACTTCAGAAGGATAGTCCATCACAAACTCGTTTCAATCTTATTATTTTTACCTTTATGCCAGAAGGTGATGATTACTCTGCTCAGCCTTCATAAACACGAACATTGTACGAGATTCCAATAACCAATTCCAAAATCTGACTCAGTTACATCCAAATGTTTTGATTAGTCTTAAATTAAGTATAGTCTCTTTTGGTTCTGATATCCTGTCATCCTATTTTTCAGATAATGATTATAAATCTTTTAATTACATAACAGAACTACTGTACAATACTTTCTGCCTTTCTTATCGGAAACTTCAAAGAGTAAAATAACTTAATGCAAATAAATGATATTCGTAGCATCTTCTTGGACATGAAAACAAAGGCTTACATAATAGCTACTGCTCTAGTGGCGTTAATGACTGCCGGAATCATCGCTGTAGTAGCTTCTCCTGTACACTCTATAAAGATGGATCATACAGCAAAGGGTGGAGATGGTCAAGTTGCTGGAAGTGGTGGCGCAGGTGGAGTTGCAGGGAATGGTGGGTATGGCGGCAAAGGCTCACTTGGTGACAATGGAAAATTAGACAGCGGCAGCAGACACAATGACGATGGTTACGGTGGAAACGGTGGCGCTGGTGGAAACGCAAATGGAGGAAAAGGAAATAGTGGCCTTGACGGCGCAGACCAAACCATTATAGACATACACAAGAGTTACTAATTGTTATTGATGCCAAAATAGCTTAAACTTATTTTTTATTTTTTACACATTCATGATTATCAATTGATTGAAAATTTGTATAGTTGCCTGCAAATTATTATTGTCTAGCCGATTGATATAATTTTCTAAAATATTTTGTACTCGATTTGTTGATCAAGATGTTATCATGTCAAAATAGTTCCAATATAAAGTAAAGATCTAGAGTACGGGTTTTTCGAAAAATTGCATTGGATGAACTGGAGTAAAAGTAAAAGTCCTACCTTCGCAACGTATTGCAAATGAGTTATGAAATAGAAATCACAAATTAAGCTGAATCATATTATATTTTGTAGTTCCTAATCAACAGAATTGAATCTCTTTTACTATCGAATATAGTATGATATCTCGGGGCCGGAAACAAAATTGGTCTTCTGTTGTACTAGATAGAAAGCGATTTGTTAGTGAAACTTTTCCAGAAAACTTGAGGAGATATAGATACTATAGTATGGAGCATCCCACAATTATATTGTAATTTCTTATCGGAAACTTCAAAGAGTAAAATAACTTAATGCAGATAAACCATTGTCCCAAGACAACACTTAGAGAATATATGAACAACTGGCATTCAAAATCCCTGCTCATAGGGGCAGTAGCAACAATACTATTAGCATCTTCATATGCTAGCTGGGCTGTACATCCTGTTAAAGGATTCGAGAATGTACAGCGATGTAAGAGTATAGGTGGTGACGGAGCAAAAGGTGGTTCTGGTGGAGATGCGGGAGCCGCGGGAAACGGTGGAAAAGCAGGTAAAGGACCAAATAGCGGAAGCGGTGGCAATGGCGGAGATGCAAATGGTGGAAATGGCGGAAAAGGAGGAAGAGGCGGCGATGCAAAAACATTGTGCGTTATAATAGCCCCAAACATTTACCAACAAGACGGCTGGTAACAAACTTTCAAATAGAATAAACCGGATAAATATAATTTCAAAAGTACTCGAAGCCAACCGTTTGTCGACTCTTTTTTTTATTTTCAATTTTTATTTCGTTCAATTATAATTGACTCAAACTTTCAGTTTACAGACATACGTAATTTCATTCTATTTCATAGCCTTCCTGGCATTTGTCTAAACCTCTCCTTTTGGTTGGAATTAAAAGCTTAAAAACCAAGAGTTGGTCTAGTGCTTGTCTTGATCCTGGATATGCGATTATAGTAATATCCAACTATCATCTATGTCTAATTTTTCTGATATTCATTTCCTGATTTCGATGGTTTAAATGCAAGATGTTGATTATTCTTACAAATAAAATAGTAACGTAACATGCCAAATTTCAACTTCCAAATCTGGTTTATGACGATGCAGTTATTATTAATGTGGAGTTTATACTGAGTAAACACAAAAATTCTTCTTAACATCGATTCATTTCTTATTCATTCCATTTATTTTATTTTTGAAGAATAATTCTGGCTTTACCAGAGACTTAGTCTAACTAGATAAATTTATAGTATAAAGATTGATGAATAGACAAGAAAACAAACAAAAACAAAATTAGTAAAGAAATCGTTTATGATCAATATAGCCAACAATGCTATTGTAATTTCTTATCGGAAACTTCAAAGAGTAAAATAACTTAATGCAGATAAACCATTGTCCCAAGACAACACTTAGAGAAATATGAACAACTGGCATTCAACTAGGTTCCTGCTCATAGGGGCAGTAGCAGCAATAGTAGCGGGCTCATGCGCTTGCTCATTTATTCAGACTTCATATGCATATGGCGACAGGCAGACCAATGACAAACAAGACTGTAAGAGTGTTCAAGGAAAGGGGCCATTTGGCGGTCGAGGAGATTTTGATCAAACAAGCACAAATACTGGAAGAGGTCTATCTGACTTCGGCTGGCTGGCACGACCTGGTCATAACAGCGGACAGGATGGCAGTGATGGTCAAGCAAGATCAGGAACTGATGGAGCTAACGGTAGAGCTGGTATTGCAAGAACAATATGCGTAATCGTAGACCCAGATTTAACAATTCCTTCAGACGTACCAATTAGCTATATCATGTCAAGACCGAACTGGGATAATGCTATAAACAATCCAATGGAGCACCTGAAGTAGGTCTCCCAAAAACCCTAGCAACCAATCAATACAGAACAACATGATCCTCAGTGGATTAAAAGTACCATGAGATTAGGTACTTTCTTCTTTATTTTCAAATATTAGATCAAACTTGTTCTATCATCATCTTTTTAAAAGCTATTGTTAGTTAATCTTTATCTATTGTAGCCAGGAAATTTCCATTGGACAAAACTACTGATTCCTTGCATGAAAAACGAATCACAAAATAAGCATCAACTATCGCTTTTGAAGGAACAAAAATAAATAAATATACCAGAATCAATAATAATAGTGCGTGAGTAGATATAGTACGAGCATATGCAAAACACTATAGAAGTAGAGTTGAAATTATAGCTTTTATTTTGGAAACAGCAAGGGGTCAAAGGGTGAGGCATACAGAAATACTTTCCAAGGCATCTTTGAGCCATATTCCGTTTAAACAATATCTGTTTTTATTGGTTCGAAATGGGTTGATTGAATATTTCCTAAATGAGAGGACTTGCAAAACTACCGATAAGGGACTTTATTTTCTACAGGTTTTTAATGAAATGAGGACCTTGGTTTCCCAACATAGTAGTATGTGATGCGATCTAGATATGCAGCAGGCTTGCGATTGCCTTGAATTCTGAATAACCATCCTTAAATCAGTTTTAAACCAATTGTATCGCATTTATCCACTGGGTTCAGGTTGATTCAATTTGTTTGGATATTCGCAGTTTAAGTGTACAAATGGCCTAGCTGATCTAACAACTCCTTATTCAAGGTAATCACAATATATGTAATGTATTATTGGAGCCATCTTTGAGGATACAAAGGCGTATGTCAGACATGTGTCTTGATGTCTTGATGTCTAAATCCATTATTCAACTAGTCAATCGATACCTTAGAGGTATCAGTTCAATCTATGTATAACTAGATAAAACTAATTATGACTATTTGCAACTATTTGCACTCTTGGCATATGTATTTACCCGTTGTCTCCCACTCAAATGATTCAGGATTATGTTTGTCTCTTACTACAGCCCAGTATTCATAGTCTCCATACTTTCTGTCTCCATTCTGATCTAAACTAGTATTTCCTGTAATCCCATGATATGAATTTGCAATCTTTGTGAATGTGCTTTTGAGCTGTTCAATATTGCTTGTGTGGTTTGTCTGATTTTCAGCTAAAGCTGCGACCCAAAGAGCATCATAAGCATTGCTAGCATAAGATCTTGGTATTCTTTCAATATCCTTCTCAATCAAATTTTCTACACGTTTAAACCTCGGATCACTAGCATTTTCGACTCCAAAGATCGGATTTGCAAACCCGGTCTTTTCAGCAAATAAAGCAGCATCAGTATTTTTTATGACCTTGCCATTGAGTGCCGACCCATCGCTACCAAACCACTTTACTTTAGATAGGATTTCGTGGCCCTGCGCTTGAACAAAAATCGGAGTAACTTCGTCATATCCTACGAGATAAACCCCTACCTTGTCTATACCATATAGTGATATGGCATTTTTCAGCTTTGTCTCTAGGTTCCTTAGTTCTTGATCCCATATTATGAAGTTAATTCTGTTAAGACTTGCAGACAAGTCTCCTGTATGTGGGGTATATCCTACTCCATCCACAAATTTTCCGCCTAACTTCTCGAAGCTATTTTTAGCAGCACCTACCAGTTCGTTTCCAAAAATATCCGTCCTCCAGAAAGGCACAATGATTCTTATTCCCTCCTTCCACATCAATGATGAGACTGCCTGTGCTTGATGTATGTCATCTGGAACGAATCTAAATACATTATCTCCAGGAATGGCCAAGGAAGGAGCAGTACTTGAAGGACTAACTAGTAAAATACCATTAGAGTTTGCATAATATCGAGATCCATTTACATTTGCGCTAGTGGAAGGACCAATAACTAGCTTTATACCTTTTTCGTATAGCGCATTAAGCACTCCCAAGCTTACCTGCGGATCACTTTTTGAGTCTTCTATTACTAGTCCAAATCTTGTCTTGGAATGGTTCTCAGAAAAATATTTGTTAATGTCATCAAGAGCAATTTTCAATGCTGATTCTTCTGATTGACCTAACGAGGCAGAAGCGCCGCTAAGTGGAAGTAAGGCACCTAGCATTGTTGTTTTTACATCAGGTTCCGCATTTGCCAGATGTTCGTCATTAGGATGGATTATGGTTTCAGTGTCTCCATTAAAAAATGATGGAAGGAATGTTAAGAATGAAGATATCCATCCTGGTAACCGAGTAGTGTATTGACTGTTGTATGCGACTAAACTGGCAAAAATAAAGGAAGTCCAGGCAATAACGACAATAAGAATTATAACAATGACCTTGGGCTTGAGGCCAAATATGCTTTTCTTTTTTTCACTTCCCAATCGTTTGCTTTTTTCGTTATCGCTAGATTTGAGCTTGTCAGTTGGTGTATTTTTTTCTCTACCATTCGCAATGAAATTATCTTCAGTCGACATTTTACTGGCACTTTTCTTTTCTTTAATTAAGAAGGCAATGTACCAGAGTAGACCAGCAGATATAATGATATAATGCGAGGCAAAAAATAGTGCAGATAACCAAAACTGGTTCATTAGTGAAGTTACAACAAT
>JBEDUN010000089.1:0-26622 GCA_040414675.1 Nitrososphaeraceae archaeon | reverse complement strand
TGTCAGAATCACTTGCAGTCCCTTGTACTATTATTTTACCTGTAGTTGTTGTAGGAGGATACGGTGGATATGTTATATTAACTATAGGTGGAGTTGTATCATTGTTGGCAGATTTCTCTAACACATTAATTCTAACTACTTGTGATAAAAGCGAAGGAGCTGCGAAGGTGTTGCTAGATAAACCAAGTGATATCCCTGTTAGCATTGTGCTTATCGGCACTGCTGTTACAGTAATAATTACTAAAAAGAAAAGGATAAATTTCATAGATGTTTTCACTTTATTTTTTCGCCTAGATCTATGTGTTGCTGCATACTTGACGATGGTGTTTCATAACCATGTGTCGTCTTTGTATCGGCCCAACTTTTAACAAAGAAAGCTTTGATAAGTAAAGCATACCAGTAGTTTGCAAATACCATTAATAAAGCCGTATGCACTACGCCTCTCAAACGCTTAAATCTTGTCTCGCGTATCAGCACTGATATCTGCAGCGCAAACATGGTAAAGGTCACAATTAACCACATCTTGACTGGAAAATATGCAAAATTATACGGGTAGTATCCATTGAATATATAGAACACTATTGCAAACGATGTAATGCAGATTGCCGCAAGTCCAATTGTAGTAAATACAGGAGACAACCAATACATGATTCCTATTATATCGGTTGATTCACTTACTCGATGTCCAAGCAAATCAATATGTCCCTTTACCCATCTTGATCTTTGTTTGTACAAGCCATCAAGCGTAGGAGGCTTCTCATCATAAACTATTGATAATGGCGCAAATGCTACTCTGTATTTATTTCTGTATAATCTAAAAGATAGCTCGAAATCATCTATTAGGGAATTACCAAACTTACCTACTTCAATCAGTATATCTTTTGTTATAATAATGCCAGTTCCACCAAGTGGTGTCCTTCTGCCTAGAAAAGATCTGGCATTCATAAAGGGAATGGAAAATATATCTCCCTCTATTGCAAGTAACTTTGTAACCAGGCTGTAATCCCTGTTGCTTGCCGTGATTCTGCCTTGGATTGCTGCATAACCCTCATCAAAGAGTGGCAATGAATATTCAAGAAAGTTTTCATCCATCTTTCCATCTGAGTCAATTATGCAAACATATCCGCCCTTTGCTTTGTCTATTCCGTAATTAAGTGCAATTCCCTTTCCAGCTTCGTTGGTATTCAACACAAATATCCGCGCTCTAGAATCATGTACTTGTAGAGCCTCATGATACGTACTATCTTGGCAGTTGTGACAAATCACAAGTACTTCAATATTCTTATAGGTCTGACGTAAACAATTCAATACTGTTTTCTTAATGACATTCTCTTCATTTCTTGCAGGGATAATTATGCTTACCAATGGTTGACTCCTGCTGTTTTTCTCTCCATGTCTGCTATTCTTTAGTATAAGACTGCGCTGATGATTTACAGTTTGTCTTATAACGAAATGATGTGTTGAGTATATGGCTATCCAAAGAGCTGTATTAACAGTGGATGCAACAATCAAAGGAACAGTTATAATAGAAAGGTCCAAATTTTTATGCAAAGCCGACACATGCATTCCGAACAAAAAAGGTACAACAGTATAAAAAACCATAACAAGCCATAGCACAGTAATAATGATATGTATTGCCAACATAACTACTGAGGATAATCTTTTCTTAGTAAAATCCATATTAACTATTTGAGTTTGATAAGACCAGGCTACTATAAATTGGTAACTGATAATAATTGCCTAGTTTTCCTGTATGAGGTAAAAATGTCAACCTTTGGCTGATATAACCTTAGGACTTGCTTTATCTGCCATAAGTTATATCCTTATAACATGTTAAATAACTAAACTCTGATCGTTAGGTATCATTAGATGTCTATGTACGAGTCGAAAATTCACTCATTAGACGTGTGTAACAACAGTCCGAAACTTGCAGTGGACTATGGAGATAAAATGATGTCCTGTAAGTATGTCTATAGGGCCAATCTAGTATTCCTAATAACATAATTAGCTAAAGATAATAACGAATTTAGATTATGATAAAAAATGTAGTTTTGCATCTTTCATAATACACAATATCATTCAAAAAGTTGTCGATTTTCCGAAAAGCCTGACATTTGAATTTGTGCCTGATCTCAATTCTATATTGATCGTTGTGTAACCTGGTGAGGTTTGATTATCTATAGTAAATTTAAGCGCCCCTTCTTGTTGTGGTCTTGTTTGTTGTTTAGTATTGTCATCTTCATTTACCTTAAATATCCCGTCAAGTATGGTCCTAGGTATTTTAACAGCAAGAGAAGGTAGTGCATAACTCTTGCTGTCGTTATATGCATGTATCCCTATTAGCATACTCTTTTCATGTAAATCAATCTTGAGGTCTTTTATTTCGACAGCAGTAGAGTTCATTTCAACAGGAAATATGAACTGCTTTTCCCTACTGGCATTTATTGAGTCTAATTTGTATATATTATATGCACCATAGTAGACAGAGCCATCTGGAGATTGAGCAATACCAATTATCGGGGATGCTATTCGATCTTGTGGATAGTGAGGAAGGCGAATCTCTTCCTCATCTATAACCTGATGTGTATGCTTGTCAACTTTTAGTGCATAAATATCCCCAATATATGTTCCAAACAGAAACATTCCTTTTATTTGCGGTATTTTATCGTTGTTATAGTAAATTGCTTGTGTAGGAGTTATGCTCTTAAAGTAACTCCTTAATGAGTTGATACATGAAGAACATCTTGCTGGCTCTGACGCATCCCTTGGCCATCCATAATTGCCACCCTTTTGTATGTCATTAATTTCATCAAAATTATTAGGTCTTGATTCAGTCACTATCCCAAATCCGTTATTATCAAACGCAATCCCGTACATATTTCGATGACCAATATTGTAAATAGGTGTGGGGCAGGAAAGCACATGGCAGGTAAAGGATCCAAAATAAGTGATTAAACCCTGAAAAGGAGTAAATGATGGCATCGGAGTTCGATAAGGATTATCTTGCGGAATCGAGCCATCTCTATTTAGTCTAAGAACTTTACCATTCAATGTTGATGTATCCTGAGCCGATAAATCATTATAGGCATCACCAACGGTTATGTATAATTTGTCATCTGGTCCAAATGCAAGAGCACCTCCTGCATTGCCTCCAAGTTTAGTAGCAGGAATTTTATCTAGTATAACAACCTTATCGGTACCAACGTTATTATTGTCCGTGAACCTTACAACTCTGTTAATAGGTTTTCCTGTTAAATCATCTACTGCCGTATAATACAAATACACAAAATGATTTTGATCAAATTTAGGGTCAAGTACTAGTCCCAGTAAACCCTGTTCCCAGCTATTATGATAATCAGAAATTGTTGCAAATGGTTCATTAAGAACTTTATCGTCATTTAAAATTTTTATTTTACCTGTATTTATCTCGTCAAAAAACAGACGACCGTCTGGTGCAAAGACCATGCTGCCTATTTGAGTATGCTTTATTCCATCATAATTGTGCCCAGAAACATCATTAAGATTACCATTTAGCGGCCAATAACCGATTAAAACATTTGTTCCAATGTTACCTGAAGCATTTTTGAAGACTTGGTTAACTTCACCTTCCGTAAGGGTCCCGTTATAGACTCTAAATTCGTCAATTATGCCTGACCACATATTGCAGGAACAATCGGACCCCATTCCCATTGTCATCTGAACATTTGGATAGTCAGCATAATTTCCACTGAATTTGGATTTCTTATAAAAATGTCCATCTTTATAGATTTTAAGAATAGAACCGTTGAATGTTCCAACAATATGAACAAACGGGCCGGACTGAACAGTTACAGGACCTACTGTAAATAGTTCTCCTCTACTATTGTAAATGTTAAAGCTAATATTCTGTGAAGAGTTGCCTACGTTGTCTTTTGAATCAAAGAACCATCCCGATTTGCCAACTGTATCGGCGTGAGAAAGTATATCTCCATATCGAAAGTTATCTCCATCAAGAGTCTTGACCCAAAACGAAATTGAAAATTGCTTCAGTTTGAGATTATTTGTACTGGTAAATCTGACAGGTTCTTTATCGTATGCGTGCATTTCTAATCCATTACCTTGTTTACCGCTGACGAATATTGGATCATTATTAGTTACATTGTAAATTGGAACGATCTTACTAGCACTGATCTCGTACCCTTGTCTCCTTTGTACTGAAGGATCGCAATGGAATTCATTTAGTGCAGATAGTACGCAGGCATAATTCTGCATCTTAGATTTAATCAAACTTTCGGATTTCTGGGCATAACTCGTCGCACTGCCACCGATTATCGGTATATAGGTCATAGTAAGTGAGAGGGAAAACACTAGAGAAAACAAAATACGAAGCTGCTTATTCATGCTGGCCGTTATCGAATTAAAACATGTAGCTAGTCAATATAAATATTAAAAAGTGCATTAATATAACCTGTGCGCCATACACTGTTAATGCGTATAATTTAATTAGCAGTATACAAAAATACAAAATACAAAGTTACAATTGGATAGTATCTGCTACTTGTAAATTAGTACAAGCTGTTATTTCAACTTCAAGCAGTAAAATACGAACACTAATCATGTAGGCTTAGAAATTCTATGAAAGAGATATGAAACAAGCTATAAACGCATCAATAATTATGACCCTCACCTAAATGTCATGACGAATTCCCGACGATTGATAATCGATAAACCCCAGTTTGTGTAAATGGTATAATGACATCAGTATTGTTTGCTATGCCAGAATCACTTGTAGTAAAATTCATTTTTTCATATTGATTTGCTCCTAGAAACTTGCCCTGCTTTTCAATACTGCTAGAGACTGCAAATATTCTAGTTAATACCTCTTTTGGAACTTTAACTTGTAGGGTTGGGGTTAAAAATTTACCATTGTGCTCTTTTACATTTACATCTATGTACAATTTATTTTCAGAAGGGAAAATTTGAACATTTCTTATATTAAGGATAGTTGATGAGTAATTCATCTCTATTGGAAACGAAGTTGGTTGCTTGCTCGTAACATTTACGGAATCTAGTTTATTTATGGTGTAACCTGAATAATAGATATCTCCGCTTGGTGATTCGGCCAATGTTATTGCCTCATTATTAGGAAAATGATATAATGAAATAACATTTTCGCTTACAACTTGATTTCTAACTTTATCAACCTGAAGTGCATAAATGTACCCATTGATGATATTTCCCCTTAGGTTTCCAACCAGGAATTTGTCCTTCAAGATCGGAACTTTATCTCCATTATAATATATCATTTGAGTGAGGCATCTAGCTATATAATAGGTCCTCAATGGCTTTATTGAATTAGAGGAATTTTCTGGATTAGAATTGATTCGTTGGAGAGTTGGCGCACCATAGTTTCCACCCTTTTTAACTGTGTTTATTTCATCATAAAGAACGTCACCATTTTCGCTTACGAGCCCAAATCCACCTTTATCGAATGCAATGCCATACATGTTAATATGTCCGATATTATATACTGGCGAATTTGGATAGGGGTTATCCTTCGGAATACTTCCGTCCCTATTTATTCGTAGAACTTTTCCCAGGAGACTAGATGGGTCTTGGGCTGCACACGGGAATCCTTTGGAGTTCGGTAAATTGCCACATTGAATGTTCTGGGTGGCGTCACCAACAGTTATATACAATTTATCGTCAGACCTAAAAGCTAGCGCTCCACCTGAATGATAGCCATGTGAGGCTGGTATTCTGTCTAATATGATCGTCCTGTTTGTAGCCTTGTTACCTTCATCAGTGAATCGCATAACTCGATTAAAAGGGCTTCCTGTTTCGTTGTCTAGAGTTGTGTAATATAAATATATGAAGTGATTCTGCTCAAACTTCGGATCGATTGCTAGCCCCAATAAGCCCTGTTCCCAGTCCTTATATACGTTAGATATCGTTGCAAATGGTCTGGTATTGACTTTACCATCTTTCATAATTCTTATATTACCCGTGTCTTTCTCGGAGAAAAATAATCTTCCATCAGGCGTAAAGACCATGCTAGAAATTAGGGTATTCTCCTGACCATGATAACAATTCCCTGAATCATCGTCCAAGTTACCATTAAACTTCCAATACCCGATTAAACTGTTGGAAGCATTTGAAGAGACCGAGTTGCTGCCAGATATCTGTTCTATTTCATTAGGGGAAAGTGGCTTTTCGTATATCTGTAAACTATCAATATTTCCAGACCAAAAATATGACATTGGAGTGTCTGCTGCAACTCCAAGTCGGATTGGTACACCTACGGCATTACGATAAATACCGTTGAATTTAGTTTCTCCAAAAAAGAGCCCATCTTTGAAAACTCTGATAGTCGAGCCGTCAAATGTTCCCACTATATGTGTAAATGTATTATCATTCTTGTAAATTGGAATATCTGGAGAGGAAAAAGTATTCCCCTTCTCATTAAAAACGTCAAATCTTAATGATTCTGTAGTAACGTTATTCATATCACTAGCACTAAATGACCATCCTGAGGTTCTATCATCATTAAATTGGGAGATAATATATCCCAATCCAGGAGATTCAGTGTTTTTGGGTGGGGGAATTCCTTTTATCCAAAATGATATTGAAAACTTCTTTGGTTCTACTGTGGTTGTGTTAGGAAAGACTACTGATTCCAAGTAATTAGCATGCATTTCTAGTGCCTGGTCCTCTTTACCATTAACAAATATAGGAATATCTGTCGCGTGATATAGTGTAGATGACTTGCTTGTGAGCCCATAACTTTGGAGATTATTATGTAATTGATCACAATGGATCATTTCTGCATCTTTTTCGCAACCATAATAATACAGGGTCGAGTCTTTAGTATGGTTCTGGAAGGCATCTGCAGCTATTGTATAACCACAGACAGATAACACTAAGATTATCATCAGATTAGAGATTAAAAGGAATAATACAGCAAAATCCATATAATACTATCCTATCATTACATCTACTAATGTGGTGGGGAATATAAATCGAATGTTCTTTGATATTTTCTAATAGCTGAACCACTAAATCTATAGACTACAAGATGATTCAGGCTTTCACAAGATTAGGTCTCGATTGATTTTCCATACGTAAATGAGATATGTAGATATTATCAAACGCTACAGAAGAATCTTCATTATATAAGCCTATGGATCCATGAGACATTTTGGTAGAGTTTAGCACAGTTTTGTTATTATCTATAAAGTCTACTATTTTGATACCGTCAACCCAGATCTGTATGTGCGGTGTGTTTGTATTCGACCCTTCATGCCTAATCTTTACATGCTGCCACTGACTCATTTTCACGGTCGGAAATGAATTGCTATACAGATAGATCTCAGCACTGTCGTCTTGTCTATTATTATCCTTCTTCTCTATCTGAAAGCCATTTGTCTTTAAACTAAATGCATACCAATGAAACTGATCCGTATGATGCCACAATATCCACGCTGTTTCCCAAGGATTAGGATTACTGTTATGTCTAAGTTGACCCGATGTTTTCATATCTAGATCCAACTCGAAGTCAGAATATTGCTTTGTAGTTAACATCAAGCTTGAATGTGTTTCATTCGGTGACGTAGATATACGAGGACGCTCCAATAGATAATGGTTACCATTAATAGGATCTTGCCGTACACCTACCGGCCCGTATCCGGTATGACTAGCGACCCACCTTCCATCTGGAGATGTCTGTCCAGGTTTTAGTGTATAGAGACTACTATTTTCAAAGTTATCATAAAGATTAAGTGATCTATTACTTTTTGCATCGCCCGTATTAAAAGCGAGGATCATTGGAAAAATATTATGTCTGTCCTCAAATGCCGAAAATGATTCTATATGTTGATCGTTATGGTTTAATAGATTTAAGGAAAAAGTCACATTATATGCGTGGAGTACTGAAAGAACGATTATAAAAAATAGAAGTAAGCTTGATAAATGTGACTTCATGAATACTCATTTATTATGATTTTATTTGCACGGATTTGGTAATTATAGAAATATGGCAATGTAACTCCAAATAGTATCATCAATAGTAGCCCTACTACAAGGCCAGACATAAAAATAGCTGTCTAACTGGGTTAAAATAAGAAAAAGATCTAGTAATCGTATTTATATCTAATCCAGTGAAGCCTGGGTGATGAACTACCAAATAATGTGTAAGGCAGATTCCCCCTAATTAAATGATCGTTATAATTTTATAAATTTGAAGAATATATATATTGTTTCAGAACGGTTATTCATATTTATTTCTGTTGGTCTATCAATTCATTCTATAGATAGAACAGCTTACGCACATACATTTTAAGGCGGTGAAAGTGTAGGCTTTCTTGCATTAGCAAATCAGTTAACTTCTGAAGTCCAACTTATTTAGTCAAAGATCATCCTTGCCCAACAACATGCCTCTGATGCAAGAGAACATCTTGACGCGAATACTACCAAAGAACTTTCGGAAGGAAATAAAAGAGTTAAAAGTGACCTAAATTTTGGCTCAAGCTTAGGAGACGGTGTACACCCAATATATTAATTTCATAAATTTGATTAAATATAGTTGTCAATCCATTTTTTATTTTTATTTTTAAGTCTTTTTGCACGTATTCTCAGTGCTTGCATTGTGAACATAGTACTCCAGCTGCAAGCGGTATCTAAACCATTTTGATATCGTATTCCTCCTTTATCATTTCCTTCATCTATATAAAAATCCGCAAGTCTTCTGTATAATTCTTCAATTGCATTGCATACCGGCTCAGAACTTTTCAAAAATTCTTGTATATGTAATTCACATATTATTAGAAGGCGCAGAAGTTGAGCCATACAATCTGATTGTTCTGGTGCTCCCACAGCAGTATTTCTTGGTAATCCACCTGTTGACAGATTCATTTGGTTCATTGCCCATACGATACCCTTTATGCCTGATAATAAATAATCATCATTAGAGCATCTGATACCAGCATAAACCAGACCTTCACATGCATACAAATGTGGATGAAGGAATGTTACATTTTCCTGATCAGGGTTGGTTACGAATCTACCATCGGAACGCTGAAATTTCAAAGCAAATTTGCAAATCGAATCAGATATGTCGGCACAATAATTATTATTAGTTAGAGACGATAGCTCCAATAAGCATAATGATAATTTAGAATGGTATGGGCCTGAAACACTTGACCACTTAATACCATGATTATCCTTAAAACTGTCACTTGATATGGTATTATATTCCCTATCTAAAACTGCGACTAATTTTGAACCATCAAAGAATACATCTACCAATGATTTTGCGATTTTTTCAGCAGCTTTCAAAAAATTTTGATCCTTCGTAACTTTATACAGATTCAATAACCCTATTATGACCATTCCATTATCAAATGCATAAATCTGATTTGATAAATCCCCTTTTTGGTTAAAGTTAGGTGCCTCAATAATCCCAGCTGGTAGTAAGGATGTTGTAGATGGTTTATTATTGAAAATATTTTGAATTAGCCAATATGCGCAATCCTTGGCAGCAGATAAGGCTTCATAATTTAACAGTTCCGAGTATATGAACACATATGATGTTATTGCATAGCCAGTGATTTCACTATATATGAAAGGATATGACGGTGGTTTTAGATTTTTCCAACCATAGACAGCACCTCGATTGGAGCCATTTTTTATTCTAATACCAGAATATAGTAACCATCTCACAGTATCATTTAATATTTGATTGGAATTTGTCTGTAGTGTGTTAATGTCATTCAACTGCCTTGTTCTGACATTCATCAAGGATCGTGATAGGAGGTTTTTTATTAGAATTAGTTAACTTGGTTATCTTATCAATTCATCATAGTAATAGTAAGGCTGTGTTACAAAAAATGGGGAAGCAACTATTTTTTTAAATACCTCGGCAGTCTTGGGCGAAGAATCTAATTTGAGGTTTATCATTCCATTTAGTCCAGGCACACATACAATAGTACAATCATTCCACTCCTCGTTCCAATAACTTATAGCTTTGATACGTGGATATCTTGCGTTGGCAATTGAGTGTAACGCATCATCAATCCAAGCAGTTTTATTCCCTTGAGACGGATCCTCTAAAACACCATATTCAAAAACTGCAAGTGGTTTTTTAATAGAGATAGATGACAGTTCTGGATATGCAGTATCAAGTATACCTGTGAAAGAGTCCCAGGTGGTTCCTCGATCAAAAGCTCCATAGACGCTAATTCCTATCCAATCAATATAATTATCTCCAGGATAATAATTTTTTATGTTGTTCCATGGTTGATGTAGTACTGCTGCGTCTCCAGTTCCTTGTGACGGATAGACATGAAAACACCAGGTGATATTATTTACACCTTCTTTTCTAAATAAATCTATAATGTGCCTGTATGCATCTCTGAATCTTTCTGGACCATCAGGGAAGTTAGGATCTCCATATCCATTTGTTTTAGCGCCACCGTTAAGTAACCCACTCCAAGGAAACCATCCTCCATTAACCTCTGTACCAAATTCGACCATCATCGGGATCCCGACTCTTTTTTCATCTTGGGCCCATTTCTTTAAATCATTGTCAAATTTTCCATCTATAAAACCTTGTAAAGTATAGACAGGATCTGCTACACCATCAGTATAGGCAGTCCTGGGCATCATCCTTACAAAAGGAATTACACCTACACTATGGATTGCCCTGACGGCAGACTCTGGAAATTTTATCCCTGTCCCCCAATTATTAGAAAAATATGCCCATACAATTTTTTTGCCAATTAATTTCTCAAAATCAATAATCTTTTGTGCTGTTACCTCATCTTCAGCGCCTCCAAAATCTGTAAGGGCACTCAAATAAACGCCTTTGGCTGGGGGACCAACTTTTACTGACAAATCTGACAAATTTTGATAATCATTACTCAGGTTTTTTTGAAAGCTTGGCAGCACAGGACCCTTGCTATTTTCGTTTCCTGTGTTTGGTCCACTCAAACGTGCAGCTGCAGTCACATTTTTTATTGTCGACACAGGTGAAAACAATAATGTTCCAGAACTAATTACACTAATAATCATCGTTATCATTATCATTCTATATCTTCGGAACAATACCTCAATCAAAACAGATGTTAGAATTTATTGAAGGTTGATTAACCATGTTAATTCATATTGAGACTTAACTCTTTTAGCTAACAATTGACAAGATAACAAAGTTAACTAATTCTAATAAAAAGCCCACAATCATGATTGTTAATGAATGTCAGAACTATTGGTATCGATAATTTTCATAGTATTATCTTTGCCAATTATAACAGTTTTCTGGGAAGCAATAGTAACAATTCCGATAAAAATTTAAAGGATCATTATCGAGACGAAAGAATTACAGCATTAATCACAACAGGATTTACTCTGAGATAGGTATGGCGTTTGCTTTAATTACTGGAACTAGACCGGAAATAATAAAAATGTTTCCAGTTATGAGAGCATTCGATTCTGAGGGAATTGATTACAAGTTCATCCATACTGGTCAACATCACGATTATGAATTATTCCTAAAATTTATTGAGGACCTCAATATCAAAATACCAGATTATAACATCAGTTTAGCATCTTCTTCTGGGCCTATAGAACAGCTTTCAGAAATGATATCGAAGATCGGTAGTGTACTAAAAGAAATTAAACCATCATCAGTAATAATCCAAGGCGACACGAATAGTGTAGTTGCTTCAGGATTGGCTGCTATAAAATCCCGAATTCCGGTAGTGCATTTGGAAGCAGGATTGAGAAGTTATGATTTAAGAACACCTGAAGAGTATAATCGAAGAATAGTAGATCATATGTCAAATGTTCTCTTCGCTCCCACTATTCAATCAGAAAGAAATTTAGAAAAAGAACAAGTTCCAGGAAGGATATTCATGGTAGGAAATACTATTGTAGATGCTGTGAAATTGGGTATGCAGTTGATGAGTACTAAACGTTCTCATATGTATGGCATTAAAGAGAGCATTTTAAGCAAAATTAAACCAACGTTAGATCCAAGCAAATGTGTTCTTTTAACTCTCCATAGGGAAGAGAACGTAGATAACCAGGATTCATTAAGACAAATATTAAGTGCATTGACAGATTCAGGACTTCATTATATCTGCCCCATGCATCCTCGTACTGTCAAGAAAATTCATGAATTTGGTCTTGAAGGTCTTGTTTCTTCTACCGTTAAGATAATAGAGCCTGTTGGCTATTTTGATTTATTAGCACTTCTAAAAACATGTCGATTTGTAATTAGCGATTCAGGTGGAATACAGGAAGAAGTGACCTCACCGTTTATAGACAAACATGCCCTAATTTTGCGTAACTCTACGGAACGACCAGAGTCGGTAGCATCAGGACATACCATCATGTGTCCAATAGATTACAATGAGATCAAAAAGTCCATTAGAAAAATTGATCTGGGAGAACTTCCCAAAAAGCTAAATTTTTCCCCTTATGGAGATGGAAATTCCGCTCACAAGATAGTCGAAATACTAAAGAACCCTATGATACCCATCCAATGCAAAATCGTATAAGCAGGATTATTCAAAATGAGATACTTGATACGCGAGGACATAAGATTTAACGCGCAGATTGAGGTAAAATTGTCTCTATGAGCCCCGGTGGTATTATTATATTAATTTATGCTATTTTTTCCCTTGTAATATTTCTGATTGCAGATGTGTTGTTACTCTATCTAACCTTTAGAGTTTTTGCTAAGAATGCAAAGATAACTGAAGTATCAACTACAGAAACATATCAAATATCAGATTCTGAATTACCTATAATATCAATTCTTCTACCAGTATATAGAGAAGAAGTAACTCTTCCAAATCTAGTTAAAAGTATAGCCAATTTAGACTATCCAAAGAATAAGCTTGACATTAGGATATTAGTTGAGCCTGATGATTATCCTACTTTGAAAACTATAATGACACTACCCTATCAATTTGGACTTAGTGACGGTATCAAATACAATATCTATGGGCTGCCTACCTCGATTAGAGTATCTGAAGAAATTGAAATCCACATAGATCATATATATTTAAATTCCCCTGGTGCACGAACAAAGGCAAATTCACTCAATCAAGGACTATCTAATGCGAAAGGTGATTTTGTCACAATTTATGATGCAGAAGATAAGCCTGATCAAACGCAGCTCAGAAAGATGGCTGTATACATGTTACAGCATCCTGATGCGGCCTGCTTACAAGCTCGTTTAGCTTACTACAATCCCGATCAATCACTGATTACAAAACTCTTTAGTGTTGAATATATAATACATTTCCTTTTAATGTTGCCTTCATTTTATTCCATGAATAAAGTTATACTATTAGGAGGTACAAGCAACTTCTTCCGCACGGAGGTATTGAAAAGAATGAACGGCTGGAAGACTGACAATGTTACTGAGGATGCGGATATGGGTGTTCGCTTGTCGAGAATGCGCTATAAGGTAGTTCCAATCAATACGATAACTTGGGAAGAAGCACCACCAAAGATCTATCCCTGGATAAGGCAGCGCATTAGGTGGAATAAAGGTTACATCTATACTTTTGGAGTACATTTTAAGAATCCGCTGAAGCTTATTAGGGACATTGGTTTTAGTTCAACGATATTTCTATTCTATCTTCTTTTTTCTCCTATTATGTACACTATTTCAATACCCGGCTGGTTCCTGTTTGCCGCTTTCTGGCTAAACTATTTTGGCATAATATCTACTATGCCCTTAGCATTATGGATACAAGAAGCATATCAAAGCAGTAGCATAATTTTTTATTCAGCATTGTTCGCGTTTCTTTTTAGTGTATCCTACATTCCAATTATGGCTCAAGAAGCATTATTTAGACAGGGTGATAAGTACGCCTTGAGTAAAGTAAAGTATAGCTACCTTATGCCCTTTTATCTATATTTACAATGTATTCCTTCTACAATCGCAATTATCGAGCTATTTTTTAGACCAAAAGTTTGGCGCAAAACATACCATGGATTTTCACTTGAAATGACAAGCCAAAAGCAAAAGCAGTAGCAATAAAAATGGCAAGTACCACTAAATTTCATAAAATACTATATTCTAGTAGTGCAACCAATGGCTATTCAAAATTAAAACCTGAATTTATGATTTTTATTGGAGCAATATTGATAAATATATTATTTTCATATGCCATTTTCGAACGTGATCCAAATTCTATAGTATACTATAGCGATGCCATATCCCATTTGGTAATATCCAGAGAAATGTTTGATTCCTTAACTCCTGGTTTTGGGCAGCTTGGAACAGTATGGCTACCAATGACACACATATTGCTCTTACCATTTGTCACTAGCAATTTTCTATTTCATACAGGACTGGCAGGAACTATCATGAGCGCGATATCAACAGCCGTAACAGCAGTAATATTATTTAGAATAGCAAGGTTACAGTTTGACAATGAATTAGCAGGGATTTTAGCCTCTTCTCTCTTCCTCCTTAATCTCTCCGTCATTTACATGGGAGTCGTTCCAATGACTGAATTACCATTTATGATGTTTTTTATGATTTCAGTATATTATATTCAACAGTGGTATTATGTCTATAATACAGATCCTGCTGACACGTGGAAGCAATATAGGAACATTATTAAAGCAGCATTTGCAGTATCGGCCACCACTCTGACAGCCTATAATGGATGGCTCCTACCTTTTGTTCTTGCGTTTATGCTTGTAATTATATCAATCACAACACGTAGAAGGACGTCAAAATATAAGATTCACGCAATTATAGCAGCTGCTGTTCCGTATAGTTTTGTAGGCATCGTAATATGGTTAGCATGGAATTTTTTAGAACAAAAAGATCCGTTATCCTTCGCAGCTGGTCCATATTATGCAGGAATGGAAACATTAGTGACATCTATTATCAGCCACATGCATCTTAATCCTGTTGGCTCATTACCAATGATTCTTGAAGTTTCAAAGGCAATGTATGGAATGCCAGTTTTAATTCTATCAATTGTAGGTGTAGTAGTATATCTTTATGTAGGCAGAGTAAGAAGAATTATTCCCTTCAGTGCATTAATGTTAATCCTGTTGCTCATTCCTACACTAAGTGATTTTGTTGGTATGATCCTAGGTTATCAAGCAATATTTCCGGCAAGAAACGGAGGGTGGACTAATGGTCGGAATCTAGTATTTATCGCGCCATTCTTGGCATTTACTTCAGCTTACATAGTTGTCTTCATTGCTAAAATTGCAAAGAGGAAGATTTTTACCGCACTTTCAGTTTGCTGTGTGGTTGCGATATGGATGTTCACCCTTGGATTTCAGGTTTTTAACATAGGGATGGTTGTTGCTTTGAATGATACTGATTCTATGATAATTTCCCTAAGAAGCGATCAAATTGCACTTCATACAGGTAGTGATTTGAAAAAGATCTATTCTCAGAACGGCGATATCTTGCTTTTTGCTGGAACGCAACATAGTCAGGAAATAATGTTCGAAAGTGGGATTCCTCTTAAGAACTTTATAGATACTGAAAGCGGAAATTACTGGAATATGTCAATAACTCATCCTTGGACGTATGCAGAATATATTGTATTGGATAGATCATCGACACAAGAAAACAGAGAAGATCCAACTTATCACATGTGGGCACAATGGCAGACTAAATTAGGTAGCTTACTTGGTACCTCAGGGCCCATTGATAACCACAATGTCTCTAGGCCATCATATCATATTATATATCAAAATGAGCTATATGATATTTTAAAAAGAATAGTTTGACAAACCAATAGAAACTATTACATGACTAACGCAGCCATCAACACAGATACTTTAGTATGTTCAATAAGCCCGCTAGTTTTTATCAGATAATCCGTTATAGATATATCTGTTCAAAGACAGAATTCGATAGACGGAATCGGTTCCTTGGTTTTATCCCTACACAATCTACATCCCCAAGCAATCCCAATATTAAGAACACAAGTCACAACCCATGATAGAGAACGACTATATAATCTTTGAGGTACACATAGCTAAATGTTTAACATCATACGTACATTGTTTCTTTTCGATACGATTTCTTTCTAAAATGTTTTTACAAGATCGGTTTTATCATTTCTTTTGATTTCGTTTCTATAAATTCTGATTCTCTACGAGACAATACTAAGAATCATTGATGCATGTATGATTTTGTAACTTAACAGTTGTAAGGAAAATAAATAAACGAGTTTGATCTGGATGTTAATTAAAGTGCTAAGTAGGACAAACCTAAGCATAATCATCTTTTCGTTTGTTATTGTATTCTTAGGATTTAATGTTAATTTTCATCCAAATTTAATTCTAGGAGAAAGGCCAGCTGTGTGTGATTCCGGAGATAAAGCTGTTAATTCTACTGAATCGAAGATATGCGGTATACCAACAACAAATCAAAATGGAACCCATGCAATAACCATTCATAAACACTCAAATAGCAATTAAAAATGTTAATCCGGATCTTTACCATAGATTAACCGGTAATTTTATGTAATGCCTTAATAGTTATTCAAGACCATCTTCTAATAAGGTGTTGCTATTTTTATGCCATTATACACTATACACTATGTACCTTGGTATTATGTAACACAGGTGTGGGAGGAGATGAACTAAATGAATTTATCATCTTCTGAAATATTGGCATATAAATTGAAGTCTCAGTTGTATCGACATTAGCCAACAGCATAAATGCACGACCGCCATTTAATGCCCATACTTCAGTTGTCGTGATTGGTATAATTCCATCCTTATGATCATATTCTATTTTATAAAGAGGCGAGCCTGTTGGAGTCACGAACGCACCAGAACTTACTAGATGAAAATCCGGATACTGTGATTCAAGTGCGGAAATTCTCATCATACCGAAATTGTCCAAAGATATAGGAGAATATAATCTACTAGCAGATATCATAAGATTCTCTAATATACCTGAATCATTTCTAGCATCAGATACAAAACCAACAATAAAGTTCTTGTCAAATTGTATTTTTTCCCAATCTTTAGGATACTGAATTCTTATCCCATAAGTAGGATCTTGAAACATTTTATAAGACGCTGAACTTATTGCATATCGATCGGTCGAAAGAAGTGTATTTGACAGATTGCTGAAACTATTTTTGTCATAGTTAACATTCTGAGAATGTGTCATATTATGTGTGAGTATTACGACTAGTAAAACCGAAAATACAGATATCACCAAAACAGGTAATATTATACCGATGGTCTTCTTTTGCATGCTAGTATTACAATTCTTCAATAATCTTTGTCTAGTATAAATGATTAATCTCCAGAAGCAAGTATCCTATCGATCGGCATTGAAGCTATATGTTGCCTGTGACTAGTTACTGCGCCTGATTCCGATTCGCAATAGAATTCAGTCTGCTTGCATAAATACCAATGTTCGCATTTTTCGCAATAATGAACATGATCTTGCTCGTCTGGCAAATATTCCAACTTGATAAATTTCGTGTAGGCTATCAAAGGTTATAAAGCATTACTTAACAATGTTAAACGGTTAGAGAACGCTTCGATATGATTGATAGTTTGAATCCAATGTAGATTACACATATCTCAAACACACATCATAACAATTTTCGATTTAGATTCCTTTATCTAAATACAACACCCAGTTCCGAAAGCAACAATAATAATTGTAGGTTTGGTGGAATTTGAAACCAACATGCCTTACTCTCATTCACTGGTCAAAATAGATAGATTAAAAATGAATATATAATCAATTTTCTGATCCAATTGAGTTTTAGCCCAGCGAGTAAAGGCACTGAATTCTAAATTGCTACGGAAATGGTAAACTAAATGGAGTATCATTTTCTGAATATCCATCATGACTCTCGTGGTTAAAGTACTTTTTTGTATGCTTAAACGGAATAACTTCGTTGTTATCATTACCATTATCATTTCCTGATTGGGAATGACTGAAAGAATTTGAGTCTTGAGATGCACACGAAGATGATGAAGAACCATCAACACTGGTGCTCTCATCGGAACACCTTTTTGCAGTAACTACATCAAACGGAGATGCTATGGAAACTAATAAAATGCCAGATAACAGCAGAAGAGAGATAGCTATAGATAGATGTCGAACATGGGTATTTAGCAAGTTATTATCAGCAGATGTTGTAGTATTAATTATTTGATTATTAATTAATATATTTAAATTAAGAAAAATAAAGCTGTACCTTTAACTACTAAGATATCCTAACGAGCTCGCAGTCTGAAAGATATTTCAATACATACTAATATGATTTGAACAAAATGGTTCATTTACTAATGACGCCTTGCATTGATAGAGATCATTTAATTCAGGCTAATAGTTTAAAATTCGTTTTCGTTGGCTTAATTTTGTTATTTATTCTACCCCCTACAGGATTGATTTGTAGTAAAGATCACAGCGCTAATAATGTAGGGTTTGGCATTAGTAAAAAACAAGATGATTATAGGAGAGTTAACGTCATCAGTACAAATGAACCACCAACACCACTACGTAATGTTGTTAAGACGAACGGCACAAAATCTAATTTTCAATCTAACACTTCGAAAATAACTAACAACGATAAATTAGTTATCTTAACTTTTGGAGATACGATAAAAAATCAAATCAAATTACTACAGCAAAGCCAATATTAGATCAGTACGGATTTAAAGCAAGCTTCTTTATAACATGTGGATTTCCAAGTGATAGCAGCAGGAATGGCATCCCTAGTGGAAGTAAGCAGCATCGTATGAATTGGAATGACGTATTGGAGTTACAAAAAGATGGCCAGGATGTAGAATCAAAAGGTATGACGCATCGAGACCTAAATCATTTATCTTTAAAAGAACTAGAATCGGAAATAGGTAGCTCCAAACAATGTCTAGAAAGTCACGGTATTAATTCTCCTAATATATTTGCAGTCGTGCACGGCGATGCTTGGGATAATTCTACTGTAATAAATACTATAAGTATTATGGCTATGCAGACAATGGCTTTGCCCATCTAATGTACATACGCTGTGATGGTTATGACGTTACTCCTAAGCAGACAGATTGTAGAACATATAATCATGATAACTGAACCCTAACTTATGCAAATAGATATTCTATCAGGGAACAAAGCCATAATTCTTTGGATCAGATTTACATTCACAACGATACAGAAATATTTCAAAAATTTATAGAACAGATTAACTCGCAAGCTTCTTATAATGATAGAAAGGGCTTTATGGACGCCATTCCAATTTTTGCATATCATAGCATAGATGACTCGCAAGGACGATCGAGTACTCACATTAAACTGTTTGCTTCTGAAATGAAATAGTTACACGATAACGGCTTTAAAGTAATACCCATGTCAGACCTGCGTTTTGATCAAATTACGAAATACATGTACATAAGAAATAATCAATTGCCATTCATCTCTTGTCATCGTAACGCAGGTACAATGCACATATTACACCATCATATGTTATCAAGTCAAAAAATAGTGTAAATTGGTCGTTTTTTATTTTATTGTACTCGCTATGTACTCAGTAAATTATAATCCAAAAATGGTTTATGAGACACTTCTTGGGATTATTGAGAGCCACCTGGTACTATTCTATATATTGTACCATCGAATGTAAGAACATATAGAAATCCATCGTTAGGTCCAACTTCTAGATCTGTAATCGTGCCAAAACCATGTCCAAATATTACTGGTTTGAGGTCATTCATGTTGTATGCTACTTTACCTTCGAGTGGGCCGTTAAGCAACAGACCTGTTCTATCCGTGTTTAACTTAAAGTTGTATAAATTGCCATTATTTACATCTCCAACATATATCGTATTTTGGTACTGTTTTCCTAATTTGTCTGAATTTAAGAATTTTAATGCTGATGGGCCCACTGTTTGGTTCCAGACAAATTCAGGAGATCTATATACTCCCTTGCCATCAAAGTTTATCAAGTCCTTGGCAGGATTTTCTACAACTGGTCCTGGTAACGGACCACTTACGTGCCAAATACCCATTATTTGATTCCATCCGCTGTTAAACCCAGGTTTGACCAAATTAATCTCATCACCATAATCAGGCCCGTTTTCAGTATCCCATAAATTGCCAGTAACAGGATCAAAATCCATGCCGAAGCTATTTCTGATCCCGTAGGCGTAATAGACTCTTGTAGGATCTTCTCGTCCTAATGGATCTGGTGCTACTGGCTGGCCATCTTTTGTAATTCTTAATATTCCACTTGTTCCGTCTAGTTTTTTACCATTGATGTTATTCTGAGCCTGGCCATCATGACTTCCAACATCACCTATGACAGCATACACGTTATTATCTGGCCCTATTAGCACTTTACCACCATTATGATTACTTTCCACAAGAGGGTCAGGTGCATTAGAAGGAAGATTTAGCAGATCTACTGGGTGTAGCAATTGGTTGTTCACTAATTCATATCTGTAAAGATGATTACCCGCTGATACGCGAGGATTTGCGGTAGATTTAGTATAATAGAGGAAAACATAAGTATGTACTTGGCCAGTACCATCACCACCGGCAGAATTTGTTTGTTTTGAAATTGCAATCCCAAGTAGACCCCATTCTAGGAATTGTGTTGCCGCATTTACGTGCAATAGCGGTTTCTTTGATAGCTGACCATCTATAATTCTAAGTACATTTCCTGAATTTTTCTCAAGGACCAAAATATCATTCGGGCCTAGGAATGCCATACTAGTAGGTATCTTGAGGCCTTTGAATAATGTCTCAACTTTCAGATTCGGATCATTAATTATAGGTCCAGCTGCAGCAGGTACTGCTTTGGTGTAAGCAGCATTAGCATTGAAATAGTTAGGAGGAATTAATAATGCGGAAAATGTAGACGTAATAAGAATAGACATAACAAATATGCATGAAAACGTTAGTAATGCCCGTGTTGGTATTGAGAATCCCAAGAAAATTCGCATCGAAGCTAATTGATTATCTTAATTTCAGACTATTTTTATGTTTTGTAGGTATCTTTATTATTAAGATTACAATGTTCGATTCATGTAATGTTGTTAGAAGCTGGTGTACATCAAGTCCTTAGAACATAATTCAAATTATTTTGCTTTCAGTACTTTATAGACAGTAGTGTGACACATGCATCAGAATCACCAGGAGTAGTTGTAGTGAATTCTGTGACATAGCAATTTTGAATTCAGGAACGATTACCACTTATATTAGTATTGCGCTAGTATAGAAAGTCATTTTTTCAGTGTGAAGGCTCTAGTAGTTTTTGCTACTTTCGTTGTTACAGTTGTTTTTTCGCCTGCTGCATTGTGTTTCTAGCTCAAAAATGTATCAGAAGTAAATCCTTTGATTATCCTGCTTTTGGTGGACACATACATACTTGGTGTGTGCATTGTGACTCGCTATGTATCTCTTATGCATAACTTTACCAGTCGTAATAGCTTCTTATTCTTTACATACGATGCTGTCCAGGGTAAGTCAAGTTATGAACAATTATCCATAGCTCAGGCGAGTGAAGCAAAGATTACAATGTCGAGCATAAATATTTCAATTTGTATTTGTGAAAAATGTGAGATGAATGAAGTGGACATTTTCAACGTTCTAGGCAATTACTGCTTGGTGTGTTGGCAGGAAAAAATCGATCCTGCACTTACTACAATTTTAATGCAGAGATAGTTGCAGCAATGTCAACTAATGGGTCAGGGACTGCAGACGATAAATATTGTCGAAACATCGAGTTAACTCTAGTCTGCTTATTTGCTATTCAATCATACAATAGATTAACATAGACAGACAAACAGGTTCAAATTTTCGGTGTAGGATAAGTCAAACGTGCAATCCATTAGTATCATATTATCGTACAACTGTTTCTCCATAGCGAAATTAATAGACTGTTTATAGAACAATAATCAATCCCTTTAAATAATTTTGTTCAGGAATGAGATTTACAAAGACTATACAAGGTATGCCTTCACACTAATAGGGTAATGCTCAAGCCCCCATTAGATTGATTTTAGAAACGAAGGAACGAAGCAGCAACATATTCTGTCATATTGAAGGGTAATATCGCTTTAATCTACGCTAAATACATGAAAATATGATGTTATCCCAAATTATGGTCTCGAGTCATCAAATATATCGCTCCTAGGAGAGAATATCTATTGACATATTCTTTTGTAGTCGATAAAATTCAATCTAGAGCAACATACGTTAGACTGAAAAAGTCTTCATAATATGAATATATACAGCAAGAAATATATCACATCGTTACCGTTCACCACACTTCTTATTAACCATAAACAATTTACTAGAGAGCGGAGTTTAGTGGAGTTCATTCATACTGATGTAAGAACTCACCAAATGTCGAATCTTCTACGCAGTTAGCTATCACGATACCTTCTGGATTTGATAGGCAGGATGCAATTCCGCATGCCCTCCTTCACGTATGTCTATAACATATATTCCAGTAACCTGTACACGACTTCCAACTTTAGGCAACGCTTTGTTAAAGTCGGGACCATCATACTTTGGAACCTTACATTGGTTTATCTTTACAGGGTCTTTGGAACTATTTTTCCCTTGACATACTACCTCAACATGAAGTGTACCTTTCAACTTGTTATTCATGTTTGCTGGAGTTAAAAGTGAATTATACTTTTTATCAAGTTTAACATTAAAGTTCGCATCACCATCAGTGTTTATGTAATGTGTCCATGTTACTTTCCCAGTTACTGTGATACAATTTCCTACAACAAATCTTGTGGTGCCCAAATCTTTCATAAATGGATTTGGTACGAATTTTTCAAGACTTCCAACTGGGGTGCATTGATTACTTTTAAAGGGTGAACTGTCGGGTACAACAAGATTTGCTTTAAGTGCCTGAGCCTCTGAAGCAGTCAAGACATGGTTTACCTCGTCTCCAGTATCAATCTCTTGACCATCTCCTTCTTGAACGCCTGTCATATTTTCAGCGGAGTTGATAGATTGTGACTGTGAAGATGAAGGCAAATAGTTGCTACTAACATTGGCATTGGTATCTGTACTTGATATCGTTGCAGTATTGTTAGTATAGTCGTTGTTTAGACCATTAGTAGATTCTATATCCGTATTATCATCATGAGAACCTGACGTTGGGTTCGTATCTGTGATTATCGCTCCAATAGTTGGGTTTACACTAAGGTCAGGCAGTTTGATCAAGTTTGATGTATTTCTATCGAGCATATCACTATTAGTATTAATAGCTGTATCGGTGATCACAATTCCTCGTCCATAAACAAAGAGACTGTCATTAGAATGAAAATAACTAAGAGATATAAGCGTGATAAGTGCAAGTAACAAAACAAAAGTACTAACCGTAATCAACGACTGAGCATTTTCTAATCTTTGCATTAATCCAATTCTGGGTTTAGAATTAGTATTATTTATACAAGAGGTAAGTTTTTTAATCTAATTTTTAAGGTACTAATTATGGTATATCTATAGTATAGAAAAGTAATACTATTTCGACAATATTGAATAAATTGTTTATGTTAGCACATAGACAATAATTGTGCCTTCTCTGTCCTTTAACGATGTTGAAAGAGGCAATTAGATGAAGATTTTATAATAAGGTTATATCAAATGAGCTAACAAGCGACCAGAAGAGATAACAAAGTTAAGTCAAAGATAAATGCTGCCCATCCGTTGCCCAATCTATCAATCAATTATGCCCAGTAGCAAAAATGCTGAGGTTTTATGTATCTGTTAAGAGACTGACACTTTCCCTTTTGCAGAACTGCATGACAGTGCGATAAGTAAGCTACAGCAAGCGACAATATGGTAACATGACGTATCATATGGAGGTGATAGAATGTGAAGCTTGAAGGAAAAGTAGTAGCAATAGGATTGGCGTTGGTATTGCTAAGTCCGGTTCTGGTGATGTCTTCGACTGCCACTGGCTTTACTCATGGGTTCAAGCCAAGAAGCATATCAAGCAACAGACTGATTGCGGTGGAAGTTCTGTTGATTGCTGCTGTAATAGGGGCTGTAGTAGCGATAGTGGCTCACCTGGTGAGGACAAGGACGTAGGAAAAATTAACGACCCGCCGAGTCCTAAGAAGTAGGATATCGAGGATTTAAGCGATATCCCAGAGAAGAACTGTGCAAATCCTGTTCCAGGGATTGGACCTAGATCTACACCAGTCCAATAGATTGTTCATAGTCTTAACGTATACCCTCTCGAAGCAGATGTATGCAATCAATGGCAAATTTGACTTAACAAGCGGAAACTAAAAAATAAGATTGGGATTTGATAAACCATAACTAACTAACTTTGTCCCCTTGATATCATCTATACCTCTTGTCCATATTCCATAACGAAATCGATTATGTCAAACAAGTTGATGACTTCTGTTATGGTCATATTGACTATCGTAGACTATAAAAAAAACTAGCCTATTGATACGACTTCTAAATACAGCTCTTAAATCGACCGTTCGAATTGGCCGTTATTGCTAAACATGCCGTATAAGTAAAGTCTGTACATAATGATAGTGTAGACCGAAATGCAGTCTTATAGCACACCTCTAGCACACTGTAAGGACTAGAAAGAATAACAGAATTAGGCTAGCTAAAAAAATTTGAAAGCGTTAATGAGAATAAAAGGATCTTTATTAATGTGACAAATGAACCAATTTGAACAGGTCATATTAAAATTTTTTGAAATACCTTGTGAATCCAATTAGAAAATCTTATTAAAAAAAGATACAGCATTCTTTTTCTTAATTTAAATATATCACATAATAATCAAATAATCATACTACGAGATTCATTCATAGTGATGCAAATAGAGGGATTTTGTCGTATCTAGCTGTGGCGTCTTTTCTTTGCTTGTTATCTAGCATATTATTAGTTTCTATAGCATATCAAATACATATAGTCACAGCCAAAAGATGTATCGAGAGTACTAGTGGTGACAAGTCCTCATCATGTAATTCTCAAGACTCAAATTCCGTTACTAATTCTCCATCCAGAAATGATGCAAAGACACCATTTGTATTACCATTCCCATAAATAGTGTAACAAATGTATCTTCTGAACAGTGATTAACTATGTTAAGTAAGGCTTTATAAGTCACAGTTAACCCATCTTATTGCCTGTTGCATTATGCTACAACCGATCCTGATCATGTTCATTATTGCGAGAGATGCGAACATTGGTATCTCTGCAAACTGGCCGAATACAACTGTAAATCAGAGTCAGATTCTGTGACTAGTCATAGGAAACACATTGATTCAATGCTAATATATAGTATGCATATGCAAACATTCTGTACAATATTCAATGAATAGTAGTCACACTGACAAAAGCAGTGTCAGCAATCTGCCAATCATGTCTCTTCCAACTACTATCTTCATTACAACTGTTAATTCATAATATTTAACGTCAGACAACTATGATCGCAAGTTTTGTCTCAGATAGATTGAGGAATTCAGAGAAATAAAAATTGAATAAAATCGTTAAACTTTTGGATGATATGCTAGATTATGGAAAGCAAGATCTATAGTAGAAGTCATTATATTATTAGATTTTTATAGTCAGGTATATTATTTGTACAATTCAAACTAATTAATGAAAGAATAAGTTGTTTATACTACCTGAAATGATTTCTGCAGGGTTGAATCATAATTGTCTTTCTTGATTTCTAAATTGGTATTGTAAATTCCACTGCTCGAATGAGGTCCTATTTGTACAGTAAATATAGCATGTCCGTCTTTATCTGTATATGCAGTTTGAGTAGTTGTTGTCTTGCCTACAGATAGATCGGAACTGGGTGGTTGGATAGTTAATAGAACAAGTGCATCAGAAACAGGTTGATCTGTATTTTTATCTCTGACAGTTATACTCATGTAGGTTGTGTCACCTACTTTTACTGGGTCTTTAATTACTGAATAGTCTATATTATATTGATCTGAAGAAGAAGACTTGCAGTTAACTATTCCTCCAAATAGAGGTGCAAACTTTCCTCCAGCGATATTATCTACAGTATTACAAAAACCTTTTCCATCTGAAGATATGCTATTTTTACCATCAAATGCAGCTGCTTTGCCATTTCCAGAAGTATCGATATTCACATCAGCTCTTGCAGTCTGGACAATGGGAGGTACGAGTGGCAGCGATGATGATACTGTGGACAATATCGAGTGATTAGATAATAATGCTGAAGATAACGTCACAGTCAATACTACAAAAAGACTGACAGGTAAATATTTGGATTGTATTCCCATAATATTCATCTTCTTTATTCCTGATTTCTTGAAAGAATGTGATTATGGATGTTTGTAGACCGCTCCATAGTCCTTTACAAACAATCTCAACTAGCTGCGGCTGCTGCTGCTGCTGCTGAACCTTCAGATGCTGCGGCTGCGGCTGCTGCACCACCGGCTGCGGCTGCTGCGGCTGCTGAACCTTCAGATGCGGCTGCTGCGGCTGCTGCACCACCGCCACCATGATGATGGTGGTGGCCACTATGTGCGAACACGGACTGCTGACTTGACATTGTTGTTGTCGTAACTAGCAATAGAGCTATAGTTGCTATTGCTATTCCTGAAATAATATGAATTTGATTCATACCCACATAATGTATAATAGATTTG
>JBEDUN010000088.1:0-2274 GCA_040414675.1 Nitrososphaeraceae archaeon | reverse complement strand
GTCCAGTATTACAAGTATAATTATAACACTCGCAATAACAATAGATAACTTCCTATTACCAATAAGGCGATTAACGGATGCAAGTTTCTGCATTTTATTCACGCAAAAATGATTCTATTGGCATAGGCCGCATGTGCACATCTCGTTATCGTCATTATTAAGTATGTATAAAAAACTAGGATTTTTTGTGTGATTATGTTCGAAAATATGCTAATAGTGTACAGTGCAACTAAATTATTGCAGTTTATAATAAATTTTAATTCTTAATAATATAAATATCAGACATTTCAGTATTTTTCAATCATTGAAGAAAAAGTCTTAAAATAAGCAGAAGAATCAATTTTTATATTTATTGAAGGTAGTAGGCCGGCTGTTGAGCATAGGAAAGAAAGTGCAGATCACCAAATAATCAAAAGGATAGAAAAGTGAGAGTATTGAATTGGTTCTAAAGCTCTAGAGAAATTGTGACGTGAAGCAGAGCAAAAAGGCAGAAGTGCAGATACATTGGAAAATAAACTAATAATAGACACTTGAACTGGCATTCTACTGCAGAAAAAGCTGGTTTCATATCACTCAGAAGATCGTTCGTTTTAAAGCTCATAAAATATCTACTAGAACAAGAAATTATATACTTAGCAGAATAGGTAGCAAAGACCGCAAATAAGGATTCGTTGCTACTTATGAGGAATGATTACAGCATCAAATCTGCTCTAAATCTTTTAGACCCTGGATAAAAATGTCTGAATATTCATACATAAATGATAATCAGACGAGCTACGGAAATAACAAGTACTCATACGTTTTACAACATGATATGGGATTAAAGTATCGGCACAAATTTAAAAATCATAAATATGTTATCCAGTCCCAGTGTCTATATTCAGGTTCTGTACCTGACCAGGGATCAATGTTTAGATCCATCCCTGAAAGTGCGGGAATGGTATTGGGGTTATCAGGATGAGTTTTCTGCCAAAGAGTGTAAATCCTATCTACATTAGCGTGATGCAGCCAAAACAGCGGGTCTGCGGGTGAAGTCGCTATATCACTCATTGTTCCCCCAACCCATGCATGTACATCAGCATGAAGCGCTTCGAGGGTAGTAGTAAATTCTGTGTACGTTGGCTTCTCTAAACATCTATTAATGTCGTCTATCGTAGGAAGGGAAACTCCTGACTGTTGTCCAGGAGTTCTATGGACATTAACACGATTCCATGAAGTTGGTTGGGGAGGGATTGATTCTGTATCTGGAACATTGACAGATGGTTTAATGTTCTCCAACCAATTTGGAATAGACCGATCTCTAGTCCAGTCCCAGTAAGGTATAAAAAACTTTTGATAATTTGGGATACTACTTGTCCAAAATTCTAAGACTGAAAGATAGACCCTGTGCCAAGGCAAAAACCTTTGTGTCCCAACATCACCATCCGGAGAATGGAACTTATGCGGGTGGCGATGAATAGACACTAATGTGCCATAGTTTCCACCAATTTCTACGCGGGAAGTAGAGAGAGAATTAAAAGCGTTAATTCCATTAATGAAAGTATTTTTATCTGCCTCGCCTAATCCGGCTTGGTTCTTTCGTTGTACTACTGCTGGCATGATTGAATCAAGATGCTACACTATTTATGGATTACCTAAGTAGGGGAGATAACTAAAGGATTTCCAATTCTTACTCAAATAACACTTGCATTTCCAAATATTTGGAAGGAAGGACAGACATTCTCCACAAGCTGTTTTAGGAGAAGAATTGATTCTTTAGAATGTCCGAATGAAATATTGATAGTTCACTACAGGAAATAATTAAGTATGCAGGTTGTATCTGTCATCTATATAGCAACTATTAAGAAGACTGAATACTTGTGAATCCATCATTCCATTGGGCAACAATTTTAATATTGATACCAAAGCGGATAACGATCATTGTGGTACTATCTACGAGAGTTTTAGTAGAACCGAATTCCAACAACAACCGAAAGATTGACGATATGTCATCTTCCACTCTGAGAAAATAGGAGTGGAATAATAACCTGTCACCAACCCAGATAGCTTGTTAAAGGTCGATATCGACTAGACTTTTTGTTTTAATAGAGTAATTGTATCAAATATACAGTCTGGTCTATGATCACCTTCATCTATCAAAATCCACTCGTCAATGAGGACTGACAAGTCTCTCCTGATAGAATCCCGTTCTTAAATACGATAAGTTACAAAAGTTCACAGACGATGATTTTCCGTGATAACAGATTAAGATTTGCTGCTTTGTCAAGTTAGAGC
>JBEDUN010000087.1:0-8139 GCA_040414675.1 Nitrososphaeraceae archaeon | reverse complement strand
GTCTCAATCAAATCGAAAGAGAGAAACATAACAGTCACTATTGATGGTGAACCGATAGGCATTCTTCCTGGAACTTTTCAAGTACTCCCAAATGCTTTAATTCTAAAATACTGAATTTCAGACGAGGCATGAGACTTGGGATATAGTTATGAAAACAGTAATTAGATCACATTCTTTCTGGCTGAGCATTTAACCTAATAATATAACAGTGAATTATATAACTCAGGTATGTTCTACCGTATTGCCCGAGGCATAAAGAACTTTTGCAATCAGCTAAGAATTCATGGACTTGATTAAGTAGATAATTCTGGAAATAAACTTGTTATATCTTTGTAAATAGGATCAAATTGTGTATTATTATGACTATTGTTTAGTATTAATGGTAAAGTTTCAGCAACCAATATACAATAAACTGTATTTACATACATGGGAAAGAAATATGCTGCTTTTTCATAAATGGAAACATTCACAGTTATATCTTTTATCCGGAATTTTTTGAGAACAAAATCTAGAAAATATCAATAATGGTACGATTCAGATCGATAGCCATGCAATTATTATTCCTCAAATATCAGAATTTAGTAAAATTTAGTAGACCTAAAAGTGATCTATAATTAATTTAAATATTAAGGTGCTACTATCGAATTGAGATTAGAACAGTAATGTACTCGGTGATAAAATAATTTGACAGCAAGAATTGGCATCATGGCGTCTCATGAACAAGTAAATGCAAATGATCTATTGTCTGATGTTAGTGCAATGGAAGAAAATGGTTTAGAAAGATGTTGGGTTAGTGATCATTATATGCCATGGTGGCATGATGGAGGATTCGCTGGTGCTACATGGCCATGGTTAGGAGCAGCATTAGCAAAGACAAATAGAATACATATTGGAACATCTGTGACCGCGCCAATACTAAGATATCATCCTGCTATTGTAGCTCAAGTATTCTCGACACTAGGATATATGTTTCCAAATAGAGTATTTTTAACTGTAGGTACCGGAGAGGCGTTAAATGAAGTTCCCTCTGGAAACAATTGGCCGACTGATGCTGAAAGGTTCGAAAGGTTAAAGGAAGCAATACATCTTATCAAAAAATTATGGACAGAAGAATGGGTTAATTTTAATGGTAAATATTATTGGGTGAAAGATTCAAATCTATATACCAAACCTCAGAAGCCTATTCCATTATTTGTTGCGGCTATGAAGCCACAATCTGCTATGCTTGCAGGTGAACAGGGAGACGGGCTAGTAACAAATGAGCTTGATTTGGAAATCCTAAAGAATAAAGTTTTACCTGCATTTAGGAGGGGTGCAGAAAAATCTGGAAAAGATTACAATTCGTTAACTAAGGCAATATTTATGCCAGCTTCATATGATCAAGACAAAGATAAGGCGATTAAATCGATTGTCTTTTGGAAAGGTGCAATGATCAAGGCCTTTTTTAAAGCAGATATCCACGACCCACGAGAAATACAGGAAAATGGTATGGTTGTTGGAGATGATATAATGCGGCAAATGGCATTTGTCATATCTAATGCGGAGGAGGGGATAAAGAAAATAAAACAATACATAGAGATAGGATTTACTGACATTGTATTAATTAACTCCAGTCCTAACAGAAACAATCTGGTAAAATTGCTTTCAAATGAGATAATTCCTCAGCTTAGAGAAGGGTAGTTTGGGATAATTGTGCGAATATAGAATTGCGATTAGATTTAGGAGTAGAACTAGAATTTGAATTTCAGAGAACTATTTGATGTAGCAATTAACTAGTGATTTTTCACCGTGTATTGAGACACAGACGAACTTATTATACGTGATAGAACAAGACAAACGAACATATCCCATTATTTATCAACTTGTCCTATCATTGTCTCTAGATCTAATATGTGATAATTAGATCCATTATTCGTCAAAAAAGGTGATTGTTGATTGCTAAGTATGGATTCGTTACCATCTACTGTAACCTGCAAGATGATGAATTAACTAATCTAATAATAATGATGACTTTTCTGTCTAGCTTTCTTGTTTTTTAGGGTTTGATTTTAAAATAAAATAAAATAAAGTAAAGCCCTTTTCAATTGACGGATAGCAAAGATTTTGCTCAATATAGAAATAATGTGCCATTACTATTCATGTTCATAAATTTGCCAGTATTGAGAATTCACAACTAGTTCCGAGAAATAGTCAAAGATCCTATGTTTCTCAACGGCCTATAATTGAATTGTCAAACTGATTCTTATTTTAGTATATCGTTCAGTAACAACTTGTATATAATAGAAATGCAAGGGAAATGACTATGTGAAGAATAGGTCCTGCGCCATGTCCATTATTGACCATAGATTTTGTTCATTATAGTATGTAGAATGGCATATTCCTTCAACAAGAGGCAGTTATGGGCTGGAGTATAAAACATCTCGCACAAACCGAATTAACTTAGCTAACCAATAATGCTGGACTAGACGATCATAGTAGAATCCAGAAGTAAGAACAACTGGACTTGCCTATGATCGTGGTAATGAATAGTTCTGTTGGAACTATCAACAAATACTCTACATTCCTTTTGTATTATGTTTTGCGGAACCTTTATCTCCAGTATTTTTATCTAGATCTATAATATATGGAAAGTTGCTTCCTCACAATTTCACCGGAGTATATTAAACATGTTCAAGCGAGTATCCCACAAGATATTATGGTAGTTTGAAATTTGATTTGGATCTGGTTTCAATAGTCGTAATTTCGTAATTTTTTGAATATCAATAGGAAATGCTTTTTCCAAGTATATGAAGTAGGGCTAATTCCAAGTATGAAAAACGAGATTTATGTTCCAGGTTACTGAGAGTTGTTGTTGTTATTCTGTTTATCCTCTAAAACTACAGATAGTTCTAGGTGGTATTCAAACAAGCATTCAACATCAATACTCATCTGGTTTCTTTCCCAGTTTTAAAATACTAAAAGACTATAAGATAGTGATAATGGTATGACAAATAAAGATACTAAAGACCTACGAAAAGTTAAAGCAGAAGAAAGAAAAAAGGAGGCAATTAAGGCACAAAGTCCTGGCCCAGAGACGTCCGAGGTTTTTGAACAAGAAACAGATGATAGTAAATCTAAGGGGTCAAACAAACCTAACAAATTAGACTGATTAAATATGAATATTCTGCATTCAGAATAATTAATTTTACTCAAAAAGGAGTAGAAATAGCTCCATCAAGAATTCATGATACCACCACCAAGAATCAGACCTGTAATATCTTAATAGACTTGTACTCGACAACCAGTATGCTTCTAGTTTCTGAACTATTCATAGTAAAGATGTCAGATTTAGGAATTAGTAGCCGTGTCAGTAGTAGGAGTTGAATGACGTTAGGCCTGGAAAATAAAGAAATTGCAGATGATCTGAGAACCCCTTTAAGTACAATACAGAGAAGAACAAGGATTCTACTAAGATCAGGATATGTAAATTTGCATTTCAGCCAAATTACAAAAAACTAGGATTAAAAAAGGGATTACTTCATGCATATCTTCGTACTGGTAATATCAAGAAAGTTGCAGAAGACCTTCTATCAAACGAAGGTATAATGTCTTCAGGAATTCATGTCGGTAATTCCGATATAGTTGGAGAATTTGTATATGAAGATAGTGAACAATTAGTGGATCTGATATCACATGTAAAAGAAATGGATTCCGTAGAGAGGGTTCTGTGGTCTGAGGAAGTATATCTTCTTCCAGGAAAAAAAGATAGTGTGACTGCTGTCTTGAAGAGAATAATTGACAGGAAATAGAAATATTATTTGTTAGCATTTAACTATTTGCTAGTTAATATTTAATTATTGCAATATTAAATGAGTCACGATTAAAAATGTCAGTTATTCAAACTCAAAAAAAGATGAGATACATGTAATTATAAATCAATTATTACGTGTAATTAAACCCCAGTCAGATGAATAATAAAATCAAGGAACTTTTCGTATTCTCTAATTAAGTGTCATAATGTAGCATTATCTTGTTTATTTAGTCAAAGTAGGTGTTAAATAATTCAATATTTACGATATCTTATAAGTAGCTATGATACTAATTATAGATGACGATTACGATATCGCATCGCTAGTTAGGATCAGTCTTGAAAAGGTAGGTCATTCTGCAGTCTCTTTTACTAATCCGCTTTCAGCTTTGGAGGAGTTTAAGCGGAAACCATTCAATTATGAAGTCGTAATTTCAGACATCAGGATGCCTGATATGAATGGTTATGAGTTTGCAAAACAAGTAAAGTTGCTCAATCCAAATGTAAATGTGATACTTATGACTGCATTTGAAACTGAATACAAGGAAATTGATAGTATTATGCAATTTATAAAGATAGATGGTTTTCTTCAAAAACCATTTTCTATGTCAAAGCTAACCGGTATGTTAGAGAAAATAAGTCATGCAGGACAATCATCCTTCTCCTTCTACTCATGATGTCCATGTCCCTACAACATTCTACTACTATAGTGTCGGTTATTATTATGCAATATAGTCCAAATTTTATTGTTAATCTGTAGTATGTAAAACATAAAGTGCCATGTAAATGACATTTTGAACCAAATTATTCAAACGGATTACGGCGAGCACTATTTAATAGTCTATCCGGACTTGTATATACCTAGAGAATCGTATTCCAAATATATTCAAAATCAACTCACAGATAATAATGAAATTATTCTTATAAATCCATTTTATGAAACTACTGATTCTGTTAAACAGATTCTGTCAAGGAATAGGATAAATCTATCAACTTACGAAAAAGAAAAATGACTATAATTATCGATATTCCTAAAGAATACTTAGGAGTACAGCCAGATATGCTTTTTAAAAGAAACCTAGTCAATTATGCAAAGCAAATTGGAAAGAAAGGTCTTTCGATTACAGGTAACATTGGTGGTGCGTATACTCACAAATCAAAGGATAAGGACCTAGTTGATCTTGATTTTGAACTGTCAATGCCAACAAAATTTGATGTTGACATGAAAGGCTTTTAATACCATCAAAAGGATTTGTCAAGTTTTCAGACAAACAAAAATAACAATTAATTAAACATCAGGATAAATGGTCTAAAGATAGAGATCCCAAATACTGTTTACAAATAGAGATATAGTGAACGATGGTTCCCAGTATTACCTAGATCAGATGCAGGTAATAAGGTTAGTTCTATGGTATTACTTCTTAATGATACTCCCCTAGATCCAGGTCTAGAATCTTTCTTTACACCAGTTCTTTACCATAAATGCATTAGGCGTCCAATAAAAATAAAAATCGATTTCTACAGAATCAAACACACGAGAATAGTAACTTAGTCGTCTGGAATTCTCTATATTGGGAGTATAAAATGATCCCTGCCAAGCTGAATAACTCCATTCAGAGCAACCGACGTTGTTGCAAAGTTTACCACAAATTTAAAGTCCTTTATACAACTTTCTTCTATTTAAAATAGTGAATAGATATGCAAAAGCCTCTTCACTTGAAAAGCTTGTTACAATACTAATACTCGATGATGAATTTGATCTTGTAATGCTTTTAAAACAAGGCTTAGAAAGGCGAGGCTTTCGTGTGTTTTCTTTTACAGATCCTTTTTTGGCATTAGAACACTTTAAAATAAATGCTCTCGATTGCGATCTAGTTATTTCCGATCTAAGAATGCCTGGGATGAATGGATTCGAATTTTTAACTAAAATCAAAGAAATTAGATCAGATATCAAGATCTTTCTAATGACGGCATTTGATGTTAGTGATATGCGATCATCTATTGCTATATCCTCACTTAAGGTAAATGAATATATAGTAAAGCCATTCTCGATTCAAAATCTAATTGTAATTATAGATAAGTATATATCATTAAAAAATAATAATAATAGTTGAGATCAACTTCATTTTCATCTAGATTCTCTGCAATGGATTCTTAATTTACTAATATGAATTTTTAACAATTATGAGCATGCTTAATTTGTTAAGTATCGTCTCCACGCTGACTGGTTTTATCAAGAAGTCGTCTGCACCATATTCCAGAATAATATTTCTGGCACTATTATCATTTGCAACTACTAATATCTTGATGTTAAGGTCGATCTGTTTAATTTTAGATATTAACATCGCACCTTTGTCCGCTGCTATTGAGCCATTGATATAAACCACATCTACTTGATTATGCATTTCGTCTATCTGCTCCAAGCATTTTGCTGCACTAAAAGTCGCATAGGTCTCATATCCGTTTAATCTACAGACTGCAGTAATAAGCGAACTAACTTCGCTGTCATCCTCCACGATTATTGTTTTAGGTGTTTGGATTGCCATATTGGACATAGTCCTATAGTCATATTCTCTTATTATATGGTTAGCAAGCAAACAAGCATTCTCCCGGTAGTAGAACATTATATGGAATTTGTTATTGGTCTAATAGTGGATGTGACATAACAAGATATAGTTTTTACATTTACTATTGTCTACATTACAATAAGAACTTATTGACCATTCATTACTTTGAAAGCACATTTATTCTTATTTGGTGTGCTTCTAATAAATTGCCCTTTTCATGTTCTTCAAATCTGTCAAAATCTTTTTTATGATAGTTACAAAATCTTTTCAGTTTGGTATCAAATTTTGATCCTAGTGATCTCTCAAATTCTATTATTAGATCCTTTTTATCATTTTGCGAGTTATGGAAAAATACACCCATATCTGCAAATACCGAAATACCATTTTTACCTCGTCTTTCTTGATGCTTATCAAGTATCTTGATAAAGAATAGAAAATCATTTGCAGAGCCAAAATATGTTCTTGTTAAGTCTTGAACTATCATTAACGACCTTTCTTTTTCATATTTTTCCGTATCTATACCAAATTCTTTTAAGGTTTGTCTAATGCAATCAATAGTTTCGTAATATGTAAGTAGCAAAACTAGTTCATTATTTTCAAGCGCGGTTTTGCAATACTTAGAATAAATATCTCTAAATGAATATAAGTTAGGATATATCAACACAATATGATCTCCATATCTTATTGTGGCTAGTTTCTCTACAATTTCTGAAGCAGTGCCAGTTACCTCAGTATCCATAGGCGATATGATTCATATGTAAAGTGCACTATATGTTAATTAATGATTCGCAGTTAATGTTGACCCACTGCTTTTATAAACGTCATTATCAAACCAAGACTTTTTGTTCTGCTTCAATCACCACTTGTCTAATCTGTCTTACCTATTCTGATCTTCACTCATTTCCATAATACTAGGCACAGAAAAATCAATAAATAGAAATCTATTAGTCAAGAGTTAATTAATCATCACTACAACGCTCTCGAAATAGAGAGGGAAGATAAGAAATGTCTACTAAATTTTAATGAACACAGGTTCGATCATGTCGTAGTATTGACATCCACTAATATCCAAGACTCGATCCATCAATTAAGTAATTGTTTGCTTTATTCAAGTAGGTTGTTATATTGTATACCGACTATCCTCTTGAAGATAGTAAATGGTCAGGCCTACATTCCTGACCACTAGATTCTATTGGGATACCATTCATTAATGTGCTAAACTTCTGAATACCAAAGCAAGAGGAGGATTATCTTATCAAACTCCGAGTTCACGCAGATTGATCTGCTGTATTAGTAGTTATTAACAAAAGTTTGCATTCACTAATGATTTACAATGCTTATTACTTATGGAAGCCACCTTTTTAATATCTAGGAATGAATGACTGAAAGTAGCTATGACAAGAAAGGCCGAGTATTAATTATAGATGACGACTCTGATATGGTGTATATTGTCAAAGCAGGATTAGAACGTAGAGGGTTTGAAGTAGACAGTTATATAGATCCTATATTAGCATTGCAGAATTTCAAAAGTGGGTCATATCAGTTATTAATTTTAGACATTAAAATGCCCAAAATGGATGGTATGGATCTCCTAGACAAGATCAAAAAAGAAGATGATAAAATCAAAGTCTGTTTTTTTACGGCATCGGAAGAGTTTGCTTCTAATTATGAAAATGTATTCAATAACTCTAAGGATAAATTTCTCATCATAATAAAACCAATATCAATTCCTATAATGATTAAACAGGTAGAACAGTTTTTGAGCCTATAACTAGTGACAACAAT
>JBEDUN010000086.1:0-23737 GCA_040414675.1 Nitrososphaeraceae archaeon | reverse complement strand
GCTAGAAAATTCCCCAATATGGTGAAGGAGATCTTCCTAAAGGCAACTCTGTATAACATGTTCAATCGAATGACATGACCATCAATCAGATAAAGCAAAATCCTATTAAATCATGCAACAGAGCATCTCTTAGTATTCAATTTACTCGATCAAGTATTATCTCTGAAAAGTCTGAAATATAAGTTCACTATTTTACGAAACATCACTATTAAAGAAGATAGCTCAAATGGGTAAAATGTTTGGACATTTGTTTTTGAATAACAAATATTGATTTAGATTACACTATCTGATAATCAAAGTGAGCAAAATATCAGTAGAAATCTCATGATCATTTCACAAAAATTGAAAACATACTTTTAGATCATGATTTGAATTTAAAATTCAATGAATTAATATCAATATCTGAGAGGAAGATTCATTTGCGCTTTTGAAATAACAAGTAGATCTCTCGTCAAAATTTAATGACCACACTGAATCTGGAGACTTTATTATAATTAAGTAACCATTCAAGTTCCGCGACGAAATCCAAGAAACAATGATGCAGAATGCAGAAATAATAAGAGAAGAGGCAAAGTTGCAAATTGGGTTGAAAAGGATTTTAAGCTTGAGGGACGAGTTTTATTCTAAAGATAGCACAGTAACAGATTTCAAGCTCGACGACGAAAATTGCCAGAAACTTATTCAAACGTTACAAGTTAAGTCGTCACTAATAGTTTGTGAAGCAATAATAAGAAGCGCGTTGATGCGACAAGAAGGTAGAGGGCACATTATCGCTCAGATTTTCCGAATCTAGACGACGAAAAATGGAAAGTAAACATCTTTTGTAGGAAAAATGATGGCAAAGGCATGCTATTGTATAAACGGAATGTTAAGAAGATTAGATGACCTCTGACAGAATTGCTTAAGGAACACGTAAAGGCAGAGCATCAACGTGAATTCGAATGAAATTGAGGTAGAGATGTATTCATGACATTTGGCGTAGAAAGCATGTGAGTATGTATGTAGAGGTAGGTAGTCCAAGCAACGTAATATACAGGTTGAACTAGTCCGATTAGATACTATTGTACGCGGTGGTTATAATATTACACAACAAATGTTGTGCACTACAAACTCATCCTAAAAAGAGAAATACGAAAAAATTGCAGCCATAACAATCCAATCTGTAATGCACAATTTCAATTCTATGTCATCACTAAGACACATTGTCACCTTTTGTCATTTGACTTAACTAGAAATCAAATTGATAGACAGTATTGAATATTGGCATCAAAAAGCCAAAATCGAGACAAATATCACATTTGAAACTTTTATTTAAAATGGAGTTTAATTAAATTTATGTCGATTGCCAAGATCGAAGAAATAGTAGGAACATCAGATAAGGGATGGGAAGATGCTGCTCAAATTGCAGTAAACGAAGCTGTAAAAACGGTACGTGGAATTCATGGAATAGAAATAGTAGATCAAACTGCTCAAGTGGATCCCGACACTGGTAAAATAACTAAATATAGGACATGCATCAAATTCTCGTTTTCTGTCGGAAGATAGATTATAGAGAATAAGGCTAAAATAGATAAAATATGAGCTGTCTCGTGATAAATCATAAAAATAGGAAGAGATATGAGTCAATAATACAATTGACAAATTCTTATCGATTTATTTTGGCATAATGAAATTGCTTGAGCTTAGATGAGGCTATTATTTTATTTCTTAGCTATTTGCTAATTGTGAGAATATTATCATTACTGGTCTCATATTCGAGCGCAAGAACTATGGCATATACTATCTTTTCTGTGCCTCCGTTGCACATGCGTATGTTCTTGTAATCACATACAATTTCTATTGATCAGATTCACTTGATCGTCTTATCCTAGTTCGGTCTATGCTCAGTATTAGAGGAGCGTCATGATTCTAATTTCTAATTCCCTTCAAGGTTAATATCTATAGATAGATAATGTATGGTTTTTATTCTTGCATATACTCTTACTACGTAGGCTAATGCCCCGATAAATGCAAGCAAGTGTTGGTGTGGGGTACGTTAGTTTCCTTAAGAAATATGCATTATAGATAGAAGAAAGATGCCTACTATGTCCTTGGTCCTTTGTGAATCATTATATATATATTAAAGTACATGGTTGCATACGGAAAAGAGCACTAGCAAAGCAACTGACATAATATACGGTATGAATAATGTAGTAGGAACTCTGTTAGGATTAATTTTCGGATCCAGAACAAGATTAGACGCATGCGTAGATCATACCAGGCCTCCATTAATAGCGGAAATTAAACAATTACGTGATGCGCTTATTGATACAAAGTCTAAAGGAATTAAGGTCCGATATCTTACAGAAATTACAAAAGATAATCTACACTACTGCAAAGAATTACTATCGCTGGTTGACGAATTGCGTCATTTAACTGGCATTCGAGGAAATTTTTACGTAAGTGAGAACGAGTATGCCGCACCAGCTGTATATCATGAAAAGGGTAAATCAGCTGATATGATGATTTATAGTAGCAATAGAGAAGTAGTACAACACCAGCAATATATTTTTGAGAGTATTTGGAATGCGTCTACCTCTGCAGAAAGAAAGATAAAAGAAATTGAAGGCAATCTCACTTTAGGTACATCAGAAATAATCGACAATCCGTCTAAAACTAAAGCGTTATTTATGGAATTAATAAAATCAGCAAAATTCGAAATATTACTAATCTTACCTACTGTTAACGCATTCTTACGTGAATATAGAATTGGAGCAATACACTTACTCAAGGATCTATCTCTTGATATGGTTCAAGATTCAGATGCAAGTAATGAGAAAGAAGAAAGAAAACCTGCTAGAATAAAAATTAGCATTAAGATTTTGACACCTACTAATGAATTAATTAATAAGATTATTGAGGAAATGGGCATTGGAACAACCACTACTAATGCAGATAATGAAAGTGGAATTACCTCAACAGTATCCGTGCTAGGTACAAAAGAAGGCATAGGTAAATCTTCAGGTCTGACGTCCTCATCATCATCCATTTCATCGGAAAAGAGTCAAAACCTCAATCAACCTCTTCAAATCAGACATTTAGAATCGCGACCAAGGTATAATGTAACCACAGTGACCATTTTGATAATCGATAGAAAAGCTTCACTTGCTATAGAAAAAGTTGACGATTCTAAAACTGAGTTTATTGAAGCGGTAGGACTATCCACCTTTTCGACAAGTCCACCAACCATAGCCTCTTACGTTTCCATCTTTGAAAACTTCTGGAGTCAAATTGAATTATACGAAAAACTTAGAGCCAACGAAAAAATGGAAAGAGAATTTATCAATTTAGCTGCTCACGAATTGAGAACACCTGCACAGGCAATTTTAGGCTACACGGAATTGGCATTGATGGAGGCAAGCAATAATGATACAATCGATAGTGAGAAAAGCGGATATATAGCCGCTGTATATAGAAATGCGTTAAGACTGCAGAGACTAACTAAGGACATTTTGGACGTAGCAAGAATCGAAAGTAATACTCTGAGGTTAAACAAAGAAAGAATTGATGTGTCAGAAAAAATAGATGATGTTATCAATGATACAATGCATGCACAGTTTGCGAATGCAAAAGAGATGAGTGATATAGACATCGAGTTTGATAAGCCTGCCACACCTTTATTCATAAATGCCGATAGAGAGAGAATTTATGAAGTTGTCTCGAATTTACTAAATAATGCAATCAGCTCAACTAGAAGGAATGGTAAAATAATAGTATCAATCCAGGTTGTTAAATGTACAACAAATAATGAAGCACGTGAAGACGAGAATAATTATGATAAAATGTGTATAGTTGTTAGCATAAAGGATAACGGGATAGGAATAGATCCAGAAATATTGCCAAGGCTATTTACCAAATTTGCATCTAAATCCGAATTAGGGTTGGGGTTGGGATTGTATATCTCAAAAAGTATCATTTTAGCTCATGGAGGTAAAATATGGGGAGAAAATAACGAAGATGGGAATGGAGCTAAATTTGCATTCAGCCTGGAGAAAGCTTAATTCAGATCTCGACAGCTATAAATGCGATAATCTGATCACCTACCAATTTAAGAGATATCTAAAACGTATTAAACTTTACACTGTCTGTTCGCGATATTCAAAGTTGAAAGGCTTTAAGTATATGTATGCTATGTATATTGGATGTCAAAAATGGAATCCAAGATATTAGCCTTAGCTGCGGTCTTGTCTGTTGGCATTTTGGTTGCAAGTGCAGGATCTGCTTCGTCATTCCTTGGCGCTACTGGCAATATATCAAAGGCAGGTCAAGCAACAAGCGGCAATATGTCAAAAGTAGCTGGCAATGTTTCAAAAGTTGGAGGGGGAGTTTTGAAAAACCTAAGTAAGGCAGTTGGTGGAGGACTTAAAGGACTAGGCAACCTGATATCTGGCGGCAAGTAAATGGCTTCATGGTTATGCAGACCAGAAATATCAAGTAATTTATTTTGATCATCTTATTGATACTTCTTTTGCACGTTTAACATTAACTATCTAGCAGATAACACAAAGTTCACCATCAGTGACCGTTTTAGGATTCAAAATGTTGTGACCACAAGCTCACTCTGCTTCGCATATATTTCTTTTTCCACTCTTCAATTTACCCAGTGTTTTGGAAACTTCTCTAGAATTTCGGTATGTACGTGATAAAAAAAGATTTTATCAAATTTAAAAGTTGTTTACTGATTATTAATGCTTTTAAGATGAATACAGAGCCAAATCGTCCTTTACATTTGGATAGTCTAATTCGTCGAGTACTTTTTCAAAATCTGCTGCGGGAGTCCGTATCAGATGTGAAGTTTCTATGGATCGAAATGAGTGAGATTTCTTATAAAATTCATCTCCACAAGTACTGCATCTAAATTAAGACATTGAACACACCTCTATTTATTGTATATTTATTTTATTCTTAGTCCTTTTTCATATTGACAGTATTTTATTGTGATTTAGCATCTGTCTCTTTTGGGGGTTCAACTATTACCTATACCAGTTTCGCCTTTTGCCTTACCGTTTCTGTATATTCTACAACCAATTCTTTATTTTTATGAAAGCTAATCCTAATTAGTTATTCTGCAGCTTCTGCAGATGAAGCTGACTTATTGGCAACGGCCTTTCCGCCTTTCTTTATCATGGAGATTCGTCATTTGATAATTGCTTTGTTTTATGTACCGTTGGAATCTCTTCTTAAATTGTCCCTCAAAGATATTTTAATGGGCCTCGGCATTTCTTTTTTTGTTTCTTTGAATATCGTACATCTTTGGGTCTCTTTTTCTTCATCTATATTTATTCCAAGTCCATCATCAGCTTCTTTGGTACAAGCTCTGTTTAATAGTTATTTAATATTCTAATAATCTAGCTATCGAGGATCATCTACATCAATTCATCTTTTATCCCCAAACAATTCAATCAAGTTTTTTAAATAGTGGGGGAGCTTGATACTTCACTACTCTAGACGCGGATGAAGAGGCAGTATGCGTACCAAACTCTTTACTAATGTTCTACAGCAAATGATACTTTTACTGTTGCACGATATTGAGTGATCTTCCCAGAGCTTGGATCTACCTGAGCCGTCATACTTACAATTTCGACGCCGTGTATTCCGTGCACAGTCTTCTTTGCTTCATCTATTGCGGATTGCACTGCTTCTGTCCATCCGACATCGGAGGAACCAATTAGCTCTATGATTTTTGCAATATGAGTCATTAATACTAGTCTGACACTTATTTTTAATAAAGGTAATAATTTAGATATCCCACAATAACGCTTGATGAACAGTTATCTTGTCACCATTATCATGATTATACATGCGATTTAGGTCAAATAATAACAATCATTACAATATACCTCCGATTTTGTATATAATGTGTTACTGTATCATAATAAGCGCAACACATCAAATACAACAAATAGAGAACTCAATACATCAGTGCAAATATAAGGATTTTATAGATCGTGCAACATAATATGATAGATTTGCATAACAAACAATATGCCCGATACAGTGCGGATAGCACTTATAATTACAATATAGATGATTACGACGAATCAAAAGCGTATTCAAGTACACAGATCATATCTTAAATTCAGTATTAAATACATCTGCCGCTTCACATAACTAGTCGATCCGGATTTACGAATTCTGAGAAGAACAGATCCGGTTTATATAAAGTCGTTGCTCGCGAATAACCAAATCGTTTCAGTTTTAGATTGTATCACCAGAGGAATAAGGAATTACATTTCAGGTCTGAGAGCCAGCGAGCTTAATTGTTCTGTTGTCACGAACATTCTGTGGTTAATTTAGAAAGTGATGACGATAGTAGCAATAATAATAATCATTGGATAAGGTAATTAGCTCAAATAAGGTGATAAATAGTAATGGCTAATTGTTCAAAGATTCAAAGTAGAAAAATAACTTGTAACAGCTAATTTGATTCACTGACACCTAATTAAATAGACATCACCACAAATAATTATTATTTGGTAATAATATTTTCTATCTGTGCTTGTATGCTTTTAGAAAAATTCATTATGATCTTACGATATTTCTGTGGTGTAACAAGAATATAAGCCGCATTCATGTACAAGACTTGTATATTCAAAGGACAGAAACCGATCAACAACTGTACTATGATCGTACAATTGATTACTTATCAAATACCTTAAAAGATAATTTGGATGAATTGTCTTATCTTTTTAACATACACTATGAAATTGTTATATATAATATTTAATACACATTACTACATATGGACCAGGGCGAACCCGGAGTTGATTATAACGAGCCTAACTTGAATCCATTAGTTTGTGATATTTGCAAACAAAAATTCGATAGCTTGGACAAATTAGGAGAACACCAAAATGTTGCTCATGATATGTAAGTCATAGGTCGTTATTTGAGATACATAGATCCCTTTCGATTTGTTTATTTATTACAGATTGAGACTAGCTCAAATTGCAATTATTTTGTTAGGTGATCTTGCAGTTAAATCAGATAACCTGAACATTTTTCTTTAAATTATTTTCGATTTTTGTTACTAAATTATCAGGGTACAAAGGATAGAAACTTGCCGAAGACACGGATTTAGATTTATTAGGCAATACTGTAGCTTGATGAGAGAAGACAATTAATATAGGATAGACAAATTTACTAGAAATAAACAGCCAGAAGGCCATTCTGAGGAACAGTTAGGAAAATGAACTATCATTTATCTTTTCGCCTAGAGGCGCCAGATTTTCTCACAGAGATGATTTTTGTGGTTAAAACTAATTCAGGTGTACATTCTGCTCATTCGCTAGTAAAATCAATTATATCCTATCTAGATTCAAAATATAAAGAATAATGAGAGAAAATATTAAAATGCTCTCATTACAAGTAAACCGACATTGGCCAACTGGAGGAATTCTATATTTCAAATTATTCCTACTCTTATAGGAAGTGGCCTCACACTGTTCGTATTCAACAGTCTTATTATTGATTTAAATCAGCCTCACATATTCTTGGAAGTGCAACAGCAATACAATAGTGTCGTTAAGAGCTCGACTAGCAAACGCAACAACAGTAACAACAACAATCAAATAAAATTTCGCAATATCGCAATAAATGATGGCAGGTCAGCTGCTACTCATTTACGAATATCAATATCCCATCCTAATTATAATATCACCGATTATCAAATAACGTTTCAAAGCGAGAATGTAACTATTTCACATAGCAATAATATGTTGATATTAGAATTAAAAAGGCTCTCTACCGGATCCGCGATAGCAGTAGATACTACAGGTACATGTATTAATTCTGTTGCTGTCAAAAAATCAACTAGTAACGCATGTATTCAAGACTATATTGTGACAGCTGCATATGATCAAGGCAGCAGTATTAAATCAAATGAAGACTCCCCAGTTCTATCGACTTTGACATTTCTCAGTTCACATGGTAGGAATCAGATGGCAATAATAGCAACTACATTTGCAATCATATCATTTATTATAGCACTCTCAATTAAAAGAATAAGACGCTTTAAAAGAAGATTAGAACTATCAATATTTGCATTTAAAATTCTCAAAGAACTTGTCTATGTTAGGAATAAGCTTCAAGAAAATATTACGTCGCAAAAAATTATTTCCTCTTGAATCCTGGATATCAAAGGATCAAGCTGAAAAACGTCATGTATTTGACGATTATGGCGATTACAAATATATTGATACTTTCTACGAAAAGATAAAGGAAAGAGATGCGAATCTTTTGATTAAGAACACCGCCACCGCCACTACTACCGATTCTAATATTACTGTTAATACTAATGCTAACGATGAAGTAAGAAGATACAATGAGGAATGTCTCACTCTAGCTTCAGGAACAATCGAAAATATAGATTGGACATATTATCAAGATGCTGAAGATAGAAAATACTATCTTCCGCTAACAGTTCTGATAGCTATTCCTTGTGCTCTACTAGTATTTGCCGCAGTCGAGATGTATAAGGTGCCATTTGTACTTTTTGACCTTGGGTTGCCTAATCAATATCACATCATGCTATATTTCATTTTTGCAACACTTGCTCAAACCTTAGTTGCATTTCTTCTCGCTAGGGAGATAATCAATTTCCGGACATCCTTTTCTTATGAAATTGGGATTGATAACAACTTTCTTTCTTATTATACGCTATCAAGAAGTGAGCAAATTAAATTGCTCATCCTCTCTTTTGTTATTGTTGGAATACCAATATTATCAATTTTGCATGGTTTTCAATTCACTATCAGAGAATTCGACTATCCTTCGATATATGAAATAGTGACGGGGATACTCTTTGATACCGCAAGATTTTTCATTTTGGTATTTGTAGCCCCAAAATTCATCATGAAAAGAGAGGTTAAGTTACGAACTTCTTGAAACCACGTAATACGTGGTGTCCTATTTATCATATCCTTATGTTTTTGATTTATATTTATAGTTCATCTTTAGTTCTGGCTTTTATCATTTCATTCTTCTGAATGAGAATGCATATCTTTCAATGCCTCATGTACTTTATCTCTAAATAGAGTCAGACCAATTCTTCCTCTGTAAGGTTGACCTTTTGCAAATGATTTAGCTAAATTATTTACGAAAGCTATATCTGTCTTTGGAGGCATAGGAGGTTCGAATGGATCTACATAAGCTTCAATAATAGTAGGCTTGCTTTCATTCATTGCTTTACTAATTGTGGGCCTTACTTGATCAGGATCTCTTATAGAGTAACCTATCCCGCCGCATGCCTCAGCAAACTTTGCGAAATCTATAGGTGTAAATTCCACCCCAAACTCTGGGTTTCCCAGAAAAGCCATTTGTTCCCATCTTATCATGCCTAAAGTATCATTTTTTATAACAAATACTTTGATTGGAAGATTATATTGTACTGCAGTCGCAAATTCTCCCATTAACATTGTAAATCCCCCGTCACCGACAAATGCTACCGATTGTCTATCAGGAAATGCAATCTGTGCTGCAACAGCATATGGCAGCCCGCACGCCATTGAAGCTAGTGTGCCGGAAACAGAAAATTTCATTCCTTTTCGAAGATTGATGTGTCGAGCAGCCCATGTGGTGATAGTACCACTATCAACAGAAATAATGGCATCGTCTTGCAATTCATCAGATAATACATCGGTTAAGTATTGTGGTTTAATAGGTCTATCTGTTCTGCTACTTCTCTCTTTTATTAATCTGTTCCAGTCTATCATTGCCTCTTGCTTAGTTTTCAAGAAATCAAGATTTGTTTTTTGATGTAACAATGGAATTAGTGCTGAAAGTGTAAGTTTGGAGTCACCTACTAGTCCAATATCAACTGGATAACGTGCTCCAATTTTCTCTTGTCTAATATCAATCTGAATTCCTTTTGCTTGTCCAGGTCTCGGAAGATAATCTATGTAGGGAAATGATGTACCTATCATAAATAATGTATCAGCTTCGGCCATTGCATCACTGGCTGGTGCTGTCCCCAATAGACCAATGCCGCCTATACTGTAGGGGTTGTCATCTGGAACTACGGCTTTGCCCAATAATGCCTTTACGATTGGTGCGCCTAGTTTCTGTGCAATAGTTACAAGCTCGTATTCTGCGTTAAGTGCTCCTTGCCCTGCAAGTATAACAATTCTTTCACCTGAATTCAGAATATTTGCCGCCCTTTCAATCAATTTTCTGTCCGGCACGGTTAGCGGATTGTAAATATCAGATGTATGTCCAGCAACATTATGTCTTGAATAATTACCTTTCAGTTTTCTTTCTTGAATGTCTATTGGTATAGTTAGATGACTTACTCCTCTTTGCGAAAACGCTGTTCTGCATGCAAAGTCCACCGCCATCTCTGCTTGTTCTGGCACGTTTATCATACTATTGTAGACTGAAACATCAGAAAAAAGTTGTAACAAGTTAACATCTTGTTGATAATTGGAATTCATCATATCAGAATAGGTGGTTCCTGTGATCGCTATAACAGGCGTATTGTCTAACTTTGCATCATACAAGCCATTCAAAAGATGAATCGCACCCGGCCCAGAGGTTGCAACGCATGCACCAAGTCTTCCTGTATATTTTGCATAAGCACAGGCCATAAAAGCTGCCGACTCTTCATGGCGAACTAGAACGAATTTGATCCTATCTTTTCGGCGTCTCAGAGCTTCCATGAAGCCATTTATTCCATCACCAGGTAGGCCAAAAATAACTTCGACTTTCCAATCAAGCAAAGCTTCCGCAACAATATCAGCAGTTCGCATATTTTCGTATTCGCTCATATGTATACAATTATCAAGTGCAGCATATAATATCTAGCTAGCAGTTTATAGTCGTTCTCAGAGTCTAGAAGTTATGTTTTAATCGTTATTATTATTATGATTTACAATTACATATTTATTTCCATTCATCAAATATTCAAGATATAGTAATTCATAATCAATCAGTCAGTAAATTCTTAATAATCGCTAATCATTCAGATCGCAGGAGTTGCATTATAAATAATTTATAGGCTAACGGGCGATCAATGTTATCATTTCATATCTAAAAATTAAATCATCTCTATCTTGGCATTCATTTAGTTAATCCTTCTTCTCTTCTTTCTTTAACCATCTGTTTCCTTGTTTTTTGTACTGTTTTTTTACCGCAGCCCAAGCAGCTTTATGGGCTACCTGCTCCGCATTCTGTCTTATTCCACCTCTCCTTTTTTCTGGATTTTGATATTGGTCAAGTGCGCTTGCGTGTGTATTTTTGTAAATGTGTTGAGCATGCTCTGGTAAAGAATCAATTTGCTTTTTTGTTCTAGTAGATATCGATGTATTCTTTTCTTTTCCCTTTCTTGCTTGTCTACTACCCACAGTTGCGCTTTTAATCGCGCTTTTGCCTTTACTTCTTACTTGCCCTTTAGACTTTGGCATTATCATCTAAAATTATGTAGATTATACTATAAAAGGGTCTTTTTGAATTCTAAACATGTGTTGCAAAGTGAATCTTACTTCTAGTTGGATTTTGTAATACTCCATATTGTTCCTTTAGATCTAAATCTACAAGTGTGGCTATTACAGGTAATTCATGTCCACGAGTTGAGGTTCTATTTACAGCAAAAAATAGTGTTGATTTGTCATGTTTATAGTTACTAGTGGGTGTTCAGACCGACCTACTTCGATTTTCATATTTCCAACCTGCAATACATATCAGAAATGATAAACATAGTAGATATTGTCGCGTACTCAAGACAAATATGTTTAGTATACTAATGATGATACTAATGTCGAAATTCCAAATATTCCTAGAATATTATTAAAATTCATCAATTTTGCGCTTATAGGTATATGCCAATCAGTATGGAAAATATGATTACAAATGTGAGTACAGACATTGGCAGAAATGTTAATCCCATCAAATGTCTTTATAACGGTTAGTTGTAAGTAACAATTAAGTAAATCTATGAAGTAACATCTCGATAAGATTATTATACTGTTTATTCCCCTCTTGTTTTGCTACCGATGCAAGCAGTATACATAGTGGATGATGCAAAAATTGCAAATATCTTAATTGATCCAATGCGGAGAGCAATTTTGAATTTACTCAGGCAAAAACCCATGACTCAGGCTCAGCTAGCCAATGATCTGGGCTTATCCGGAGCATCACTTAATCATCATATGAAGATATTAAGATCTAAAAGATTGGTCACAATAGCTAAAAGAGAGATCGAAACACACAGAATTATGCAAATATTCTTCTCAAGTGTAGCTTATCTATTTGTATATGACTTGGATTCACTGCCTAAGGATATTTCTCGCTATTTTTATCCGGTTAGTTTGGAAAGAGCGAGGGGTCTTATTTCTATGCTAATGATTAAGGAGAGATCATTTAAAATTGAGAACCCAGAGATGACCAACAATATGGCAGAACGGTTATCAGAGTTAATTGTAAAGACAGCAAGAAAATACGAACATAAGAATGTTGACTCTTCATATGAAAGAATAGTTTTTGAGATATATACAAAAGCTGTTAGTGAAATGTTGCTAACAAATATACAGTAACTGATAGGTTTCCATTTTCATTATTCTAAACGAATCAAAACAATTTTCATTTTCAAAAATTTTCGTTAATGAATCTAGTTAGCCTGATTCCATCAAATCTGTTCACTATTATTTCGTCACGAAATACATCTTTCTTTCCTTTTGCTGCCCTAATATTAACTGCAAATGCTTCTTCATTTGAATAAGGCAGTTTTACCGTATTGATTTTCATTTCCAATGTAGGACCTTTACTAAGCATTCCTTTCTCGCCATCAGCTCTAAGTCCACATTTTTCTTTATCGACAGTATTGCTAGTATTGCTAGTGTTGCTAGTATGGTTATCCCCAAACTCTTTCTGTGGTCTAACAAATCTTAGATCGTATCTATTTATTTTATCTTCAATCATGAGATAAACCATATTTGACTTGGAATCTTTTTCAATTCTCAGTATATATTTTTGCAGTCCTTCTAATTCCAGCACACTATTATCATCATTTTGTGAGTTTTCTGTTGCTTGCTGATTCTGATTTTGGTTTTCCAGTCCTTCCTGTGAAGGAATGTCCCTGTCATGCTTAGGCTTCCAAATCATCCCTTCCCTAGCGACGGTAATTTTGTATTTGCCATCATTTCCAGTGATCTTCAGATAAGAATCAATCATTTTCTGTAATTCATCTGACGTCATAGGTTTAGCAGGCCCTCTAAACCACTGATTTTCTGCATCTTTAAAATCTGATAATCCCTTATAATGAACCAAATAACATTGTTTGGCATTCCATGTTCTAGCAAGGTTAAATGACTCATTTACAGATATCAGTCCTGTTTCAGGATGTTGATTGAAGCTCTGAGTTCCGAGTATAGCCAAATCGGGGCTCCAAAATATACTCTCATCTGTATATTTTAAAGACAAAAAATCCCAACCAATTATTATTTTTGTTTTATCTTGAATTTTAAGGATGTAGACTACAGATCCTGGTGGACAGTTCTCTCCATGGTATGCTTCTATTGGAGTGATTGAAATAGTTCTAACGTCAAATGATTTACTTGGTTCTATAACTTTAAAAGCTATTTTAGAATCATAACTATCTTGAGTTAGTCTAGAAATATCTGGAAATTTGGCAAAAATTTGATCTCTGCATTGGGCTGTGCAAAATATTTCAAAGATAGCATCGCCTGGTGATTGCCTTACTTTTTCCAGTAGCAATGGCAGATCTTGTATATGGTCGTCGTGTGCATGGGTTATAAGAAGAGCATCTGGCAAATAGAGTGGCTTTTCAGATGATTCGAAGGATGTTTCCGGAGATGAGGTCGCAGTAGAAACTATGCCAGCACTAGTAATTGCCCCTGAGTTAGGTTTCGTAGTATTGAAAGGAGTATTATCTAATGAAATATCTGCGAAATTTTTTACAGTTTCTAGACTATTAACTACCCCATGGCCTACATCAATAAGCAGATGAAATAATTGGGTTTCATATACGTTTCGTGTATCTATAGTAGCGATGGTAGATGAACAAGTTATGGATTGGCTTGGTTCAACCGATCTTTTGTTTTCATCCCTAATTAAAAATAAGGAGCACGAAGTATTTGCATTCAAGCCAAGCCTTTTTACTTCTGCAGCTCGCTCAGAAATCTCTTCATCTCCGAGTGTATGAATATCTGGCAAGACTCCATTTATCCTAACGGCATAATTGAATAGGTTACCACTTTGAATTTGCATCATAGTACTATGTAAATATTAGGAATACATATTAGATAAACCTAACTATTAGATACGTGAAATATATAACCGAATTATGTGTTTGGGCAAACCATACCACCACCACGTATACACTATCAAAATCCGATCTTGCAAGCACAATACAATTTGACTATGAAATCTAATTATTATTAAATATGGTCTATTCAAGGATTCCCTTAGTTTAACACATTAATCAACTACTAGATATGTCAAATCGATTAGACATCACTTTCATCTATAAAGAAATTATCTCTTATCCTTACTACTATCAACATTTACTGTGATTTTTGTTTGTTATTGCATTCTTTCAGCCTATAACACAGTATGTCAAGTCTTCCCTTTTTTCGATTAATAATCAACCTTCACACATAAGATTACAACTAATAAAACACAAAATGGATTATTTATATAAGTAAAGGTACAAATACAAGCCTTGGTATCTAAGCTTAGACAATCGTGAAATATAGAGTTAATATAGGTGAAAAGGAAGAATTTAACAGTATTAATTACCTTACTACATGACCATAAATGTCAGTTCATTTAAATTATTTGATTCCCCTAGTCATACTTTCCCACAGTTCAGCATTACGATCAAATGTTATTCAAACTAGTTTAGAAGAGTACTATAACGGTTAAATTTGATTTTCGGAATCATATATAATCATATAGATTGTGTCTCAAGTAAAGTGTGACTATTTATGTCATTAATACGTTCCACATGCTGAAAAGAATCAGATATCTTTACTATCGACTAACTTTTCTTTATCCTTTGCCTTAAATTTAATAATTTAATCAAAGTAGACATTAAATAGCTTAGATTTCTAGTAATTATTAAAAATTGATTTTAATAGTCGACGATGATTTTGATATAGCGTCGCTTATTAGAATTAGTCTCGAGAAAGCAGGTCTTTTCGCTTCCTCATTTACAGACCCGTTGTTAGCTTTAGAAAGATTTCGGTCGGATACCAGTATTTATAATCTTGTGATATCCGATATTAGAATGCCCATTATGAATGGCTATGATTTTGTTAGACAAATCAAGGAGTTAAAACCTAGTACAAAGATTGTCCTTATGAGCGCTTATGAATTTAGTGATTCAGAATATTTCTTAGAAATAGATAATTTTCTGGAAAAGCCTGTGTCATTACATAAACTGAATGAAATAGTACTCAGTAACTTAAAAGATGTGCCTACCTTGAACCGAAAAAGTTATGATAGTGCAGTCGAAACTAAACACTCAAAATGACTTGTATGGTCTCCAGCTTTGATTTAATTAACAATTCTTTCAATATATAATGAAAGTAAAAACAAATCTATGCTGCAGTAGCTAATCTATCTTTGATATCATTAATATTATTATGAGGCATTCTAATAAATGAACCTATTATTTGTGCATGTTCATCTATAATAGCATCATGATTTGCAAACACACGATACCTATGATAGTCATACGGAAATGTATCCACCATGGACTTGCGATACGGGCAAAAATACGATCCTTCGATTGGTCTTTGATGCCACCATTTTTCTAGTTCAACACCTTCGTCAAAATGCTTATTTTGGCACAGGAATGGAGCACAATCTGCTACGATGCGTACATGTTTATTGTCTCTTTCTTTAGTTCTTTCCACCAGGTTCTCTATCAATTTATCGAAAGGATTCAAATCGTTAGTCAATGCTGCAACGTAGTAAGAAGATAAATTGACAATCAATAGATTTTCGTTTTTAGTGTTGTCATCAAAATTAATTATACTAGATTTAATTTTTCTCAGATGTTCCTCGTTATGAGAGTGTATACTTGCATAAACACATAATTGTCTTCTTTTTAGTCCCTCATTAATATACCTTGCAATTAAAGAATCTCTATAGTCCGCAGTAACATACAGTACTGCAATATGCCCTTTATTTGGAGGGTTTTCAATTATATCGTTGAATTTATTGCGTAACCGTAGTTGTGAATTGGGTAAAGAAAAACTATTCATTTCCTTACTATATGCATTCTTCGAAACGTCGCTAGCTTGATATGCGTTAACGACAGTGAACGGAAAATCACGATTGACTGTAGGAGGCATGACTTCATAATCTAAAAATGCTTCTGCTATTCCAAGTCTAACAAATTGACTTGTACTAACAAAGACTCGAACTCCAGTTTTCCGGTGATTCATAGCATTATCAACTAAACTTATCAAAAAGTTTCTGATTTTTGCTTTGTCCAATACAAGCTTTGTACTGATGCCGTCATCATTATCTATTACGCCACTCCAAACATATGAAATGTCGCGAGTATTAATACCAAGATAATGTTCCGAAGATTTTGCAATATATAGATCTCCCTTCCTTTGTAGATTATCTATCTCATTGTAAGAAATATTGTATTTATTATGAAGTTTTTCTATAATTTCATTTTTGGTTCTATTATCAGTAGGTATAAGCAAAGTAATTTCATTATTTTCAATGCCATTTTTTAGAAAATGTGCGGCATCCTCGATCTCCATATTTTTGCTAGTATAGACTGCCAGGAAATGATTGTCTATTTCAGACACCTATAATTCAAAGAAGTATTTTGAATAACAAATGATATAAAGGCTTCAGAATGTTATACATAATTTTTGTCTACTTCTTGTTTCTGAATTCAAAATTATTAACAGACTAACACATATTGATATAGACAAGAAAAGATCCTATAGAATGGGCTCCTGCTAGAACAATCATCCTAGAGATCAATTCAAACGAATTTGACATATCATAACAAATGACGAAAATGGTTTTATACCAAAATCTTCTATTATATTATCATTTTATGAATTTGTTTAGATCATCCCATGTTTGTTTTCTTTCCATGATTCAAACATGGTGATTATCTTAAATTTGATCTATAATCTGCTTTTATATAATAATGACGACAATATGTGTATTTCCTTTTTTTATGCTTGTCGTCATTACACTTCAAGTTAATAGCGTATGACTGTGAGAGGTAATCCACGGTCAAACTATATTATTCTCTTAATTGCAATATGCGATATGATTTTCTATACTGACCGCGTATTTTTCTGCGTGCATTTTTCTATTTTCTTTCACATGATAGAACGCTCAATTTCCTTAATCGGCGTATAATTTGCTAGTACGCCTCCTAGCAGTAGGTCTCTTTTTGGTTACCTATCTAATCAAATTACATATCATCAACCTAATATGATATCATTTATATATAGCTAGGAATATGTGCTAGAATATCATATCGTATTGAATTGTGTTGTATTGCATCAAATCACCTCGTACCGTGAGAAAAGAACTTTGAACCTAGAATATGCAAAAGGCCATTTAGCATCATCAATCCAAAACTTTTTTTATTTCTTTTACTAACTCATCTAAATCTATCGGTTTTGATATGAAGTATTTGGTGTGACGTAATATTTCATCGGGTGGAGTCTTTAGAGTATTATATAGTTCAGACGCTGTTATGAAGCATGCCTTTACATTGTTGTCTAATTTCCGTATTTCATTATACAAGTCATATCCATTCATTTGAGGCATATTAATATCAAGTAGTACTAGAGAATAGTAATGAGGCCTAAAGCTAGAAAGTGCCAAAGTGGGATCATCAAATGTATCCACTTTATACCCTTCATCTTCTAGACACATACTTAAAACTGAAGTGTTATCAGCTTCATTATCTACTAGCAAAATTCGTACGCATGCTGTATTCTCAAGATTTGATGTCAATATTACCATTTGAAATAAATATTACCAACATCAGTTCTATATACAGTAACAACAGTACCCATATATTTTAATATATTTATTACATGTATCACGAACTCAATACTTCCTTTATTCTTTCTACTAACTCGTCTATGTCGATAGGTTTCTGGATAAAGCATTCCTCATATAATTTTTCCTTATCAATATGGTTCAGTTCATTCAAATCACTCTGAAATTCCTTTTTGATCTCTCTCTGATACACATCAAAAGCAGTGATAAAGCATACCTTAACTTTATCATCTCTTTTTATAATCTCATGGTAGAGCTCAGATCCACTCATTTTTGGCATTTTATAATCTATAAGTGCAAAATCATACCAATCACTTTTAAAATTTGATAGTGCTTGCAAGGGATCATTAAATGTGTCGACTTTAAAACCATTGTCTTGAAGGCCCATCGCATAAACTGTTGTTATATCAAATTCATCGTCTACTAATAGTATTCTCTTTTTAATATGAACATCATCGACGACGTTATTATTGATCATATTTCTTGTGGTCTAGCCTCTCTCGATGTGAAGGAATATTAAAGGTAAATGTAGCTCCATCTTTTCCATCACCGTTATATCTGTCTAAAGAGTGATTGTTCGACGCCCAAATTCGGCCTCCATGAGCTTCCACAATGCTCTTTGAGATAAATAACCCTAGTCCAGTACCCGTATTAGATTTTGCAACGAATTTTGTAAATAGTCTTGACATAATCTCAGGATCAATTCCAGACCCGGTGTCTTTTACATTTACTGAAACATTGTCGTTTTCTACTCCTTGTTTTGCTATTATTGTTATATTACCATGAGCCGTGAATTTAGTAGCATTACCTACCAAGTTTGAAATAACTTGTGTTAAACGATTTTTATCCCCTTCTATAGGAATGATCTCATTTTCTCTTTCGTGTATCAATTTTACATTACTATCCACTCTTTCAAGTTCATTTCTGTAGTCGTTAGATATATCCGAAATAACTTGATTAAGATTGAACTTTTCTATATTAAGTATCAATAGTCCGCTCTCAATTCTGGTAACATCCAATATATCGCTTGTTAGTCGTTGGAGTCTTGAGGCATTTCTGGATATTGCCTGAATCATTTCATCCCTTTTTTCTGGGTGTCGTTGTATTAGCTTGGAGTAACCTAAAATAGCTTGAGTAGGTGTCTTCATTTCATGACTAGCTATGTTGATAAATTCATTTTGCATTTTATCATGGATTTTCAACCTATTATTAGCTAGTGCAAGCTGTTGGTTTGAATTTGCAAGCGAATCGTTTGCTTGTTTTAGCTCCCCGGTTCTTGTCTTTACAATAGCTTCCAATCTCTTATTCCATGAAAATACAAGAAACACGATGATAGAGGCGACTATGCCTATTATTGCTACTACTAGTATTGTGAAATATTGCTGCTGAACAATTAGAGAACCTACATCACTTGCAAGATTATGTTGTGCGCCAACATACAAAATAAGAAACTCCTTGCCATTTACTACCACAGGCTGGTATGCAATAGTATTCATTTTACCGTTGATAGGAACATCTGAGAAGCCTGTATTACCCTGTAACGAATTTCGTGTCAAGTTGTTTAGAAGATCTTTTGATTTAGAAGTATGTACTACAGATGAGAGTACAGACTGAAATTTATTGCCGAAAACATTTTCTCCTACATATTGCTGGCCACCGGTAGCATATAGTATAGTCCCATTTTTGTCCAGTAGTGCAATTGTACTATTAAATTGTGGAAATAATTGATTGTTTAGAAAGTTGCCCAAGCTTTCGAGTCTGATCGATGCAACAACTATACCTGTGAATATTCCATTATTTCCTACAGAACCTGTCCTGTTGATAACTGGATAAGATATGTACAATCTTGGAACCTTGTCATTCGATTCTATCAAACTACTGTAATACGCTGTGTGAGTTTCCTTTGGGACAGAAAAGTACTCTCTATAACTTAGATCTTTTCCCTTATATTTTTGATATGTGCTTGAATTAATATTGCTTATCCAATTGATTTTGCCATTTTTATCTAGCCACATATAAAAATCAGTGATATCGCGCGATGAATGCTGCCTATTGTTTATAATAATGTCTGCTCTTGGATATTCATTATTATGAATTGCTGGAGCATCGATTAGAGTTTGTAAGAGAGCACCAACTGCTTCTAATTTGTTTGCTAATATTTGTGAAACGTCATGTACTTCAATTCTAGTATTTGATCTTGATTCTTGCGAAGCAATATCGACAATTTTGTTAGAAGTAAAAGTAGAATATTGATATGATAAGATAGATATAACTAATACGACTGCAATAACAATGGCTAAAATAACTACATTAGTTTTGCCAGTGTGCCAGTTTATTAAGTTGGATCACCCCTATATTCATACGGTTAGTAGTATTTAGATTAATAATTTTCTCAGCCACCATACTTAATTGGCTCATATTTATTAATAGTTCACCATTTGGTATAGATATTTGGATCAATCAATATGATTGCACAGAATAAGACTTCCAAATTTCCTATTTATAGAGATAGGAAGCGAGAATAAAGCAAATCTTCATTTCGGATAAGTTTCAGTATCCTATAAAAAATGAAACAATAGAATATGGCATGTTAACATCAAGACTAATTTATCACAGATGATCAGAGTCATCAGAGTAATGAGCAGCCTGATAAAAATGAATGAATGAATGATGGATAAATTAGATAAATGATGAAGTTTACTATGGTATACCCCGTTACTATAAGATATACCATCATATGCGCTGTCATAAGCCAGCAGAATTTTTGACATTTCACTTCACAATGATCTACTATTTTATTAACTATTTAGAAATCGTTCCTCCTTTTGGGTCATCCATAGGCGAGTAGATTCTATTGCTATAATCTGGCTGGAATAAGTTTTAGTTGCCTATACATACAGGACTTTACAGTTTTGTCCGGTATCTTGCATGCCGTAAAATGCCATGCTGCTTCAAGTCCTAGTAGAGTTGTTACAAACCCGATTGCCGGGTATATCAGATATTCAAACACGAAATTGGGTTACCAATAGTGCCTATTTTAGTTTAGTAAGCAACAATACTGATAAATAATAAATGGTGTTTAGAATCCCAAATTGGATGAGCTCATTAGATGGATTGATTTATGCCGATCATCCCAAAGGCCTATTCTTGATTAATATCTAACGTCATGTGATTAATTGAAATGTTGACGAAAAATGTTTCGTATTTGGAATAAAAAAATAACTGCAAAATATTAGATACAACGTATTATTATACCTATCAAACGGAGTATACGACTTTACCAAGCATCACAAGATTAATTTTGAAGGAAAAACTATTTGTACTATAAACATTCCATGACCAACAGTAGCATCATGGAGGCTTCTGACTTCAAAGAATTGTTTATTTATAACCATAGAGTAAGACAAAACTACATCGACTTATTCAAAAGCAGTCTATCGTGGAAGGATTTGATTAAGAACCACGAAACTGGATGGCTATCTTTGAAAGATACTCTACTACATATAATGTGGATTGAAGATTCCTGGGTTAATTATACCATTCATGGTTTAGAAGATCCAAACAGACCATTTCCCTATTCAAATTACACATCATGGAGTTTAATCGAAAACTACAACTCTATTACTACAAGCAGCGTTAGTAACTACTTGTCATTGCTTAAATCAGAGGACCTTGACAGATTTGTTTCAAGAATTAATATTGACGGCATTAGAAGAAATAGCAGAGTCAAGGACGTGTTAATTCATGTCGTAGTTGAACTTCATCATAGAGGAGAAATAATCGCAATTCTATGGCAGTCGAACATTCGTCCACCAGATATGGGGTGGCTTTCAATAATGAAAAAGACAGATCCTATATGGATATTGGACTAATTATGTCATCTAACAAGACAATATTTCTTTGATTCAGACTTGATCTATCAGATCTTTTGTTTCCTATTTCACTCAGGGATTAGCATATTTCTTTATTAATTAATTACTAATCTTTGCACTCCTAATGTACTGATATACATAATAATTTAACAATATGATGCTACTTGGAATAGGCATACTCAGTTGTTACTGACAGCAAGTGCTCAATATATGTATTTTAACTAGTTTTCGTAGGTTTGTAAATCCTTAATATGGTAATCATGTGTATTCTTATTAATCGATTCTACTTTGTAAAATACTGCTTCATCAATAGTTATACATCCATCTTTTTCTATATTGTCCGCATACAATATGACACGGTTATTCAACTCCAGATGAAACCCATTAACTGATCCAACTAATTTGAATTCGTGATTCCTATGCTGACCTTCTATTACAAACTTCATCGTACAAATAGTATAGCTAATTAGATTTATTAATTGTTATACTATTGGTGTGTGATAGCTTAGCTTTATTCATCTTTTTTGTATACTATTCCTAACCCATGATAATAGTTAATGTGATACTGATACATGTTGCAGATCTTGTTATGAGGACTACTATCACACTGTCAATATCTCTAGTTTATATAAATTTCAATTACTAGTAAAGATATCTTCTATCAGATCATTGCGTGTGCCTTCATCATCACTCTTATCGTAAGACATGACATGATACAGTAGGTTAAAAGTCATATATTCTTTTTAGTAGGACATATCTAGACTCTAAAAACAGGTCATAACAAATCTTATTTACAAAATGATTCAATTCATTAATCGTACTGCAAGATTATTGGACATATTAAAAAGAATAGAATCCGATAAAGGGTTTAGCATTAGGCACTTTTTCTATGCTCTAATTGATTGTGTTGCATTAAACTATCTTCAGTTTTAAATTTCTCACCACAAGTCACACATTTATAATTTTTACTGAAGAAATTAAACTTCATTTTATATAATATATGACCTTAATACTACTTAACTGTATTATATAATCTCTAAAAAGTCAAAAATATATGTTATTTCATTATACAATATTTGTTTAACATCTAATTTTTATTCTACATGAATCAGTCAAGTCCAATATTTATCACCATCCATTCTAGTCTAATAAATCTGGCACATCACTTTTGGACAAATAGAGTCTCATTACATCATTATATAATTCAGTCTAGATTTTTGAATTTGACTACATATTATGTGATACGTATGTCCTCAATATTCGATCTTGACTGAACTACCATCATGGACTGATAAGTCTTCGTTGTGGCTATGCCTTATTTTTATTATGAGTTTGGTAGATTTCTCGATCAAGACGATCAAATATTCTTTGATTCGATAGGAAAATAGAAAGCATTATAATTTCATATGAATCCAATTCATAGAGTATTATATTTATCTTATCAATCTATACAACAATTATGGTGTAGTATGCTTCTAAATTTATTGAAACATCTATGTTAGATCAATTCCTATTACTTTATTTATTGATGCCTAATAACTAAGATTACGAATAAAATTACAACAGATTCATAATTTACATTGTTTAATTTTCACTGGAAACTTTATGGATAATCTCGTTCTCTGTTGTCGATATCGATTAAAAATCACAGTAAGGTTTGAGTTGCTTATTCTGCAATAAAAAAGAAAACTACTCTGTTACAATACTTCCAGCTGTTGGTCTACTAGGCTCTTCTTTTCCTAATCTTTCCAACTCTTCTGGTGTGGGTTCGGTATCTCTAGCAAACTTGCCAGCAACCAACCCACTTGGTACTGCAA